>JBFMFH010000102.1:0-4652 GCA_040752275.1 Acidobacteriota bacterium
GCCGGCACGCCGGACTCGGTGAAGTAGCGGTCCGACTCCCCCTTCGCGTCGAAGTGCGGCACCTTGTACTTGCCCTGCAGCGTCGGCATACGATTGTCGTCGAGCGACATCCAGCGGCGCGTGTCCTGACGCCCCGCGCTACCGCCGCCCGGACGCAGCCCCCTGGCGGCCGGCGTACTGAGCCAGGCCAGGCTCGGCCATCAGCTTCTCGATTCCAGCGATGTCGATGGGCGCGAAGGCGGACAGATTCTCGTACCCGGTCTCGGTCAAAAGCAACATGTCTTCGGCGCGGATGTAGACGCGCTCGTCGGGAATGGTCATCGCCGGCTCGATGGTGAACACCATCCCTGGCACGAGTTCGTCGTGGGGCACGACGGCGTCGTGCACCTCCATGCCCACCATGTGCCCGAGCGAGCCGGTGGGCCTGGCGCGGAACGATTCGACGAACCGGGTGGCCGCCTCACGGTTCTTGGGGTTCACGAACTGGGACGCCGCCAGGATCGCGTCCATCTTGCCGACAATCTCCTTCCGGATCTCGACCAGCCTTCCAGGACGGACCGAGGTCATGATGGCGTCATACAGCTTCACGTAAGTGCCGTACAGCTCGCGCTGGTCGTCCGTGAAGCGGCCGTTGACCGGAAACTGCCTCGTCACGTCGGCCGTGTAGTACTTGCAGTCGGGCCCGTAGTCGATCAGCACGAGCTGGCCGTCCTGGGTTCGCGCCTGCCCGGCGTGGTAGTGGGGCCACGAGGCGTTCTGGCCGGACGCGACGAGCGCGAAGTAGGCGATGCCCTGCGCGTTGTTCCGATTGAAGACGTAGTCGGCCACGGCCTCGATCTCGTACTCGTACATGCCGGGCTCGGCCGAACGCATCGCCTCCATCAGCGCTTCTCCGGCAATCCGCGTCGCCTCGCGAATGAGCACAATCTCGCGGGGGCTCTTGATCATCCGCATCGCATCCAGCAGGGGATCGAGATCCCTGAACTCGATGCCCGGCGCCTTCAACGACAGCGCCTGCCGGAACCAGGCCTCGCGCGACGGCCGACGGTCCCACGGATCGGCATCGCTCGCCGCCCGGTGCGCCGCCGCCTGCCCGGGCGTGCCCGCGCCTCGGGTCTCGTCGCGGAACGTCGTGTAGACGGCCCGGCCCGCCAGCGTCGACGCGACGGTGTCGAACTCGGCCCGCGCCCGCACCTGCTCGATGCCCGTCAGCCGAACGGCTTCGTCACCGGGCACGAGCACGGGGCCTTCCGACCTCTCCCGCCGCTCGTCGCGCGGCGCCAGGAACAGCGTCGAGGTTCGCGTGCGCCCGTCCATCATGAGGATGGCGCGCGGCACTTCGACGCCGGTCAGATAGAAGAACTGATTGCTCTGGCGGAACTTGATGTACGACGGGGTCTCGGCCGCGCCCTGCAGCACGACGACGGCATCGCCAATCTGCGACAGCACCTTGGCGCGCCGGGCCGCGAACTCTTCCTTCGGCAGCGCATCGGTAAACAGCGGAGGCTGCGCCAGTGCCTCCTGGGCAGCGCCGAGGAACAGACAGCCGGACAGGACCCACACCGACAGGCAGGCCAATGGCAGCGTTCGTCTCACAGTGAGGGGATTTTACGTTGGTCCTCACGCAGACCGGGGCCGCTTCCGATCCGGCAGGGACGCCACGATGCGGGTGAACCACGGCGGGAGCCGGCGAGCCAGGAAGACCTTCCTGCCAGCCTGGTAGACGGCGAGCTTGCGGAACGGCCGGGCGAGATCCTGGTTGTCGAACACCCAGACGTGCGGGAGATCGGTGATGGCCGCGCGCAGGTTGTCGAGCGTTCGCGGGAATCGAAACACCAGCCGATCGGGCGGCACGTCGTGCCCGCCCTGAGACACGCGCATGGCCACCCGCTCCTCGCAGGTGTCGGGCCCGTCGATGCCGATGAAGCATAGCACCACGGTGTAGCCGGACGCTGCCGCATCCCGGAGAAACGCCAACTTGTCCCCGACAGGATCCGAGAACACCGTTTCGAGCACGAAGCTCTCGCGCGCCCGCACGAGCGCCTCTCGCAACCGCGTCGTCACGCCCATCGCCTCCTCGGCGGGAAGGCCCATCTCCTTGGCCAGCACGTCGGCATTGAGGAGGCGGAGTCCCGTCCGACGGAGGTGCGCGTGATAGAACGTCGACTTGCCGGCGCCGTTCGGACCGGCCACGGCGACGATGAGCGGCCGCCGATCGATGTGGTTCACTTGGCGCCGCGGGGCAAGGGAACGAACTGCCGCTGGGCGAAGCGGCCCAGCGTCCGGCGTCCGTCCGCATCGATGCGCACGAGCACACCCGGCCGGCGGGGCACGGGTTCGTAGTGCGGGAAGGGGATGGACGCCAGGAAATCCGCCACACGTCGGCGTCCCGCCGCCGAATCGACCTCGGCCAGAGACGCCGAGAGCGGTCGCGCGCGGCCCGCGCGGGCCAGGGCGAGGGCCCGCGCGCCGTCGAGCACGGGCTCAATCGCGCGGCCGAGGTTGGCCCAGAACTCGATCTGGCCGGCGATGGACCGCTCCGCGACGTCGCCGACCATCCGGGCGTCGAGCACGAGGGCGTCCGACAGTTTGACCGGCTGGCTCATACGTCCAATGGTAGCATTTTGCTACCACGCGTCAAGCTCGGCCTACGCCCTGCGCTGGCTCCTCCGCATGCCGTACCGGAGTTCGTCCTGGACGAATACGGCCTGGTTTGACGCGACCTGACGCGCTCTGACTCGGAATGTTGTTTTCCGAAGTTCGCAATCAGCAGGTCGTCGGTTCAAGTCCGACCGCCGGCTCCAGAATCCCAAGAATGCCCGCGCGCTCAGCCCACCCGGACGCGTCGCCCGCGGACGCCGACGATCGTGAAGTTGTCGCGTTCGGCCTTCTCGATCTTTCTCAGCGCCAGGTCCAGCAACAGCGCCCGCTTCTCCGGGTCCCGACTGCGGGTCTTGCGGCGCCTTCCCATGCCCAGGCTGTCGCGCAGCACGAGCATCTCGGACGATCTGGCGACGCTCCGCCTGCGGTGCGCGTCGCTCATCGTCTCCTCCTCAAGATCGGCGGTCTCACACAAGCCAACGTCCACCGGCCCCGAGGCCGATGTCCAAAGGGCGAGGCCCGCAGAGGGTGAAAGTCCGTGCCGCTCAGGCCACACTCCTTCCGCGCTACAGCAGGGACGCTTCCCAGGCATCCGCAGATGCTCGCCCGGTCGAACACAGATCTGGGTGGGCCAATTCTGGAGAGCAAAGGCGGGTCGATTCTGGAGAGCGCTGAAGCCCGGCGAACCTATGCGACGACGTAGCCCATCACCTGTGCGTTGTCGCGCACGCGCCGGTCACGCGTCACGATCGTCACCAGCTGCGGAGGCTCGCCTAGCGCCTCCGCCGTGGCGAGGTGGACGCCGTCCAACGTACGAATGGGCTCGACCGGAAACGGTCGGCCAACGCGGGCCAGAATGCCGTCAGTGACCTGGACGAGATCGCAGCGCCGGGAGAACACCCGCAGGGCCGCAATGGCCCCCCGTTCTTGCGCTGCGGTCAGCCGTCCATCGACGCGCGCCCGGGCGACTGCCCGCGCTGCCTCAGCGATAGTGAGGCTGGAAGTGAGGCGCCGACCCGGCGCACGCAGGGCCGTGCGCGCGGCGTCGTCGCCTTCGAGCAGGGCCGCCACGAGCGCACTCGATTCGATGTAACGGATCACCCTTGACTCGGCAGACGTTGTTCTCGGCGGGCGACGAGGCGCGCGGGGTAGACGACGCGCCGGACGAACAGCGCTTGTCCTAGACTTCGCCACGGTCAGCGTCCACCAGTTGTGCGGCGGTTCCCCTCGGCAGACGAATGTCAGGCCATCCCTCGAGAGGATCGCCCGTTTCGACGGCCGGTCGGATCACGCCGGTCGCTGCGAGGTCCGCGAGCCGGTTTCGTGAGTCACCACCGGGGGAGACCGCCACAGGCACGAGTTCCGCGACGACGCGACCGTGAGCGGTGACAGCGACACGATCTCCCGCTCCGACTCGCCGGAGGTAGCTGCTGAGGTTGTTCTTGAGATCCCGGATGCCAGCTTCCATTTCGTGAGTATAGCTACATGTAGCCACATCGTCAACGGGCGAGCCGCCGGGCACTGCCTGGTGGCGGACCTCACGCTCGAGCAGCCCTGCGTCGAATCCGCGTCGCCCCCAAGCCGGCGGGCCTGGGGCCTCCGACCGCCGGCAGGCCCCGCCGGCGCCTGCGGCTACTCGACCGGAATCCGGCTGGCGTTCCGGCTGAGCCACGCTTCGAAGCTCTGGAGAGACGGGTTCAGCGCCCGCGACGTCTCGAGGCTGCGCGCCCCGCAGAAGTGCGCTTCGAAATCACGCTTGAACTGGAACATGTTGCCCAGATCGTCGGCCCCAGGGAAGCCAAAGCCGCGGTACACTTCGGGCGGCACGTCGTTGTAGCGAACCGGCTGGCCCATCGCCTTGGAGAGCGCCGCGGCCATCTGCTCGCCGGTCAGATGCTCGCCCGCCACCCCGACCGCTCTGCCGGCCATCGCCGCGCCTTGCTTGAACACGCCGAACGCGCAGCGGCCGATATCCTCGGCCGCAATCCCGGGCAGCTTCTTGTCGCCCATCGGCATCGTGATGCCGAGCACGCCGTCCGGCCCCTTCTTCG
>JBFMFH010000103.1:0-7981 GCA_040752275.1 Acidobacteriota bacterium
CAGGGTCGTAGGCGCTGCCACGCAGGTGCACCCCCGCGAGATCCACACCGGCTTTGAAGACATCCGAGTTGCGCGCGAGCGCCTGCGCGGTGAGCAGGCCGCCGTACGACAGGCCCCAGATGCCCACCCGCCCGCTCCTGGGCGCTCTCTCAAGAACACTGTCCGTGGGGTGTGTTCAAGTTCCACTCGCTCGCCGAGGCCCGGACGGCGCGGCCGACCGCCGGTGCGAACAGGCGCGCGACGAACTGGTGAGGACCGGACCGGCACGGTCGTGGAGCCTGCCCGGAGCGCAACGGTTTTCTCGACATCCCTGCCGGCCGACGCGGGATGACGATAGTCACTCCCGGAGTCACCAGCCGCCCGTACGCTTCGTTACAGTCCAGCAACAATCCTGCAACGTTCACCGCCAACACTTGTGACGTGACGTCGATCAACCGCCGCCAAAGCCGTTGAGTCGTGCGGATTCGTGGGACTGCGACGGGCGGGTGCCTCCGAAGTGCCGGGGCCTCCGGCCCGGGCAACAGGAGAGGAGTGATTTGAAGAAGACGACGTTCGTGGTGATCGGGCTGGTGGTGATGGGTGCCATTGCATTCCTCTGGAATCGAGCCACGTGGACCCGACCACCGGGCGGCTTGGACGGAGCCGATGTGGTGCGCGTGACGCGGCGAGACATCGCGACCATCGTCAAAGCGACCGGGATCATCAAGCCACGCGTTGGCGCCGACGTGAACGTGGGGTCCCGCGTCTCCGGCGAAGTTAGGCGTCTCTACGTCCGCATCGGCGATCGGGTCGAGAAAGGGCAGTTGCTCGCCGAGCTGGACGACCGCGACCTGGTCGCCCGGTGCGACGAAGCCGCCGCCGCGCTGCAACTGGCCGATGTGAACCTGACCTACGCCCGAGCCGACCTCCAGCGGAGACGCGAACTCAGCGAAGCCGGCCTCCTGCCGCCAAGCGACCTCGACGTCGCCAGACGTGCGGTCGAGGTGGCAACACAGCAGCTCACAGGCGCCCGAGCTGCCCTCACCTATGCGACGACGCAGGTCGGCTATACGCGGATTGTCGCCCCTATCTCGGGCGTCGTGGCGTCGGTCTCGACCGAGGAAGGTGAGACCGTGGCGGCCAGTCTTGCCGCCCCGACGTTCGTGACGCTTCTCGATCTCTCACGCCTGGAGGTCTGGGCGTACGTCGATGAGACCGACATCGGGCGGATTCAGAATGGCCAGAGGGCCCGATTCACTGTCGATACCTACGGCGACGAGGAACTCGACGGGAGCGTCACGGCTGTGTACCCGAAAGCGGAGATTCGCGACAACGTCGTCAACTACGTGACCGTTGTACGCTTCGAGCCACGGCGCGGCCGTACGCTTCGTCCGGAAATGACGGCCACGGTTCGCATCGCGATCGAGACGCGCGAGCAGGTGCTGGCAGTGCCCATCCGGGCGGTTCGCAAGGAGGGCGAACGAACCTTCGTTCTGCGTCGACGCGGCGGCGCGGTCACACGGCAGTCGGTGACCACGGGCAGCCGGGATGAAAGCCACTGGGAGGTTGTCGATGGTCTGCAAGAAGGTGACGAGGTCTTGATCGGCGGCGTGGAAAGCGGGGTGCTCGATGCTCGAACTCCAGGCAATCAGTAGGACGTACACCCGGCCGACCGGCGAGCCGGTCCACGCGCTGGCCGACGTCTCGTTGCGCATCGAAGGCGGCGAGTTCCTCGCCGTTGTGGGTGCCTCGGGATCGGGCAAGTCGACGCTCATGAACATCCTCGGCCTGCTGGACGCGCCGACGTCAGGCCGCTACCTCTTCGCTGGGAAGGACGTGTCCGGCCTGGGCATCGCGGCACAGGCCCGATTTCGCAACAAGAGCGTCGGCTTCATCTTCCAGGCGTTTCACCTGCTTCCGAGGACGAGCGCGCTGGAGAATGTCGAGCTGCCGCTCCTCTACTCCGAGCGCGTCTCGATCAAGGGCCTGGGCGAGCAGGCACTCGGGGCGGTCGGCCTCGGCGACCGCCTGCACCACACGCCATCGGAACTCTCGGGTGGCGAGCAGCAGCGCGTGGCGATCGCACGGGCGCTCGTCAACGAGCCTGACCTGCTGCTCGCAGACGAGCCGACGGGCAACCTCGACGCCCGATCCGCCGGTGAGGTGATGGCAATCTTCGGCGACCTCCACCGGTCTGGCCGGACGATCGTCCTCGTCACCCACGACCCTGCGGTCGCCGCGCGCGCCCGCCGGGTCGTGCGACTCGACGGCGGCCGCGTGGTCGCTGACGACCCCGCCAGTGAGCCGAAGGGCGTGGTCGAGGTGGTACGATGAACACCGCACGTCTCGTCGGCCACAGCGTTCGCGCGCTCGCCCGCTACAGGCTCCGCAGCTTCTTCATGATGATCGGCAGCCTGGTCGGAGTGGCGGCGCTGACGTTCGTCATCTCTGTCGGGGAGGGCGTTGCGGGCAAGATGCTCACGACGATCCGCCAGATCTTCGGCGAGTCGGGGATCATGCTGGGCGCCGGCGGTCATCAGATGATGGGAGGTCCCCGCGCTGGTGGAGCGCGGCTGACCCTGGACGACGTGGAAGCCCTGGCCGAGGCATTGCCGGAGATCGAGGCCTGGGACCCGCAGCGAACCATGACGGCGTCGGCGCGACGAGGCAATGTGGCATCGACGGTTCGCGTGCTGGGCCACTCCGAACGGTCCGAGCAGATTCGGGCGCGAAGCGTCTCGCGGGGCGGGTATTTCGACGCGTTGGCCGTCAAGCGCTTGGAGCGGGTGGCGCTGATCGGTGAGACCGTGGCCAGAGACCTCTTCGGAACCGAGGATCCGCTGGGCGGCGAGATCTTCATCGAATCGGTGTCCTTCAAGGTTGCCGGCGTTCTCGAGCGCTTCGGCACCGACCTCCACGGCATGGACCGGGACAACGAGATCGTAGTGCCCATCTCGACCCTCATGCGGCGGGTCGCCAATGTCGATTCGATCGGTGGAGCCAAGCTGGTCGTGGGCGACGCCTCGAGCATAGAGGAGACGGCCCGGGCCATCACGCGGCTACTGCGCGAGCGACATGCCATCGCGGACGGCCAGCCGGACGACTTCAACCTGCTCACCCCGGTGGACGTGCAGCGCGTGGTAGGCACGGCGCAGCGGGTGCTCTTCCTCTACCTGCCGCTGGCTGCCTCGATTGTGCTGGTTGTCGGTGGTATCGTGGCTGCCACGCTGATGCTGGCCTCGGTCAATGCCAGAATCGGTGAGATCGGTCTTCGCCGTGCCGTCGGCGCGCAGCCGGCACAGATCCGGTTGCAGTTTCTCATCGAGACGGCGGTGACCGTGCTCGGCGGCGGCGCGGGCGGCATCCTGCTCGGCCTGGGGGCTGGCCAGTTCGTCGCGACCCGCCTGGAGCTCGGCGAGGTGTTTTCCTGGAGCGCCGTGCTGCTGGGGCTGTTGATGTCCACGGTGACGGGACTGCTGGCGGGGGTCGTACCCGCGATCCGGGCCGCCAGGCTGCTGCCTGCCGATGCGCTTCGATGAAACTGCGCAGGCGCCTGCGATCGTCGCTCCGGCCGCTCGTCACGCACAAGGACCGTACCGTTCTGGCGCTGTCCGGGGTCGGAGTCGGGGTCGCCGCCATCATCCTGTCCAGCGCCGTCGGCCGGGGAGCGCAGCAGGAGATGGCCCGCACCATCGAGAGCATGGGCACCAACCTGCTCATCGTCAAGCCCCTGCCCGTGAAGCGGCTCGTGGCACGGCAATCCGTCAACGGTCTCGCCCGGACGCTCCGTTTCGAGGACTACGAAGCGATCGCGGCACTCCCGCTCGTGGCCCAGGCCGCGCCAGGAGTCGAAGGCGTCGCGACAGTGAAAGCGGGCACCGTCGCCATGAAGACGACCGTGCGTGGCACTACGCCGGCCTTTCCGTCGGTCCTCAACTTCCGGGTTGTGGCGGGACGTTTCTTCGACCAGGAAGACAACCGCGAGGCGCGTCGCGTTGCGATCCTTGGCGCCCGCGTGCATGACACGTTGTTCGAGAACGAGGACCCGGTTGGCCGGGAGGTTCGGATCGGCGGCGTGCCCTTCCAGGTCGTTGGCATCCTGCAGGCGAAGGGCACCACGGCTGATGGGGCCGACCAAGACAACCAGGTCCTGCTCCCGTTCCGGACGGCCGGACGCCGCGTGTTCAACTCGACGTGGCTCACGACGATCTACGTCAGCGTGAGGGAGCCCGCGCGGATGAACGACGCCGAGTCTGAGATCCAGGGAGTCCTGCGCGCACGCCATCGGCGCGGCCTTGATGGCGGATCCGGTGACTTCGCGATCCAGAACACGGCGAAGACCAGGAGCATCCAGCAGGAAATGACCGAATCGCTGAGCCGCGTGGCCACGGTGCTCGCGGCGATTGCGCTCCTGGTGGGCGGCATCGGTATCCTGGCGCTGATGCTGCTCTCGGTCCGCGAGCGCACGAGCGAAATCGGACTGCGCATGGCCGTCGGTGCGCAGCCCCGGGACATCCTGATCCAGTTCCTCGTCGAGGCCACAGCGCTCGCGCTGGCTGGCTGGACTGGTGGGATCCTGCTGGGGGCTGCGGCCGGAGCCGCGGCGGCGTTCGGGACTACGTGGATGCTGGGCATCCCCGTTGACGCGATCCTGGCCTCGCTTGGGATGGCTATCATCATCGGCCTCGGGTTCGGAGCCCTGCCGGCCCTCGGCGCTGCCCGGATCCCGCCCATTCGGGCCCTCCTGAGGACGTGATGGACAACACCACCAACCGGTCTCCCGCCGGCATTCGCATCCTGATCATCGATGACGACGAACGGCTGAATGCCCTCCTGACCGAGTACCTCGGCCGCTTCGGCTTCGCCGTCCGCACCGCCACGCATCCCCAGGACGGGCTCCGCCTGCTCAGGGCCGAGCCCCCCGACCTACTGGTGCTCGATGTGATGCTCCCGCAGATCGATGGCCTGACCCTGTGCCGCAAGGTCCGCGAGAGCAGCCGCATCCCGATCATCATGCTCACCGCTCGTGGCGATGTGGCCGACCGGATCCTGGGGCTGGAACTGGGGGCGGATGACTACCTGCCGAAGCCGTTCGAGCCGCGTGAACTGGTGGCGCGGATGCAGGCGGTGTTGCGCCGGGGCGCGAGCGATGGCGAGGAATCCATGCGGGTTGGCACGTTGGAGGTGAACTGGATGACCCGCTCCGTCGTGCTGAACGGCAGGGCGCTCTCGCTGACCGCCGCCGAGTTCGAACTCCTCGGCCTTCTGGTGAAGAACCGCGGACGTGTCCTCGGCCGGGACCGCATCATCGAAGCGATGCGGGGCATCGACTGGGAAGCGTACGACCGCTCCGTAGACGTGCTTGTCAGCCGGGTGCGCCAGAAGCTCGGTGATGACGCGAAACGGTCGACCTTCATCCGCACCGTCCGCGGGGTCGGCTACAGCTTCACGGGAGACGGGCGTGACTGAGCGGCGGTCGTTACCACCCGCCCGCGTCCATCCCCTTGGTCTGCCAAGGCAGGCTCGCGCGCCTACGGCGGGCATCCACGGGTCGGTGTTTGCCAAGCTCGTCGCGGTCATGGTGACGATGGCCACCAGTCTCCTGCTTCTGGTGGCAGGCTTCTTCTGGCTCATCGTGAGTCCCGCCGTCAGCGGCTCGATCGACCGCGTCCTCGAAGACCAGGCCCGTGCAATCGCGGCCGCCTCCCCGGATGCCGACGCCGCCAGACATCTGGGGGGGCGCGTTGGGCTCCAGGTCAGATACGAGGGCCTGGGCCGCAGTTGGGCGACGACCAGCGATCTGCCGTCGATCGACGAAGTCCGGCAGCGCCGGGTGCCAGGGTGGCCTCGTGTCCTGCATGGACGTCATTACTACATCGTTGCGGGAACGGACGGGGGTACCTACCTGTTCGCCTGGAACCTCCCGCGGGACGTGTTGAACGCCCACGCCACGCTGCTGGCCGGGCTTCTGCTGGTCATGGTTGCAGTCGTGTTCGCCGCCCACAAGGTGTTGAAGGGCCTGTTGCGGCCATTGCGGGACCTCGGTGCTGCTGTGGCCCGACTGGGCGAGGGCGACCTCGATGTGGCGCTGCCCAACCTGACCCGCGATGAGTTCGGCAGGCTCACCGAGGCGTTCAATCGAATGGTCGGTCGGGTTCGGGACATGATCAACGCCCGGGACCAGCTCCTGCTCGACGTCAGTCACGAGCTTCGTTCACCGTTGACGCGCATGAAGGTCGCGCTTGAACTGGTCGACAGCGGAAAGCGACGCGGGATGGTCGCGGACGTTGCTGAGATGGAACGCATGATCGCCGGGCTGCTCGAGCTGGAGAGGCTTCGCGGAGACCGTGCCGTGAGCCTCGTCCGTCAGGATCTGGTCCCCCTCCTGCGTGAGGTGAGCGAGAGCCTCCAGCAGAGCCCTCCCGGAATCCGGCTGCACTGCCCGTTTACCGAGATTCCTGCGGACGTGGATGCTGAGGCGATCCGTACGGTCCTGCGGAATCTCCTCGAGAACGCGATCAAGTACTCGCTGCCCGACAGTGGTGCCATCGAGCTCTCAGCCGTTCAGAACGGGGAGCACGTGGTGATTCGCGTCACCGACGACGGTCCGGGGATTCCCGAACACGAGATGCCGAACCTCTTCGAACCGTTCTTCCGTGTGGATCGGTCGCGGTCCAAGAAGACGGGCGGCTACGGTCTGGGTCTCAGCATCTCGAAGCGGATCGTCGAGGCTCACGGTGGGACCATCGCCCTCGAAAACAACCCCAGCCGTGGAGCATCATTCGTCGTGACGCTGCCGAGCCGAGTCTGACGATACACTTCCCGATTGACCATGAATCCCAGCGGGCCTTGCGGTGGCCCAGTGCGGCCAGCCGCGGCCGTCGGCGCACTGCTCGGCCCACGCCACCCGACCGACGCTTGCAGGATCTCAGGGAGAAGACCTTGCCGACCGCGCATGAGATCAGAACACAGTGGTGGCCTTGAGGAAGAGCGTGTTGCCCTGGTCGGATCGCTCGCCAAACGCCGCAGTCCCTCGCTGGAAGACCACTTGGATCGTGCCGAACGGCGGCAGGTACCGCCAGACGAACGCCGTCTGGAGGTTCCGGCGATCGATGGCCGTGTTGATCTGGTAGAAGACGCGCAGGAAGAGGTCCTTGGTGAAATACTGATTCGCCCGGATGACGTGGATCCAGGTGCTCTCGCCCTCGGGATCGGGCGATTGCCAGAGCCGCTCCAGGGAGTATTCCGCCGACAGCTGATCGGTGAGCCTCCGGCGGGCCGAGGCCGACCAGAGCTGGAAGTCGGCGTCGTAGTTCCGGCCGAACTCGACCCCGAGACGCACGGAGTTGTACTCGCGCGTGTTGTAGCCAACCTCCCATTCGATCCGGCGGTTGCGGAAGTCCTTCTCGAACCGGATAAACTGCTCGGAGAACCCGACCGCGGCGCTGAGCCGGTTGCGGAACTGCACGTCGATGGACTCGTCGATCTGCCAGTTGCGCAGCGTGCCGGTCTGGCTCCAGTAGATGTTGTAGTTGGACCCGGACTCGATCTGTTCGAAGGGTCCCGTCGCGATGTGCCAGGTCTTCTCGAGTGCGGAATCGAGCTCCCGGCGGTCGTCATCGGGAATGCGGCCGATGACGTTCAGGTTGTCGCGAAGCCGATTGCCGAGGTGCGTGTAGCGCACATGGAAGTGGCCCGTCGGCGAGTCGTACGACGGACGGACGAAGAACGCTTCGGTCCCGTGCCCGAACAAACCCCAGCTCTGCACGACCTGGGCGGTCATGCCCACGAACTTGCTGAAGAAGAGATTCGTGTCGATGCTCGCGGAGCCCCGGTTCCGCACTCTGCCACAGCCTGGGATCTCACCTCCGAGCGGGGTCGAGGAACTTCCTCAGAAACAGCTCCATCCGGTCCAGCGTGTACATCCACCGGCTGTGTAGCATCGATTCGTGCGTGTCGTCGGGGAACACGATGAGTTCCGTGTAGACGTCACGCTGCCGCA
>JBFMFH010000104.1:0-6278 GCA_040752275.1 Acidobacteriota bacterium
CACGCGATGGAGGACGCGTTCAAGATTGGCGTCCCAGGCCAGTTGCGCGAGCTGCGGCGCCTGCTGTACTGCGGCGAGTGGATTCAGAGCCACGTCCTCCACGTGTTCTTCCTGCACGCGCCGGACTTCCTCGGCTACCAGGACGCGATTCGCATGGCGAAGGACCACGGGCCGCTGGTCCAGCAGGCGCTGAAGCTCAAGAAGATCGGCAACGAGCTGGTGACACTGCTCGGCGGCCGCGAGATTCACCCGATCAGCGTGCGCGTGGGCGGATTCTACAAGGTGCCGACGAGAGCCGAGCTCGCGCCAATCGCGGAACAGCTGAAGTGGGCGAGGGACGCGGCCCTCGACGCCGTCCGGTTCACGGCCACCCTACCCTTCCCGGAATTCGAGCAGGACTACGAGTTCGTCTCGCTGCGCCACGCGAGCGAGTACCCGTTCAACGAGGGCCGACTCGTGTCGAACCGCGGACTGGACATCAGCGCGCTGGAGTACGACCTGCACTTCGAGGAGCGGCACGTCGCGTACTCGACTGCGCTGCAATCGGTGCACGCCGGCAAGGGACCGTATCTGGTCGGTCCGCTGGCGCGCTACAACCTGAACTACGACATGCTGCCGCCGCTGGCCCGGGAGGCCGCGCACGAAGCCGGGCTGGGGCCGGTGTGCCGCAATCCGTTCAAGAGCATCATCGTTCGTGCCGTCGAGACGGTGTACGCGTGCGACGAGGCGCTGCGAATCATCGGGCAGTACGAACGGCCTGCCGGCCGGCCCGTGGTGGAGTTCAAGCCGATCCCGGGCGTCGGCTATGCGTGCACGGAAGCGCCGCGCGGGTTCCTCTACCATCGGTACCGCATGGACTCGCAGGGGCACGTACTCGACGCCAAGATCGTGCCTCCGACATCCCAGAACCAGAAGATGATGGAGGCGGACCTCCGGGTGTTCGTCAGCCCGAGGATCGACATGCCGCACGACCAGCTGACCTGGCTGTGCGAGCAGGTCGTGCGCAACTACGACCCGTGCATCTCGTGCGCGACGCACTTCCTGAAGCTGAAGATCGAAGAGACGTAGGCGACCGGCTCCGGCAGGGCGCGACCGCGTGGGGCGCCACGACGGACGTCAGGCGTCGGGCGGAGGCAGGGGAGTGATGGCGGCCCGAATCCCGGTTCAACGGCTCGTCATCGGCATCGGCAACGAGTTCCGTCAGGACGATGGCGCGGGCATCGCGGCCGCCCGGCGGCTCCGGCACCAGGCGCCCGCTGGTGTGACCGTCCTCGAAAGAAGCGGAGAGGGCACCGGCCTGATGGCCGCGTGGCAGGGCGCCGGTTTCGCCATTGTCGTCGATGCCGTGTCGTCGGGCGCCGATCCGGGGACCATCCACCGGTTCGAGGTGACAGGCCCCCTGGCAGCAGACACCGGCAGCCGGCCGCGTCAGCCGCCGCGGATCTTCCGCGGCACATCGCATCAGATCGGGCTGGGTGAGGCGATTGACCTCGCCGCCGCCATCGGGGCCTTGCCGGAGCGTCTCGTGATCTACGGGGTCGAGGGGCGGGCGTTCGGCGAGGGGATCGTCCTGTCGCCGGAGGTCGCCCGGGCCGTCGAGGACGTTGTCGCACGGATGGCGGAGGACATCGGCCGCGAGTGTGAGGGCCGCCTCGCACGCGGCCAGCGTGTTCACCGTACCAGACGCAGCACGGCTAGCGCCCGTCCCGCCAGTTCGTAGGCTGCCGCACCCAAGTCGAGCAGCCCGGGCTCACCGCCGTCGGCCGTGTCGAAGACCCGCTCCCATCGCGTGTCGTCCGTGGTCGTCGGCAGCGTGAATCGCACCGGTGATTCGTTGGTGTTGAGCAGGACGAGCAGCGTGTCGTCGCGAATGGGCTCGCCGCGCTCATCCAGTTCGGCGATCTGATCGCCAACCAGCATCACCCCCAGCGCGCGCACGCTGGGAGCCGTCCAGTCGGCGTCTGTCATCTCGCGGCCGCCGGCCTCGAACCAGTGGATGTCCGACACGCCATTGCCGCGCAGCTTCCGCCCCTGGAAGAAGGTGCGCCGGCGCAGGACGGGATGGTCGGCGCGGAACCGGATGAGCCGCTCGGTGAACGCCAGCAGGCCGCGGCGACGGTCATCCAGCGACCAGTCGAGCCAGCTCGTCTCGTTGTCCTGGCAGTAGGCGTTGTTGTTGCCCCCTTGGGTGCGACCCATCTCGTCGCCGGCGACCAGCATGGGCACGCCCTGCGACACGAAGAGCGTAGCGAGGAAGTTCCGCACCTGCCGCGCGCGCAGCGCGCCGATGGCTTCGTCCCCCGTCGGTCCTTCCACGCCATAGTTGAAGCTGAGATTGTGCGCCTCGCCGTCCCGGTTCTCCTCGCCGTTGGCCTCGTTGTGCCTCGAGCTGTAGCTGACCAGATCCTGCAACGTGAAGCCGTCGTGAGACGTCACGAAGTTGATGCTGGCATCCGGCCGCCGTCCGTCCCGTTCGTAGAGATCACTGCTGCCGGTCAGCCGTGTGGCCAGCTCCGACACCTGTCCGCCGTCGCCCCGCCAGAACCGGCGGACCGCGTCGCGGTAGCGGCCGTTCCATTCGGCCCATCCGGGTGGGAAGTTGCCCACCTGGTAGCCGCCTTCGCCCAGGTCCCAGGGTTCGGCAATCAGCTTCACCTGGGAGAGCACCGGATCCTGCTGGATGATGTCGAAGAACGCGCTGAGCTTGTCGACCTCGAACAGTTCCCGCGCCAGCGCACTGGCCAAGTCGAAGCGGAAGCCGTCGACATGCATGTCGAGCACCCAGTACCTCAGGCTGTCCATGATGAGCTGGAGGACCCGCGGGTGCTGCATGTTGAGCGTGTTGCCACAGCCGGTGAAGTCCTGGTAGCGCGCCGGGTTGCCGGGGAGCAGGCGGTAGTACGAGGCGTTGTCGATCCCGCGCAGCGACAGAGTGGGGCCGAGGTGGCCGCCCTCGGCCGTGTGGTTGTACACCACATCGAGAATGACCTCGAGACCCGCTTCATGGAGCGCGCGCACCATCATCTTGAACTCGCGCACCGCCGCCATCCGGCCGGGGCCGCTCGCATAGCGGCCGTCGGGCGCGAAGTAGGCCAGGGAGTTGTAGCCCCAGTAGTTCGTCAGCCCGCGGGCGACCAGGTGACGGTCGTCGGCGTGCTGGTGGACCGGCATCAACTCGACGGCGGTCACGCCCAATCGCGTGAAGTGGCGGATGGCGGCGTCGGAGCAGATGCCGAGGTAGGTCCCCCGCTGTGCGGCGGGTACGTCGGGGTTCAGCCGCGAGAAGCCCTTGACGTGGGCCTCATAGATGATGGTTCGATGCCAGGGCGTTCGGGGCGACCGATCGTCACCCCAGGTGAAGGCCGGATCGATGACGGCCGCCAGGGGCGCGACCGCGGCGTTGTCCCGGTCGTCGCGGACCCCATCCCCACCCGGATCTCCGACGCAGTACCCGAAGATGGTGTCGTCCCACGTCAACGGCCGGGCGATCGCCTTGGCGTACGGGTCCAGCAGCACCTTCGAGGCGTTGAAACGATGGCCGCGCGGAGGATCGTAGGGCCCGTGGACGCGATACCCGTACAACTGCCCCGGCCGGAGCCCCGGCGCGTACCCGTGCCAGATGTACCCCGTACACTCGGGCAGTGGCACGCGAACCGACTCGCGCCGGGCGTCGGGGGAGTCGAACAGGCACAGATCCACACCGGTCGCGTGCTCCGAGAAGATCGCGAAGTTCACCCCCAGGCCGTCCCACGTTGCGCCGCGGGGCAGGGGCCGTCCAGGCCACAGCCGCATCCTCACCTCCGATGCGCCGACAATTCTATCGGGGGAAGCCCCCTCCTTGTCACCCTCGCGATACAGACGCTCGGGACCTGCCGCGGCAGCCGGATCGACTGATACAATCAGGGCCGATGTTGTTGCGCACGATGAACGTCGGGTGTTTTGGCGGCGGCACGGGCCTCCCGAGCGTGCTCGGAGGGCTCAAATCGAACCCCTGGGTCGATCTCCACGCCATCGTCACCATGTTCGACAGCGGCGGCAGTTCAGGCCAGTTGCGTGACGAATTGGGCGTGCTGCCTCCCGGTGACGTCCTCCGATGCGCGCTGGCGCTGGCCCGGAACGAAGCCGAAGCCAGACGCCTGCTCTTGGCGAGGTTGCCGACGCTGAGCGACTCCCGGCTGTCCGGCCACACGGGTGGAAACCTGCTCCTGTCGATGATGGAACGGTACAGCGGCAACTTCCTGACCGCCGTCGAGGGCCTGCGAGAGTTGCTGGGCTGCAAGGGCCGCGTGTGGCCCGTCAGCATCGACGCCGCCACCCTGTGCGCGCACTACGACGACGGCTCGACGGCGCGCGGCGAGGTCAATGTCGACGCCCACATGGACAACGGCCACCGGATCGTGGAGATCTGGCTGGAGCCCGCCGTGCGAATCCACCGCAACGTGGATGCGGCGATCCGCGAACTGGACGCCGTCGTCATCGGCCCCGGGAGCTTCTTCACGAGCCTGATGCCCATCTTCGCCGTCGATGGCGTGAGAGACGCGCTCGCCGCGGTGAAGGGCCCGGTCATCCTGGTGGCCAACCTGCTCACCGAAGGACGGGGCATGCAGGGCTTCACTGCGGCCGAAGCCGTGCGGCGAACCGAGTCGGCCATCGGCCGCGATGTCGATGCGGTCGTCTTCAACGAGAGCCATCCGTCTGGTGAAGTCATGGAAGGCTACTCGGCGGAAGAGAAGAGCCTGCTCCCGCTTGGCGACTTGCCACCGAGGGTACGGGTGATCTCGGGGCGGTTCTGGCGCAGGGGCATCGCGCGCCACGATCGCTCGCGCCTCGGCCACGCGTTGTGGGCCGTCCTGGCCCATACCCTGATGCGATCGGCGGGCTGATGAGCCGGACCTGAAGACCCCGGGGCGGATCTGATGGACGACACCGCGTTTCGTACGGTCGGCGTGCTCATCGCCGCGCTCGGCGGCGCTGGTGTCGGAGTCGAACGCCAGCGCTCCGGCCACGCGACGGGGCCCCTCGCTCACTTCGGCGGCGTCCGGACCTTCGCCCTGCTCGGCGGCCTCGCCGGTGCGAGCGGCTGGCTCTGGGCCACGGGCGCCACCTGGCTGGCGGCGGCGCTTCTGGCGGGCGCCGTCGGCATTGTCCTGATCGGGTACTACGCGGCCGCCCCGCGCAGCATCGATGGAACCACGGAGGTCGCGGCGCTGGTCACGCTCGCCGCGGGCGTCCTCGCCGGGACGGGATACCTGGCGTTCGCAAGCGGCATCATCGCCCTCACCGTCCTCCTGCTGGCCGAGAAGACGCGCGTACATGCGATCGTGGACCGGATGGACGACACGGCTGTGCGCGCCGGCTTCCGGTTTGCGGTCATGGCCATCGTGATCCTGCCCCTGCTGCCGGAGGGGCCGTTCGGGCCGCTCGGGGGGATACGCCCGCGCGAACTGTGGGTGTTCGTCCTGTTCTTCTCGGGGCTGAGCTTTGCCGCGTATCTGGCCCGACTGTTCGTCGGCGCCAGGCACGGTTACCTCATCGCCGGGCTGATCGGCGGCCTCATCTCGTCGACGAGCGTGACACTGACTTTTGCGCGGGCAAGCCGCGCCGAGGGCGAGGACGCGGGCCGCGCGCTCGCTTTCGGGGTCATTGCGGCGTGCACGATGCTGTTCGTGCGTGTGCTGGGTGCCACGGCCGTCCTGTACCCGCCGTTGGCGGTCGCCCTGGTGCCCCTGCTGTTCCTGCCCTTCGCCGCGGGTGCCGGTGTGACACTAGTGGGCCTGCGCTGGCGTCGGCCCGAGCAGCCCGACATCCAGCCGCACCGGAACCCGCTCCAGATCCGCGCGGCCCTCGAGATGGCGGCCCTCTTCCAACTCGTGCTCTACGGTGTCGGGATCGTCCGGCGCATCTGGGGGGATGTCGGACTCGTGGTGTCCGGAACGATCCTCGGCCTTGCGGACGTCGATGCGCTGATGATCTCGATGGCGAAGACGGCGGGCGCGGAGGGAGCGGCGGCCGTGCCCGCACTGGCGATTGCCGTCGGCATCCTGTCGAACACGGCGCTCAAGTTCACCCTGGCCGCCGCCATCGGTCGCCGGCCGTTCCGGCCGATTGTGGCCGTTGGCCTGGCCGTTCAGGCGGCCACTGGTGCAGCCGCCCTCCTGGCGTTCCGCTAGTGCCCTGGAACCGTGATGCCTTGCAGAAGTCCCGGAGCGCGGCGCCCGGCTGGCAAGGCGCGACGACTGAGCATACTCCCGGTATGTGAGGGAGGAGCAACGCCGCCA
>JBFMFH010000105.1:0-55454 GCA_040752275.1 Acidobacteriota bacterium
TTACTTGACAACAACCCGTACACTAAGAGTCTAGTAGTCGAATCCGCTTATCCCCGATCGTTGCGCGATAGTGTGGCGCCAAGCATACCCCGCTCTGAGGCGCTCTGTGCGAGAGCGCTAGTGGAATGCGATGTGACCTGGCAAGCGGCGGTGTCGGCGTGCGCCCTTGAGGCGATTGGCTTGTCAGTCGCTCGCGCCCCTCAGTCCAGCCCCTTGGGGCTCTTATCAATTCCGATTCTCAGTCTGTCGGATCCCACGCTCGTTCACTTTGTCCTCGATCTGTACATCCCTAGCACTGACACCTCGCATACCCATCAACCGGCTTGGGACTTTCATCTCGTGTCGGAGGCGACTGCGCGGGCTGTCGATTATCTCCTCTATAAGGAGACTTACCGCATTCGATCGATGGTCGAGCGCAACATCTCTCTTGCTCGAGGAGTATGCAGTCTGTTCGATCGGATCGCCACCAGTATCCGTTCGACGCTGTCCTGCACGCACGCGTCGCTGTACGTGTTCGATGAACGGCGTAGTGAGTTTCGTCTCGAGTGCTCAAGCGGCGCAATCGCTGGGTCCGCCGGCTCATGGTTGGTCTCAAGCCCGGATCGGAGCGACGAATTCGACGCTCTTCAGTGCAGCAAGCAACTGCGGGCAGGCCACATCTACTTTTCACATGGGCACTCATCGGCAAGTGGGGCAGATTCCAGGATGGCTAGCGACTCCGTCCTAGCCGTCCCGCTCATGGCGAGTTCTGGAGCGATTGTCGGGGCGCTCCGATGCGATGGTGCCGTCGGTCGCAAACGCACCTTTTCGACGGTCGACGCGTCTCTTCTAGGGGCGTTCGCCGCTTCAACGGCTGGCATCGTGGAGCGATTTGTCCGGCTGCGCGCCAGATCCCAAATAACGGATGTGTTGAAACAGGCTGCGGCGGCCGCAGCGCCAAGAGGTACGATTCGTGAGACGCTACAAAACGTCACGACGGCTCTAACCCAAGCGTTTAGAGCTGAAGTCGGATCGTTGTACCTGTGGGATGACTCAAAGAAGCGACTCGTCTTGGTTGCCGCCGAGGGCCCGAACGAACCCCTGCTTGGATCGGCCGAGTACTCTCTTGGTGAGGGCGTGACGGGTGATATTCCGAACCACCGGGTACTCACTTTCAAGTCGTGGGGTGAATTGGTACACCACCCGACGTGCTGCAACAAGTACAACCACAAGATATGGGGCGACGCGGCTGAACCGGTACGCAACTTCCTAGGCTGCCGGATTCGTTCCGAGAGTGGTCTGCTCGGCGTCTGGAAGGTCGCGAACATGCAGCCGTCCGACTTACACCCGGACAGCTACTTCACTGACGAGGACGCCGAGTTGGCGCAGGTCCTTTCCACGTTTCTGGCCTATATCATAGAGAGCGCTGAACGCGACCGCCGTACCTCTAGCCAGCTCGATTTCCTGGCAAACGGTACGCTCGCCGTACTCAGGGCCACGACGCCCGACGATGCCTTGGCGGCTGCGATGATTGCGCTCGAACAATCGGGATTTCCGAATGCCATGCTGTCTCTCTACAACGAAGGGCAGGGTCGCATCATCGGCACGCTCTGCTCGGGCCCCAAGTTTGACAACATCATTGAAGAGACACGACGCGACATTGACGGTGACGATGTCCTCGCGGTTGTGCTTCGCAGCGGTTCTCCTGTCTTTGTTCCAGACTCGAGCAAGGACCCGTCCTGCGAACAGAATGCCATACGCCGGTCGGGTGTCGTTTCTCAGTACGTCCTTCCACTGACAACCGAGGATGAACTAGTCGGCACTTTGCAGGTGGACCTCGGCAGGGTTGACGACATATCGTTGCAGGAGAAGGCACTTCTCGACGGGTTCGGGAAGTGCATCTCCGTCGCGGTGGCTCGGCTCAGAGCCGAACGCCGTCTGGCCGAGCTCACGGAAACGGTGGCCGGAGGTAGTCGTTTCATCGTCGCCGAAGCGCTGGCCGGAATGGTGGTCCATTCCCTCGGACACAAGATTGACGATGTACTTGCGAAGCTGGACACTGACCTGAAGACCCGCGAGATTCGGGAACATCACCTTGTCGGAAAGACACTCAGGAGGTGGCGTGAGGAGTTCGGACGCCTTGAGAGCGACCTTCGCGGAAGCCTCGACTTCGTCAAGTCTCCGCCCGGTGGCACGGGTTCCCTGACCGATGCGCACGGAGTCATCCGCGACACGATCGACTCGTGGATTGCCTACATCCACAACGAGAAGTGCGTCCTGAAGCATCGACTCGACGCTTCCCTCACGTCCGCCCCAATCACCGCTCACGCTCTGCGCGAGATTCTATCAGTCTTGTTCGTCAACGCCGTTCAAGCGCACGCGAGGAAGATTGAGCTCACGACATGCAACGTCTGTGAAGTACTCACATCGCACCGCCACTTTATTCCTACGGCTATTCGGATCGAGGTAGTTGACAATGGCGACGGGATCGTCGCTCAGGACGTCGAGGAGATTTTTGGTCCGAAGTACTCCACGAAACCCGAAAAGTCCGGCACGGGACTCGGGTTGTTTATCGCGCGCCTCTTGGCCAGAACTGGTGGGGGCGACCTCGAGTGCGTGAAACACGACCGGGCGAAGGGGGCTGCCTTCAGCTTGATTCTCCCGGTAAGCGACAAAGGGAGGGCCTGATGGCGGGCAGTTCGTTGGCAAGCACAGCTCCTGCACGTCAAAGGGTGCTCGTTGTCGAAGACGAGGAGGCCAGCCGCAGAAGGCTCGAATCGCTCTTGTTCAGCGTTGGCGCCAAGCAGGTGAAATTCGCCACAACGACGAAGGAGTGTATCGATTTGACCCGAGCGGACGAGTTTGACGTCGCGTCACTCGACTGGGAGCTCAATGGGTTCTTCTGCGGCAAGATCCTCCTCGACGAAATCGCCGACTCTCAAAGGCATCTAGCCACTGTAGTGTGGACGAAACACCACAACGTCCTTGCTGCCGCCAAGGGATGGGGTGCTGACTGGAGTCTGCCCAAGACCCCGGACGCAGACGAGTATGTGGATGCCATTCAGCGTGCGCTTCGTCTCACTCACTCGCGTCGAGTCTTGGAAGCCCTACACCCTATGCTAGGTGGCCCCGCGTGCCCACTTACAGCTGCTAGGTTCACTCCAGAGGTGGAGGCTGATCTCTGCGAGCGAGCGCGGACCTTGGTTCTGGAGCGCGTACAAGCGGGAGAGCCACTTGGTGCTTTGAAACAGCGCCTCGTGGACCGAGGTTGGTGGTCTTTGTTCGACCCAACTTTCTTCGTCGCCCTGGACCGGTGCTCCAAGGTCAGCTATCTCTGGTCGTTTCTTCATGAAGACATTGTGACGTTGCAGGCAATCCTCGGAGAAGATGCGGCCAATCAAGTCGCCGGAGCACGTAGTCAGGCAGGGGGGTCTGCCACCGCGCCTATTCCTGAGTCCGTTGACTTGCTTCTCTCTGTGCTTAGCCACCTGCTGACCATAGCTGACTACAACGAGCAACTCATGCCGTACTATTGGAACGTGGAGGGCCTCTTCGCGGATTCAAGTTCGCGCCCGCCATGGGAAGGTCGCGGCATGAGACAGTTCATGCTTGTTGGGGACCTGAACGCACTCAGAGCATCGGTGCGCTGGATGCGGAGTCACTGAGCATGTTAGACCCTTCCAAGTACATTATTGGCCCAGGCTGCAGCGCTGGGCTGCTTGACGGAGCTACCCTCTATCGTCTCACCTCCCTAGCGCACAGTGATGTCGGCAGCCTGCTGACTGGCGAAGGTGCTTCTCGCAGTGACAACCCAGGTCGATTCAATGAACCTCAGCAGCGAGCTTCATACTGTGGCACAAACGTCCTCGTGTGCTTGGCGGAGGTTCTCTTCCACATGTATCGGACCGCTCTTGACCGGACCAGGAAGCGTCTGCCCCCGGCGATGATTCGGTCAGCAGCTTCGGCTGCCAGGGCGCTATCTGTCTTCGAGGTGAGTGGAATCGATTCACTGATCTATCTCGACACCGATGACGTGCGAGCGGATTACGATGGTAGGATCACTGGCAGTACGGTTGTCTTTCCAGATCCGGATTACGAGCCACTGAGGGACGTTAACCAGCGCTTTCGCGTCGAAGGCAAGCGTGGAGTGATGTATCCCTCTGCTCGGCATTCGCGCGACGTCTGTCTCGTGTTATTTCGTGACGAGACTACTTGCGTGATCCCCGGGTCGCACATTGTCATTCCGGTTGAGCTCAAGTTGATCAGGGAAGATCAGGACGTTCGACGGGCGCCGGGCGTCGTCGATGCCTTTATGGAGAAGATCCACGCCACGATGGGCTACTACGAGTTCGTTGATCAGAGCCGTTTTGCGCAAGCGCGAGTGGACAGCCGAATCCATCCGCAGGGGCTCCCGCCCAGAGGGACGGTCGACTTTGTGCGGCGGCGCTACGTGAGCTACCCTCTCGAGGCTGTTTGCGAATGCGCATAACTCTGAGCCAAGTCAGCCGAATCCCATTCCCGCCGCCCGCGCGGAAGGATCGCTCACGCAGTCACGGGCAGGAAACATGGGAAGGGCGGACGCTTACCGGCGGGTGCTGCCACAGCTACTTGAAGGTCCGCGCCGGGAGCGGAGCGCCGTACACTTGTTGGCAATCACGCTAATTGGGGCAACACTACAGTTGACAACTCCAGGGGCCGTCATCGATGGCCCCCATAAAGGAGGGTCGCGGCAGGACTTGCGCTCGCTTTTCGCGTAGAGCTTCCTGCGCTTGCCGCAGTTGGCGCAGACACCGGTTCGCAGCCTGAGCCGGTGGTAGCTGTTCGCGCAGACGCCTCGCGCGTAGAGCGGGCGCACCCACCTGCAATCGGGGCATTCAGCGATTGCGGGTGGCGGCTAACAACGGCCTCCGCAGGAATCGCGTCGCCTTGGCGACGGCCTTGTCTACGGCTCGAAGCTCGCACTCCCAGATCGTGAGCGCCCGCCAGCCGAGCGACCGAATGCGGCGCATGTTTCTAGCGTCGCGACGCTTGTTCGCCTCCAGCTTTGGAAGCCAATACCTGGGGTTCGTCTTCGGACGGCGTGACGGCCCCTGGCATCGGTGCGAGTGCCAGAAGCAGCCATGCACGAAAACGACCCTCCGTAACTTCGGAAAGACGATGTCCGGCGTTCCAGGTAGAGCGCGGTCGTGAAGCCTGAAACGGAAGCCAGCGCGATGCAGCGCCGAGCGAAGGAGTCGCTCCGGCTTCGTGTCGCCTGATCGAATCAGGCTCATGCGAACGCTGCGTTCCTGGCGCGACAGCGTGTCCACCGACCCAGCCCTATCGCTTCTTAACCCTGGCTCGGCGGCGCGTCCGGGTCCGCTTCGCCCCCGCGAGTTCCTTGTCGAGCACTTCCTTGGGCACGCGCAGCGCACGCCGGAACGCGTGGTCGAGACGTTCCCACGGCGTATTGCCAGGAATCTCCGGCGCGGGCATCGGCTTCATGGCAGCCTCCCTTGTTCTCGCAAGAACAGGTGGTCGGACGGCTGCCAACCTTTCGCGTGGGCGTCGGCTCGGATAAGCCATTCGAGTAGGCGCTCGGCTGGCGGGATGGGGGCGCCCCAGTATTCCTCGAACAACGCGTTTTCCATGTGCCGCGCGGCATCGCGCATGGCGTCCTCGATGTCGAGCAACGCCCGGAGGACGTGCTGCCCCCCGCGATGGGCGCTCGCGCGATAGGCCACGCTCCCAGCCGAGAAGAGGTCGCGCGTCTGCGGCGCGAAGACACCGTGGTAGGTCAGCAGGAACAACGCCGCGTCGTTGTACTTGTCCCGAGCGCCAGGAGGGCCGCAGACCTGCGGGCAGAGCAGCGCGGCTTCGGCTCGCATCCGGATCTTCTGCGCGGGGGTCAGCCGCATGTAGAGACGCACCTGAAGGGGAATGCCGCTCTCCTGCCGCTCGTCCTCCAGCCACCATAACCGCTCGCCGGGTTGGAGCCGCCTGCGCGAGTAGTCGCGAACGTAGCGCATCTTCTCGTCCGGCGACAGCTTCGAGAAGTCGCTGTAGGAGATGCCCATCTGCTTGAACAGCGAGGCATCGCGTTCCATCTCGATCACGAAGCGCGGCGCGTGCGAGATGCGGACGTGCGTAATCCGGTCCTCGTAGTGCCCCCATCGCACGGATGGCAAGCCGCCCAACTTCCCGAATATCACGTAAATCTCCGTGACGCTGGGATCGCGCATGCCCTCGAACACGCTATTCCCGACGCTGACCCACGTGTCCTTCGTGGTCGTCTTGACCTCGATGCCGTAGCCGTTGGCGCGAATGTCTGGGAACGCGTGCGGGTGAAAGGTCGGGTTCACCTGAATCGCAGATCCGGCGGCGGCCTCAACGAGCAACTCGAACACGCGCCGTTGGAACGCGTCGGGCGCGTGAGAGGCCGTGCTCTGGCGTACCTCCTCGCCCAGCTTCGCCGCAACTTGATCGAGCAGCGTCTCAAACTCGGGAGGATCAAACGTCATGCGAGGGATTCAAGGACGGCTTTCGCGATGTGCCACGCCATGACCGGCGGCACGGCATTGCCGACCTGCCGCTCCGTCTCGCGTAGCTTCGCCGCGAAGATGAAGTCGTCTGGAAACGATTGGAACCGCGCCGCCTCGCGCATGGAGATGCGGCGCGGCAAGCTGTAGTGGTACTGAATGTTCCCGTGGCACTCCGCGCGAATCGTCTGCGCAGGCTTGTCGGGATCAAGCCGCCGGTTGCCCTGTTCCGGGCTCGTCTCTGCGCGACTCCAGACGTGGTTGATCGCTTCCTGCTCGTCTACCGACTCCAGATCGCAGACGGCCTGCTTCGCCGTGACCCAATCGCCCCGCTGGCGCACCGGCCACGGTGGGCGGAACGGCCGCACGCCCGGCGCGGTGCCGACGATGAAGACGCGCTCGCGCATCTGCGGCACGCCGTAGTCAGCCGCCAAGTATAGGTGGTACGAGAGGCTGTAGCCCAAAGACGAGAAGTCCGCGAGCACCTGGGCGAGGGAGCCCTTATTGTGGCTTTGCAGCAGTCCCTTGACGTTCTCCGCGACGAAGATGCGCGGACGGGAGCCCGCGATGGCCTTGACCATTGCGGCGTAAAGTCCGCTCCGAGCGCCCGCGACGCCCTTGCCCTTGCCATTGATCGAAATATCCTGGCAGGGGAACCCTCCAATCACCACGTCCACGCGCGAGGGGAAATCATCAAGGTGCGCCCACACGTCGCCGCAGTGAATCTCGCCAAGGTTCTTTCGATAGGTGCGACACGCGGCCTCGCTGTTGTCGTTCGCCCAGACGATGCGAAACGGCAACGCGTCATAGCCCTCGGCGACGCTGTGGAACCCTCCACGGAAGCCGAGATCCATGCCACCCGCGCCGGAGAACATCGACGCGACGCTATAGCCGCCGCTTGCCCCGCCGTTGCCGTTGCCGTCGCGCGTCAATTGGGCAACCCCGCAGCGCTCGCCATGCCGATCAACTCCCCGGAGGTGGCGCGCTTGCCGACGACGCCAGCGACAGCGAAACTGAATCGCTCGGCGTCGCTCACGGCGCAGTGGCTGAACCGGAACGCTTGCTCGTCAAGATACCGGAAAAGGTGGAAAGGTTCAACGGAGACAGACGTGCCGTTCAGGCCCCGCTTCAGTAGGGTCCAGAAGTTCTCCATCCCGTTCGTGTGAACGCAATCGTCCACGTACTTGACCGCGTGGTCGATGACCTGATGCGCGTACTCGCCCGCGAGGCCGTCATAGGATTGCAGTGCGTCGCTGTTGTAGAGCGCCGCCCTCGCTTGGACATGCTTCTGGGCTTCGGCGTGGAGCGTCTTCTTCTTCCGGTCCGCTACGGCGACGGTCCCCACCGTTCCCCCGCGCTCCAAGATGCCCATCACGGCTGCCTTGTCCTTGCCGCCGGTCCCGGTGATCCGGCGCTTCCGCTGCGCGACGTGCATGTTGCGGGCCTTGCCGCCAATGAACGTCTCGTCTAGTTCGACTTCGCCGGTCAGCTTGTCGAACAAGCCTGCGTGAAGCGCGAGCCAGATCCGGTGGTCCATGAACCACGCGGTCTTGTGCGTCACGCCGAGGGCGCGGTGGATCTCATAACCGCTCACGCCGCTCTTGCAGTTGACGACGAGCCACATCACGCACAACCACTTGTCCAGTCCGAGCGGTGAATCCTCGAAGATGGTCCCGGTCTTGAGCGTGAATTGCCGGCGCTCGTGGTGGCTGGCGCACTGCCAGCGGTTGTGCTTGGCGTGGAAGCGCACATGGCGACTGCTGCAGCGCGGGCACTCGACGCCATCCGGCCACCGTCGGGCGACCACGTACTCCCGGCAACAACTCGGATCCGAGAAGTAGACGATGGCTTCTTGCAGGGTCTTGGGCTCTCGCTTCATGTCCAATATAGCAGCCCGCACCCCTGGAGTTGTCAACTATATTGTGTTGTTACCCTCCACTGGGTCGGCCGTGTAGAGCCGGACGGCTGTGTCTTCCCGGTCCCAGCGAATGATGGTCTGCTGTTCAGCCCTGAGCATGGTGTCCTCCGATCGGTGGGCTGACCGTGAGCATCAACTGGCCTTCTTCCGCCACCCCGGCCCCAGCTGGTTGGGGAGCACATCAGCGACGACAGACCATGTTCTGCTACCGATCGATCGGGGGTGAGAGCGGCACCGGGAAGGAAGTCGTCGCCAGGGCGATTCATGCGTTGTCGAAATCGCCCCCCGACAGGTTCGTCCCGTTCAATTGCGCGGCCGTGCCCAAGGACCTGGTCGAGAGCCAGTTGTTCGGCTACCGCAAGGGCTCGTACACCGGGGCGGTCGAGTCGTTCATGGGAATCCTCCGCAGCACCAGCGGGGGCACGCTCTTTCTCGACGAGGTGGCAGATCTGTCCCCCGAGATGCAACCGAAGCTCCTCCGCTTCCTCGACAGGGGCGAGGTGCTGCCCCTCGGAGAGGTGACGCCACATCACGTGTCCCTGCGCGTCATCGCCGCCGCGAACGCCAACCTCGAGGAACTGGTGCGGGCAGGCCGCTTCCGAGCGGACCTCTATTACCGCCTCTCGATCATCCACCTCCACATTCCCCCGCTCCGGGAACGCTGGGACGACATCCTGCCCCTGGCCCGCCATTTCCTCGATGGCTTCTGCGCCAGGTACCGCAAGACGGCGGTCTCGTTATCCACCGACGTTCAACGCGCCCTCCTCGACTACCACTGGCCGGGCAACGTCAGGGAGCTGGCAAACGTGATCAACGGGCTCGTGGTCTTCGCCAAGCCGGGCAGCGTCGTGACAATGGACATGCTGCCCGCGCACGTCACCCACGCCGAGCCCCGGCGGCAGCCCCCATCCACGCAGATGGGGGGATACCTCACCGTCGCCCTGGACCGTCCCCTGCAGGAAACGCTGGATCGCGTCGAGCAGGCAGCCATCGAACGGGCGCTGCTGCACTCGCGCGGACGGGCGACGGAGACGGCCAAACGCCTGGGACTCTCGAGGAAGGGTCTGTACCTGAAGCGCCGCAGGCTGGGCTGGGCCAACGGCAGAGCCTGAGGCGCGGCGCCGGGCCCGCTCACCGCCAAGCCACCTTCTTGAACACCGGCCTCAGCACCGAAAGCGCACGCGCGATCTCCGGAGCGATGGCGCACGCGTAGCCTACCCGCCCGCGCGAATGCCTCGCGATCGCGCATGTCCTGAGACTAGAATGACAGGATCGCCATGCGTGACTGGAAAGACACCCTGAACCTTCCCCGAACGGGGTTCTCGATGAAGGCCAACCTGCAGGCCAGCGAGCCGCAGATGCTGGCCCACTGGGACGCCACGCGCCTCTACGAAAAGCTCCGCGAACGGCGCCGCGGCGCACGGGTCTTCATCCTCCACGACGGGCCCCCCTACGCAAACGGCAACATCCATCTCGGCACGACCCTGAACAAGGTGCTCAAGGACATCGTCGTCCGATCGCGATCGATGATGGGGCATGACGCGCCCTACGTGCCGGGCTGGGACTGCCACGGACTGCCGATCGAACTGAAGGTCGTGAAGGAGCTCGGCCCGAGGCGCCGCGACATGAGCGTCGCGGAGTTCCGCCGCGCCTGCCGCGCCTACGCGGCGCGCTTCGTCGACATCCAGCGCGAGGAATTCAGGCGCCTCGGCGTCCTCGGAGACTGGTCGGATCCGTACCTGACGATGGACTTCCGCTACCAGGCCGCCATCGTGCGGGCCCTCGGAAGGTTCGTCGAACAGGGCATGGTCTACAAGGGCAAGAAGCCGGTGCACTGGTGCATCCACTGCCGCACGGCGCTGGCCGAGGCCGAGGTGGAGTACGAGGACCACACCTCGCCCTCGATCTACGTGGAGTTCCCGCTCGGCGACCACGGGTCCGCCGACCTCGTGTCCCGGGTCCCGGCACTCGCGGGTCTGCCCGGTTCCGCGCTCATCTGGACGACGACGCCCTGGACGATCCCGTCGAACCTGGCGCTGGCCTTCCACCCCGAAGCCCGGTACGGCGCGTATGACATCGACGGGCGGTTCGTCGTGGTGGCTGAAACCCTCGCCGAGCAGCTCGCGCAGGCGCTGGGCCGCGAGTTCGGCGCGCCAATCGCCCGGATGCCGGGTTCGGTGTTCGACGGCGTTCGCTTCAGGCACCCGCTGTACGCCCGCGATTCGCTCGGCGTGACGGCCGACTACGTCACGCTCGACACAGGCACGGGCGTCGTACACACGGCCCCGGGCCACGGGTCCGACGACTTCCACACGGGCGTGAAGTACGGCATGGAGATCTACGCCCCGGTGGACGGAGACGGCCGGTTCCTGCCCGAGGTGGAACGCTTCGCGGGATTGACGGTGTTCGAAGCCAACCCGAAGGTGGAGCAGGCGCTGGCCGAGGCGGGACGCCTCTGGAAGAGCGAGCGCTTCTCCCATTCGTACCCCCACTGCTGGCGGTGCCACAACCCGGTCATCTTCCTGGCGACCTCCCAGTGGTTCATCGGCCTCGACGACACGGGTCTGCGGCGCAAGGCCATCGCCGAAACGGCCCGGGTCGCGTGGCATCCCGCCTGGGGCGGCGAGCGCATGCGGGGCATGTTCGAGAGCCGGCCGGACTGGTGCATCTCGCGGCAACGCGCGTGGGGGGTCCCGATTCCGGCGGTGACGTGCACGGCGTGCGGCACCGCGACGCTGACGGCCGAGCTGGTCGAGCAAGCGGCGCTGGCCTTCGAGCAGGACGGCGCGGAGGCCTGGTACGAACGGCCGGTGAGCGATTTCGTCCCGCCCGGCTTCACCTGCCCGTCGTGCGGCGGAGAGGCGTTCGACCGCGAGACCGACATCCTGGATGTGTGGTTCGACTCGGGCTCCAGCCACGAGGCCGTGCTGTCGGTACACCCGGAGCTGCGCTGGCCGGCCGATCTCTACCTGGAGGGCTCCGACCAGTACCGCGGGTGGTTCCAGAGCTCGATGCTGGTCGCCCTGGGCACCCGGGGCCGGGCGCCCTATGAGGGCGTGCTCACGCACGGCATGGTCGTCACCGAGGACGGCAAGAAGATGTCGAAGTCGCTCGGCAACGACATCCCGCCGGGCCGCGTCATCAACGAGAGCGGCGCCGAAATCCTCCGGTTGTGGGTGGCCAGCGTCGACTTCCGCGAAGAGGTGCGGTTCGGCCCGGAGATCATCGCCCGCGTCGTCGAAGCGTACCGCAAGTTCCGGAACACGCTGCGCATCCTGGCAGCCAACCTGGCCGATCGGGACGGCGCTTTCGATCCGGCCGGCGACGCGGTTCCGCACGACCGGCTGCTCGAAGTCGACCGCTACGCGCTCGCCCGCTACGAAGACCTCTCGAGGCGCATCCGTCAGGCCTACGACGCGTACGACTTCCCGGCGGTCTTCCAGGCGGTCAACGCGTTCCTCACGGTGGACATGAGCGCCTTCTACGTGGACGTCTCGAAGGACCGGTTGTACACGCTCGCCGCCGGCGCGCTCCCGCGCCGCTCTGCCCAGACGGCCATGTACACGATCGCCGACGGGCTGGCCCGGCTGATTGCGCCCATCCTCCCCGTGCTCGCCGAGGACTTCTGGCGCCACCTTCCCGGCGAACGGGAGGAGTCGGTCCATCTCTCGGTCTTCCCCGAAGACGACGACCGGCTGGTGGATGGCGACCTGGTCGAACGCTGGCAGAGGCTCCTCAAGGTGCGCGCGGCCGTGAACGTGGAACTCGAGAAGCTCCGGCAGGCGAAGGTCATCGGCCAGTCGCTCGAGGCCCGAGTCACGCTTCGCGCCACCGGCAGCCTGGCGGCCCTGCTCCGCCGCCACCAGGCCGACCTCCCGATGCTGTTCATCGTGTCCGAGGTGGACGAGATTGCGGACGCGGCCTCTTCGACCGAAACGAACGGCCCGGCGGCGGTCTGGGCCGAGTCCGACACCTCCGCGGTCTTTATTGAGGTGTCGAGGGCCCGTGGCATCCGCTGCGACCGCTGCTGGCGGTATGTGCCGGTCGTCTCGGCCTCGCCGGGCCGCGAAGGCGTCTGCCCGCGCTGCGAAGAGGCGCTTGCGGGGCGCGCCACGTGAACGACGGCAGGCCTCTCTCCGACTCCAGACCGCCTGTTGCGGATCCGCCGGCGCGGAGCGGCGAGGTTCGACGATGGGCGTGGCGGGAGCGCCGGCTCGAACTGGCGCTGATCCCGGCCATCATCGTGGCCGACCAGGTCACGAAGGCGCTCGTGCGGGCCCGCATTCCCCTCTACGACACGGTCGAGATCGTCCCGGGCTGGCTCAACCTCACGCACATCGAGAACACGGGCGCGGCCTTCGGCCTGCTGGGAGGCGCGGAGCTGCCGTACAAGGCCGCCGTGCTGTCGATCGTCGCGGTGATCGCGCTCCTCGGCTTCGCCGTGTACTCGACCCTCGCCTCGCCCCACGACCGGCAGGCGCGCGCCGGGTTCGCCCTGATCATCGCCGGCGCGGCCGGCAACCTCTTCGATCGGATCCGCTTCGGGGCCGTGACCGACTTCGTCGACGTCGTGCTCTGGGGCTGGCATTTCTGGGTGTTCAACGTCGCGGACTCGGCCATCACGGTGGGCGTGATCGCCGTCATCCTCGATTCACTCCTCCCGGAGCGCTCACGTGTACCCTCGTCTTCTTGAGCTCGGCCCCATCACGGTGTACAGCTACGGCGTCCTGCTGGCGAGCGCCTACCTGCTCGGCCTCTACATGGCGGTCAGGCGCGCCCGGCGCTCCGGGATCGACGGCGACCGGGTGCTGGACCTCGGCATCTACGTCATCGTCTCGGCGCTTGCCGGCGCGAAACTGCTGCTGCTCATCGTCGACTTCGACTACTTCCGGCAGAACCCGGGCGAACTCTGGACGCTCGTGCGCTCGGGCGGCGTCTTCTACGGGGGGCTGGTCGTCGCGTTCCTGGTGGCCTTCTGGTACGTGCGGCGCCACAAGCTCCCGGTCTGGCCCACCGCCGACGCCATCGCCCCCGGCATCGCCCTCGGCCACGTCGTCGGGCGGATGGGCTGCGTCCTGGCCGGCTGCTGCTACGGCCGGCCGGCGACGCTCCCCTGGGCGATCACGTTCTCGGATTCGTTCGCGGCCACGAACGTCGGCACTCCCCTGCACGTGGCGCTGCACCCGACGCAGTTGTACGACGCGGGCGCGGAACTGCTGATCCTGGCGTTCCTCCTGGCAACCGAGCGGCGCGGCCGCGCGTTCCCGGGCCGGACGTTCTGGCTCTACATCCTCCTCTACGGGGTGTCACGCTTCGTCGTCGAGTTCTACCGCGGCGACCCGCGCGGGATGCTCTGGGGCCTGCCGACCTCGCAGATCATCTCGCTCGTGGTCGTACCCGTCGCGCTCGTCATGCTCGTGGTGCTCTCGCGGCGTGCCGCGACGATGGGGACGGGAATCGCGCCGCCGGCCGGCACGAAGAAGCGAGGGCACCGCTAGGCCGGGCCGCCTCCGATGCCGCGCATCGATCTCGTCGTGTCACCGGATGACGCAGGCGGGCGACTGGATCAGTTTCTCGCCGCCCACGTGCCGGGATGCTCACGCTCGCAGATCCAGCGGCTCATCAAGGACGGACACGTCCGCATCGGCAGTCGCGACGCGAAGGCGAATCTCGCGACGCGGACCGGCGAAGAGGTGTCGATCGACCTTCCGGACCCGGAGCCCGCCCGACCGCTGGCCGAGCCGCTCCCGCTCGATACCCTGTTCGAAGACGGCGACCTCATCGTTGTCAACAAGCCGGCCGGGATGGTCGTGCACCCGGCTCCCGGACACCCCGGGGGCACGCTGGTCAACGCCCTGCTCCACCACGTCAGCGATCTGAGCGGCGTCGGAGGGGAGCTGCGGCCGGGACTGGTGCACCGCCTGGACCGGGGCACGTCCGGCGTGATGGTGATCGCCAAGCACGACGCCGCCCACCGCGAGCTGGCCCGGCAGTTCCACGACCGCGAGGTCGAGAAGGAGTATGCGGTGCTGGCGTGGGGCGAAGTGCAGCAGGGCCGCCGCATCGACGCGGCCATCGGCCGCGATCCGCGCGACCGCACGAAGATGTCGTCGCGGGCGCGACGGGCGCGCACCGCGGTGACGCGCGTGACGAAGTCACGCTTCCTGCGCGGCGCCTCGTACCTGCACGTGGCCATCGCCACGGGGCGGACGCACCAGATCCGCGTGCACCTCAGCGCCATCGGCCATCCTATCGTCGGAGACGCCACCTACGGGGGCGTCCGCCGGCAGATGCCCGCGCACCTGCGCCCAATCCAACGCCTGGAGCGCCCGTTCCTCCACGCCATGCGGCTGGCCTTCACGCACCCGTCCGACCCGGAACGCCGGATGGAGTTCACGGCGCCGCTGCCTCACGATCTCGACAGCGTGCTGCGGGAGATCCTGCAGCGACTGGAGCGGGATTCGGGATTCTGGATTCGGGATTCGAGATGAGGTCTCCATGGAACCCACTGCTCGGTGCCTGTCGAGCGAGCGCCGCTTCGCGGGCCGCATCTTTTCCGTCACGGTCGACCGCGTCCGCATGCCGAACGGCCGCGAGGTCACGCTCGACATCGTCCGCCATCCGGGATCGGTGGTCCTGATTCCGATGCAGGACGCGGGGCACGTCGTGCTCATCCGCCAGTACCGCTACGCGCTCGAGCGGTGGATCTGGGAGCTGCCGGCCGGCGGCCTCGAGGCGGGCGAGGATCCCGCGACGGCGGCGGCCCGCGAGTGCGAGGAGGAGGTCGGTCTCGTGCCGGGCCGTGTCGAGCTTCTGGGCGCCTGGTATCCGACGCCCGGCTTCGTCACCGAGGTCATGACCTACTACCGGCTCACCGAGCTGCGCGCGCCGGATCCCCACGGCCCTCGGGCCGAGCGGGACGAGGACGAGGACCTGCGGGTCCAGGTGTTCTCGGTCGAGCGGGCGCGCGAGATGGTGGACCGCGGGGAGATCGTCGATCTGAAGACCGCCTGGGGACTGACGCTCATCTGAGGACGCGAGCCTGGGTGCGGCCGCTCCTACTCGTGGCGCAGTGCGGCGAGGGGGTCGACCCGCGCGGCGCGCCGCGCCGGCCAGTAGGCGGCAGTCAGGGAGACGGCGACGAGCGTCGCGCAGGCGACGAGGATGGTGGCCGGATCGATCGGGTGCAGGCCGAAGAGCAGCGCCTCCATCAGCCGCCCGAGTCCCGCCGTCGCGACGAGGCCGATTGCGACACCGGCGCCCACCCAGACCAATGACTGCTTGAGGACCATCCACAGCACCTGCCTATCGGCCGCGCCGAGGGCGCGGCGAAGGCCGATCTCGGTGGTGCGCTGGGTCACGCTGAACGCCAGCACGCCGTAGAGGCCAATCGCGGCCAGGGCCAGTGCGATCGCGCCGAACAGGCCCGTGAGCCGGCTCAGCATCCGCTCCTCGCGCAGCGACATGTCGAGCCGCGCGGCGAGCGGCATCACGCCGAGCACGGGCAGGGCCGGTGCGATCTCGGCGATGGCCCGCCGCACCTGCGGGGAAATGAGCGCCGGGTCGCTGGTCGTGCGGACCTCGATCGAGTTCAGATAGCCGGGCACCTGGGCGGCCGGCAGATAGACGAGGCGAGGCGGCCGATCCCAGAGGTCCATCGGCTTGACGTCCGGGACGGTCCCGACGATCTCGATCGCGCGGCTCGACGATGGACCGTCGAGACCGAAGCGGCGGCCGACGGCCGGCTGATTGCCGAAGAAGTGACGGGCGAACGACTCCGTCACAATCGCCACCCGCGGCGCGCCCTCGCGGTCGCTATGGTCGAAGGCGCGGCCGGAGACGACCGGCGCGCCAATCACGTCGAAGTAGCGCGGTGTCACCCGAAGCTCCAGGACGGTGGTGTCCTCGTCCGGCCGGGCCGTGTGCCCGTCGACGGCGGCGCCGACCACACGCTGGTTCCCGCCGAGGAGCCCGTACAGGGAGAGGCTCGAGGCCGACACGCCAGGCAGCGCGTCGAGTCGCGCCAGCACGTCCCGGTGAATCTGCGGCAGCCGCGCGGGATCGAGACCGCCGCCCTGCGGATCGATCTCCACGAGCAGCACCGAGTCGGGCCGGAAGCCGAGGTCCTGGCTCCGCAGGTTCCCGAGACTTCGCAGCAGGAGGCCGGCACCGACCAGCAGGCACAGCGAGATGGCAACCTGGAACACGACTAGGCCCCGGCGCAGCCGCCACGATCGGCGGTCGGTTCGGCTGGTCGCCGCAGGTCCTCTGAGGGCCGACTGAATCTCCCCGCCCGCCGCGCGCAGCGACGGAACCAGCCCGAACAGGACGGTCGCCATCGTCGTCACGCCGGCGGTGAAGAGGAGGACCCGGCCGTCGAGACCCGTTCCCAGCGCCAAGGCCCGGCGGCTCGACAGCAGGCCGAGAAGGAGCGGGATCGTCCACCGGGCCACCAGCAGGCCGAGGAGCCCGCCAAGCGCCGACAGCATGAGGCACTCGGTCAGGAGCTGCCGCACCAGGCGCCGCCGCCCCGCGCCGATCGCGAGGCGGATGGACAGCTCCCGCTTGCGGCTCGATGCGCGGGCGAGCAGCAGATTGCCGATGTTGGCGCACGCGATGAGCAGCACGAGGCCGGCGGCCGCCATGAGCACGAGCAGCGGCCGTCGCCACGTCTGCTGCAGGTGGGGAAAGCCGCTGGCGAACGGGGCGAGGTCGGTCCCCAGCCTGGCGATCGCCGCCTTCGCCTCGGGCGAGGCGCCGGCTCCGGCCTCCTCGGCGACCAGGCGGCGGAACAGTTCGTTGGTGCGCACCAGGGCCTGCTCGCGCGACACGTCCGGCCGCAGCCGGCCGATGATCCGCAGCCACATCACTTGCCGGTCCTCCAGGAAGGAGGCTTCCCGCATGAGCTGAGGCTGCAGGGCCATCGGAACCCAGACGTCGATGGCAACCCTGAAGGACAGCCCGCGAAGATCGGGTCCGGTCACGCCGACCACCCTGTACGCCGTGCCGCTGACGTGAATCGTCCGGCCGAGCACGGCGGGGTCCTGGCCAAAGCGGCGCGTCCAGAGCCCATGGCTCAGGACGATGGCCGGCTGGTCTGCGGTCAGGACATCATCGCCCGGCAGAAGCGACCGGCCGATGGAGATCGGCACACCCAGGACCTGGAACAGGTTTCCGGAGACGAGCTGCGCCGTCACCTGGTCGAGGGGCTGGCCCGGGGTCGCGACGCCGCTCCCGAGATACGCCGTCACGGGAAAGCTGCAGGCGGCCCCGAGCCCGGCGTAGGCATCGGCGTGGCGCTCGAAGTCGCGAAAGAGCGGATAGGAAAAGAGGGACGAGTCGCGCTCGTGCGGGTCATCCGCCTCGCGTGTCCCCATGGGGTGTCGCGCGCCAAAGGCGACCAGCGTGCCCGGGTCCCGCACCGGCAGCGATCGCAGCAGGACCCGGTCGAGGAGCGAAAGGATGGCCGTGTTGGCGCCGACCCCGAGCGCCAGCGTCAGCGCGACGGCCGCGGTGAAGACCGGGCTTCGCCGGAGCGCGCGCCCCCCGTAGCGGACGTCCTGAACCACCGAGTCGAGCAGCGCGTAGCGCCACGCGGCCCGGCTGTCTTCGGCGGCAAGCGCGACATTGCCGAACGCGCGGCGCGCGGCCTGGCGGGCGGCGGCTTCGGAGAATCCGCGCCCAACGTGCTCGCGGGTCTTCATCTCGAGATGAAACGCCATCTCCTCGTCCAGGTCGCGGGCAATCCGGCGCCCGCGCGCCAGCGCCTTCAGGCGGCTCACGATCGACAGCAGCCCCATCATCGTGCGCATGGCGTTACACCGGTTGGAGCACGCGCGCGATGGCGCGGCTCACGCGTTCGTAGGACTCCAGTTCCGTCTCGAGCTGCGCCCGTCCGAGACGGGTCAGTTCGGCAGCCACCAGCCCCTTGACCCCTCGTTCCGCCATTCTCCCGTGCGTCGTTCTTCTGTCGTGCAGGCCGGGGCGTTCAGGCGTATGATGGTGTGTTCCTCTCCATTTCCCTCGAAGTGGCGAGACAGACTGAGGCTTGTCTCACCGCAGGCCCGCCGAAAGGTCCATCACTCATGTCACACGCCCCAGTTCCCCATCCCAAGGGCACCGGTGCGCGCATCCTGCTCTCGTCCGTCTTCGGTCCCTACGCGCAAGACGACGAGTTCGGCAGCCGCGCGATCAACCCCATGGAGCTCTACCACAACCAGGTCACCCGCGAGCAGGGTCCCTTCTCGCTGCGGATGTTCCACCGGTCCTGGGGCATCATCTTCATCCAGCACAACATCTCGGCGCCCTGCGCGGTGCTCGACTTCCCCACCCGCGATCGCTTCATCGAGGAGCTGCGGAGCGGCCGGTACGACATCGTCGGCATCTCGAGCATCATCGTGAACGTGGGCAAGGTCCGGGAGATGTGCCGCCTGGTCCGGGAGCACTCCCCACAGTCGACCATCGTCGTCGGCGGGCACGTCACGGCCATCCCCGGCATCGATCGCATCCTCGACGCCGATCACGTCGTCAAGGGCGAGGGCGTGTCCTGGTTCCGGCAGTTCCTGGGTGAGGCCGTCGATACGCCGATCGAGCACCCGGTGATCCCGTCGTCTTTTGGCTTCCGCCTGATGGGCATCCGCGGGCCGAAAGGCGGAGGCAGTCCGGCCGCGACCATCATCCCGTCGGTCGGTTGTCCGATGGGCTGCAACTTCTGCACGACGTCGGCCTTCTTCGGCGGGAAGGGGAAGGTCGTCAACTTCTTCGAGCGCGGAGCCGAGCTGTTCCACGCCATGTGCGACGCCGAGTCGCGCCTCAAGGTCAGGTCGTTCTTCATCATGGACGAGAACTTCCTGCTCTACAGGAAACGGGCGATGGAACTGCTCGACCACATGAAGGAGCGGCGCAAGGCCTGGTCTCTCTACGTCTTCTCGTCGGCCAACGCCCTGTCGAAGTACAGCATGCGGGAGCTGGTCGAGCTCGGGATCAGCTGGGTCTGGATGGGCCTCGAGGCCCCCAAGAGCGGCTACTCGAAGCTCAAGGGCGCGGACACGCTAAAGCTGACCAAGGAGCTCCAGTCGCACGGCATCGGCGTGCTGGGCTCGACGATCGTCGGCATGGAGCACCACACGCCTGAGAACATCGCCGGCGAGATCGAGCACGCGGTCGCGCACGAGACGGACTTCCATCAGTTCATGCTCTACACGCCGGTGCCCGGCACCCCCCTCTACCAGCAGATGGTTGACGAGAAGCGGATGCTGGACGTGGATCTGGCCGACATCCACGGGCAGGATCGCTTCAACTTCACGCACGCCGCCATCTCGCGCGACGACTCGAAGTCGCTGCTCGACTGGGCGTTCCGCCTCGATTACGAACGGAACGGCCCGAGCCTGTACCGGCTGACGCGGACGATGATGGATGGGTGGCGCCGGTACCGGAACGATCCGGACCCCCGGGTCCGCGAGCGCGTCCGGAAGGACGGCCGCGAGCTGCGCGGGGGCTACGGCGCGGCGTTGTTCGCCATGGAGAAGTACTTGCGCCGGTCGAACCAGGAGATCAGCGCCAGGATCCGGCACCTGCGCAAGGACATGGAACGCGAGATGGGGGCCTTCACGTCGTGGGTCAACCACGTGGCCGGGCCCGTGCTGCTGTGGGCCGCGCGGCGTGACGCGCGGAAATTCCCGCGCGGGCGCGCGCTCGAGCCGATGACCTTCTTCGACCGGCGCAACTGGCCCGAGGGGCAGGAAGCGTAGCGGGGCTACCCCGCCGCCGACTCGACCGGAGTGCGTTCGCTCGCCGAGTCCGGGCCGCCGGGCGGGAATCCGGGCGCCGGCAGCAGGGCCAGCTCCAGCACTTCGTCGACCGCCGTGACGTAGTGGACGCGGATGTCGTGGCGCAGGTCCTCGCTGATGTCCTCGTTGATGTTCTTCTCGTTCTGCCTCGGCAGGATCACGTGGCGGATGCCCACGCGCCGGGCGGCCAGCACCTTTTCCTTGATGCCGCCCACCGGCAGCACCCGGCCGGTCAGGGTGATCTCACCCGTCATCGCCAGATCGCCACGGACGGGCCTCCCCGTGATCTTCGAGGCGAGCGAGCTGACCATCGCCACCCCCGCCGACGGGCCATCCTTCGGGATGGCGCCCGACGGCACGTGGAGATGGATCTCGGCGTCCTTGAAGAAGTCCTCGGCGACGCCGTACCGGACGGCGTTGGCCCGCAGCCAGGACAGCGCCGCGCGGGCCGACTCCTTCATCACGTCCCCGAGTTGCCCGGTCAGGGTCAGCGATCCGCCGCCCGGCATGCGCGACGACTCGATGAACAGCACCTCGCCCCCGGCAGGCGTCCACGCCAGTCCGATCGAGACGCCGGGATGCTTGGTCCGCTCCTCGACTTCCTCGTCGAGGAACTTCGGGGCGCCGAGGAACTCGACGACCAGATCGGGGACGACCGTGACCGGGTCTTCGCGGCCCTCGGCCCGCCGGCGCGCCACCTTCCGGCACAAAGCGGCAATCTCGCGCTCGAGGTTGCGCACGCCCGCCTCCCGGGTGTACCCGCGGATGATGGCCCGCAGCGCCGCCTCGGTGAACTGGATCGACTGCTCGTCGAGGCCGTGGTTCGCCACCTGCTTGCCGACCAGGTGCTCGACGGCAATCTTGAGCTTCTCTTCCTCGGTGTATCCCGGCAGCTCGAGCACCTCCATCCGGTCGCGCAACGCGGGAGGGATCGGGTCGAGATAGTTCGCCGTGGTGATGAACAGGACCTCCGAGAGGTCGAAGGGCACGTCGAGGTAGTGGTCTCGGAACGTGTTGTTCTGCTCCGGATCCAGCACCTCGAGGAGGGCCGAGGCCGGGTCGCCGCGGAAGTCGGAGCCGAGCTTGTCGATCTCGTCGAGGATGAACACCGGGTTCTTCGACTCGGCCCGCCTCAGCCCCTGGATGACCTGCCCCGGCAGCGCGCCGATGTAGGTGCGGCGATGACCGCGGATCTCCGCCTCGTCACGCATGCCGCCGAGCGACACGCGGACGAACTTGCGCCCGAGCGACGTCGCAATCGACTTCGCCAGCGAGGTCTTGCCGACGCCCGGGGGACCGACGAAGCACAGGATCGGTCCCTTGACCTCCGGGTTGAGCTTGCGCACGGCCAGGTACTCGAGGATGCGGTCCTTGGCCTTCTCGAGGTCCGAGTGATCGGCGTCGAGGACGGCCTTGGTGTGCGGCAGGTCGATGACCTCGTCGGTCCGCTTCGCCCACGGCAGGGCGATGAGCCAGTCGATGTAGGTGCGCGAGACGGTGTACTCCGCCGCGGCTACGGGCATCTTGGCGAGCCGGTCGAGCTCGCGCAGCGCCTCCTTCTTCACCGCCTCGGGCATGCCGGCCGCTTCGATCTTCCCGCGCAGCTCTTCGATTTCCTTGGCCTGATCGTCGCCTTCGCCCAGCTCCCGCTGGATGGCCTTCATCTGCTCGCGCAGGAAGTACTCGCGCTGGTTCTTGCCGACTTCCGACTGGACCTGCGACTGGATCTTCGAGCCGAGCTCGAGCACCTCCAGCTCCTTGATCAGCAGCCGGTTCAGCTTGTCCATGCGCTCGCGGACGTCGAGGGTCTCGAGGACGTCCTGCTTCACCGCCGTGCTCAGGGTGCCCAGGCTCGACGCGATGAAATCGGCCAGGCGGCCGGGTTCGGTGATGTTGACGGCCAGCGTCTGCAAATCGTCCGACAGCAGCGGCGAGAGGGACACGACCTGCTGGAAGTTGGACTTGATGTTCCGCTGCAGGGCATCCACCTCGAGGCGGTCGGCGTCGCCGGTGACCTCGAACGCCTTGCGCACCCGCCCCCGCAGGTAGGGCTCCATGGCCACGATCTCGTCGAGGTGGACCCGGGAGAGCCCTTGGACGATCAACCGGAGGCTGCCGTCGGGGAGCTTGAACATCTTGTGGATGTGGGTCGCCACACCGACCGGGTAGAGGTCGTCCTGGCCCGGCTCCTCGAGTGCCGCATCCCGCTGGGTGAAGACGGCGATCAGCTTGCTGGTCGCGATCGCGTCGTCGATCAGGCGGACCGAACTCTCCCGCGCCACCGCGAGGGGCATGAACGAGTTCGGGAACAGGACCGTGTCCCTCAACGGGAGAATCGGCAGCTCGGGCGGAACCGACAGCACCTTGTCGTCCCCGCTCGGGACCTCTTCCACCATCGGATTGTCCAGCGAGTCGCTCACCTGCCGCCCCTTTCCAGAGACATGCCGGTGGCCGGTACGCCGCCACCGGAGCCGGGTGTCGAGGAGAACCGGGGGCGGGCCGCCACCATCACGGGCGGCCCGCCTGAAGGATGCCGCAGTCAGCTGGAGATGTCAAAGAAGAGGGACGACGACGAGCCGCGCTGGGCCATGAGGCGGTCGCGCTGGAGCGCCTTCTCGCGGGCCTCTTCGCAGTCCTTGCAGCGGACGGCGAAGGGCAGCGCGCGCAGCCGGGCCTCCGAGATGTCGTCGCCGCACTCGTAGCAGAAGCCGTACTGGCCTTCCTCGAGCCGCGCCAGCGCCTCGTTGATCCGGCTCAGCGTCTCGGCCTTCATCTGGATCAGCGCAAACTCGATGTCCTCCTGGATGTCCGCCTCGGAACTGTCGGCCGCGTCGTACACCTCGCTCCGCTTGCTGTGGGTGCCTTCCGTCCTGACGTCGCGGATCTTCTCCTGCACTTCGCTCATGATCTCGCGACGACGTTCGTCGAGCATCCGCTTCAGTTCGTCGTATCGCTCGTTCGCCATCCCGTGCGACTGTGCCGTCTTGGTTGCCATGGTTTGAACGCTCCTTCCGCGTCGCCCCGGGCTTCGGGGGCCCTCACCGGACGCTCCCCAGCTCTGCAAAGAATCTGCCATTCTAGGTCGCGATCCCGGCGTTGTCAAGGCTCGCTCTGACGGGGCCGGCGCCTTTCGTCGCGGCCGGGCCGTCTTCCCCGCATCGGACTCGTTCGAGGCGTCTCTCTAAATCGCTGTCGGACAACCGCTTCCGAGCATCGCCCCGAGCGGGGTGCCGGGCCGATCGCGGCCCCGTCATGCCTTTAGACGCCCCCTCCTGGGAGAAGGTTCGGGTCGCACCCCGGCCACCGCCGCCCGTCTGGCCGCGGGAGTTCGACCCATTCCGAGGACAGACCGTGTCATTGCAGACACATTGACGTGGCGATTCTGCCGTGACAGGCTGACCGCATGGTCTGCGCGTCCTGCCGCAGGCGCCCGGCTCGCCGTGCCTGCCCGGCCCTGGAACGGGAGATCTGTCCGGTCTGTTGTGGCACCAAGCGTCTCGTCGAGATTCGCTGTCCATCATCCTGCTCGTACCTCAGCCTGGCCAGGTCCCATCCGCCGGCGGCGGTGAAACGCCGGCAGGAGCGCGACGTGGCGATGCTGGCTCCGGCCATGCACGGCCTCACCGGGCCTCAGCAGCAGCTCTTCCTGCTCACCCTCGCGCTGGTGGACCGCATCAAGGGATCGGGGCTCGACCTAGCCCGCGACGACGACGTGGCCGAGGCGGCGGGAGCCATGGCGGCGACCTACCAGACCGAAGCGCGGGGGCTCATCTACGAGCAGCGCCCGGCCTCGCTCGTGGCACAGCGCCTCGCCGGCGAGATCCGGGCGGTCTACGACCAGTTGGGCCGCCAGAGGCCTTCCGGGTTCGCCTCGGACGCCGCACTCGTCCTCAGCCGGCTGCAAGAGCGGATCAAGGACGTGGCGAAGGCGGGGGGAGGGAACCCGAGCGCCTTCCTGGAGCTCGCGGCCCGCATCGCCCGCCTGCTCGCGTCCGACGCCGAGGAGGAGCCGGAGGCAGGGGACGTGCGCCCCGCGGGCGCGGGTCCGTCTCCGATCATCCTGCCGTGATGGTATACTTCTTGTTTCGGCCCTGCTGAGGACGGCCGGCCGTGGGCGGCCCGGGCGGGCGGACAGGTGAACGATCATGGCCATGCGATGTGAGATCTGCGGGAAGGGCCCGGCCGTGGGCCGGAATATCAGTCATGCCCACAACGTCACGCCTCGGCGGTTCAATCCGAACCTCCAGGAGGTGCGGGCCGTCGTGAATGGCGGGACCAAGCGGATGCGAGTGTGCACCAGGTGCCTCCGCTCGGGCAAAGTCATCAAAGCCGCGTAGGAGACCTTCGTATGCGTACGGCGATCACCACCAAGGACGCCCCGCAGGCCATCGGACCCTACTCTCAGGCGGTTCGGGCGGGGAATCTGATCTTCGTCTCGGGGCAGGGGCCGATTGACCCGGCGACGGGCGCCCTGTCGGCCGGCGACATCGGCGAGCAGACCCGGCTGGTGCTCCGCAACATCGCGAGCATCCTGGGCGCGGGCGGGGCGTCGATGGATCAGGTCGTGCGGACGACGGTCTATCTGGCCGACATGAACGACTTCGCCGCGATGAACGCCGCCTACGCCGAGGCGTTCTCGTCTCCGGCCCCGGCTCGCACCACGATTCAGGCCGCGCGGTTGCCGCGCGACATGCGGGTCGAGATCGACGTCATCGCGGCGGTCTGAGCGGGTCTACGCGCGCCGACCCACGTACGATCACGACTGGTTCCCGCTGAACGCGGCCGGATCTGCTCACCTCACGCGCTCGCTACGACTCCACTGCGGCGTCACGCGGCACGGCCCGGGCCCGGTCGACGGCCACGACCCCGGGAATCGACTTCAGCACCTTCATGACCTTCTCGAGGTGCTTCATGTCGCTGATCTCCACGGTCAGCCGGATCCACCCCCGCTGTGGCTCATCGGTCCTGGCCTCCATCTCGAGGATGTTGGCGTTCGCTCCAGAGATGCGCGTGCTCACCTCGGCCAGCATGCCCTTGCGGTCTTCGACCTCCAGCGTCAGGCGCACGGTGTAGGTGCCCGGCTCGTCGCTCTTCGCCCACTCGACGTCGATGCGGCGCTCGGGATCGAAGAGGAGCCTCTCCACGTTCGGGCAGGTGACGGAGTGGACCGACACGCCCTTGCCGCGCGTGATGTACCCGATGATCTTCTCGCCCCTGATGGGATTGCAGCAGCGTGCCCGGAAGACCAGGAGGTCGTCGGCCCCGCTGACCTTGATGCGGTCGCCGCCAAGGCCGATGGCCCGCTTGACCGCGGAGGTGACGGTCGACTCGCGCCGTTCCTTCAGCGGCGCATCGGGCACGGCCTTCGCGAGCACCTGGCGTGCCCCCACCTTGCCGTACGCCACGGCCGCCAGCAGCTCGAGACTCTTCTGGACTCCCCACTCGGGCGCGATGCGATCGAGCACGTCGGTCTCGAAGATCGCCTTGAGATTGAGGTCGTACCGGCGGGCCTCCTTCTCGAGGAGCTTGCGGCCCAAGTCGACGGCCCGCTCCTTTTCCTGCTGGTTGAGGAACTGCCGGATCTTGTTGCGGGCGCGCGTCGTGGTCACGTAGTTCAGCCAGTCGCGGCTCGGGTGGTGCTTGGGGCTGGTCACGATCTCGACGATGTCGCCGTTCTTCAGCCGGGTGCGCAGGGGCATCATCTTGCCGTTGACGCGCGCGCCGACGCACTGATGCCCGACGTCTGTATGGATGGAGTAGGCGAAGTCGATGATGGTCGCGTCGCGGGGCAGCGATTTCACCTGGCCTTTCGGCGTGAAGGCGTAGACTTCCTCCTGGTAGAGGTCGACCTTGAGGTTCTGGATGAACTCCTGCGGGTCGCGCACCTCCTGCTGCCATTCGAGCATCTGGCGCAGCCACTGGAAGTAGCGCTCGTCGCGATCCGCGCCGATTCGTCCCTCCTTGTACTTCCAATGCGAGGCGATGCCTTCCTCGGCCTGCCCGTGCATCTCCTCGGTGCGGATCTGCACCTCGAAGGGCACGGCCTTGTCGCTGATGACGGAGGTGTGCAACGACTGGTAGCCGTTCGGCCGCGGCGTGGCGATGAAGTCCTTGATGCGCCCCGGCACCGGCGGCCACGCATGGTGGATGATGCCGAGGATGGCGTAGCAGTCCTTGACGGTCTTGGTGACGATGCGCAGCGCCAGGAAGTCGTAGACCTGTTCGAGCTCGATCTTCTGGCGGCGCAGCTTCAGGTGGATGCTGTAGAGCCGCTTGATGCGGCTGTCGATGGACACGACGGGAATCTGGGCTTCTCCGAGGGTCGTCGCCATCTTCTTGCGGATGTCGTCCAGGAGGCCGGCGGTGGCCTTCCGGCGCTTCTCGACGCGCGTCTTCAGCGTCTCGTAGGCGTCGGGCTCCAGGAAGCGGAACGACAGATCCTCGAGCTCGTTCTTCAGCCGGCTCATGCCGAGGCGGTTGGCGATCGGGGCGTAGATGTCGAGCGTCTCCTGGGCGATCCGGGCCCGCCGCTCGTCCGACATCGCGTCGAGCGTCCGCATGTTGTGCAAACGGTCGGCCAGCTTGACCAGGATGACGCGGATGTCGTCGACCATGGCCAGGAGCATCTTGCGGAAGCTCTCCGCCTGGCGCTCCGCGCTCGAGGAAAACGGGATGGTGCTGATCTTCGTCACGCCCTCGACCAGGTGCGCGACCTCGTGGCCGAACAGCTCCTCGATCCGCTCGACCGTGGTCAGCGTGTCCTCGACGACGTCGTGGAGCAGGCCGGCGATGATGGCGGCCGTGTCGAGGCGCAGGTCCGCGAGGACGTTGGCGACCTCCAGGGGATGCACCAGGTACGGTTCGCCCGAACGGCGGACCTGGCCCTTGTGGGCGAGCGCGGTGAACACATAGGCGCGGCGCAGCTGCTCGATGTCAGCCGCCGGCACGTAGGCCTGGACCTTTTCCGTCAGGTCCTCGAATCGAATCATGGCGGATGGTGTCTAACGTTCGGGGAGCCGGATCTCGGGTCCGGGCCGGACCCCATGGCGCCGGCTCTCTCCGGGAGGATGCTGCGTCCCGCGACACCTGAGGGCGCGTTGGGTCCATCATAGGGTCCGGCTCCCGGGGGGTCAAGGCGCGGTGCCCGGTCGCGGGGGCGGGCGTCTTCCGGCTTGCTTGACGGGCGGTTTTTCTGTTCAATATACTGACGCGGCTCGGAAATCGTCGTCTCCTCCCGTGAGGGGGTCACCGCACTGGTAGGTCCACATTCCGCGGGTGCCATCGACTCTTACTGGCCATGCCTGGCCGCTGATGTTCGGCGCGACGCGCGTAAGCAAGGGGGACACAATGTTGAGGGGATTTCGGCGGGGCGCTTTGCTGATTCTCGTCGTCGGGCTGGCCCTGTCGGTCATCGCCTGCAGCCAAGTCGGCAAGCTCCAGGGCAAGAAGGCGTTCAGGGAAGCCAACACGCTGTACACGCAGCAGGAGTACAAGCGTGCGGCCGAGAAATACGAGGAAGCCGTCGCGGCCGACCCCGAATTGTCGGTGGCCTACTTCTACCTGGGCAACAGCTACGACAACCTGTACAAGCCGAGCCGCCGGGGCGAGGCCGACAATGACGCCTACCTGACCAAGGCCATCGAGAACTACGGGAAGGCGGCCGACAAGGAGCAGGACCCGAAACTCCGCCGGCTGGCCCTCGAGTACCTCGTCGCCGCCTACGGGCCGGACAAGATGAATGACCCAACGCAGGCCGAACCCATCGTCCAGCGGATGATCGAACTCGATCCCCAGGAGCCGTCCAACTACTTCGCCCTGGCCAAGATCTACGAGGACATGGGCGAGTACGAGAAGGCCGAGCAGGTCCTGCTCGACGCGAAGAAGGCGCGGCCGAACGACGCCAACGTCTACCTCCAACTGGCGGGCTTCTTCAACCGCCAGGAGGAGTTCGACAAGACGATCGAGGCCCTCCAGGAGCGGGCCAGGGTCGAACCCAACAATCCGGAGGCGTTCTATACGATCGCCACCTATTACTGGGACAAGGCCTACCGCGACTTCCGCCTCAAGGAAGCCGACAAGAAGGACTACGTGCTGAAGGGCATCGACGAAGTCGACAAGGCGCTGCAGATCAAGTCGGACTACATGGATGCCCTGACCTACAAGAACCTCCTGCTCCGCCTGCAGGCCAATCTCGAGAAGGACCCGGCCAAGCAGCAGGCGCTCATCAAGGAAGCCGACAGGCTGCGCGACCAGGCCCTCGAGCTCAAGAAGAGGAAGGTCGCCGGGCTCGGCTAGGGCTCGGCCTGTCATCCTTCCCTCGCGGGTCCTGTCGCCGGACAGCCCACCGCTGCTCAGACCCACAAACATGACCACGGCTGAGGGTCTTCCGCCGCGGCGGGCGCCCGTCCGGCGCCACCCGCTCGGGATCACCGCCCCGTCTCCTGCAGCCGCAGGCCGCGGCGGGGCTCATCTGTTCTGTGTGATCCGAGGCCGCCTCCCCACGGCTCAAGCCCTGGGACTACACGGGGGCTTCGCCCGTCCTGGCCCGCTGGGGTACAAAAGGACAGGCCGACACCCGCGCCGGATGTCGGCCACTCACCTACGCTTCCGCCCGTCCGCGGGCGGTCACCCGAACCTGAAACCGTCCCTCAGTTCCCGCCGGTCTGGACGCCGGCGGCCAGGCGCATGCCTTCGGTCACGATGCCGACCTTCTCGACGCCGGCACCCTTGGCCGCGTCGATGACCTCGACGATGTCGCCGTAGCGCAGCGACGCTGCCCCGACGATGAACATCGTCTTGTCCTTGCGCTCCTCGAAGATGCCGCGCAACCGCGACTCGAGGTCGGCGATCGTAACATCCTGCTTGTTCACGGCGATACGCCGATCGGCGGAGTACTCGACCACGATCTGCGTGCTGACGTCGGTCGGCTGTTCGGCGCCTTTCGTCTCGAGCGGCAGGTTGATGTCGAGCCCCTTCTGCGTGAGGGGAAGGGCCGCCATGAAGATGATCAGCAGCACGAGGAGCACATCGATCAGCGGCGTGACGTTCATGTCCGCGCTGGCGTGCAGCTCCTCGGCCTTGATGTTCTTCTCGGCCCCGAAGTGCTTGTGCGCTGCCATTACTGCCCTCCCACTTCGCCGGGCCGGATCTTGCGTTCCGTCACGAGCCCGATGTTCTCGATCTGGGCCTCCCGCAGGCGGTCCATGACCGACATGATCGTCCCGTACGGCGCGTCCTCGTCGCCCTTGATGAGAACGAGCTTCTCCTTCTTGTTCTCGAGCACCGCATCGATCTGCACCCGCAGGTCGTCCTCACGGATCGGTATCCCGTTCAGGTACAGCCGCTTGTCGGCCGTGACGGCGACAACGGTCTGCTCCTGCGTCTCGGGCTTGTCCGTGCTGTTGGACGCCAGGGGCAGCTTGACATCGACGCCCTTCTGCAGCATCGGGGCGACGAGCATCATGATGATCAGCAGCACCAACATGACGTCGACGAGCGGCGTGACGTTGATGTCCGCCTTGAGGCCGCCCTTGGCCCCACCGACATCCATAGCCATGTGGCCGTCTCCTTCTTCGCCTTCTGCGCGTGCGGCCGAGCCCGATGCCGGCCCGGTGGCGATCCGGGCCGGACACCTGTTGCGGGGTGGCCGACGGCGTCAGGCCGTCTTCTTGATGAAGTAGTCCACGAGCTCCGACGCGGAGTTGTCCATCTCCACGTTGAAGTACTCGATCCGGCCGCTGAAGTAGTTGTACAGCCACACCGCGGGGATGGCCACGATCAGCCCGAGCGCGGTCTCGACCAGCGCTTCGGCGATACCAGCCGACACCGCGCCGATGCCGCCCGACCCGGTCGCCGCGATGCCCTGGAACGCGGTGATGATGCCGATGACCGTGCCGAGCAGTCCGACGAACGGGGCCGTCGCGCCGATGGTCGCCAGCGACGACACCCCGCGCTTCAGGTCGGACCCCGTGAGCGCCGTCGCACGCTGGATGGCCCGGCGGACGGTGTCGACCATGTCCTCACGGCTCAGCGAGGACCCGCCGGCCTCGGTCTGGAACTGGTACTCGTTGAGGCCGGCCAGCACGACCTTCGCGAGGTGGCTGTACCGGAAGTCCTTCTTCTGCGACAGCGCGAGGGCGTCCTTCAGGCGGCCTTCCTTGAGGTGCTTGGCCACCTGCGGCGCATACGCCTTCGACTGCTGCCGGGCCTTCAGGAAGGTGTAGAAGCGCTCGACAGCCACGCCGAACGAGATAATCGACATAAAGAACAGGACGTAGGCGATGGCCTTCGCGAACCATCCCATCTGCTGCCACATCTCAAGTAGATTCATGTCTCTCCATCCTCCGGAAACCGACGATGTTACCGATACCCAGCCGGGCGACGCCTCGGGCGGTCCCAGCGCCCCTCCCGCTCCCGGCGCTCCGGGGCGCGCGGGGCCCCCTTCCTACTGCAGCGTGAAGTTGACCGTGACCGTCATGATGACGGGCACCGGCACGCCGTTGAGCAGCGTCGGCGTGAACTCCCACTGGCGGACCGCATCGAGGGCTGCCTGATCGAGCAACGGGATCGACCGCAGCACGCGCGCGTCCTTCACCTTCCCATCCGGCCCGATCGTCGCCTCGATGATGACCACGCCTTGCACGCGGGCCGACTGGGCGATGCTCGGATAGATGGGCTTCACGTCCCGGATCTTCGTCGGCGGACGGATGTTGCCACCGACGCGGACCGGCGCCTGCGGCGGCGGCGGCGGCGGCGCTTCGGGCAGACCGCCCACCACGCCTCCAACCACGCCTCCCGGCACGCCTCCCTCGACACCCCCGGCAACGCCGCCCTCGGGTCCGACCTCGATGCCGGTCTCGGGCTTGATCTCCGACGGCGCCTCGACCGGCGCGGCCGCCGGGTTGACTTCCATCACGGGCTTGGGTGCCGCGGCCTGTGGCGGCGGCGGTGGCGGCGGCGGCGGTGGCGGCGGTGGCGGTGCCGCCACGAATGCCATCATCGCGGGCGGAGTCGGCAGGATATCCGCAGCCATCAGGGGGATGATGACGATGGCCAGCACGAGTATGGCGTGGAGCAGAATCGAGAGCGGCATCGTGTACCACTTGCGGCTCCCGAGCGTGATTGAGGACTTCACGACGTCCCCGAACATGTCACGTGGCACCGGTTATCCTCCTACACCCTTTCAGGCTCACGCGGTTGAACGAAGGTTGCCGATTATATCGAGCGCCCGAAACGCGTGTCAACGAAACCGGGACACGCCTCCCGGCCCTCGTCCAGGGCTTCCCACAAGCAGTTAGACACCGGTTCCCCGGAATCGGCCATCCGGGCCGGCGCCGGGATTCCCGGCCGAAACGCGGGCGGCGTGGACCCCATTCACACGCGCGCGTCGCGGACGCGGTCGGCCCCGTCATGGGCTCGCACCCGGTCGGGCAGCGACATCCCGCCGGTCAGAATGACGCGCACGCCCTCCTCCACGCTCAGGTCCGGATAGCTGACCTCCTCGTGCGGCACGAGCACCAGATCGCCGAGATACAGGTGGTTGGTGGGCACGTAGACCGCCACCAGCCGCTCCGGCCCGCGCCCGAGATCCAGCGTGAACTCCCTCGTCAGGAACCCGAGCACGCGGCCGCGCCGCGGATCTTCGACGATCACCACGCGCTTGAACCCGTACGCGTTGTCGGGCGAGAAGGCCTCCACCAACTGCTTCACCGGCGAGTAGATGGTCCGGAACACCGGCACGCGCACGAGGGCGGATTCGGCCACGCCCACCAGGCGCTTGCCGAGCATGTTGCTGGCGAGGACGCCGACCAGGAGGACCAGCAGCGCGGTGGACAGGATGCCCAGTCCGGGGACCTCGACGCCAATCCAGCGCTCCCACACGGGCCCGACGAATCCGTCGACCAGTTGGAAGATCCACACGAGCGTGGCGAGGCTGATCACCAGCGGCACCATGACGACCAGGCCGGTCACGAACTTCCGCCGCATCCAGTTCAGCACCGCTCTAGCTCCACCCGCCCCACCACCAGACCGCCAGCGCGGCGGCCAGCGCCAGCCGGTACCAGGCGAAGACCGCCAGGGTGTGTCCGCTCAGGTACCGCAGCAGGTACTTGATCGCCAGATAGCCGACGATGCCGGACGCGATCGTCCCGATCGCGAACCGGAGCGCGTCGGCCGCCGACAGCCCCTCGGCGGCCAGCGCCAGGGCCTCGTGGCCGGCGGCCGCCACGATGGCCGGGACACCGAGCAGGAACGAGAAGCGCGCAGCCGCCTCGCGCTTCAGGCCCAGGAGCATCGCCAGGGCGATCGTCGCGCCGGAACGCGAGACGCCCGGCACGAGGGCGAAGGCCTGGGCGGCCCCGATCCCGAGGGCTTCCCCGAAGCCAAGGGTCTCGGCCTCGCGCCGCCTCGCGCCGAGCCGCTCCGCGACGAAAAACAACAGGGCACCGGCAGCCAGCATGGCGGCCGCCACGGCCGGCGTGCGCAGCCGCGACTCGATGACCCCGATCGCCGCCAGCCCGACGATGACGACGGGCAGCGTCCCGACGCTCACCAGGCGCAGCAGGTGCGCCGGGCCACGGCTGCCGGCCCTCAGGAGCTGAGGGGACGCGCGCAGCATGGCCCGGAGGTCCGACCGGAAGTAGGCGACGACGGCCGCCAGGGTGCCGACGTGGCAGGCCACATCGAACGCCAGTCCCAGTTGGCCGGCATCCAGGCCCAGGAACACCCGCGCCAGGATGAGATGCGCCGAGCTGGACACGGGCAGGAACTCGGTGAGCCCCTGCACGATCCCGAGCGCCAGCGCCTGCAGCAGCGACACCCGCCGGCCCTGGCCCTAGGAGGCGCGGCCCTTGCGGGAGCCCTTCTTCCGGGCGCTGTTGAGGTTGCCGGCCTGGGCGGGCGCCGCGACCGGCGCCCGGCCGGTCTCGCGCTTCCGGCTGAGGAGGATGGCGATCGCCGCGGCGATGAACACGGTCGAGTACGTGCCGCTGACGATCCCCACCAGCATCGTGAACGCGAAGCCTTTCAGCACTTCACCGCCGAAGACGAACAACGAGAGCACGGCGAGGAACGTCGTCCCGGCCGTGATGATCGTCCGGCCGAGCGTCTGGTTCACCGCGGTGTTGACGATGTGCACCAGCGAGTCGCGCCTCATGATCCGGAAGTTCTCCCGGACCCGGTCGAAGATGACAATGGTGTCGTTGACCGAGTAGCCGGTGATCGTCAGGATGGCCGCCACGACGTTGAGCGACAGGTCGTACCCGAAGAAGGTCAGGAAGGCGAGGGTGACGAAGATGTCGTGGAACGTCGCGGCAATCGCGCCGATGGCGAAACTGAAGCGGAATCGGAACGCGATGTAGACCGTGATGCCGAGGATCGAGAAGAGCGTCGCCAGGATCCCCTTGCGCTGCAACTGGGCGCCGATGACGGGGCCGACGACCTCGGTGCCCACGACCTCGAAGCTCCCGAGATTCGCCTGTTCCAGCGCGGCCCTGGCGGTGTTCACGTCCTGCTCGAGCAGCGCGCCTTCCTCACGCTGGACGGTCTGCGGCAGCCGGATCAGGATCTCGTTCGCGGACGCGGCGCCGTACTTCTGGACGACCTTCTCGCCCGGCATCCGGTCGAGGGCGGCCCGCACCCGGTCCTCCGAGACGGGTGCCGTGAACTTGACGATGATGAGCGTGCCGCCCTTGAAGTCGATGCCGAGGGGGATGCCCTGCGTCCACATGGCGGCCACGCCGGCCAGGATCACGACGAGGGACAGGGCGATGGCGTACCAGCGCCAGCGGATGAAATCGTAGTTGGGACTCTTGAAGATCTGCATCGAAGGGCTCAGATGCTGAGTTCCGCCACGCGGCGGCGCGACAGGACCAGTTCGAACAGCGTGCGCGACACGAACACCGCCGTGAAGACGTTGGAGAGCAACCCGATGGAGAGCGTCGTCGCGAAACCGCGGATCGGGCCCGTGCCGAACTGGAACAGGAATGCCGCCGAGATCAGCGACGCGACGTGCGTGTCGAGAATCGTGAGGAACACACGATCGAAGCCGGCGGAAATCGCCTGCTTCACGCCCTTCTGGGCGGCCAGCTCCTCCTTGATTCGCTCGAAGATCAGCACGTTCGAGTCGACGCCCATCCCGATCGTCAGGATGAACCCGGCCACGCCCGGCAGGGTCATGGTCGCGTCGAGATACGACATCATGGCCAGGAGGACCAGCAGGTTGATCACCATCGAGACAATCGCGTTGATGCCCGACAACCGGTAGTACGCCAGCATGAAGAGGACGACCAGCGCGAGCCCGCCGAGTGACGCCGTGACGCCCGCCCGGATCGAGTCCGCCCCGAGGCTCGGCCCCACCGTGCGCTCTTCGAGGTAGGTCAGCGACGCCGGCAACGCGCCCGACCGCAGGATCAGGGCCAGGTCCTGGGCCTCCTGGAGCGTGAAGGTCCCGGTGATGCGTCCGTCGTCGGTGATGCGCTCCTCGATGACGGGAGCCGACTCGACGCGGTTGTCCAGGATGATCGCGAGCCGGCGGCCGACATTGTCGCCCGTCGACCGCCCGAACTTCCGGGCGCCTTCGTTGTTCAGCGAGAACCCGATGGCCGGGCGGCTGTTCTCGTCGAGGGTCTGGCGGGCCGTGCGCAGATCGCGTCCCGTCACGGCGGCCACCTTGCGGACCAGGTAGTAGACCGTCTCAGGCCGCTCGCCCGCCTGCACGGCCTGGTCCGAGACCCCGGGCACGACTTCGAGGTTCGACGGCACGATGCCCCCGCGGCTCTGCAGGAGCGCGTCGCGGGTGCTCATCGGCCCGTCTTCGACGATCTTCAGCTCGAGCAGCGCCGTCGACCGGATGATTTCCTTCGCCCGCTGGGGGTTGGCCACACCGGGCAACTGCACGATGATCTGGTCGCCGCCGGCTCCGCTCCGCGCCACGATCGGCTCGGCCACCCCGAGCTCGTTCACGCGGCGCTCGATGGTCTGCAGCGCCTGCTCGACCGACTCGTCGCGCAACTGCACGATCAGGTTCGGCTTCAGCACGAACGAGTACTCGCCGCCGGCTCCGGACTCGCGGTTGAAGGTCGCCGAGATCTCGTTGGCCAGGTCGCGGAACTCGCCGTCCTTGTCTGCCGGCACCCCGCTGACGCCGAAGCGGGTCGGATCGATCACGTTCATCCCCGACACCTGGAGGCCGCGGTCATCGAGCTGCTCCTGGAACCGCTCCATCGTCGTCTCGGTCTCGAGCCGCAGGGCATCGTCGGTCTGCACGCGCAGCACGAGGTGAACGCCGCCCTGCAGGTCGAGCCCGAGCCGCACCTTGGTCAGCCGGTCCGCCGGCGCAGCCTGGCCCTGCATCGCCCGGAACACGGCCGGGAAGTTGGTGAAGCCCGAGATCGAGACCACCACGACCCCGACGACGGCCAGCACGCGCCAGCGAAGATTCTTGTCCATGTCGGTCACCGCTGGCCGGCCATGTCCGGCGCCACGGGCTCCTGGCCCTGCATGCCGCCAACGGCCGCCTTGGCTATCTCGATGCGCACCTTGTCCGCGATCTGCAACTGAACCGTCTTGTCGTTGATCCGCGTGATCACCCCGTAGATCCCGCCCGTCGTGACGACCCGGTCATTGACCTTGAGGTTCGTGAGGAAGTGCTGGACCTTCTTCTGCCGGCGCTGCATGGGCAGCAGGATGATGAAGTAGAAGATCGCGAGGACGAGGGCGAAGGGGATCAACTGCACCCAGGGATTGACACTTCCCCCGGACGGAGCTCCCAGGGCGAGAACGAGACTCGAACTGAACGTCACGGCGTTGGTCATCGGGTCACTTCAACTGGCGGGCAAACGTCGAGTGCAGCGATTGGCGCAACTCTTCCAACGTGCCAAATACTATAGCCTGTCTAATCCTCGCCATCGTGTCAAGGTAGAAGTGCAGATTGTGCAACGTGTTGTAGACGCTCGCGCCCATCTCGCCCGACACGAACAGGTGGCGCAGGTAGGCGCGCGAGCAGGTGCGGCACGTGTAGCACGCGCAGGCCGGGTCCGGCGGGCGAATGTCGGCAGCGAACCGCGCATTCTTGATGGCCAGCCGCCCCTCGCTCGTGAACAACTGCCCGTTGCGGGCGTTTCGTGTCGGCATCACGCAGTCGAAGAGGTCGATACCGCACATCACGGCCTCGACCAGGTCCGCGGGCGTCCCGACTCCCATCAGGTACCGCGGCCGGTCCGCGGGCAGCAGCCGGGCCGTGTGGGCGACGACCTCGTACATCGTCTCCGCCGGCTCGCCGACGCTGAGGCCCCCGATGGCGTAGGCCTCGAATCCCACCGCCAGCGTGAGCTCGGCGCTCAACGCGCGCAGGCTAGCGCTGATGCCTCCCTGCACGATGCCGAACTGCGCCTGCCCAGGGTTCGTGACGAGGGGCCTCCGATCGCCGGCCGTTCCGGTGGATGGCGCGGGGCCGCCGTCGATCAGGGCGAGGAAACGATCGCGCCCGCGGCGCGCCCAGCGGGCCGAACGCTCCGCCGACGCTCTCACCGCCGCCTCACCCGCCGGCTGCGCCAGACACTCGTCGAGCACCATCGCGATGTCCGAGCCGAGCTGGGCCTGGATGTCCACGGCCCGTTCGGGCGTCAGCAGGTGCCACGTCCCGTCGAGATGGGATTGGAAAGAGATGCCGTCCTCGGCGATGACCCGCCTGTCGCCCAGGCTGTACGCCTGGAAGCCGCCGCTGTCGGTCAGGATCGGGCGATCCCATCCCATGAAGCGGTGAAGGCCGCCGAGCCGGGCGACCAGCTCGTCGCCGGGACGCAGCCAGAGATGGTAGGTGTTGGCGAGCACGATCTCGGCGCCCACGTCCAGCAGATCGCGTGGGGTCATGCCCTTGACCGCTCCGCGCGTGCCGACCGGCATGAAGGCCGGTGTCTGGACCGAACCGTGGGCCGTGCGCATCTCGCCCCGCCGCGCGCGCCCGTCGGTGTCGGTCACGTGGAAGGCGAAGACGGGAGGCATGGGGTTGTATAGTACTCCCGTGAACAAGCTCCGAATCGCCGTGTTGTTCGGGGGACGCTCCGGCGAACATGAGGTGTCGGTCCGCTCCGCCTCGTCCGTGCTCGCCGAGCTCGACCGGGAACGCTACGAACCCATCGCCGTCTATATCGATCCCGAGGGCCGCTGGCGGCTGCCGAACAGGCAGCCGGCGGCCTCGACCGACGCCGAGGCCCGGGAGTACGTCCGCGAGCAGGCGCGCACGTCGCGCCGCGAGCAGGAGGTGCTGATCCCCGTTCGCCCCGGCGCGGAGCAGACTCTCGTCGTCGCGTCCCGGGGCCGGGAACCGGCCGACGATCAGACGGAACTGCTGGCCACGCAGGGCATCCATGTGGATCTCGTCTTCCCGGTCCTGCACGGCCCCTACGGAGAGGACGGGACCGTGCAGGGGCTGTTGGAGCTGGCCGGTGTGCCGTATGTCGGCGCCGGGGTTCTCGCCTCGGCCGTCTGCATGGACAAGGTCCTCACGAAGACCGTCTTTCAGGCGCACGGCCTCCCCACCCCGGCGTTCGAGGTGGTCTGGGCCTGGGACTGGGCCACGAACCGCGGGAAGATCCTCAAGCGGCTCAAGTCGAGGTTCGCGCTCCCGGTGTTCGTGAAGCCTGCCAACCTCGGATCGAGTGTCGGGATCAGCAAGGCCCGCGACATCGCCGCCCTGGAAGCCGCGGTGGATCTCGCCGCGCAGTACGACCGCAAGGTGCTGGTCGAGGAGGCCGTGCCCCACGCCCGCGAGATCGAAGTCTCCGTGCTGGGCAACGACGAGCCGCAGGCCTCGGTGCCGGGCGAGATCGTCCCGGCCGAGGGCTGCGATTTCTACGACTACGACGCCAAGTACCTCCTCGACTCGGCGTTGTTCGTGCCGGCGCAGCTCGGCCGCCGCCAGGTGGCCGAGGCGCAGAAGCTGGCGATCAGGGCCTACGCGGCCGTGGACTGCTCGGGGATGGCCCGTGTGGACTTCCTGTTCGATGCGGGCGCGGGCACGTGGTTCGTGAGCGAACTCAACACGATTCCGGGATTCACGACCATCAGCATGTACCCGAAGTTGTGGGCGGCCTCGGGCGTGCCGTACCCGGAACTGCTGGACCGCCTGGTGGCGCTGGCGCTCGAACGCCACGCCTGGCGGCAGCGCCTGCGCACCACCACCGGGTCATGACGCGCTCGTGCCCGGGTCCGGCGGCGGCGCTCCCGGCGCTCGTGGCCGTGGTCCTGGTGGGGCTGTCGGCCCGGGGCGCGCCCGTTCGCGGCTTGACCGGCGGCGAGCACCTGGCCCGCCTGTACGGTCTCGCCCTCGATGCCGACTTCGCGTCGGCCGAGGCGGCGCTCGCGCGCTCGTGCGCACCCGCGCCCCAGGTGGCCTGCGACGTCGTCGGGCTCGGCGTGCTGTGGTGGCGGATCTACCTCGACGCGGCCAACCGCCGCTTCGACCGGCCCTTCCTCGATCGGGCCGCGGGGATCATCGCGGCCGCGGACGCCTGGACGCGCCGCGAGCCCGATCGCGCCGAGGCTTGGTTCTACCTGGGCGCGGCCTACGGGGCGCGCGTGCAGCTCCGGGCGGAGCGGCGCGAGTACTTTGCGGCGGCGCGTGACGGCAAGCGCATCATGCAGGCGCTCGATCGGGCGCGCGCGCTGGATCCGGACCTGCACGATGCGAACTTCGGCAGCGGGCTCTACAAGTACTACGCGGATGTCGCGCCCAGGATCCTCAAGTTCCTGCGCTGGCTGCTCGCGCTGCCCGGCGGGAACCGGGCCGAAGGGCTCCGCCAGATGCAGCGGACGCGCTCGCAGGGCGTGCTGCTGCGCGATGATGCGAACTATCAGTTGCAGCAGATCTACCTGTGGTACGAGAAGCAGCCGGACCTGGCGCTGGCGCTGCTGGAAGAGCTGCGGCAGCGGCATCCGCGGAACCCGCTGTTTCTCGCGGACATCGCGCGGCTGCACGACCTCTACCGCCGCGATCGGCGGGCGTCGCTCGCCGCCTACCAGGAGCTCGCCGGTCTTGCCGCGAGCGGCGCGGTGAACGAGGCGACGCTCGGCGCAACGCTGGGCCGGCTGGGCGCGGCGGGCCAGCTTCAGGCCCTGGGACGGATCGACGATGCGATGCACGAGTTGCAGGTCGCGATCGACGCGCGGCCGGCCGCGCCGTACGGCGCGCTGGCCAACGCGCATCTCGCGCTCGCGCGGCTGCAGGCGCGAGGCGGCCAGATCGATCGCGCTCGCGAATCGTTGCGCGCCGCGATCGCCGCGGCGCCGCCGGACGATCCGCACGAGGTGGGGAAGCAGGCGCGTGACGAACTGTCGCGACTCCGCTGACCCCGGCGCTCGCGCATCCGCGAAAAAAAGTTGCGCCTTCTCTGCACTTTGGACTTGACTTCGCCTTCTTCTCACTCATAATCTACATCTCGTGTGAGCCTTCCGCGCTCAGCCCATTGCTTGTGATATGCCACTGGGTTGACGCGAAGCGGAGGCCGAACTCCTAGGAGGAGAAATGGCGAAGAAGACTGCGAAGAAGGCGAAGCCGGCGAAGAAGGCCGCGAAGAAGCGCTAGCGCCGCGCCGTGGCCAGACGGGGGTGCCGTGGTCACCCCCGTTCCTCCAAGCGCTCGCCTCCTCCCGGCGAACCGGGAGTTGACATAGCGAGAATCCCACGACGAAAGGGGGGATGACAGATGGCGAAGAAGACCGCGAAGAAGGCCGCGAAGAAGCCGGCGAAGAAGGCCGCGAAGAAGCGCTAGCTTCGGGCCGCAGGCCTGAAACGTGAGGGGGCGATCGTCGCCCCCTTTGTTTTGTACGCGAACGCCGCCGCCTTCACGCGCTGGACGCGCGCGGGCGGTTTCAGTACACTGCTCACCGTTCCCGTCGTCCCATCACCAAGGAGCGCGCACCATGGCCGAGGCATCGCCGACCGGATCCGCGTCCAGCAACCGCAGCGTGATGATCGTTCTCTCTTACCTCTGGATTCTCGCCCTCGTCCCGCTGCTGGTCGAGAAGGAGGACTCCGAGGTCCAGTGGCACGCGAAGCACGGCATCGTCCTGATGGTGGCGGAGATCGCCTTCTGGATCGCCTACACCATCATCGTCAACGTGATCGTCGCGGCCACCTTCGGTCTCGGATGCGTCGTCGGTCTGGTGAGCCCGCTCATCGCGCTGGCGTTCCTCGTCATCCACGTCATGGCCATCGTCAAGGGGCTGAACGGCCAGCGGTTCACGCTGCCCTACGTCAGCGAGTTCGCCAACAAGTTCTGAGTGAGGGAGTCCCGGCCAGCGCCAGTCGCGCCGTGCCGGCGCCGGCCAGCATCCTATGGCACGCGTGCGCCGGACCGTCCGGATCGGCCTGCTCGTGTTCGCCGTTCTCTGCGCCTGGGATGCGAGTCGCCCGCCCGCCGCGCAGGCCGGCGCGGCGGCGGCCGTCTGGGCGATTCGTGCCTACCAGGCGACGCTGTCTCCCGTGATCGAGCGCACCGGCGTCCGGTGCCGGTTCACACCGTCGTGCAGCCGGTATGCCGTGGCCGTCATCACGCGCGATGGATGGCTCGTCGGATCGTGGCGGGCGTTCTCGCGCGTCCTCCGCTGCGGGCCTTGGACCCCGGTTGGAACCCTCGACACGCCGTGAGAGGGCGGGTGCATCGAAGGACTCAGGAGGCAGCCGACGGACGGCCTGGACCCGCGGGGTCGAACAGCCGGCGCGTTTCGGCGCCGAGCAGGACCCAGAAGGCATAGACGGCCAGCGCGGTACCGAAAGGCAGGAAGAACAGGTTGACCACGGCAAGCGCCAGCGCCAGCAGGCGCGCCCACGGTCGCTGCCGGCGCATCCCCCGCCCCGCAATGGCGTGGGCCATCCCCCACAGCAGAGCCGCCGCACCGAACAGCAGGAACAGGACTGCCGTGAGCCCCGCGGCCAGGCCGATCGTCCGGCCCGTCCGGGCCGCCTCGGCGATGAAGACCACCGCACCCACCGCCTGGACGAGCACCGCCACGCTCGCCACCAGGGCGAGCAGCCCCCAGAACAGGTAGAGCACTCCCAGCACATCGATGTGTCGCATGGCGATTGGGCGGCGACCGCCGGGTTCGACACCGGCGCGCGCGTGGTAGTATTCTGCCACTGCTCATGCGTTTTCCACTGGTGGCGCTGCTGATTCTGCTGTCGGTCGCCGCGATGGCCCAGGCTCCCGCCTTCGAGGTGACGCCGGGCCGCCTCTCCTTCATCGTGTCGGCCGGCGGGAACCTGCCCTCCCAGATCATCGCGATCAAGCCCACCGGCTCCGAGGCGGTGCGCTGGCAGATCACAGCCAGTGCACGCTGGTTGCAGGTCTCGGCCACGTCCGGTACCGGCGCGACCGAGGTGCGCGTTGGTGTGGACGGGCGAGGCCTGAGCCCGGGTCAGTACAACGGGCGCATTACGGTGACGGGTCCGCCCGGCACCGGACCCGTCGTCGTTGCGGTCATGCTCCAGATCCTGAGCCGGCCGTCCGGCGCGGCTCAGTCTTCCGGCGCCGTGGCTGCCCTCACGCTGTCGTCGCCGGCCGGATCTCGAGAACCCGCGTCGGCCGTCATCAGCCTCCAAGATGAACCCACTGCGCCAGCCGCCTGGCGTGTGGAGGCCGACCAGCCCTGGATCAGCGTGGACCCGGCATCCGGCGCCGTGCCTGCCCGTGTCACGGTCACGGCCGCCGCCGAGGGCCTTGGGCCGGGCGAGCACCTGGCGACACTCGTCTTCACCGACCGGGACGGACGGCCGTGGATGAAGGTGCCCGTGGCCTTCCTCGTCGAGGGTGCCGAATCGCTTCAGATTGCCGCTGACGTGCTGCCGCCGGCGACGCGGAATCTGCCATATACCCAGGCCCTCCCGATTCGCGGCGGCAAGCCGCCGTACCTCGTCCGGATCGTCGAGGGCCGGCTGCCGCCGGGCCTCGCCCTGTCGGGCTCGGTGATATCCGGCGTCGCGCGCTCGGTTGGCACCTACCCGCTGGTCCTGTCCGTCACCGACGCATCGACACCCCCAACGACGACGACCCAGCCGGTGCTGTTCCAGGTGATCGTCCTCTTCCAGGACACGGCCCTCGTGGTGTCGCCGCCAAGCGTCCAGTTGCAGACCAGCGCGATGCGGCCGTCCCAAGGTGCGCGGCTCGCGATTGGCAGTGGCCGGCAGCCGTTGGCCTGGAGGGCGACCGCCGATGCCTCATGGCTGCGTCTCTCTCCGGAACGGGGTATCTCGCCGAGCGTGCTGCAGGTGGATGTGAACGGCGCGGCGCTCGAGCCGGGCACCTACGCCGGCACGATCACCATCACGATGGAAGGTGCGCCGAACAGCCCGGCGCGGGTGGCCGTGCAGGTCGAGGTCAGGAAGTAGGCGATAGGCGACAGGCGACGGGCGACAGGAAGGGAAGGGGTCAGGCGTCAGGCGACAGCCGGGCGGACCGCAATCCTCAGCTCGACCGGCGTGGCCGACATGGACGCGCTGGCGAGTGTGAAGGCGAATCGCTCGCCACCGGTCATGCCCGGGGGCAGCACAACCGTCACCCGGTGCCGGACCGTCCGCTCGCCCCGGCCCGCGCAGCGCCGGCACACCTCGAGCCAGATCTCTCCCCGGCCGGCACACGCGGCACACACCGTGCGGAGGGGTACCGCCAGGGGCACGCGGGCGCCTCGAGACGCCTCTTCCCTCGTCAGTTCGATCTCGGCCGACAGCGGCACAGGTTGCTCGACCTGGCCGGCGAAGGCGCTCCAGATGCGGCACACCAGGGACGACACCGACGGGAAATCGATGGCGATTTCGTCACCGAACGACGCCGTCTCGACTCGCACGGGGACAGCCGGCGCTGCGAGATGGCGGTCGTAGGCCCGCCGGCGGGTGTCATCGCTCAGGACTTCGTAGGCCTCCCGAATCGACCTGAACCGGGCCGGATCGGCCCGGGGCGCGATGTCGGGATGGCAGCGGTGCGCCAGCCGGCGGTACGCACGGCGGATGTCCGCGAGAGACGCATCACGCGAGACGCCGAGCACGTCGTAGTGGGTGGCTGTCGACACCGCACCCGCTACGATAGGAACGCCTCTCGAACCTGTCAAGGTGGAAGGACGCGGCGCCAGGATGGGCAGAGGATCGGGGGCCCCGCCGGGATCTAACGGGCCCCGAGGACCAGGAGGATCTCGCGGCGCACGTCGTCGTCGAATTCATCGACGCTGAGGGTCGCCTCACACTCGTCGCACAGGACCTCGAACACCGCCGGCCGGTTCTCCTCGGCCACCTCGACGCGGGAGCCGTCGACGTGCACGACGTGCATCTGCACCGTCTTGACCAGGTAACTGCGGGTGTTCCCGCAGCTCGGACACGAAATAGGCATGATCAACTCCTTGGCCTCGCCCCTCCCTGCCGGGGCCGGGACCCGAGGCGCACTTGAATTGTATGGAATGCAGTGAACCCGAGGCAACGACGATCTTCCAAGGCAGCCTGAGTGCTTCGGCTCGCAAGTACGACCACGACTCGTTCCCGCCGGACCTGGCGGGATCTGCTCACTCAGCACTCAGTCCTGAAAGCGCAAGTACGTCCCGATGGTTGCGCATCGAAGGACTGAGGTATAAAGGAGCAGGCACCCGCATGGTGCGGTCGCCGCCCCCACGGAGCAGCCCGTCATGCCAAGCGGATCGGTCGAAGTGAAGTCGGAGCCACGGGGAGGCCACTGGGTCGCGTGGGTCGTCAGGACACCCGAAGGCAAGCCGGACAAGTCAGTCCTCATCGTCGGCCAGACGCGGGCCGAAGCCGAGGCCCGTGCCAGGGACTGGGCCGAAGGCAGGGTCTGAGGCCCCCGGGGCCGGATAGACCAGCTTCCCTTCGACCCGGGCGCCGGGACACAGGGCGCGCACGGCCCGTTCGTACACCGCCAACTGTTCCGCGTCCGCCCTTCGCGGTGAGCCCGCCTTGAAGTCCAGCACGACGATTGCCCCGCCGGGCTGGATGGCGATGCAATCGATGACCCCCCGCACGATGCCACGGCCGTCAGCCTCACGCATCGAGAATGGCACCTCGTAGTGGCACTCGGCCTGGTCCAGCACCGCCCGAACGCCGGGCTGCGATCGCATGGAACGGAAGATGGTCGCGGCTTCGTGAGTGACCCGAGACGTCTCGTCGAGAGACTGGCGCTCGGCTTCGTCGAGCAGCCGGCCGGCCTGGTCCTGGAGCTCCTCGACCGTGGCGCCGGCGGAAGCGGTCGTCTGGAACAGCCGGTGGATCAGGCGTCCGGCGATCGCGGCGTGCCGGACCTTCAGACTATCCGGCGCACGGCCTCGATCGCCGGTCGATGCCGTCAACGTCGTCACCGCCGTCCGCGTGACCGGAGCGTGCCCGTTGAGAATCGCCGGGTGGACATTCGGGGCCGTGTCCCCCGGTACTGCCGCCCACGCGGTGTCAGCGGCGCGGCCGTCGTCGGCTCCCGCCGCCGGCCGGCACACGCGGAAGTGGTGCCGCCCGCCTGACGCGGCGACCCACTCGACACCAGCGATCTCGTGCGGCTCTGCTCCGGCTTGTTCGAACAACCGCTTGACGCTCGCCGGGAGAACCTCTCCCAGACTTCCCTTCCCGGGCTGGAAACGCCCGTCCTCCAGGGACGACGAGAGGTAGAGGCGGTCGCGGGCCCGCGTGACGGCGACATAGAGCAGCCGCTTGGTCTCTTCCCGATCTCGAGCCAGTGCATCCTCATCGAACGCGGTGTGGAAATCCCCCACGGCAACGGCCTCAGCCGGCGGCGCGCCGGGAGCGACGCGGATCGGGTCCGTGTGTCCGCCGGTCCCCCGGGCGAGGTTGACGGCGAAGACGATGGGGAACTCGAGTCCCTTCGCGGCATGCACGGTCATCAGGTTGACCGCGTCGAGGGCATCGACGACCGCATTCGATTCGTCGCCGGCCGACATCCGCTCGAGGTGCGCAGCCAGGCGGGCAAGCGTGAGGTAGCCGCGATTCTGGAGCCGGCGCACGAGGGCCCTAAGCTTCTTCACGTTCTCTCGCGATTGAGGCAGCCGCGGCCCGCGCAGCTCGGCGCTGTACCCGGTGTCGCCGAGGACACGGTCGATGAGTTCGGCCGGAGGCACACGGTCGGCGAGCGCCAGCCAGGCTGCGACGCCCGACCGCACCTGGTCGAGCACGCGGCGGTCTTCGTCGTCCAACTGCACGGTAGAGGCGGGGGGCTCGCGTGCGGTCAGCGCCCGGGCCAGTCCGGGCGCCAGCCGCTGGAGGCCCCGATCCGAGAGCCGGGCGATGCGGGAACGGAGCAGCGCGGCGGCACGCAGATCCGACGCGGGATCGGCGAGGAACCGGACGACCGAGACGATGTCGAGGATCTCGTCCGTGTCGAAGAAGCCGAGGCCCTTGTAGACGTAGGTGGGCACCGCGCGCGTTTCGAGGGCCTGCTCGAATTCACGGTGGCTCTCCCGCGTCCGGAACAGAATGGCGATGTCGCCAGGCCGCGCCGGGCGTCGCAGGCCGGTCTGCCGGTCGCGAACCAGCGTTCTGCCGATCAGGCGGGCGATCTCGGCCGCCACCGCGCCGGCGCAGGCCCGGACGCCGGCGCCCGGAGCCAGGCCAAGCGGCGAACCGTCCTCTTCCTCGACACCTCCGGCCGCCACCGGGAACCGGTCGGCCGCCTCGAACCTGAACGCGTCGGCACGCCCGGTCTCCTTGTCGAGGTCATCGAACAGATCGTTGGCGAACGCGAGCAGCGCGGGCACCGATCGGAAGCTGTGGGAAATGCTGTGCCCGACGTCGCCATCGGGCCGGAGCGCGCCGACGAATCCGGCGGCCTCGCCGAGCACCGCCACCTCGGCGTCGCGAAAGCCGTAGATGGACTGCTTCCGGTCGCCGACGATGAAGATGGACGGCGGGAGGGGCGCGTCTTGGGACATGCCCAGCCCCTCGCCCCAACTGCGCACCAGCAGCCGGATGAGTTCCCATTGCGCCCGCGAGGTGTCCTGGAACTCGTCGACGAGCACGTGCTGGTAGCGCGACTCGAGGAGGTACCGGCTCCTGCCGAACTCGGGCATCCCGTCGAGCATCGCACGCGCCTGTGCGAGGAGGCCGGCGAAGTCGAGGACGCCGTGGGCATCCAGCGTCCGGCGGTACTGATCGGCCGCGATGCCGAACACGCGCCGGACGGCACGGGACAGCACGGCGTTCAGGTCGCGGCGCAGCGCGCGAATCGCGTCGCCGACCGCCGGCGTGATCCGGGACGCAGCAGCCCAGTGGTCGCGGCGCGCGGCATCTCCCGGGTACTCGTGTTTCTTACAGGGCGGCTGCCTGCGCGCGTCGCCGGCCGTCGTGAACAGGTGGGCTTCCAGCCGGGCGACGAGCGCCCGCAGGCGGGCCGCTTCGATCGCCGGCTCCTGCCCCGACCCGGACCCCACCAGATCGCGCAGGTCCGCGGCCAGCAGCGCGAAGCGCGGGTTCCCCACCGGCCCTCGTGCGAGGAACCCGTCGAATCCCCCCTCGACCGACACGAGCGCGTCCCGGATCCGCCTGGCCGCATCGGCGCATGCCCGCGCCACGGTCAGATCCTTCGGCGTGACACCCAGCACGCGTCTCAGCGCCTCCTCGGCCACGAGCCGCCGGTCGAGCAGCGCCGCGAGTCCCTCGCGAAGCCGCGCCTCGCCCAGTTGCGCGAACAGCAGGGCGATGTCGGGATCGGTGCGGGACTGCTTGCGACAGATGCGCAACGCCTTGTCGAGCGCCTCATCGGCGAGGCGGGGCAGCGCCGTCTCATCGGCGATATCGAAGCCGGGATCGACGTCCGCTTCCAAGGGGAACTCGTGGAGCAGAGACAGGCAGAACGCATCGATCGTGCTGATGGCCACGTCGCCCAGCCGATCGGCGAGCCGCCGGCGCGCCGTCCTCGTGTCGTCCCGGCCGATCGCCTCCTCCCGCAGCCGCGCCGCGATGCGCTGCCTCATCTCAGCCGCGGCCTTTCGCGTGAAGGTGATCGCCAGGATGTTGGCTGGCTCGACGCCGGCGGCGGCGAGCCGCAGGTAGCGGTCGACGAGCACGCGGGTCTTGCCGGTCCCGGCCGATGCCTCGAGGACGACGTTGCGGCGCGGGTCGACGGCGGCGTCCCTCGCCGTCTGGTCGGAGGGCCGTGTCGGCTGGTGCCAGGCGGATCTGTCGCCGAACGGCAGCGGAAGGCTAGGGGTCTTCGACATAGTCCTTCCTGCAGACCCCGGGAAACGGACACGTCGTGCACTCGTGCCGGTCGGCGGGTGCGGGCGGGAACACGCCGCGTTCGATGTGTTCCACGGCGTCGACCAGCCTGGCCTCGCCGCAAGCCAGGTCCGCGTCGAGGGACGACCGGCTGCGGGACACGGGCACGTCGTTCGGGGGCTTGCCGAACGTCACATAGCCTGCGTCAGTTGGAACCCAGTCGCGGCCGCGGTGCCCCGCGAGTTTCGACCGCACCGCTGCCGCGTACGCCGGAAGCTGCACGGCACGCGCCGGCTTCGGCGCCCGCGAGAGCTTGTAGTCCACCAGCCTGAACGTGCCGTCGTCGAGCAGGTCGACCCGGTCCGCCCGCGCCCTCAGCGCCAGCACCCTGGTCCCGAACCCGCATCGCAGCTCGGTGTCGCCGTCCAGGGAGAACTCGAGCAGCCGCTCGACGACCGCGCCCGGCCGGCCGATCTCGACCTGGAACACGATCTCGCCAACCCCGACCGCCACGGGCGAGCCGAGCAGGCTCGCACGCTGGAGGGCCGCGTCGGCCGCGGGCAACGTCGAGGCCAGTTCCTCGACGACCTGCGCGAAGATCCGGCGCGCGTCCGGCAGGTTCTCGACGGTGATGGCTCCGCGGCCCGATCGCTGCCACCGGTCGAAGAACCGCTGCAGGGCGTCGTGCGCGAGCTTCCCTCGGGTCCGGGGGCTGAGAGACTCCTCGTCTTCCGGCTCCTCGGCGAGCCGCAGCACATCGGCCGCGAAGTATCTGAACGGGCAGTCGAGATACCGGTCGATCGCACTCACCCTGTACGCGGCCCTCGCGGCGCCGTCGGACCGGCCGTGGAACCGCGGATCCGACGCCGGCGTCCGTCCGGCACGCAGCGCGACCCAGCCCCGGGTGGATTCGGGCAGCAGATCGGCTGGCAGAGACCCGCGCTCCAGCGCCTCGCTCAACAGCCAGCTGCCCGCCGGGACGGGTTCGTCTTCGATCGTGGTGAGGCCGAGAGTGTCCAGCTCGTCGAGGAACGTCGAGGGCTCGACAATCGTGTCGTGGTCCAGCAGGAAGCTGGAAACGGACACACGCGATTCGGCGAGGCTCACGAGGTCTTCGAACTCCGACCTGGCGGCGGCCCGGACGTCATCGTCGTCGGGCCAGCCCAGGTTCCTGAGGAACGAGGCGGGAAAGAAGATGTTGCGGCGTCTCGCCCCCGGCCAGTCGGGCTGCACGAGGCCGGCCAGGTACACGCGATCCAGCCTCGCGAAGCGCGCCGCCTGGGCATCGAGCAACTGGAGGCCGCCTTCTCCGGCGCTCGGTGAGAAGGTCTGATCCTCGATCCAGCGCCGGATGCGCGAGACGGTGTCGGCGAACGCACAGGGATCGTCGTTCCATGCCAGGTGGGCCTCGCGAAGTCCCGCCAGGACTCCCCGGACGGCCGCTCTCGCCCGCAGGGAGCGATCCCGCGTCCGGTCCCCGAGACCCGTGGTGCTGTCGAACCGGTCGAGGAACCGCAGCAGAAGATCGATCTGTTCGGCAGGTCGCGCCTCGGTCTCCACCGGCGCGAGTGCGCGCGCGATGCCGGCTGCGGCCCGGGCTGCGGCCATCAGACTCGACGAGGGTGCATCCGGCTGGCCGGCGCGTCTCTCCCACTCGCCGGTCAGGCGGACCAGTTCGGCTGCGCCACCCAGGAAGCGAGCGTCGCTGAGCGCCCGGTCGAGCGCGGCCACATCCCGAGGCCGCAGGGCCGGCCCATCCGGCGTCCAGGCGAAATGCGGTGACCGGAGCACGGCCGTCACGGCCTCGCGGGAGAATCCGGACTCGACGCATTCGATCACCAGATCCAGCGCGGCCGCGTACGGCTCGGCGGCCAGGGGCAGCGCATCGAACGTGTCGTAGGGCAGGGCCGCATCCCTGAACACCTGGGCGGCCAGGTAGACGTAGGGCAGCGGCCGTCTGAACACCACTCCGGTTCTCGACAGCGCCGCGCCGCTCCCGCGCGCCAAGCCCGCCCGGACGCTCCGGGCGATCGCGGCGACTTCCTCTTCCCGATCGCGATGCTGGGCGAACCGCCGGCCCGAGCCATCGGGCGGAACCACCAGCGCGGGCCGCCGCGAGCCGGCGCCTTGATCGCGCACTTCGGCCAGGTTCGGGAGCCACCGCCTCAGTCGGGGCAGGAGGCCGGCGGCGAGCGAGGCTTCGGTTGCGACGATGTCGATGCGGGCGAGGCCGTTGATACGGGTCAGCAGATCGAAGTCAGAGGGCCAGAGGCCGCCGGGGTCGACGGCGGCGTCTGCCGCGGCCACGATGACGTGCCGGAACGGCGAGTCGGAGGCGGCCAGCAGCAGCTCTCGCGCCACGTGCTCGTCGGCACGCCCGCCTTCGGCGACGCGCCGCTCGTACCCGCGAAAAGCCTCGCTCAGGAACTGGGCCTGCTCGAGCATGCGCGCGGCCCCGTGGTCCGTCTCGAGCGACGGCGTGAACGTTTCGCCTGCGGTGCGTTCGAGATCGTCGACCGACCGCCCGTGGCGGCGCAGCGCATCGTAGAGGGCGAGCATTTCCCCGACGTGCCCGGGCCTGAGCCGAAACGGCGGCGCGAATCCGGCTGAGGTGGTCGCGCGGGCAGCCGCTTCGAGGATCACCTCGCGCTCGTGTGGACTCAGTACCTGCGGAAGCGCGGGCAGCGAAGCCCGGAGCCGCTCGAGCCACTCGCTTCTCGTCACGAGATGGGGTATGACCACGGCGCTTCCGGGCGCCGGGCTGGCGTCCTCGAGTGCGCGTCTCAGGTGCTCGCCTGCCGACCGGGTCGGGACGAGTACCGCGGTCTGTCGCACGGACGACAGTGATCGGACGTCGATCAGCCGCAGGACGGTCTCCCGAAACGGCTGGAGTCCCTGCACGCCGATCAGGTGGGTCGCACGCGGCGTGATCACCGGGTTCGGGGTACCTCGAAGAAGTCGCCAATCGCCGCCCGCGCGCGGGTCAGCAGCAGCTGCGCTCCGGCCGCGGCCGCCGACGCATTCCGGGCCGCCTCGGCATTCCTGGTCCCGACCGCCTGGCGTCGGAGGCGTGTAGCCTCCTGCATCAGACGGATTGAGGTCAGGAGGTTCTCGTGGGCCGCCAGGAGTTCGGAGGGCGCCGCCAGCCCCAAGAGCGACGTGGCGTGAGTGTCGAGTGCCTTCGAGATCTGGGTCAGGCGCCGCTGGCCCGGGCTGCCCAGCCCTCGAATGGCTGTCATGTCGCGCTCCATCTGCCGCACGCCGCGGAACACCGTCAACGTCCCGCGGCGGTACGCGGCGTGCTCTTCGAGGCGCCGCGCTGAGAGCTGCAGCGCGAGACGCCGGCGCTGAGCCAGACGCGAGTACGACTCGAGGGTGGCGACCAGTGCCGCCATCTGGCCCGGCCGCTCCCGACCGAGCTTCTCGTCCTCTCGCCGGACCTTGTCGAGGAGACGCCCGATGCCCTCCGCGTCGCCGCGGCCCGCACGCGACACGGCTTCGTCAAGGGCCGATTGCACGAGCCGCGAGTAGCGCCGGTCGGCGCGCTGGTCGGCGCGAAGCAGCGCTTCGACGGCCGTGCGCCGGGCCGCCGCCCACGCCCGCGGAAGATCGCGGCGCTTCGGCGCCAGAACGGACAGGATCGCCTGCTGCAGCGGCACCCGCTCCGCCGGGACGTCGGACAGACGGGCCACCGCCATCGCCTGCTCGATCGACTCCTGAGGCGTGGGCTCCGGCAGGATGGGTTCCGACGGAGCCTCGGTCGTGGCCACGAGATCGATCGTGAACGACTGCTCTCCCAGGTCCGCCCTGATGCCGGTGATCGTCTCGTCGACGAGGAACACCAACTCGCGCACGTCGGCCGCCCGGTAGCCATAGTGGCGGCGCGGCCACTCGACAACGCGGCTGCGGAGCCGTTCGGCGACGGCGAGGCGTCGCGCCGGGCCGAGGGAGGCAGCCACGTCCGCCAGGGCCTGCGCGACCTCCGAGGTCAACGCGGCGAATTCGGCCTCGCCGCGCGTGTCCGCATAGCGCTTCGCGCGGACGGCGTCGGCGTAGCGGGTCGTGCGATCCCAATCGATCACATGGTCGGGCAGGCTCACGAGCTGCCCGGGCGAAGGTCCGTCCGACAATCCGACAGGCAGCGTGAAGACGACTCGCCCGCCTGCGCGCGTGCACTCGCCCAGGGTGACGATGGGCGTGCCATCCTTGAGGAAGAGGCGGAACGCGAGGGCGCCGGGGGGTGAGTCCGATGCGGCGAACGCGGCCCCGCTCAAAGTGCCGCTGCCGGCCAGCAGCGTCACGAGCGCCAGCGCCGGTCGCCACGCACGGGAACCGCAGGAACTCAGCATCGGCGGTACGCGCGCCACCTCGTCCCGGGGCTCACGAGGGCGGACGATGATCGCTCCGGGCCCTCGGGCTGCCGTTGACGTCGCTCAGGCCAGGAAAGCCCGCGGCCGACGTCGCCGGCGCAGGGTCGACTCACATGTGCACCGGGCTTAACGTTAGCCCCCGCTCTGGTGGCCGTCAAGCCGGCGCTTTGCCGGCGCTCTGGGTATCATCTCGATACAGGTGTGGATAAGCTGTGGAACCGTCCGTGGAAAAGTTGTGGACGAGGCGACACGCCGATCCGCGAAGACCGATTGGGTCGGGCGTCCAGCGATTCTTGCACTGTGGATGAGGTTTTCGCGTATCCCTTCGCTTGATCGCACGTGCGGTGCGCGTAGAATCGACAGACTGTTTCTGACTCCTCACGCGTCGGCGGACGGCAGGACATGGCATCGGCAACGCAACGATTCGAGCGCACCATCGGTGGTCAGCTCTACGTGATCGAGACATCTCCGGTGCAGGCCGGCCGCTGGCGGGCGCAGATTGCGCGGCGTCCCGGCATGCCGTCCGCGCTCATGCCGTTCTACGGCTCGACGCCTGACGAAGCCGCGACGAGGCTCGAGCGCTGGCTTGCGCTGGCACACCACGTCCCGACCGAGCAGCCGGCCTGACCTCGTCGCCCAGAGTCGCCCGGACGGCCAAGCCTACCGGGATCCAGCCACCGACCACCGCCGACCAGCGAGGGAGCCCTGTCCTGCCGGAGGTGAATGCGTTAGAATGGGGTCTCTGCCGAGCGTGGGCCTGTGGCGCAGCTGGGAGCGCGCCTGAATGGCATTCAGGAGGTCACCGGTTCGATCCCGGTCAGGTCCACCAACCTCCGCTCCATGATCAGGCGGAGGTTGTCCACCATCGCTTGGCCAGGTAACCGAGCCAAGCGACGGTGGACCTCCCCTCCACGTTCATTCGGAGCTACGGTTGGCAGGCCCAGTCACGGCGGGTAGCGGGCCGGTGTCTCCTGGCACGCCGGCATCCTGAAAGGACCAGCCTATGGATGTGCACGACTGGCAGCAACGTACGCGCAGCATCATCGACGTCGGCCGGCTTCCTCGATTCCCGCTCGGGAACCGCGCCGGGCTCATCCGGAACGTGGCGCTCGTCGTCGTCGGACTGATTCTGCTCTTCGCCTGCTACTACCAGGTGAATGCCGATGAGATCGCGGTGGTCCAGCGTTTCGGCGCCTTCGACCGGAAGGCCGAGCCCGGGCCGCACCTCAAGTTCCCCTTCATTGAAACCGTCACGCGCGTGCCCGTGCAGCGCCAGCTCAAGGCCGAGTTCGGCTTCCGCACAAGCTCGGCCGGCGTGCGGTCCGAGTTCCAGGAGAGCGACAGCACCAGAGCCGAGGCCTTGATGCTGACCGGCGATCTGAACGTGGCTGTCGTCGAGTGGATCGTCCAGTACAAGGTGAGGGACCCGTACAACTACCTGTTCAAGGTCCGCAACCTCGACGTCGACGACCGCCTGGGCAGCGGCAACACGTTCCGCGACATGAACGAGGCCGTGATGCGGACGGTGATCGGCGACCACAGCGTCAACGAGGTGCTCACCATCGGCCGCGAGAAGATCCAGGTCGATGCGAAGAACCAGCTGCAGGAACTGTGCGACCGCTACGAGACCGGACTCGAGATCCTGCAGATCGTGCTCCAGGACGTGAATCCGCCCGACCCGGTGAAGCCGGCGTTCAACGAGGTCAATCAGGCGATTCAGGAGAAGGAACGCCTGATCAACGAGGCATGGGCCGACTACAACCAGACCGTCCCCAGCGCCCGCGGCGAGGCCGAACGCGTGGTTCGGGCAGCGGAAGGGTACGCGCTGGAGCGCATCAACAACGCCCAGGGTGACGTCTCCCGCTTCACCAATGTCTACGACGAGTACCGCAAGGCGCCGGAGGTGACCCGAAAGCGCCTCTACCTCGAGACCCTCAACGACGTCCTCCCGAAGACCGGGCGGAAGATCGTCGTCGATCAGCAGATGCGCGGTCTTCTGCCGCTGCTGAACCTCGATGCCAAGCAGGAGGAAAAGAAATGAAGCGCCTGCTCCTCGCCGCTGGAATCCTCCTCGCCCTCCTGGTCGTCTCCTCCGCCGTCTACACCGTCGGCGAGACCGAGCAGGTCATCATCACCCAGTTCGGCGAACCGATCGGGTCCGCCGTGACCGATCCCGGCCTGCACGTGAAGGTGCCCTTCATCCAGACCGTGCACGTGTTCGACAAGCGCTGGCTCGAGTGGAGCGGGGATCCGAACCAGATTCCCACGAAGGACAAGAAGTACATCTGGGTCGACACCTACACCCGCTGGCGCATCAAGGACCCGCTGCTCTTCTTCCAGCGCGTGCGGGACGAGCGCGGCGCCCAATCCCGCCTCGACGACATCGTCGACGGCGAGACCAGGAACGTCATCGCCAACAACGACTTGATCGAGGTCGTGCGGACCACCGACCGTGAGTTCCCCGAGTTCGAGGAGAACGCCGGCGCCGACATGGGGGAGGCCGACGTCACGGGCCCGATTACCAGGGGACGCGACGAGATCACCCGGGACATCCTCGCCAAGTCGAGAGGTATCGTGTCCGAGTTCGGCATCGAACTGGTCGACGTGCAGATCAAACGGGTCAACTACGTCGCCGAGGTCCAGCAGAAGGTCTACGAGCGCATGATCTCGGAACGCCGCCGGATTGCCGAGCGATCGCGCTCCGAAGGCCAGGGCAAGAGCGCGGAGATCCGGGGCCAGAAGGAGCGCGACCTGAAGGGCATCCAGTCGGAGGCCTACCGCAAGGCCCAGGAGATCATGGGCAAGGCCGACGGGGAGGCCACGCGAATCTACGCCGGCGCCTACGGCCGTGACCCGGAGTTCTACCAGTTCCTGAAGACGATGGAGACCTACAGGAACACGCTGGCCGCCGACACCCTGCTGCTCCTGTCGACGGACGGGGAGTTCTTCAGGTTCCTGAAGCAGAGCCGATGAGCCGCGCGTAGTCGTCGGGCGTGTCGATGTCGTCGAAGGCGCCAGGGTCGTCGATGGCGACGTCGATGGCCTCGGCCTGTCGTGCCCGTACGACCTGGCGCGCGCCGGCGGCCGGGTCCGCGCGCCGCAGATCGGCGAACAGCGCCCGGCCGAAGAGCACCGGGTGGCCGTGACGCCCGTCCTTCGCCGGCCTGACAATGGGGGCCCTGGTGCGCCGCCACGCCGCGAGCAGGGCCCCGATCGTTGCGGGCGCGACCAGCGGCGTGTCGACCAGCCCGACGACGATCGCCTCCACTCCGGGCCGGTCGGCCACCTGCAGGCCCGCCTGCAGCGAAGAGAGCTGACCGGCGTCCCGGTGCGGGTTCTCGATGACCCTGGCCACGGCGCCGTCCTCGAGCAGGGCCGCCTCGATGTCCGCAAGCTCGGGCCCGGTCACGACAATCACCTCGTCGAGACCCGCGGCGCGGAAGGCTTTCGCCAGGCGCGACACGAACCGGCCGCCGTCGCAGGGCAGGAGCGCCTTCGACCGTCCCATGCGCGTCGACGTCCCCGCTGCCAGGATGATGCCCACCACCATCTCCGAACACCCCCGTTCTAGAGCGGGTCTCATCCCGGAGTCCTCCCGGAGTCATCCCGGAGTCCCCCGTCTCCTCCGGCCGCAGGCCGCGGCGGGGCCCGTCTGTGATCCTGCCGAACA
>JBFMFH010000106.1:0-23198 GCA_040752275.1 Acidobacteriota bacterium
CCTTGCAGAAGTCCCGGAGCGCGGCGCCCGGCTGGCCAGGCGCGACGACTGAGCATACTCCCGGTATGTGAGGGAGGAGCAACGCCGCCAGGCGGGATGCCCCGCCCGGGAATTGTGTGAGGCATCATGGTTCCAGGGCACTATGCGCCGTGCTGGCGCGAAGGCGGGAGGAACCGGGCTCCCGTATAATCAGGGTGTCATGTCGACGATGCGGCGCCGTGCCCCGATGCTCGGTTCTTCGATGCGCAAGGATGGCAACCTACTTGCGCCCTCAGGACTGAGTGCTGAGCGAGCGGGTCCGACCACGTTCGGCGGGAACGAATCGTGGCCGTACTTGCGAGTCGCAGCACTCAGGCTGTCTGTGGTCTTCCTGGCCGCGGCAGCGGTCCCCCTCGGCGCCCAGCAGCGGCCGTGGGAACTCAGGGACTTCGCCATGCCGGGCGGGAACTTCTACGTCCGCGTTCCGGCCTTCGTCGACGCCGCGCGTGCCGCCTTCCTGACCGACGATGATCGCGTCGTCGGGATCGCCGGCGACGGGACCGCGAAGGCGTATCCGGCCGATGTCGTGGTCTGGCACCACGGGATCGAGGACCGGATCGGCGAGGTTCCCGTCTTCGTCACGTGGTGCAACGAGTGCAACACGGCCATGGTGTACCGGGCCCAGATGGACGGCCGAGATCTCATGTTCTTCCACACGAACATGGTCAGCCAGAATATGACCTTTGCCGACCGTGAGACACGGACGCGGTGGCAGCAGCAAACAGGCGAAGCGATCGAGGGCCCGCTCAAGGGGCGGCGGCTTCCGATCTACCCGTTCGTGCTGACGAGTTGGAAGGAGTGGCGCGACACCCATCCCGGAACGCTCGTGATGGAGCCGCTGGCGGGATTCGAAGGGTTGTACGCGGTCTGGCGAGACGTCATCCGTTGGCGCAGGCCGGGCAGGGCCGTCGGCGCGTCGGCTGAGCGCGTCCAGCGGGAGGATACTCGGCTGCCCGCGTACGAACCTGTCGTCGGCGTCAGCGCGGGCGGCGCCCAGAGGAGCTACCCTCGCGCCATCCTCGAGAAGGAGCTGGTGGTCAACGACAGTCTGGGCGGCGAGGAGGTCCTGCTGCTCTACGTCCGGGCGAGCGACATGGTCACGGTGTTCTCGCGGAAGCTGGGCGGCCGGATCCTGAACTTCGAGCGACGCTCCCCGTCCGGGGATCTGGTCGATCGAGAGACCGCCTCGCGCTGGAACGCGTATGGCGAGTGCCTCGACGGCCCGCTCCGCGGCAGCCACCTGACCGCCCTGCTCGGCGTGCCTCAGTTCTGGTGGGCGTGGACGACCTTCTATCCCGCCACCGATGTGTACGCGGGCATGGGAGCGGCGCCCAAGAGGAGGTGACACTCGCGTCGAGCGCTGCGGACGGGTGAGTCTACCGCTTGGCCGACCCGCCGACCAACCACAGATAGAGCACCGCGCGCGCGGTGCCGCGCGCGTCGGTGAAGCGATCCACCAGATCCGGCTTCCACTCCAGCATCGAGCCGGCCACGAAATTTGTGACGATGCGTGCCCCGGGCCGCAGCTGGCGCGTCAGATTCGGGTGGAGCAGGCCGTTGAAGCCGAGCCACCGGGCCGATTGTGGCGTGGACATCGTCACGACGGTGGCGTCGGACAAGTCGACGGCCCTTTCCTGCACGAACCGGACGAAGTTCGCGACGCCCTCCCGCTGCGCGTTGGCGGAGGCTTCGGCAATCCGCTTCGGGTCGTCGTCGACGCACACCCCACGCGCACCGTACGTCTTCGCGGCAGCGATGGCGATTCGGCCATCGCCGCACCCGAGGTCGTACACGAGATCGCCCCTGGTCACCCCTGCCAGTTCCAGCATTCGGCCGGCGACATCCAGCGGGAGATAGGCCAGGTGCGGGGGTAGTTCGTCCGGCGGCAGCGGCTGCCGGGGATCGAACCGCGTCGGGGATTGCGCGACGCCGCCGGCCTCCGGCCAAGCCGGGGCCACAGCGATCGCAAGCGCCACGATGATTGCCGCCGTGCCGACATGCCTCACCGTTCGTGTCTCCATCGGCCGCCCCCGGGGTACCGCCCGGGGCTGCCTGCGACTTCCCTTACAATACCCTCAGCCGGAAGGGAGTGTCTGCGGGAGACAGTCTAGACCCTTCGGCCCCCAGAGCCTATGTCCGCCCCTGCCAACCACGAGAACGGGTCGCTGACCTCGGAGTCGGCTCCCACACCGGCACCGGACTGGAGTTCGCTGCCGGACGAGCACCTGCTGCGCTTCCGGATGTGCGACCTCGGTCTGTCGATCGACTCGTCAGCCTGGCTCACCGACAGGCTGGCGGAACTCTTCCGGAACCTGGAGGCACGCCAGTTGCGGTTCCGCCCGCACTTCTACCTGTCGGACGAGTGGTTCACGCCGGACGGCGCGACGGGCATTGCGATTCCGTTCTATCTCGCGCACCCGCGCCTGGCAAAGCTCGAAGAGAGCCAGATGCTCGAGGTCGAAGGCGGGACGCCCGAGTGGTGCCTCCGGATCCTGCGGCACGAGACCGGCCACGCCATCGACAACGCCTACCGCTTGCAGCGGCGGCGCCGCCGCCAGGAGCTGTTCGGGCGTTCGTCCGTCCCCTATCCGGAGGACTATACGCCGAGGCCGTACAGCCGGAGCTTCGTGGTGCATCTCGAGTCGTGGTACGCGCAGAGCCACCCGTCGGAGGACTTCGCCGAGACCTTCGCGGTGTGGCTGACTCCTGACGCGCAATGGCGCACACGTTATGCGGGCTGGCCGGCGCTGCGCAAGCTGGAGTACATGGATGAACTGATGCGCGACATCGCCTTCCGCGATCCGGCCATCGATCCAGGCAAGCCTGTGGATCCGCTGCCGCGCGTCCGCCGCACGCTCGGCACCCACTACCAGCGAAAGCGGGCCAAGTACGGTGTGGACTACCCGAACTTCTTCGATCGTGACCTGAGGCGTCTGTTCTCGGCCAAGCCCGACCACGCAGCGAACGTAACGGCTGCGGCTTTTCTTTCGCGGATCCGTAAGGAAGTCAGGCGGCGGGTCGCCCGCTACACCGGCGAAAAGCAGTACACGATCGACCAGGTGATCGAGAACATGGTCAGGCGCTGCCAGGAGCTCGGCTTGCGCCTCACGGGTCCCGAGGACCGGGCCCAGATGGACTTCACCGCCCTGCTGACCGCCCAGACCGTCAACCACCTGCACAGCGGCAGGCACAAGCTCGTCCTATGAACGCGCTCAGGGTCCTCGCGCTGATGCACGACTACCTGGTGCCGCCCGATGACACCGAGGGCCTCGATGTGGTCAACGTGCCGTGGAAGATGGAGTTCGACGTCGTCTCTCATCTGGAGGGCATGGGTCATCGGGTGCGGAAGATCGGCGTCAAGGACGATCTGGGCGTGGTCCGGCAGGCGATTCTCGACTTCAAGCCGCAGATCGTCTTCAACCTGATGGAGAACTTCCGGGAGATCGGGGTCTTCGATCAGCACGTGGTCAGCTTCCTGGAGCTGATGAGGACGCCATACACCGGGTGCAACCCGCGCGGCCTGATGCTGTCGCGGGACAAGGCCCTGGCGCGGACGCTGCTGGCGGCCCATCGCATCCCGGCCCCGGATTTCGCCGTCGTCAGGATGGGCCAGAAGCCAAGGCTGCAGAAGAAGCTCCAGTTCCCCCTCATCGTCAAGTCACTCACGCAGGAAGCCTCGATCGGCATTTCCCAGGCTTCCGTTGTCGAAGACGAGGCGTCGCTCGGCGAGCGTGTCGCGTTCGTCCACCAGAATGTGGGCACCGACGCCATCATCGAGCGGTATGTCGACGGCCGTGAGCTCTACGTCGGCATCATCGGCAACCTCCGGCTGCGTGTCTTTCCGGTCTGGGAGATGAACTTCTCCCAGATGCCCGATCGCGCCTACAAGATCGCCAGCGAGCGGGTGAAGTGGAACGATGCCTACCGCGAGAAGTACGGCATCGTGACCGGTCCAGCCGACCTGCCGCTGGATCTGACGCAGCGCATCACGCACGTGTGCAAGCGGGTATTTCGGACGCTCGACTTGTCCGGCTACGCGCGAGTCGATCTCCGGCTGGACGGAGAGGGCCGGTTTCACGTGCTGGAGGCCAACCCCAATCCTCAGCTCGCCTACGGAGAGGACTTCGCCGAGGCCGCGGAGCACGCGGGCATCGAATACGAGGAGCTGCTCCAGCGGATCCTCGGCCTGGGACTGCGCTGGCGGCCAGGGCTGGCAGGCTGACCTTCGGCCTGCGTCCCGGCCGTGATTCACGGACCGGGCGAGTGTGAAACCCGGAACCGCGCCAGGCAACGGGGATTCCGGCGTTCCAGACGTGCCATAATGGGACAGGCGTCGGACGATGACCTGGAACCTGATAACCGGCACGTGACAACGAAACCCGCTTCGCGCTCCCGGCGCCCACGTCGGATGCGGCGGTCCGCCAAGAACCCGGCCCAGTTTCGAGGAGGCCGTGCCAGCTCGGAGGTGGCCGTCCCGTTCGAAGCAGCCGCCCACGATCCGACGCCCATCGCATTCAATGACCTTCCGCTCGACCACCGGCTGAGGTCGGGTGTGGCCGACCGGGGATTCGAGCGCACGACGCCGATCCAGAGCGCCGTGTTTCCCCTCGTCTTCGACGGGACCGACCTGATTGCCTGCGCCGAAACCGGCACCGGCAAGACGGCGGCGTTCCTCTTGCCGTTGATGCAGCGGCTCCTCGCGGCGCCGGCGAGCGGGAGGACACGCGCGCTGGTGCTGGCCCCGACCCGCGAGCTGGCCGTCCAGATCGAAGACGACTTCACCGGGTTCGCCTACCACACGACACTGACGAGCGTGGCGGTCTACGGCGGCGTCGACGGCGATCTGCAAGCCCGCGCGCTGCGGGCCGGGGCTGACATGGTGGTGGCCACGCCAGGCCGCCTGCTCGATCATATGAGCACCGGGATCGTGGACTTCGGTCACGTCGAGGTCCTGGTACTCGACGAGGCCGATCGGATGCTGGACATGGGGTTCTGGCCGGACGTGCGGCGCATCGTCTCATCGCTCCCGGCGAGGCGACAGACGCTGCTGTTCTCGGCCACGACGTCGTCGGATGTCGTCCAGCTGGCCGAGCAGGTCATGTCGTCGCCCAAGTTCCTGCAGATCGGCCGCGCGGGAGGCCCGGCCCGCACGATCACGCACCTCGCGCACGCACTGCCCGCCGCCGAGAAGACCGACTGGCTGGCGAGCTTCCTCCGCCGGCACCGCGAGCCGACGCTCGTGTTCGTCAGGACGAAGCGGTTCGCCGATCGCCTGGCGTCGACGCTGGCCTCGCGCGGAATCCGCTGTGCGGCGCTGCATGCCGACCGGACACAGGCGGATCGCACGGCCGCCGTCGAGGGATTCCGTGCCGGCCGGCACAGGACCCTGGTGGCCACCGATATCGCCGCGCGCGGCCTCGACATCGATGGCATCGAGCACGTCATCAACTACGAGGTGCCGCACGGGCCGGACGCCTACGTCCACCGGGCCGGACGAACCGGACGGGCCGAAGCCACAGGCATTGCCCTGACGCTTGTCGCGCCGGACGAATTGCCTGCGCTCCAGGCCATCGAACGCGCGATTGGCACCCCGATCAGGGAGCCGGACGCCGACGCAGGCCTTCCGTCACCGTCTCGCGGGACGGGGCAGGCGTCGCGGGGATAGCGTCACCTGTGCGGCGCAGGCAGGCGATCTGCTTCGCGTGGTGGCGCGTGTGAATGAGGTGGAAGCGACGCCACTGCCGGACGCTGAACTTCCCGAGGATTGGGTGGTTGGCTACCTTCGCGTCCAGGCCAAACCGCTGCTCTGCCGCCGCACAGGCAGCGTCGAGAGCTTCGAGGGCGGCTTTGAAGGCCGCGAGTGACTGCTCCGCCGGCCGTCCTTCGGGCCGCACGTACTCAGGCGCTTCGCGTCCCGTCGGGAAGTATCCGACGCCGACCACGAGCCATGTGCTGAACCGCTGCGTCCAGGTGTCCGGCTTCGTATAGGGCGCTCCATCTTCAACGCAGCGGTTCAGCCGCTGCGCACTCGTCGAGAACGCCTTCTCCAAGTGCTCCAGAATCCCGGCTGTGCTCCACTTGCCCTCCGGATGTCTCGACATCTCGTCAGGAGTCATGCCGGCGGTTGCCCGCTCGATGATCTCCCGCGCACGGCCGAGGTCCTGGTGCATGGTCGAGTCCTTTCTCGCGGCGGTGTCCGCCCGCTGAAGTCCGCATCACAGATCGCCCCCGTAGATCATGCGACCTCCCTCCCCGTCGCCTGTCGCCCGTCGCCTGCCTGCCCCGAGCGACGTCGAGGGGTCGCCTGCCAGATACAGCGTCCGCGCCGTGATCTGCTGGTGCCGCAGGCCGGCCGCACGGTCCAGCCGCTTCACCACGTCCGGGAGCGTCGCCGGGAATCGCCATTCGTCGTCTCGGCCCCCGGCGCTACGGAACGCACGGCTCGCCTCATCCCACCACGGGCTCGCGCTCCTGGCAATCGGTTCGACGATGAGCACCCGGGATCCGGCGGCCGCCGCGTCGAGAAGCCTCGCGAGGACTGCATCGCGCCGGGCGCCGGGCAGTTCGTTCAACGTGAACGCCGCCAGGACCGCGCCCGCCGGCGGTATTCGCGCGTGCGACAGGTCCGCCTGTCTCGCCCGGCCGGTCACGCCGAGAGCTTCGTAGGTCCAGCGCGCTTCCTCCACCGCCCACGGGTGGAGGTCGACGCCAGCTACCTGTGGAGCGCCATCGCAGGCGAGCGCCCACGCCGCGCCCGCCACGCCCGTGCCGCACCCCAGGTCGAGCACGCGCATGACCGGCGGCTTCGCGGCACCCAGCGCGGGCACGACGTGGCGCACGGTCATGAAATGGAGAGGACCGTAGAAGAGCGCGAAGGCCGCCCGCTTGCCCGCCCCATCGAGGGCGGCGCCGCGCCCCAGCCGGTGGCGCCGCTCGACGTAGGCCGAGGAAAGGGCGCGCAGCGCCCGCGACACCTCGGCGAACCGCAACCCGGCCAGGTGCCGGGACTCCAGGTCCGCCATCCAGCGCGCGACGCGCACCCCCTCTGCCACGAGTGCCACGCCGCCAGTCTACCCCCAAGGAACTCCCGTTCTAAAGCGGGGGTCGACCGGGAGTAAAGCGGGTGTCGATCGGGAGTAAAGCGGGGGTAGACCGGGAGTAAAGCGGGGGTGGATCGGGGGTAAAGCGGGGGTAGACCGGGAGCAGACCGGGAGGAGAGCGGGAGGAGAGCGGGAGTGAGTAGTATGGTGATGTCATGAGAATGCGAGGCTCGGAACTCGTCCTGCAGGCGCTCGAGGATGAAGGGACGCGGTTCACGTTCGGCATCCCCGGGACCCACAACATCGAGGTCTACGACGCGCTGAACCAGTCGGACCAGGTCACGGCCGTACTCGTCACCGACGAACAGAGCGCCGGCTTCATGGCCGATGGGGTGTCGCGCGTGTCCGACCACCTGGGCGTCGTCAACCTGGTGCCCGGCGCCGGCGTCACCCACGCGTTGTCGGGGATTGCCGAAGCCCTGCTCGACAATATCCCGATGGTGGTGCTGGCCTGCGGCATCCGCGGCGATACAGGCCGCGCCTACCAGCTGCACGACATCGATCAGGCCGCCCTGCTTCGTCCGGTCACCAAGGCCGTCCTGAAGCCGACCTCGCCGGCCGAGATCTACGGGACCATCCGGCGTGCCTTCGACCTGGCGCGGAGTGGTCCGCCCGGTCCGGTCGCCGTCGAGCTTCCAGCCGACTTCCTGATGCTCACTCACGAGGTGGGCGAGCCGCTGGTCGCCCCGGCCGAGACGCCGGTCCCGGCTGTACAGGACGACCGCCTCCAGGCCGCGGCGCAGGTCCTGAACGCCGCCAGCCGGCCCATCCTGTATGTCGGCTACGGCGCTCGCGGCGCCGCCGGTCAACTCGTGGATCTCGCCGAACGGCTCGGTTCGCCAGTGGCCACGACCATCCAGGGCAAGGGTGTGTTTCCGGAGACTCACGCGCTCTGGCTCTGGAACGGTCTCGGGCCGTCGGCGCCGGCCTTCGTCCGTGAGATCGGCGAGCAGGCCGACGCCATGCTCGCCATCGGGTGCCGCTTCGCCGAGGTGGGCACGGCCAGCTACGGCTTCACTCCCCCGGCCAGCCTGGTCCACGTCGACATCGATGCAAGCGTGTTCAACCGGAACTTCCCGGCACGCGTGTCGATCCAGGGTGACGCGGCGGGGGTCGTGCGCGCTCTCCTGCCGCTGCTGGACGACCACGGCTCATGGGGACCACGGGCTGAGCACCTGGCACTGGGCCACCGAGGAGTGATGGAGGCCTGGGCACGTCACACCAGCCTGGATCGGGTGACGCCGGCTGTGCTCTTCGCGACTCTGCAGCGACAGGCGCCCGACGCGGTGTTCGTGACCGATAGCGGGAACGGGACGTTCCTTGCCATGGAACACCTGAGGCTCCTTCACCCCGGTCGTTTCCTTGCGCCGGTCGACTACTCGTGCATGGGGTACGCGGTGCCGGCGGCCATCGGCGCGAAACTCGCAGATCCGCGGCGGGATGTCATCGCATTCGCGGGCGACGGGGCGCTGCTGATGACGGGCCTCGAGCTGCTCACGGCCGCCGCCTACGGTGCGGCGCCCCTCGTCTGCGTGCTTCGCGATGGCGAGTTGGCCCAGATCGCCCAGTTCCAACGCACGGCCCTCGCGGAAGAAGCGAGCAGCATCCTCCCGCCATTCAGCGTGGAGGCACTTGCGCGGACGGTCGGTGCCGAGCACGTGCGGCTCTCGAAGGACAGCGATGCCGAGCGGGCTGTCTGTCACGCCTTGGAGATCGCGCGCGCGGCAACGCCGGTGATGGTCGATGTGGCGATTGACTACTCGCAGAAGACGTACTTCACCCGAGGCGTGGTGGCGACGACCTTCTGGCGGCTCCCGTGGCCAGAGCGGCTGCGGATGCTCGGCCGCGCTGCCGGACGTCACATCCAGCGAAGACTCGAGCCGGACTGGTAGCGGCGGGCCCGAATCCCGAACCCCGAATCCCGAATCCCGAATCCCGGATGTTATCCTCATCCCATGCATCTCCCCGACGGATTCCTGACCGCAGGCGTCATGGTTGGAACGTGGACGGCGACCGGCGCCGGCGTCGCGGCAGCACTGCGGGCGGAACGTCGCGACGACCACCACATGCCCGCGGGTGTCCTGGGAGCCGTGGCCGCCTTCATCTTCGCGGCTCAACTGGTGAACGTGCCGGTGGCCCCCGGTACGAGCGGCCACCTGGTCGGAGCCGCGCTCGCCGCAGTACTGCTGGGGCCCTGGCGCGCCACGATTGTCATGACGGTCGTGCTGGCCGTGCAGGCCTTGATGTTCCAGGACGGAGGGCTGGGCGCGCTGGGTGCCAACACCCTCGACATGGGCATCGCCGCCGTCTTCGCCGGCTGGACGACCGCCAGCCTCACCGCCCGTTGGCTCCCGACCCCGAGAGGCGCCGTGGCCGGCGGGGTTCTCGGGGGATTCACGGCGACGCTGTCCTCTGCAGCGCTGACCTCCGTGTGGTTGGGACTGTCAGGTCTGTACCCCCTTGGCGGCATCGTGCGCGTCATGCTGTTCACGCACACATTCATCGGAGTCCTCGAGGCTCTCCTCACCGGCGCGATCCTCACCACCGTCGTTCGATGGCGTCCTGACCTGGTGCTGGGGCTGCAGACCCGGCAGCAGCCGGCCTGGGGCGGTGCGCTCGTCCTCGGAAGCCTGAGCGTGGCCGGCATTATCGCGGCGTTCGTCGCTCCGTTTGCGTCGGGCGCTCCCGACGGCCTCGAACACGCCGCCGAGCGGCTTGGCTTCGGCGGCCGGGCCGCCGCGTGGTGGACCGCGCCGCTCCCCGACTATGGCCTGCCCTTCACCATGGGCCCGGGACTCGAGACAGCGCTCGCCGGTGTGGCCGGCACGGTGATGGTTGCCGTTGTCGCCTGGGGTGTCAGCCGCGGCGTCGGCACGCGGAGGCGCGATGCCGTACACCGGTAACCGGCCTGGGGTGGTCCTCGCGCTGGGCATCGGGCTCGTCATGAGTGCGGCGCTCAGCCCGGCCGGGCTTGACGGGGCGGCCATTCCCGCCTGGGTCTGGCCCCTGTGGCTAGGGGTGTTCCTGGCGGCCCTGGCCGCGTTTCGGCGGGCTGGCTACCCCATTGTCGAAGCCCTGCGGCGCATCGGGTGGTTGGTCCCGCTCGTCCTCGTGTTCACCGTCCCGGCGGCCTTGGTTGCGCCTGCCTCACAACGGCTGCTGATCTTCGCGGCGCTCGCCAGCCGCGCCCTCGCGGCCGCGGCGGCTGCGGCGGCCATGGCAATCTGGCTTGGCCCGTCGGGCATGGTTCGGGCCGTGAGACAGCTCGGCGCTCCGTCGCGTCTGGCCGACGTGTTCGAAGCCATGCTGGCCAGCCTGGCCGGCGTGCTGCGCCAGGCTCACGCCATGCTCCGCGCCCGGGAGGCGCGTCGTTCGAGCATCGGGGCCTGGAGCCTCGTGGCCGCCGCACCGGTCGAAACGGCTCGGGGGTTCGGACGTCTCGTCGCGTCCTTGCTGCTGCGGGCGCTGGAGCGTGCCGAGGCACTCGAACGGGCGAGGCGGGCGCGGGGCTTCGAGCCGTGAGTTTGCAGCCGCCTCCCGTCGGATTCGAGGTGTCCGATTTGTCCTACCACTACCCGGACGGATCGCCTGCCCTCGATGGTCTTGCGCTCAGCGTCTCTCCGGGCGAACGTGTGGCCCTCCTCGGTCCGAACGGGGCCGGCAAGTCGACGCTTCTGCTGCACCTCGCGGCGCTGCTGCCGGAGCGGCGGCGTTATCTGCACGCGCACGAGCCCGGCGGACATCCTCATCGCCATGGCCTGCGCGGGCGGATCAGGATTGGCACGATCGACGTGTCACCGCGCACGGTCAGGCAGATCCGCGATCTGGTGGGGATTGTCTTCCAGGACCCCGACGACCAACTGATTGGGCTGACTGTTGGCGAGGACGTCGCCTTCGGTCCCCGGGCCCGTCACTGGCCGGATTCGGACATCCGGCGGGCGGTTTATGACGCGCTGCGCTCGGTCGGGTTGACCGGCGACGAGGAGCGCTCCCCACATCACCTGTCGACAGGCGAGAAGCGTCGCGTCTGTCTGGCCGGCGTGCTGGCGTGTCGGCCCGGCTTGCTGCTGCTCGACGAACCGTCGAGCGGCCTCGATCCCCGAGGTCGCCGCGAACTTGCCGCCCTGCTCGGCGGGCTCCGCTCGACCCTGATCGTCGCGAGCCACGATCTCGGCTTCGTCCGGACGCTGTGCACGCGGGCCGTGATCGTCGATCGGGGCAGGGTCGCGGCCGATGGACCGGTCGATGCCATGCTCTCGGACCACGCACGGCTGGACCGGCACGGACTGGCGTGAACAGGGACCGGGTATGATGCCCACCGGACCCATGCTCAAACCCGCCGTCACCCTCACCGACATCCGCGACGCGTCGGCCCGCATCCGCCCGTTGGCCGCCGTCACACCCCTCGTCGACGTCGCCGATGCAGCCGTCCGGCCACCGCGAAGCCGACCGCTGTTCCTCAAGTGCGAGAACCTCCAGCGCAGCGGCGCCTTCAAGATCCGGGGGGCGGCGAACACTCTGCTGCAGCTTCCGCCCGAGGATCGCGCCCGGGGCGTCATCACGTACTCGTCCGGCAACCATGGCATTGCCATGAGCCTCACCGCGCGGCTGCTGGGAGTGCCCGCCGTCGTCGTCATGCCAACGACGGCGCCGGCCGCCAAAGCTGAGCGTGTCCGCAGGCTCGGGGCCGAGGTGATCCATGAAGGGACCACGACGGTGCAGCGCCAGGCCAGGGCGGAAGACGAAGCCGACCGGCGCGGTCTCACGATCGTGCCGCCGTTCGACCATCCGTGGGTCATCGCGGGCCAGGGCACCATTGGTCTGGAAATCCTGGAGCAGTGCCCCGGAGTCGCGGCCGTCTTCGTCCCGTGCAGCGGGGGCGGACTCATCGCCGGCATCGCCACGGCAATCAGGGACCTGGCGCCGTCGGTCCGGATCGTCGGTGTCGAGCCGTCTGGGGCTCCCAAGATGACGCGATCGCTCCAGGCCGGCGCGCCGGTCACCCTGGACCGCGCGGCCAGCATTGCCGATGGCCTCATGGCGGTGCGGCCGGGAACGCTCACGTTTCCGATCATCCAGGCCCTCGTGGACGAGGTCGTCACCGTTGGCGACGAGGCGATTGCCACCGCGGTGCGATGGGTGTTCGAGCACGGGAAGATGGTCACGGAGCCGAGCGGCGCGGCCGCTATCGCGGCCGTGCTGTCGAGCGCGCCGGCGTCATGGTCGCGCGACAATCGTTCGGCCGGCCGGGAGGACGGCGGCCCGATCGTGGCCGTGGTGAGCGGAGGCAACGTGGATGCGGAGGCGTTTGCAGGGTATGTGACAGGCAGAGGTCGGGCGCCGGCCCGAACGCTGGGTCGGGAGACGGGCGTCGCGTCTACTTCTTCGGGATCGGCACGAGGCGGATGACGACCGCTGACGAGCGGGAATCGCGCACGCCAAGCCCGTGCTCCATCAGGTCGCGGCCCACGGCCAGCCCGATCTCGCCGTCATCGACCGAACTGACGGCATACGCGACGTCTGGATCCAGTCCCCGGGGCCGGATGACGGTGCCGTCGACGGCCGGATCGCTCTGGAACGCGAACAGCAGCACCCTCCCGTCGACCGCCGAGGTCGCCTGCATGGCATCCCAGCCCCCGTCGAGTTGGGGCACCGCCTGGGCGGTGATCAGCTGCGTCGATCCGTGGCGCAGCACCTCGCGAAACTCCTTGTAGCTCCGAATCTCCGACGAGACAATCCCTTCGAGATGCTCCAGGAGGTCGTCGGACCGGAAACTGAAACCCAGGACACCCGGCATGCGGCTGCGGACGAGCGCCGACAGGTCCTCGATCCCGTACATCCGCTCGCTGGGATCGTCGATGAGGAACGACAGCAGGTAGGCGGGCGGGAAGACCGACGTGAGGCCGCCGACATTGTGCCGCACGCGCACGGCCGGGGTGGTTTGATCGTCCATCCACGCGGTGTCGGTCAGGCGGGCCATGCCGAGGTCCAGCCTGTTGCCTCCCCCTGAGCAGTTCTCAATCTGCATCGCCGGGTACCGCTCGCGCAACAGGGTCAGCATCTCGTAGACGGCCTGGACGTGCCGGAAGTTGCCGTCCTCAGTCCCGTGGTCGTGCCCGGGCCGGTCACAGTTGACCCAGAGGTTGTTGTCCCACTTGAGGTAGTCGGGGCCCACCTCGTCGATGAGCGCGACCAGATGATCGAACACCCACTGCCAGGCCGCCGGGTCGACGAGGCAGATCTGGGCGCCGCGCGTCTCCTCCCGCGGCGTGGTGAGGTCGTAGACACCGTGCTCGGTCGCCAGCCAGCGCTCCATCGCGCCGTCTGGCACCTTCAGGGTTTCGATGTCGATGCGTTCCGGCTCGACCCAGAGGCCGAAACGCATCCCCAGTTCGTGGGCGCGCCGGCGGAGCGAGGGAAGGCCGGACGGGAATCGCGCCTCATCCCAGGTCCACGTGCCGAGGCCGGGCAGGAAGTCCCAGGATTCCACGTCCCCGGTCGGGTACCAGCCCGCATCCACGACGAACAACTCGACGCCGAGTCCTGCGGCCTTCTTCATCTCGCGCAAGACGATCGCTTCGTCGATGTGGACCCCGTAGGCATACCACGTGTTGTAGGTCACCAGCGGGTCGAACCCGCGGCCGAACCGGACGCCGGCCGTGACGAACCCGCGCAGGGCCTCGGCCACGTCCATCTCCGGTCCTCGCGCCACCCCCAGGAACATGTGTGGCGTTTCCACACCCCGGTCACCGGAGACGGTCGTGGTGGTCGTGGGCAGGCCCATGGTGACGCGCAGCCCCGATTCGCGCCGTTCGATCTGTGCGGACCACGAACCCGACCACATCAGGCCGGCGAAGAACTTGTCCGTCTCCCAGTCGACCGCGAACCAGGGCACGTTGTAGGTCGAAGACCGGCCGTCAGACCCGAAGCCGATCACGTCGGCCAGCCCCATCGTTGTCCGGTTCACCGTGAATGGACCGGGTGTGCCTTCCCGAGGCTTCAGCCCGGTGAGCCACTCGACGTCTCCCGGCGGCAGCACCATCTGCCACACGTTGATCCCGGTGAGATCGGTGGGCTGGTCCTTGAGGACTTGGATGTCCGTCCAGACTTCGATGGTCGGCGTCCCCGAGACGGAGGCGTACCAGCGGATGACCCGCAAGTTCTCCCGCGAGGATTCGTAGACGAAGCCCAGGCGCAATCCGGCCCCGTACTCCTCCTCCAACGTGTCGATGTACCGCCATCCCGCGGACGTCAGCCCGAAGGGTAGCTGGATCCCTTCCACGGTGATGAGGGAGTCGGCCACCGGATCGAACGTCCAGCTCCGGCCGGTGCCGGGCAGCTCGATGGCCCGAACGGCAAATGACGAATCTTTCTCCAGACCCAACACAAGTGTGATCTGGTCGTTGCCGATCGTCCAGGAACGGTCGCCGATATCCGCCGACACGACGGCGGTACCGCGCGACAGTAACGCCCGCTGTTCCGCATGGGCAGGGGAAGCGAGCCCGCAGGCGAGGAGAATGGCCAGGACGGCCACGAGATGTGTCTTCATGCCGCCCGCCCGCGCGCCCAACAGACGCGCCAGCGGGATGCCGAGGCGTATCGGGCTCCGGACTATCCGGAGGCGCGTACCCTCAGCTGCAGTACGACCAACAACGCACGGCGACCCCACGGGTTGTGGTGTCCTCCGATGCGTCCACAACTTAGACAGGAACCATCATCTGGAGGATACAGTCAGCCTCTCAGGCCCTTCTTCATCGATCGGCGGATCTCCTCCGCCATGCGGTTCAGCTTCACGTCGGTGCGGAAGCCAATCGATTGGGCCGCTCCAACCATGATCGAGTAGGCGAACTTGGACGGCACCTCCAACTGCCTGGCGATGTCGAGAATCAGGGCGCTCTCGGCATCCATCAGGGCGCCGTCCGCCAGCGCGACGTCGGCCAGGCGCGAGAGCAGGAAGCCCTTCTCCTCGATGTCGCCTTCGCTCTTCAACACCTCCAGCGCCTGCGGGAGGCGCTCGTCGATGACCGCCCGGTCGGTGACGATCTCCGCTTCCGGTTCATCGGTGAACCACCTATGCAGGATCTGGACCAGGATCTTGACCTCCTCGTCGCTCACGTCCTTGTCCGCCCCGAGCAGCAGTGCCCCGCCCAACGCCACGGCCTTCATGACCGCCTGGTGAACGGACTTGAAGGGATATCGGCGGGTTAGCCTCACTAGTTCATCCACGGCTCCCTCGAGCTCGTCATCGCCCATCGGGTCGCCCTCCACGGGGAACCCGGCCCGCTTCGCCTTGGCCGAGCGCGAGAACAGCTCGGCGGCCTTCAGGCGGATGGGCAGGAGGGGGTGCGAGGCGAAGGTCGCCTCCATCAGCTCCGGCCGGCCCCTGATCTCGTCCACCTGGCTGACAAGGGCCTGGACGTCGAGGTTCAGGTTGCGCTCGGAGAGGCCGAAGGTGGCCTTGAGCAGCGAGGTCGCCGTGGCCCGGAAGTCGCGGCTGGCAATGAGGCTCACGCGATCGGCGCTGATCTCCGCCTTCTTTCGCCAGCGCAGGAACAAGCTCTCGCCGAGCGCCGGGAGGACGGTGATGGACGGGTTGCCGGCGTCGGTCGAGATCAGGGCGGCCAGCCGGTTGTTGCCGAACAGGATGTGCCCGAGTTCGTGGGCGAGGATCGATCGCAGCTCGGCGTCCTCGAGCCGCTCGAGCGCCGGGGCGGTGACGCCGATGAGCGAGTAGGTTCCGGCCTTGCGGACGTCCAACACGGCAAAGGCATTGACCTCCTGGGCCGGCAGGCAGAACACCTCGGCCTTGGCCTCGAGGTCGAGGGCCGTGCAGACGTCGGCGAAGATGCGGTAGATGCGCGGGGAGATCTGCTCGCTGAGGCGGATGCCTTCCTTGATCAGCCGCTCGCGCACGCCCTGGTCGACCTGGCGTCTGTTCTCTTCGAAGGTCTCGAGATAGTCGGCAATGCGATAGGACGTCAGCAGCTCTTCGACGTCTCTCGCGTCGCCCCGGTACCGCACGTCTTGCCAGTCGATCGCCATGGCACCTCCCGCAGTGGCGGCCGGATCATATCATCGGGGAAGGTCGGGTCGAGGCCGGCCCTGGCTCGCTTGGCGCACGCTCGCCCGTTCGGGCTGCGGTCAGGCCGGCTGATCGCGCCCGGCCGTGCGGCGGCGGTCGAGGACGACGGCACGGGGCAGCGTCGCCGAGGCCGCTGTCAGTCCGCCACGAAGCTGTTGAGGTCGCGGAACAGCTTCTCGAACCGGTTCAGCGCCTCCTCGAGTTCCGGCAGCGTCTCGCGCAGCGTGGCGGCGTTCTCGAACAGGTACGACGCGGGACCGAAGCTGTCGAAGCGTGGAGCCCAGGGTGGAAGCCCGGTGAAGTACTCTTCCACCTCGGCGAGCAGCCGCCCGCCACCGCCCGCCACGGGGGCTCCCTGGAGCACGGGCGACTCCTGCAGCCGGAAGGCCCCGATGACCAGCTCGCGGTACAGCCGGCGTCCGAGCAGGTCCTCGATCTGCGCGTCCTCGCCGCTGTCGACGTAGAGCGCCGGTCGCAGGATGCGGCCGAACTGCAGGATCCCGCGCTCGCCCAGACCTTCGAGGCGGCGGGGATGCGACATGAGGCCGTCGGTCAACACGGCGACCCTCTGCGACGGCTCGGCGAAGAGCGCGGCGAAGGGTGCGATGCTGTCGAGCCCCCCGATGGGAACAAGACTCCACTCGGGATCCAGGTGCGGGCGCCCCTGTTCCTGCAGCTCGCGCGAGAACCACTTCAGGTAGAGCACATCGCTCGGACGGTCGACCAGCAGGGTCTGGTTCCCGACCACGGCCCGTTTGGTGACGTCGTAGGCGAGAGCCGCCCGGATCGGGAACAGCGTGTCGGGGTCCATGCTGAGGAACCGGTCGCCGACCTTGGTGCCGAGCACGACGTCGCCCTCGTCGACGTCCTCGACCGTTCGAATCCCGTCCAGCGCGTCGGGCGCAATCATGAACGGCGTGTGTGTCGTGTACACCACCTGGTAGGCGGGCAGCACCCGTTCGCGGATGAAGCGCATCATGTCCATCTGGGCGCGGGCGTGCAGGCCCAGCCCCGGCTCGTCCAGCAGGATGATGTAGTCGCCCGACCGGTCGCGCCGCAGATGCGTCAGCCAGAGGAGGAAGGAGAAGAACCAGATGAAGCCGGCGCTGCGTTCGTCGAAGCTCAGGGTCACGTTGTGCCGCCGGCTGCGGATCCGGGTGCGCAGGATGTGGCCGGTGTTGCAGGGCGGGGGATCGTCCGGCCTGGCCGCGTCGCACCGGAAGTCGACCTCCAGCGATCGGTCCTGGCTCCAGTACTCCAGGACGTCCCGGGTGACCTGCTGCGAGACCGCTTCGAGCTCCGCAATCAGGTACTCGAAGCGCGAGATCTGCTGCAGTTCCTCCGGCGCCACGTTGGCCAGCTCGAGCAGCGCGAGAAAAATGCTGTCGCCGGCGGTCAGTTGGTTCGTGGCTCGCCGCCTCAGCAGGTCGTCGATGCTGACCTGCGCAGGCAGGCGATGGTATTCGGCGAAGTACAGGAACCGGGGCAGGCGCGGCTCGAGGATGCCGGCGACTTGATCGTCGAGGCTGCCTCGCGGAAACCGTTCCTGCACCGACGAGAGGAGCGCCGCCTGGGAGGGTGTCGACCCATCGGCGGCCTGCAGGGTTCTGATGAGTTCGGCGATGGTCGACACCGCCCAGAGGCTCCGCAGCTCGGACGTGTCCACGCCCGCGCCACGGACGAGGTTGGCCACCACGCGCCGCTCGTCGAGATCGATCTGCCAGCGCAGGCGGTTGTCATAGCCCTTCGTCACCACGACCCTGGGACTGGCCATGACGTCCGGGCCGAGCACGCTGCTCAACGCCTCAGTGTCGCCGGGTTCGAGTCGCCACGACGTGGTGACGATCCGATCCGGCGACTTCTGCCGGCGCTGCCGGTAGGCGGCCCAGCGCCGGCGCGGGTACTCCGTCTCGGCGTAGTCCCCGTCCGCGGGCAGAACCGGATTCACGCGGTACAGCGCCTGGAGCAGCGCCGTCTTGCCTGATTCGTTCTTGCCGACCAGCGCGGTCAGCGGCTTGATGGAGAACTCGGTGGAATCATCGATGCACTTGAAGTTCTCGACGCGAACCGTCTCGAGGATCATGGGCGTCCCACTCATCCCGGCGCGCCTGAGTCCGGCCCTGCCGAAGGGCCAGACCTCCGCCGCGCTCCACTCCAGGGGCGTGGTCGCCATGACCGCGCGCCCAGGCTCGAACTCCGGGTCCGCCGGCAAGCATCAGCCCTGGGCGCCGGAATGTCAAGGCATGGCACTCAGATTGTCCCCTGCGCGCCGATCGGGCCAGGGGGTGGATCGCCGGCAGGTGGTGCGTGAGCAGCGCCGCAAGGCGGGAGGCCGCGCCCGGGGATTATCGGTGACGAATCACGCCCCTGAGACACTAGAATAGGAGACTGGCTTGGAGGCGTATGACCCTATCGTGGAGACGTCCGGCCGTGGTCCTGGTCGCAGCGCTGCTTCTGCTGCCGCTCCCGGGGTGCTCCATCAAGCAGATGGCGATCAACACCCTCGGGAACGCGCTGGCCGAGGGGAGTTCGACCTTCGCCAGAGACGATGACCCGGAACTGGTGCGGGATGCGATTCCGTTCGCACTCAAGACCATCGAGAGTCTGATCGAGCAGTCGCCGCGGCACGAGGGTCTGCTGATGGCGGCCTGCAGCGGGTTCACCCAGTACGCCTACGCGTTCATCCAGCAGCCGGCCGACTTCGTGGAAGCCGAGGACCTGGACCGGGCGACCGCCATGCGGCAGCGGGCCAAGAAGCTCTACTTGCGTGGCCTGGACTACGGTTTGCGTGCCCTCGAGGTGGACTTCCCGGGCATCCGGGACCGGCTCGGTCGGGATCCGGTCGCAGCCCTGGCCAGGACCACGCGAGAGGATGTGCCGCTGCTCTACTGGACCGGCGCGGCGTGGGGCGCGGCGTTCGCCATCGACAAGGCGGATTCCTCGCTGTCGGTCGAGCAGGTCACCATCGAGGCATTGATGACCCGGGCCATCACGCTGGATGACACATGGGAACGGGGTTCGCTGCACGACTTCTTCATCACCTGGGAAGGTGGGCGGTCGTCGGTCGGCGGGTCCCTCGATCGTGCGCGCGAGCACTTCGATCGCGCCCGGGCCCTGTCGGCAGGCCAGCGGGTCTCTCCGCTCGTCACATATGCAGAGGTCGTATCGGTCGGGACCCAGAACAAGGAGGAGTTCGTTCAACTCCTCAACGAGGCCCTGGCGATCGACGTGTACAAGGCCGCGCCAGAGCAACGGCTGGCCAACATCATCGCGCAGCGTCGCGCCCGCTGGCTGCTCTCCCGCGTGGACGAGCTGTTCATCGACGAGGCCGGAGCGGGACGCCGGACACAGGAAGAGACGGGACCATGATTCGAATGCCACAACGGACACGTGGAGACCTGGCACGCCGGATGGCGGCCGTGGTTGCCTTTGCGGCGGTGCTGCTGCCGGGCGCCGCCGACGCCCAGATCCTCATCAAGATGGCGACCCTCGTGCCCGACGGATCCTCCTGGCACCAGGTGCTCAAGGAGACCGCCGCCGAGTGGAACAGGGTGTCCGGCGGCAAGGTGCGGGTCAATCTGTACGCCGGCGGGACGGCCGGCGATGATCCCGACGTCGTGCGCAAGATGACGCTCGGCACCCTGAACGCGGCAGTGCTGACGTCGGTGGGCGTGGCCGAAATCGACAAGTCGGTGTACGCCATGAGCATCCCGATGGCCTACCGCGACTACGACGAGGTCTACTACGTGCTCGAGAAGATGCGTCCCAGCCTCGAGGCGAGCATGCTGGAGAAGGGCTACGTGGTCCTCAACTGGGCGGATGGTGGCTGGGTCCACTATTTCGCCAAGCGGCCGGTGACCGACCCGGACGACCTCCGATCCCTGAAGCTGTTCAGTTGGGCGGGCGACACGGATACGCTCGAGATCTGGCGCAATCTCAGGTTCAACCCCGTACCCCTGCCGTCGACGGAACTGGCCACGGCGCTCCAGACCGGGCTTGTCGAGGCCTTCGGGGCCCCACCTCAGGTCGCGGTCATCACCCGCTACTACGAGAACGCCAAGAATATGACCGACCTCAACTGGGCCCTGTTGCTCGGGGCCACGGTCATCAAGAAGGAGGTCTGGGAACGGATCCCGGCCGACATCCGTCCGAAACTGCTCGAGGTCGCGCGCAACGCCGGACGGAAGCTGCAGGCTGAGGTGCGTCGCAGCGGTGAGGCAGACGTCGCGGCCATGAAGAGCAAGGGCCTGAACGTCGTGCCGGTGGATGCACCGACACGCGCCCAGTGGACGATGCTCGCGGAGTCGACCTATCCGCAGGTGCGCGGCCACATCGTTCCCGCAGCCGCCTTCGACGAAGCGCTGAGATACCGCGACGAGTACCGCAAGCAGCAGGCGGCGCACAAGAAGTGACGACGCTGGCCGCCGTCTTCCGCCGCACCGAGCAGGTCGTCCTCGTCGCCACCCTGGCGCTGGCGACCCTGCTGCCGGTTATCGATGCCTTCGGGCGGCCCCTCGGCGGGTTCCACGTGCCGGGATCGGCCGCATACGTGCAACAGCTCACGCTCTGGCTCGCATTCGTCGGCGGTCTGGCTGCGACGAGCCAGGCGAAGCACCTCAAGCTATCGACGGCCGAGTTCTTCGACGAGGGTCTCGCCAAGACCCTTTCGCAGTTGCTGGCCTATTCGGTGGCCGCTGCCGTCGTGGGGATCCTCGCCTACGCGAGCGCGCAGGTCGTCCTGGCCAACCGCATCCAGACGAAGATGCTGCCCATCGGCGTCCCCGAGTGGGTCAGTGAGACCGTGATGCCGGTCGCGCTGGGCTTGATGGCTCTGCAGTTCGCCTGGATGGCGTCCAACCGCTGGTGGGGCCGGCTGGTCGGCCTCGGGGCCATCGGCGGCGCATTCGCGCTCGGGTTGGTGCCACCGGAGTCGGCCGGGGCGCTCTGGCCGTTGGCGCTGCTGATTGTGGGCGCCGCGCTGCTGGGCGCGCCGGTGTTCGTCGCGATGGGCGGCATCGCGCTCGTGCTGTTCTTCCGCGAGGGCACTCCGGTGGCGGCCGTGTCCGCAGAAGTCTACCGGCTGATTGCGTCGCCGACGCTGCCGGCCATTCCGCTGCTCACGGCGGCCGGCTATGTGCTCGCGGAGAGCGGCGCAGCCGAGCGACTGGTGCGCTTCTTCCGCGCGGTGTTCGGCTGGATGCCGGGCGGCATTGCCGTCATGGTCGCGGCCGTTTGCGCGGTGTTCACGACGTTCACGGGCGGCTCGGGCGTGACGATCATCGCCCTTGGCGGCCTCGTGTACCCCATCCTGCGCAAGGACGGGTACCCGGAGGGCTTCTCGCTGGGCCTCGTCACCGCTTCGGGCAGTCTGGGCCTCCTGTTCCCGCCCAGCCTGCCGGTCATTCTCTACAGCGTCGTGGCCAGCACGCGCGACCAGACGGTTCCGGCGGATGATCTGTTCATCGCGGGCCTGGTGCCTGGGCTGCTGCTCGTGGTCATCACCGCGTTCTACGGGATCGTGATCGGCCGGCGCGTCCAACAGGAGAAGGTGCCCTTTTCGCCGCGCGAGGTTGTCGCCTCGGCGTGGGGTGCCAAGTGGGAGCTGCTGCTGCCGGTCTTCATCGTCGCGCTGTTCGTCAGCGGATTCGCCTCGATGGTCGAAGCGGCCGCCTCGGCGCTGGCCTACACGGTCATTGTCGAGTGCTTCATCACCCGGGACATCCACATCGTCAAGTCCCTGCCGAACGTGCTGCTCAAGGCCGCCGCACTGATGGGCGCGGTGTTGATACTGCTGAGCGTCGCCATGGGCCTGACCAGCTATCTGGTCGACGCCATGATCCCGGACATGCTGCTCACGTGGGTCAGGACCCACATCGAGTCGCAGGTGATGTTCCTGCTCGCGCTCAACGGCCTGCTGCTCGTGCTCGGCAGCGTGCTCGAGATCTACTCGGCCATCATCGTGCTGGCTCCGATCATCGCGCCCATCGGGGCGGCCTTCGACGTGGATCCGATCCACCTCGGCGTGATCTTCCTCGCCAACCTGGAACTCGGGTTCCTGTTCCCGCCGGTTGGCCTCAACCTGTTCCTGTCATCGTCGCGGTTCGGCAAGCCGCTGACGAGCCTGTACAGGCACGTGTTCCCGTTCCTGATCATCACCGGGATCGGCGTGCTGCTCATCACCTACATCCCCGCCATGTCGTTGGGGGTGCTGCGGCTGCTGGGAAGACAGTAGAACCGGGATTCGGGATTCGGGATTCGGGATTCGGGGTGGGGGCGGGAGCCGTCCCCGCGCACGCTCGTTCTTCTTCCCGGAGAGACGTGATGGAACTCGCGATTGTGCCCGTCGCCATGCCGGCCGACGCCAACGTCATCATCGGCCAGAGCCACTTCATCAAGACCGTCGAGGATCTGTACGAAGCCGTCGTCACCAGCGTGCCGCAGGCCTCCTTCGGGCTGGCGTTCTGCGAGGCCTCGGGGCTGTGTCTCATCCGGGTCGAGGGCAACGACGAGGGGCTCCGGGCCGCGGCGATCGAGGCCGCGCAGGCCATCGGCGCCGGCCACACGTTCGTGCTCTATCTCCGGAACGCCTTCCCTGTCAACGTGCTCAACCGCATCAAGGAGTGCCCGGAGGTCTGCCGCATCTTCTGCGCGACCGCCAACCCGCTCCAGATTGTGGTCGTCCAGTCCGACCAGGGCCGCGGGATCGCCGGCGTCATCGACGGCTCGTCGCCGAAGGGCGTCGAGCAGGAAGGCGACCGCGAGTGGCGAGTGGGGTTCCTGAGGAAGATCGGGTACAAGCGGTAAGAACAGGGACCGGGCACCGGGGGTCAGATGTGAATACTGCCCTCCACAAGCGCGATCGTGCAGGCTTCATTGGGGCCGCGGTCGATCGACCGCGGAATCGCGGACGCGCGATCTTGGTCAGTGGCAGCATCTCAGCTTCAATGGGGCCGCGGTCGATCGACCGCGGAATCCCG
>JBFMFH010000107.1:0-50441 GCA_040752275.1 Acidobacteriota bacterium
CGGGGCATCCCGCCTGGCGGCGTTGCTCCTCCCTCACATACCGGGAGTATGCTCAGTCGTCGCGCCTGGCCAGCCGGGCGCCGCGCTCCGGGACTTCTGCAAGGCATCACGGTTCCAGGGCACTAGTGCGATCCAGATCAGTGGACAGTGGGGTCGCCGCCCAGGTCCAGGAACCGGCCCGGAGGGCCGGAGTGTCCCAAAGCAAACCATGTGAGCACGGCGACGGCGACAGTCTGCAAGACACGGCGGAGAACGAGGGGACCAGCCGGCGCATTGGTCCGCAGAGCAGCCGGCGTACGATCAGATCCGGCCGCGATGCGGCCTTGGCGCGCCGGAGCTGTCAGGTACTGCAGCAGGCGAAGGCGGCAGCCGGCGTCCAGCGGCCGACAACAGGCCGGAGACGTGTCTTGCCGCCGACGATCTCCATCGCCACGTCGACCGTCAGCGTCGTCGGCCGGAGGCAGATCGAGTCGTTGCACGCCTGGTAGCGGAACTGGATGCGCACGGGCGCCATGCCAGGGAGCGCCTTCGGGCTCGCCTTCACCGGAATCGTGAACGGCGCCTCCCCGTCGTAGAACTCCACGGTCTCACCCGAGTTCGGATCCGTCGCGAGGACCGGGGCCGGTCCCCCGACGTCACCGTCGAGATCGAACGGCTGGGACGGTGCGAGCCGAATCGTCGTGGCCACGGGCGGTGGCGGCTGCGTCAGCGAGTAGAGATGCCATCCGTCGGCGATCGTGGCGACGAGTCTCACCAAGAATGCGCCGCCGGGTTTCACCGCCCTTGTCGCCGACGAGGCGGCGAGCGTGACGGGATCCTCCTGGGCAGCACCCAGCGAGGCGGCCGCCAGCAGAATCGTGAGCACGAAGCCAGGCAGGCGGCCGCACCAGCGCGCCGCTCCGTCGAGTGTCATGTTTCCTCACCTGTCCCCAGGGCTAGCGAGGCTGCGCCTCAGACCGCCGAGGCGTGTGGTGGCGGCTCCGCCTCGCTAGATCACAGTATCGACTTGCCCCGCCTGCGGCGGGGCGAAGACGTCTTGAAGGCCGCCACAAGACTTGACTCAAGTGTAACGAATTTCGGCCTTCAAGACGTCTAGGCCCCTGGAGCCACGATTGTTGTCTGTCCCCGAAATCAGAGCCCCGGATCTCGGGCTGTTCCTGACGCCGGCACCTTCACCGTGACCGCCTGCAGGATCTTCTTCGAGTCGTCCTCCTGGACAAACGCCACGACCGACAGCCGGCTGGCGTCGATGCCGTGCTTCTTCTCCGCGAACTCGAATTTGCCGAACCGAGTGTTGTTCACCTCGAAGTCGTCGAGATGCGCCTTCGCTTCCGCCACCGCCTTGTCGATGTCGAACGTGTGCGCAACCTTCAGCGAGCCGGCCTTCGCCGGGAACCCGATGACCTCGTCCGAAGACCGGGCGAGCTGCCGGACCACCATCGGATGGAACCGCACGCCGTTCTCGCCGCTGTAGGTCACGAGCTCCTCAACCAGGGCCAGGTGCAGCGTGACCGCCCTGCCGTTGGTCTTGATCTTCGACGCCCGGGCCACGACCTCGATCGCGGTCCCTGACCCGTTGACCTCCAGTTCGACGTTCGCCGACGGCTTCGCGACGAGGCGCCTGTCGACGACCGACTCGACGCGGTCGGCGAAGAGCTTCTGAGCCCCCAATGCGGCACCCCCACCCACGTGCCGCGTATCGCCGTCGATGAAGAATGTCGGCGTCCCGTTGACGGCATAGTACTTCGCTCGATCGAGCGACGATGGGTTCGTCATCGGATCGGGTCGCGGGATGTGCAGGTGATAGACCAGAACGGCCAGATCGCGCGGCGCGTAGCGCTCCATTGCCCCCTCGAACGCGAGGTCGGCCGCCACGCACGGCGGGCATCCGGATCCCGTGAACAGCTCCGCCACCACCGTCCGCCCGGCCCGCGGCGCACCGAGCCCGTAGGGCGACACGTCGACCTTGGTGGCCGTTCGCTCGTAGCGCTCGTTGAGCATCTCGTCGAGGCCGTCCAGCGATCCTCTGTGCGTCTTCCGGTAGACCTCCGCGAGGTCCGCCCGGCCCTCCCGGTTCAGTTGCCCGGCCAGCGCCGCCACGGTGAGGTATTCCAGTTGTTCGTAGTCGAACCCGGCCTGCTTGGCGTACTTCGCCAACTGGACGGCCGCCGTCGCGGCCGGGCGGGCCGACGGATCCATCAGGAAGGCCTCCTTGAGGGCCTTCTCGGCCTCGCCGGTCTTCCCCCGTCTGTCGAGCACCTGCCCGAGTGTGACGAGCGCTGACTGCCTTGACGAGGTGAACATCGAGGTGTAGAGGGCCGCACCTGGCCCCTGGAGGGGCTTGGCCTGAGGGTTCCTCTTGGCTGCCTCAGCCTGCCGCTCGACAAACGCCGTCTTCTGGGCCTCGACAAACGCACGCTCGTCCGACAGCTCCTCCACGGCCCTGCGGGCGTACTTCTCGGCCTCCTCCAGCAGGATGCCTGCGTTGGAGAGGGCGGACGCCACCGATCCGGCAGAACTCCGGCCCGAGACGGGCGGCTTCTCCGCGATCTTGCCGGCTTGTTCCTGGACCTGCTTGATGCCGTCGGTGACCTTCCGCACGAGCGCCATCAGGATCTGATTCTCGGCCGCGTTCACCACGGAGGTGCCGGGAAAGTCCTCGATCAGCTTCCGCAGCGCGGCGAGCTTCTCGTCGGGGTCGGTGATCTTGATGGCGGCGGCGTAGGCCTTCTGCTCGGGCGTCTGCTCGCGGGAAGCCGGCGCAGCCTGCTGCGCGGGTGGTGCCGGTTTCTGGCTACTCGGCGTCTGTGCGTCAGCCTTCGCCGGTGGCGTTGGCCTTGCCGCCTGGGTCTCGGAACTGGCGGCTGATTGGCGTGGAGCCGCCTGTGCGCCGGTCAGGCCGATGAGCAGGCAGGCGCACACGACGAGGGGAAGAAGGTCGAGCTTCCTATGCATGGGACGGACTCCTGCGAAGGTGTGAACCGCTACGCAACCGTGATGTCCTTCTCGAGGTACACGTCCTGAATGAGATTCAGGAGCTTCACGCCCTCGTTCATCGGCCGCTGGAAGGCCTTTCGACCCGAGATGAGGCCCATGCCGCCGGCCCGCTTGTTGATCACGGCCGTGGCCACAGCGTCGCCGAAATCATCCTTGCCCGAGGCGCCGCCCGAGTTGATGAGCCCCGCGCGGCCCATGAAGCAGTTCACCACCTGATAGCGCGTCAGGTCGATCGGATGATCGGTCGTCAGCGTCGTGTAGATGCGCTCGTCGAGCTTGCCGTAGCTCGAGCTGCCCGTATTCATCGCCTTGAAGCCACCGTTGTTCTCGGGGAGCTTCTGCTTGATGATGTCGGCCTGGATCGTCACGCCGAGGTGGTTCGCCTGGCCCGTCAGGTCGGCACTGACGTGGTAGTCCTTGTCCTTCTTGAACTCGCTGTTGCGCAGGTAGCACCAGAGGACCGTCGCCATCCCCATCTCGTGGGCCAGGGCAAAGGCCTCGGCCACCTCGACGATCTGGCGGCCGCTCTCCTCGGATCCGAAGTAGATGGTTGCCCCTACGGCCGCCGCGCCCATCTCCGCCGCCTGCTGGACCGTGCCGAACATGATCTGGTCGAACTTGTTCGGGTAGGTCAGCAGTTCGTTGTGGTTGATCTTCACGATGAAGGGGATCTTGTGCGCGTACTTGCGCGCGACCATGCCCAGCACGCCGAAGGTCGAGGCTACGGCGTTGCAGCCGCCCTCGACAGCCAGCCTTACGATGTTCTCCGCATCGAAGTAGATCGGGTTCTTCGCGAAGCTCGCCCCGCCCGAGTGTTCGATCCCCTGATCCACCGGGAGGATCGACATGTAGCCCGTCCCGCGCAGCCGGCCGTGGCTGAAGATGCGTTCGATGCTGGCCAGCACACGATTGTTCCGGTCGGACGCGGCGAGCACACGGTCCACGAAGTCCGGGCCGGGCAGCACCAGCTGTTCCCTTGGAACCGTCGTGCACGTGTGCTCGAGCAGCGACGCGGCCCGATCGCCGAGCAACTCAACCAGTTCCCTCTTCATGCTGGGCTCTCCCCGCTGTCTGCCAGAGACGATGATGACTGGGTTGTTCGGACATTATAGCCAGCCGAGCCCGTCCTACTGCGTGCGGATGCGCACGACGTGGTTCTGGCGGGCCCCCTTCCTGAGGACGAAGACCTGGCCGCCGATGGCCCGGGTGCGCGGGATGCGGGCGCGCTCGTCGCCGACACGTTCGCCGTTGACGTAGACGCCTCCTCCCTTCACCAGCCGCATGGCTTCGCCCTTCGACGTTGCGAGCATCGTGGCGACGAGCATGTCCGCGATGGCCATGCCTTCGCCGGACACCTGGTCCGGATCAATCTCGGTCGACGGCACGTCGTCGAACACCTCGAGGACCTCGTCGACGGTCAGTTCCCCGATGCGACCGCCGAACAGCAGCGCCGACGCGTGCTCGGCCCGGGTCACCGCCTCCCGTCCATGAATGGTTCGCGTCACCTCGCGCGCGAGCAGCCGTTGGGCCTCGCGCCGTTCGGGCGCCGCGCGCCACGCATCTTCGCCCTCCCGGATGGCCGCCTCGCCGAGGAACGTGAAGTACTTCAAGTACTTCACGACATCCCTATCGTCGGTGTTCAGCCAGAACTGGTAGAAGCGGTACGGCGAGGTCAGCGCCGGGTCGAGCCACACGGCCCCGGCCTCCGTCTTGCCGAACTTCACGCCGGACGAGGCCGTCACCAGCGGCATGACCAGTCCATGTGCCTTCGTGCCGCGCAGGCGGCGGATCAGATCGCAGCCTGCGGTGATGTTGCCCCACTGGTCGCTGCCGCCCAACTGCAGCGTGCAGCCGTGGCGATCGAACAGCTCGAGGAAGTCGTACGACTGCAGCAGCAGGTAGCTGAATTCCGTGAACGAGATGCCCTCTTCCTCCGCGAGCCTGCGCTTCACCGACTCCTTCGCCAGCATGTAGTTGACGGTGAAGTGCTTGCCGATGTCGCGCAAGAACCCGACGAGATCCAGACGACGCAGCCAGTCGGCGTTGTTGACGATGCGGGCGGGGTTGTCGGGGGCCTCGAAGTCGAGCACCGTTGCCAGCTGACGGCGGATACCCTCGACGTTCGCATCAATCTGCTCGACATCGAGGAGCTGGCGCTCCGCGGTCTTGCCGCTCGGGTCGCCGATCATGCCGGTTCCGCCGCCGACAATGGCGATAGGACTGTGACCGAACCGCTGCATGCGAGCGAGGGCCATCATGGGCAGCAGCGATCCAACGTGCAAGCTGGCGGCTGTAGGGTCGAACCCGATGTAGCACGTGACCTTCTCGCGCGCGAGCACGTCGCGCAGGCCGTCGGTGGCCTCGTAGGTCAGACCGCGCCATTCGAATTCGGCAAAGACGTCAGTCGGCATGGGAAGTACTATATCCCGCCGCACCGGTCCGCGTTCGGCGGATTGTCAGGCGTCCGGGACGGGAGACCAGCTTCTCCGCATGTCTCGCGTGGCGGTGTGCGCGTCACCTTCGCAGGCCCGTTCGCGCTCGCCGGCAAGACACCGCTCCGTCCCGTTATGGTCCGCCGGACGCCGGCTGCCGCCTTCGCCAAACGCGCTGCCGCGCGGCTTCGGCGGGCCAGGGCCGCGTCGCGGCCTGTTCGCGCCAGAGGCTGCTCCGCGGACGAATGCGCCGGTTGGTCCCCTCGTCCTGCGCGGCGTCTCTGCACACTGTCGCCGTCGGCTCGGCTCAAGGGCCTGCTCAGTGACGCGCATCCCGCCCGCCGCGGTGCGTGATCATCAGCGAATGTCCGCGCTCGTCGTGACCGAGAAGCGGCGGAAGTTCGCGTAGCGCGCGAGGCACTCGACCAGCGTCTTGTCGCTCATGATCCGGCCGATGGCGTCGCCGCCCTCGTACCACTCCCACATGTAGGCGGGCACCAGGACCCGGAATCCCGGCTCGAGCCGGTACCGCGTGACGATGGACGAACGGCGCTGTGTTCCCCCTGCCGAACCGGTCCTGGTGTTTGTGGGCTCGAACCGGAGCTCGGTCTGCGCGACATGCCCGCTCTCATCGTCGATCCAGACTCGCCCCGTGAGTGGTACGTCGTCTCCCGACGAGGTGCCGACCAGTGTGGGCCGCTGCCTCTCGTTGAAGAACAGGACGTGAGTCGGCCTGCCGTCGAGCATCTGGGCGCCGACGGTCTTGAACTCGAACCGGGCTCGGTGCGTCGGGTGCATGAAGGCCAGTGCGAGCGTGGGCAGATTGAGGTTCCTCCTGAAGTCACCCAGGTTCCAGCGGGCACTCTCGTCGGCCACCCGGCGAAGCTGCGCGGCGCTCTCAGCGCTGGAGGAGAGAAACAGCTCCCTCACGCGTTCCTCGCGATCGCGGACCGGCCTGCCGTCGACGACGGCGACGTCGCGGTAGCCGACCCAGCGTTTGCCGGGCAACTGCACCAGCAGGACATCCGAGAGCAGCTGCCGGCGCGAGATGATTGGTCCAGACGACTTCACCTCGCTGTCGCGATCAGCCCATTCGAGCGCCAGCTCATCGGCGGGCGACGAGGGGTTCCCGCGCCATGGGCGCACGAGCTGGACGTAGCGCTCCTCGGCCACGGCCGACGAGAACTCTCGCTCGAACAGCTCAACGTACGCGCCGAGCCCGCGCACGAGGTTGTGCGCGGCGAACGCGCCGGTCGCCGGCGCATCGGGATCGACAGGGCCGTCGCGGCCCTCGAGCGGCGCACGTGGTGGCAAACCCACAGGCGTCGCAGGCGCAGCGGCGGGTGGGGCAATCGCAGGCGCCGTCGCTGGCGGGGCGGCCGCAGCGGACTCGGCAGGGATTCCGGGTAGATCCGCCTCCGGTTGCACGGCCGCGGTCCGGAACGTGAACTCGCGGCGCGCTCGCACGAACACGCCGCGGCGGGTGGCGACCTCGACGGTGATGCGGTGCGGCTTTCCGTCTCGGTCGGAGGGAATCGACTCGAACGAGAGTTCGTACGCGCCCGCCAGCTCTCGCAAGACCCGCGTGAACGCACCTTCCCCTACCGGTGTCGTCACCACCACGCCGCCGGTCTCGGTCGCGAGCATTGCCGACAGGGAGAGTTCCTGGTTCAAGGGGGGCGGAGGCGGTCCGGAGAGATCCGTCCGGGCAATCTCGGTTGCCGTTGAGACCTGGAGCGCGTGCACGTGCACGCGCGAGGTCGCCGCCGCCGCCGATACACGCTTGAGGATGGACAACTCGTCGATCGGAAGGTACCCGCCGGTCGTAATCAGCAGGAGGTGCTTCGGGCCGGAGACCGATCCGAGGGCCTCAATCAGCCGTTCCAGGGCGGCGAGAGTGGCTTGCGACTGCGCGCGCGTCTCCTGGAGCAGCACGCCCGCCTCGCGCTCGATGGCCGCCGGGCAGTCGGCTCCCCGGTTGACGAGCCGCGAGCACTCCCGTTCGTACACGTCCTGAAAGGCCAGCCGGTCGTTGATCGAGATCCGGTAGGCCTCGTCGGCGCTCATCGTGATCGTGCGGCCGGGGCCCGGCGGACGGCCCGTGCCTGGGGCCTCGATGAGTGCCTCGGCGAGGGCGTCGCGATCGCGCGAGAGGCGCAGCGTACCCTGGCTCACCGGAATCGTCCAGACGGCGAAGCGGTCGGCCGGCCCCGCACGGTCCAGGAACCGCGCCGCAGCCTCCAGGAACGTCCGTCCGCCGCCGGCGGGTATCTGGTCGCGGTCGACCACAAACACGAACCGCCGGCCCGGCACCGGCGCGGCCGCGTCGTCCGTTGCCACGCCGGCTTCGGGTGGCAGTGCTTCACCGGTTGCCGCCGCGGCGCTGGTGCCGACGAACCGCAGCCCGGTCAGGGAACGCTCGACGCCGTCGACCCTCAGACGCAGGTCGCTCGCCTTCAGGTCGGTGATGGGCTCGCCGCTCCGGGTCGTCACCGCGAGATCGACGAGCACGATGTCGACGCCCGTCTCGTAGGTCGGCTTGGGAAGCTGCTGGGACTGACCCGAGAGGGTGACAGATGGGAGGAACAGCGTCCCGGCACAGAGTCTCAGGACTGCCGCCCTCGCGATGTGGTTCACGCTGCCACTCCGTCTACCAGATACTCGATTGATATGACCAACCTCAGCGTGATCAACAACGCCGTGATCCGAACCGGGCACGACAGGACACGGCTAGCCGCCCTGGCGGCGAATGAAGCGGCGGCCGTCGAGCGTCCAGTCTCCATCGAGCACGATCTTCACGGCCGCAGGGTACAGCCTGTGTTCCTCGACGAGGATTCGATCGGCCAGTGATTCCTCGGTGTCATCGTCGTGGACCGGAACCGCCGCCTGGAGGACGATCGGTCCAGCGTCGAGGTCGGTGTTCACCACGTGCACGGTCACCCCGGACACCTTGACCCCGTGCCGCACGGCCTGCCGCTGGGCATGCAGGCCCGGAAACGCCGGCAGAAGCGCCGGATGGATGTTCAGGATCCGGTTCGGAAACGCCTCCACGAATGTGGCGCCGAGCAGCCGCATGAACCCGGCGAGGCAGACCAGCGAGACCCCGTGCGCCCGGAGGTCATCGACCAACACCTGCTCGAAGGCCGCGCGGTCTTCGTACGCCTGGTGGTCGCGCACAAGCGCCGGGATGCCCACCGCGCGCGCCCGCGTGAGACCGTATGCCTCGGCGCGGTTCGAGATGACCACCGCGATGCGCGCGTCGAGCCGGCCGTCCCTCGTTGCGTCGATGAGCGCCTGCAGGTTCGATCCTCGCCCCGAGATCAGCACGCCGACGTTGCGGTTCACGATACGCTCCCGTAGGTCACGCCGGGCTCACCGGCGACGACGCGGCCGATCACGGACGGGTCTGCCTCGCCCGCCGCACGCAGTCGGTCGACCACGCGCGGCACATCGTCCGCCGCGCAGGCGACGATCAGGCCGATGCCCATGTTGAACGTGCGGTACATGTCGTCCTCGGGCACGCCCCCGGCCTTCCAGAGGAACTGGAAGACCGGGGCAGGTTCCCAGGCCGCCTTGTCGACAAGGGCCGCGCTGCCGGGCGGCAGGATGCGCGGGAGGTTGTCGGTGATGCCGCCGCCGGTGATGTGCGCCAGCCCCTTGACGAGCCCCGCGTTCAGAAGCGGCCTCATGACCGGCAGATACGAGCGGTGGACGCGAAGCAGTTCCTCCCCCACGGTCGTGCCGAGGTCCGGCACGACGGAGTCGGCCCCGAGGCCGAGCTGATCGAAGAACACGGCGCGGGCGAGGGAATAGCCGTTCGTATGAAGGCCTGTGGAGCGCAGGCCGATCAGCGCGTCACCCGGGCGGATGGCGTCACCCGTGATCAGCCGGTCACGCTCGACGATGCCGACGATGAAGCCGGCGATGTCGTACTCGCCGGCCGCGTAGAATCCCGGCATCTCGGCGGTCTCGCCGCCGATGAGGGCGCATCCGTTCTCCCGGCACGCCGTCGCCATGCCCTCGACCACTTGGGCGGCCACCTCCGGGGCGAGCGTGCCCGTGGCCAGATAGTCGAGGAAGAAGAGCGGCAGGGCACCCTGGACGAGGATGTCGTTGACACAGTGGTTCACGAGGCATTGGCCGACCGTCGCATGGCGGCCCGTGAGAAACGCGACCTTCAGTTTCGTCCCGACACCGTCGGCGCTCGAGACGAGCACCGGGTCGCGGTAGCCGCCGCCCAGGCGGAACAGGCCTCCGAAAGACCCGATCGACGACAGCACACCAGGCGTGAACGTGCCCTTGGCGAGGTCCTTGATGCGACGGACGGTCTCGTTTCCGGCGTCGATGTCGACACCCGCACGCTTGTAGTCCATCGCGGATGATGCCTCGTGAATCCCGACTCCCGAATCCCCGGCCTATCGCTCCCGCCGTCCCCTCGTATCCATCACCAGCGGGAGCTGCAGGTACTTCGCCTCTTCGCGCGGGAACGGCACCGGATACTGTCCCGTGTAGCAGGAGGTGCAGTATCGGTCCTGGTGCGAGTTGACGGAACGTAGCAGGCCTTCCAGGCTCAGATACCGGAGGCTGTCGGCCTCGATGTACTTCCGCACCTCTTCGAGCGAATGCGTCGCTGCGATGAGCTCCGTCCGCCGCGGTGTGTCCACGCCGTAGAAGCACGGCGAGATCGTGGGCGGGCAGCTGATGCGCACATGCACTTCGCTCGCACCGGCCGTCTTGATCAGCTTGACGATCTTGCGGCTCGTCGTCCCGCGCACGATCGAGTCGTCGATGAGCACGACGCGCCGGCCCTCGAGGATGCTGCGGACCGGGTTCAGCTTCACCTTGACGCCGAAGTGGCGAATCGCCTGAGTCGGCTCGATGAAGGTCCGGCCCACGTAGTGGTTGCGGATGAGGCCGAAGCGGACGGGCAGGCCGGACTCCTCGGAATAGCCGACCGCGGCACACACACCTGAGTCCGGCACCGGCACGACGACATCCGCGTCGGCCGGGGACTCGCGGGCGAGAATGCGGCCCAGGTTGGTCCGGATTGTGTTCACGCTCTCGCCGAACACGAGACTGTCCGGCCGCGCGAAGTACACGTGCTCGAAGATGCAGTGCGACAGCCGCGCGGCGGGGAACGGTCGCAGCGACTTCAGTCCGTCAGGGCCGATGACGAGCACCTCGCCGGGTTCGACATCGCGGACGTACTGCGCGCCGATGAGGTCCATCGCACAGGTCTCGGAGCACACGACCCAGCCATCGCCGATGCGGCCGAGGGCGAGCGGCCGGAACCCATGCGGGTCTCGGACGGCCACGAGCCGGTCCTTGAGCGCCACGACCAGGGAGAACGCGCCCTGAATCTGCGACACGGCCTCGACGAGAGCCTCGTCGTTCTGCCGCGCCGTCGACCTTGCATAGAGGTGCAGGATGACCTCGGTGTCGCTCGAGGTCTGGAAGATCGACCCGCGCGCCACGAGGCCGTCGCGAAGTTCCCGTTCGTTGACCAGGTTGCCGTTGTGGCAGATGGCAATGGGACCGTGGACACAGTCGATAAGGATCGGCTGCGCGTTGGCCAGGCGGCTCTCGCCGGCCGTCGAGTAGCGGACGTGGCCGATGGCCACGTGACCGGGCAGCGACTCGAGGGACTGCTCGCCGAACACGTCGGCCACATGCCCCATGCCGCGCGTCACCCGCAGGGACAGGCCGTCGGAGGCGGCGATGCCGGCACTCTCCTGGCCGCGGTGCTGGAGGGCGTACAGGCCCAGATAGGCGAGCTTCGACGCCTCGCCCTTCCCATAGATGCCGAAGACCCCGCACTCGTCGTGCAGTTTGTCGAACATGCCCCGATCCGTCCGCCGGTCAGTCCCCCGCCGCATGAACACGAGTCCGAGAACCAGGTCGACTGCGGCCGCTATGACTAGCAAGGCCATGCCTCAGACCGCCGAGGCATGTGGGGACGGCTCCGCCTAACCTCCTAGGCCTGCAAGCCGAACACCCGTCGGAACACCTCGTCGACGTGGCGGAGCTGGACTCCGAGGTCGAACGCCCGCTCGATCTCCGGCGCCGGGAGGACGGCGGTCACGTCGGCGTCCGCCAGGAGCAGTTCCCGGAAATCGCAGCCTTCGAGCGATACCCGCATGGCGTTGCGCTGCACCCACTCGTAGGCCTGCTCCCTGGACACGCCTTTCGCCGCCAGGGCCAGCAGCACCGTCCCCGAGAAGATCACGCCCCGCGACAGGTGCAGGTTGCGGAGCATGCGATCGGGATAGACCACCAGGTCGGCCACGATTCGCGTGAAGCGGCGCAGCATGTGATCCAGCGCGATGAAGCTGTCGGGGAAGATCACGCGTTCGACCGACGAGTGCGAGATGTCACGCTCGTGCCAGAGGGCGATGTTCTCGAGCGCGGCCATCAGGTTGCCCCGAAGCAGGCGCGCGAGGCCGACGATCTGCTCGCAGCCAACGGGGTTGCGTTTGTGTGGCATCGCCGACGACCCCTTCTGGCCGCGGTCGAAGGGCTCTTCCACCTCGCCGATTTCGGTCTTCTGCAGCCCGCGGATCTCCAGGGCGAACTTCTCGAGGGACGCGGCCGTGATCGCCAGGGTCGAGAGCAGCTCGGCGTGGCGGTCGCGCTGGATGATCTGCGACGACACCGGGGCGGGCTCGAGGCCGAGCCGCGCGCACACGTCGGTCTCGATCGCCGGATCGAGGTGCGCGTAGGTGCCGACGGCCCCGGAGGTCTTGCCCACCGAGATCCCCGCGCGGGCCCGGTCGAGGCGGTCGAGAGCCCGGCCGAGCTCCGCGTACCAGAGCGCCAGCTTCCAGCCGAGGGTCGTGGGCTCGGCGTGCACACCGTGCGTGCGACCGATCATCGGCGTGCGCTTGTGCTCCAGCGCCCGCTCGCGCACCGCGTCGCGCAGCACCTCGAGCCGCCTGCGGATCAGATCGCACGCGTCGCGCAACTGCAGCGCCAGGGCGGTGTCGAGCACATCCGACGAGGTGAGCCCGAAGTGGAGCCACCGCGCCTCGGGCCCGACGCGCTCCGCCACCGCCGTCGTGAAGGCGATGACGTCGTGCTTCGTGACGGCCTCGATCTGTTCGATGCGCACCACGTCGAACGCGCCGCGATCGCGAATGGCGGCGGCGGCCTCGGCCGGGATGAGCCCCCGGGCTGCCATCGCCTCGGCGGCGGCGATCTCCACGCGAAGCCAGGTCCGGTAGCGGTACTCCTCGCTGAAGAGGGCCCCCATCTCGGGGTGCGTGTACCGGGGAATCATGCGACCACCCTGAGGGCGTCCTGTGCGATCGTCCAGCCGTTGAGCTGGCCGAGCACCACCGCCGACAGGGGCGTGCGCGTCAGAAGGTCCCTCGCCACGCGCCCCACATCGTCCACACTCACGGCATTGATGCCGGCGATGGTGTCGTCGATCGAGAACTGCCGGTCGAAGTAGAGTTCCTGGCGCGCCAGGAACGACGCCCGGTGCCACGTGCTCTCGAGGCCGAGCAGAAGCCCGCCCTTCACATTATCCTTCGCACGCCGCAGCTCGGTCGCGGTGACCGGCATATCCACCATCGAGCGCAGCTCGCCCAGGATGACCTCGACGACCTCACCCACCCGCTCGTTCGCGCAGCCGGCGTAGATGCTGAGCAGGCCCGTGTCGCTGAACGAACTCAAGCCACTGCCGACCGAGTACGCCAGGCCACGCTTCTCACGGACGTTCTGGAAGAGCCGCGAGCTCATCGAGCCGCCCAGCAGCGTGTTCAGCACGAGAGACGTATAGCGGTCCGCATGATTCTGCCGGTAGCCCGTGCTGCCCAGGCAGATGTGGCTCTGCTCGAGGTCCTTGCTGCGAGCAAGAACGCTCGGAACACCGGCCGGCGGTTCGCCCGCCGCCACCGGCACGCCTCTCTCGATACCGCCGAAGCTCCGCTCGAGAAGATCCCGGAGCTGGGCATGCTCCAGATGGCCGGCGGCCCCTACGATGAGATTGCTGGCCGTGTAGGCCTCACGGAAGTACGTCCGCAGCACGTCCGGATTGAGCCCTTCGACGCTCTCGCGCGTTCCCAGGATCGGCCGGCCCAGGGGGTGCCCCGCCCAGTACCGCTGGATGAACAGCTCGTGCACGAGGTCGTCAGGCGTGTCTTCCACCATCTTGATCTCTTCGACGACGACGTTCTTCTCGCGCTCGACGTCCTCGGCCGCCAGCCTCGGGCGGAGGAGGATGTCGGCCAGGATGTCCACCGCCAGAGGCAGGTGCTCGTCAAGGACCTTGATGGCGTAGCTGGCGTTCTCCTTGCCGGTCGAGGCATCCAACTGGCCGCCGACCGAGTCCACCGTCTGTGCAATCTCCTCCGCCGATCGCGCCTCGGTCCCCTTGAAGAGCATGTGCTCGACGAAGTGTGCGATGCCCGGATGGGTGTCTCCTTCGTGCCGCGACCCACGGGCGAGCCACACGCCGATGCTGACCGAGCGGACGTGTGGGATCGACTCGGTCAGGATCCGCAGGCCGTTGTCGAGCACATCGCGAACAACCATCGGCATGTCGGGCGGGCCGGCCCCTGGGCGCGGGGCGTCAGAGAACAACGTTGCCGTAACTCATTGACTAGAAAAGTATTACAGGCGCCAGAGTAGCGATCATAACACCAGCGCCGCGGGGCAGCAACGGGAAAGGCGGAGGAAAGGCGGTTCTTGTGTACGCTGATGGCGTGGACAGCCGACAGGCAGCAGCGCCCGGCCTACCCGACGTCGGGGATCTCACCCGGCCGCAGCTCGGTCAGGCGCTCGGCGACCTCGGAATCGAACCCTACCGTGCAGGACAGATCTTCCGGTGGATCTACCGCCTCGGTGTCACCGACTTCGCCGCGATGACCAGCCTGTCGCGGGCACATCGCGCGACGCTCGCGGACCACTTCCGCCTCACGACACCGGCCGTGGCGAGAAGCGACGGGTCGCTCGACGGGACGCGCAAGTTCCTGTTGACGCTCGGCGACGGGAGGCAGATCGAAGCGGTGTTCATCCCGGACACGCCGTCGCAGACCTTCTGTCTCTCGACCCAGGTCGGGTGCGCCATGGGTTGCGGGTTCTGTCTCACGGCGAGCATGGGCCTGGTGCGCGACCTCACTGCGGGAGAAATCGTCGGCCAGGTGCGCGTGCTCGCGGCGGCCGCGTCCCTCCTGACGTCCCGCTTCAACATCGTGCTGATGGGGATGGGGGAACCCCTGCACAATTACGATCACACCATGACCGCGCTTCGCATCCTCGCCGATCCGGAAGGACTCGCGGTGAATCCGCGGCGCGTGACCCTGTCGACGGTCGGCGTGGTGCCGGCCATCGAGCGTCTCGCGGACGAGACCGTGATGCCCAACCTGGCGATCTCGCTGCACGCCACGACCGAGGAGGTGCGGACGCAACTGGTCCCGCTCAGCCGCAAGTACCCGATCGCCGCTGTGCTCGAGGCGTGCCGCCGCTTTCCCCTCAAGAAGCGCAGCCGCATCACCTTCGAATACGTGCTGCTGGCGGGCGTCAACGACAGCCCGGCCGACGCCAGGCGATTGGCCCGGTTGCTGCGCGACATCCGTTCGAAGGTAAACCTCATACCACTGAATCCAGCAGCCGGCATTCCGTACGAGCGGCCATCGGACGCACGTATCGACGAGTTCGGCCGCATTCTCGCCGGGTGCGGCCTGGTCGTGTCGGTGCGCAAGAGCCGCGGCCGCGACATTCGTGCGGCGTGTGGCCAGCTCGCCGTCGAGGGACGCCGCAGGTCTCCCGGGCAGCGTTTGGGGAAGGCGATGGAGGGGGCTGAATAGCCCTGGCGGGTTCCGCGCTGAGGCTCAGTGAAGGCCGCGCGCAACGCGCTCACCAGGCCGATGATCCACACGGATGGCTCCTCGACTTGTCGCGAGGAGCGGAACCACCGGTCCGGACCGCCCAACTGACACGTTCCCGACGCAAGGCCACAGCGCACGGGCACGGGTCCGCCAGCAGCGTCTGGCCAGTCACGTGCCGACGGCGAGGGACTCTGGGCGCCGGACCATGCGGCCTGGCCGGGCCCGTCCAAAGCAGCGCGCTCCCGCAGTCTGGTGGCGTCCCGGGCCATTCTGGTACAGTTCTCCGAACCGTTCCGCGAGGTTCTTGGAGGTCCTGCCTGTGAAACGCCAGACTCCCATTCTCGTTGTCGCGGCGGCCGTGGTGGCCTGGACGGCCGGGCCGGACATGGTCGCGGCGCAAACCGCCGGGCCTGCGTCCCTTCTGGCCATCCGCGGCGCTACGATCCTGACCATTACCAACGGCACGATTCCCAACGGCACGGTGCTCGTGCGCGACGGGAAGATCGCCGCCGTCGGCGCGAACGTCGAGGTGCCAGCGAGCGCCGAGATCGTCGACGCGACGGGCAAGTTCCTCACGCCGGGCATCATCGACGCCCACTCGCATATCGCCGCCGAGTCGATCAACGAGGGCGGCACGACGGTGTCATCGATGACGGGGATCGAGGACGTTCTCGATCCGACCGACGTCAGCATCTATCGCGATCTGGCCGGCGGCTGCACCACGGCCAACGTTCTGCACGGCAGCGCGAATCCCATCGGCGGCAAGAACAGTGTGATCAAGCTCCGGTGGGGCAAGACGCGGGCTGAGGACCTGCTCTTCGACGGTGCCGTGCCCGGCATCAAGTTCGCCCTCGGCGAGAACCCCAAGCGGCCGGGATCGGGCCAGGGCCGCGGGCCGCGTCGTTACCCGGCCACGCGTCAGGGGGTCGAGTTCGTCATCCGAGACGCGTTCACACGCGCGAAGGCGTACCAGAAGGCGTGGACCGATTACCGGGCGCGCCGCGCCGCCGGCCAGCCCGCCATGGAGCCACGGCGCGATCTGCAGCTCGAGCCGCTGGTGGAGGTCCTCGAGGGCAAACGCATCATTCACGCCCACGCGTACCGCGCGGACGAGATGCTGATGTTGATGCGCCTCGCCGATGAGATGGGGTTCAAGATTGCCAGCTTCGAGCACACGCTCGAGGGCTACAAGGTGGCGAAGGAGATGGCGGCGCACGGCATTGTCGCGTCGAGCTTCGCCGATTGGTGGGGCTACAAGGAGGAGGTCATCGACGCCATCCCCTACGCCCCGGCCATCATGACGAAGAAGGGCGTCGACGTCGCCATCAGCTCGGACAGCGCCGAGCACGCGCGCCGCTTGAACCTCGAAGCCGCCAAGGCCATCAAGTGGGGCGGGCTGACCGAGGATGAGGCGCTCCGGATGGTGACGATCAACCCGGCGAAGAGCCTGCGGGTCGACAAGCGGGTGGGATCCATCGAGGTTGGCAAGGATGCCGACCTCGTCGTCTGGACGAAGCATCCGCTGAGCACCTACACCACCGTCGAGCGCACCTACATCGACGGTATCCTCTACTACGACCGCCAGACCGACGAGCGCCGCGTCGCCGAACTCGAGCGCGAGAAGGCCGCACTGGTGGCGGCCGAAGCCGCGGCCGCCAAGGGCAAGGCCGGCGGGAAAGAAGCGCCGAGGGCTGCTGCTGAACCCGCCGCACCCACGGAGGCTGCCGGAGGCCTCGTGGCTCCGCCCCCGCCGTCGGGGCCGGGCCAGGCGCCGGCCGATGGCCCCATCGTGGCGATCACCAACGCGCGCCTCCACCCGGTGACGAGCCCGACGATCGAGCGCGGCACTCTGATCATTCGCGGCACTCGCATCGCCGCAGTTGGCGCTGACGTGCAGGTGCCGCCCGGAGCGAAGGTCATCGACACGGCGGGCGCGGATGTCTACCCTGGCTGGATCGACGCGGCGTCGAGCCTGGGGATCACCGAGCCCGGACCGGGCGGTTGGTACAACGACGCTTCCGAGATGCTCGACTACAACGCGCAGCTCCGCACCAGAGTGGCCTACAAGGCCGACAGCGATGCCATCGCTATCGCACGCACCAACGGCATCACCGCGTCGGCCATCTTTCCGTCCGGCGGCGTGATCGCCGGCGACGTCCCGGTGATGAATCTCGACGGCTGGACATGGGAAGAAGCCACCGTGCGCCCGTCCATCGGCATCGTCCTCAACTTCCCCGCCATCCGTGGCGGGGGCGGCTTCGGAGGCGGCGGGGGCGGGACCGGCGCCTCGGGCCGAGAACGGACCTACGACGACCTCAAGAAGGAGCGTGACAAGAAGCTCGACGAGATCGCCGCCATCTTCGACGACGCCCGCGCCTATGCCAAGGCCGGTCCCGATCGCATCATTGACTGGGCCCTCGATGCGCTCGGGCCGATTGTGTCGGGCCGGCAGCCGCTCTTCGTGGCAACCGAGTCCGAAGCCGACATCCGTGATGCGATCGCGTTCGCCGAACGCCTGAAGGTCCGCCTGGTGCTTGGGGCCGGGCCCGAGGCGGCGCTCGTGGCGCCGCTTCTCGCCGAGAAGAAGGTCCCGGTGATCCTCGCCGGTGTGCTCACGACGCCATCGCGCGACGACGTGTTCCACACGGCCAGCTACCAGGCGCCAGCGGTCCTGGCCAGGGCGGGAGTGAACGTCGTGCTGTCGAGCGGTGGCGGTGCCACCAACGTGCGCCTGCTGCCGTACCACGCTGCAATGGCCGTGGCCTGGGGGCTCGACCGCGACGAGGCCATCAAGGCCATGACCATCCGTACCGCTGAACTCCTCGGCGTGTCGGATCTCATGGGCAGCCTCGAACCCGGTAAGCTGGCGAACCTCTTTGTCGCGAACGGTGATCCGCTCGACATCCGCACGGCGGTGACGCACGTGTTCATCAACGGCCGCGACGTTGGCATCTCGGACCGCCACCGGGAACTCTACGAGAAGTGGATGGCGAGGCAGTGACCATGACCGACCGACTCAGACTCCCGATGCTCCTCTCGTGCGTGTTGGCTGCGCTCGTCGCCGTCCTGCGCGCGGAATCCCCACGCGTCTTCGCCATCACCAACGCGCGGATCGTGACGGCGGTGGGTCCCGTCATCGAGAATGGCACCATTGTCCTGCGCAACGGCCTCATCGAGGCGGCCGGCGCGGGTGTGGCCGCACCAGCCGACGCCCGCATCATCGACGGCAAGGGACATACGGTCTATCCCGGCCTCATCGACATGGGCACGACCACACCCGTCGACGTGCCGCGGCCGGCCAACCAGCCTGAGCCGGCGACGACCGAACAGGCGGAGCGTGCGAAGCGTGATGCGATCTTCAGGCCGGGGTTCGAGGCGGCCGAGCACATCAAGACCGATGCCGCCGACCTTGCGGCCGTAGCCGGGGCCGGCATCACAAGCGTGCTGGCCATCCCCGACGGCACGGTGTTTCCCGGCCGTTCGGCACTCATCAATGTCGTGCCTCCTACGGACGATCCGCAGATTGGTTCCCAGGCCGACGTCCGCGACGGGCTGCTCGTCGTCAAGGCACCGGTGGCCCTGCACGTCGTCTACACGGCGCGCCCGCCCGGCGGCGGTTATCCAAACTCGCTCATGGGCGTGATCGCGTTCGTCCGGCAGTCGTTTCTCGACGCGCAGTACTCGCGAAACGCCGCACAGGCCTACGCCTTCAAGCCGGCGGGGCACAAGCGCCCACAGCCGGACCCCGGCCTCGACGCCCTTGGGCCGGCGCTCGACCGCACGCTGCCCGTGGCGTTTGCGGCGCAGGAGCTTCGCGAGATCCGGCGTGTGCTCGCCATGGCCTCGGAGTTCAGGCTGAATCCCATCGTGGTTGGGGGCCTCGAAGCCGACCAGGCCGTGGCGGAGATCAAGGCGGCCTCGGCGCCGGTGATCTTCAGCTTGAACGTGCCCACGCGGCCGAAGACGCTGGCGCCCGACGCTGACGAGCCGATCCGGGTGCTTCGGCAACGGGCCCATGCACTGAAGGTGCCCGCCGCCCTCGAGAAGGCGGGCGTGGCGTTCGCCTTTCAGTCGGGCGGCCTGAAGGACCCTAAGGACTTCCTGAAGCACGCGGCGAAGGCCGTGAAAGAGGGCCTCGCGGCGGACGCGGCTATTCGTGCATTGACCATCAACGCAGCCCGCATCAGTGGCGCGGCCGACAGAATCGGCTCGCTCGAATCTGGCAAGATCGCGAACCTCATCGTGACGAACGGCGACCTGTTTGCCGACGACACGAAGATCCTGCACGTCTTCGTGGACGGCTGCCTCGTACCGAGATAGGCCACGAGTCGTGCAAGGACTGCAACAAGGGGCTGTCCCCTTCACCGACTAGAAGATGATGCCTACGCCCACGAACGGCGTGCGCGGCATCTGGTTCTTGAAGACGTCTCCTTCCACTGGGTTCCAGCCCTCGATCCACCCGATGTTCTTGCGACCGAGAACGTTCCAGCAGTCGAAGAAGACCGCCAGTGTCGTGGGGCCGACGGGGAACCGGCGCTCGACGCGGGCGTTGAGGCTCGCGTACGTGGGGTAGCGCAGGGTGTTGTAGAGGCTTCCGCGCCGGACCCAGATGCCCCATGCGATCGACGCTTCCTCGTGCGTCGGCGTGTAGGGCGTGCCGTCCTGCATGACAAACGTCGTCGAGATGCTCCAGCGCGGGTCGGGCATCCAGTCGGCCGCGACCGACAGCCCGTAGCGGCTGTCGTAGAGACGGTTGCGCTCGACGCCGAGGGTGTCGGTGTAGGTGTTGCGCGCGACGCGAGCCGCCACGACCGCCGAGAAGCGCCTCCCGACGCGGCGCTCCACGAGGGCCTCGACGCCGCGCGCGCGGCCGCTGCCCGTGTCGACCAGATCCAGCGGGATGTGGTAGTCGCGGAAGGGCTCGCGATCCAGGATCGGCCGGTGGGGATAGGCCGGGTCGAACGGCAGCGCACTGTAGTCCTTGTAGTACGCCTCGACGGTCGCCCGCCAGCTCCCGCCGGTGAAACCGGCTCCGACCGAGTACTGGTCGGCCCGCATGTCCCGCAGGCGCCAGAACGTATGATCGACCGCCAGGAAGTCCGCGGGCAGCGGTTGATACACGATGGCCGCGGCGCCGTTCAGCGACCACCCGCCGGCAAGCCTGAACGACGCGGACACGCGAGGGGACAGATGCGTCCGGCCACCGGCCGTCGAGTGCTCCACACGGAGCCCTCCTGTCACGCCGAGCCGCGAAAACGGCCGAACCGTCCCCGAGACGAACCCCGCGGCTTCGGTGGTCCGGTAGTGCCACGGTCCGGTCGAGAACAGGATGGTACCCGGCCGCACCGGGATGGTCAGATAGCGCACCTCATGAGAGAAACGCCGAACCTGGGCGCCGAACTGGACGAGGCCCGCCGAACCGACCGACAGCGTGTTTTCGTTCCGCAACGCGTACCAGTCGGTCGTGTGGCGGATGCCCCAGTCGTAGGCATCTTCGGGCGGCGCGTACTCGTGGGCCAGGTCTCGCCCGAACTCGGAGTAGGAAATCGACGTCTCGGATCGGACACGCGATGACCAGGAAGCCCGCCAGTTCAGCCCCACGGTGTTCTGGTCGATGATGTCCCAACTCGCGGGGAAGCCGTCCTGGGGATCGCGGAGGCGATCGCTGCTGTACAGGTCCACGAGCGACACGCTGTGGCGCGGCGACAGGTCGTAGACGGCCTTCAGGTGCGCGTCGGTCCACCTCGGGTTCGCGTCGTTGAGACTGAGGATCTCCTTCAGATAGATGAAGTCCGCGTGCCTGACCGAGGCGCGCCAAGAGCCCCGCTTGCCCGGCAGGGGCCCCTCGGCCGCGGCGGCCGCCATCGCGATATCGAACCGTGCGTGGCCCTTGACCCGATCCCGTGATCCCTCCCGGTAGGCGATGTCGGTCACGGACGAGAGCGAGCCGCCGAACTTCGCCGGGAACCCGTTGACGATGAAGTCGAACGCACTGACGGCGGAGGGGTCGATCAGCGAGTAGTAGCCGCCCGTCGAGCCCCAGTCCGGCATGTGCGAGATGTTCGGCACTTCCATGTTGTCGACGTAGAAGGTGTTCTCGATGGGGTTCCCCCCGCGGGCAACGATGGCGTTGCGCTCGTCGCTCGTGCCGGCGGCCGCGGGGACGGATCGGAGCGTGCGGCCAAAGTCACCCATGGTTCCCGAGATGGTCGTGAGCTGGGTGCCCGTCAAGGTGAACGCGCTGCCGGGCTGCGACTCGCTCTGGCGGGGCAACTGCCCCACGACGTCCACCCGCTCGTCGATCCGGAGGGGATCGGGATCGAGATCGACGGTCACGCGCGCCGTCCCTCCGTCGACGACCTCCACGTCGGCGAGCGAGCCCGGCACGTACCCGTCGGCCTCGCACGTCAGCGAGTAGCGGCCCGCCGGCACCGACGCGATCGCGAACTCACCCTTCTCGTCGGAGACCGTCACGGTGCCGATCGGCTGGAGCCGCACGATGGCACCTGGGACGACCCTGTCGGTACCGCGCTGCACGACGCGGCCCTCGATCGTTCCGCGCAGAGACTCCTGCCCGGCCCACGCCGGCGTGCCCAGCGTCAGAAACACACAGGTGCAGGCAACCGTCGCTGCCGCCAGGTTCAGCCTCGTCATCATCGTTGCGCCTCCGCCTGACGGATAGACGGCTGCGCGGCGCGGAATCCTTCGGGGCCCTGCGAAGGCGGCCGGGGCATGAGATCCAGCGGCGCCTCTCCGATGGAGGCCGGGTCTTCAAGGCTTGTGAAGAAATCCAGCCAGCCGTCAGCCTTCAGCGGTCAGCAAGAACAGAAGAACAGGCCTGTTCTTGGCCGTGCTCTTGCTGAACGCTGAGAGCTGACGGCTGAAAGCGACAGCAGAGCCGAAGAACTCAGGGGCTGTGAAGACCCGGCAACACCTCGGTGGCTCAGAAACGGAAACGCACGCCGAAGGACGGCAGCAGCGGGATCGAAAAGTCCGGTTGCCTGACGAAGGTGGGGACGCTGCCGTTCGACGCGCCGCCGACGCGGCACGACACCAGGCCCGGGTTTTCGCGGTTGAGGAGGTTGATGAGATCCACGTAGAGGCTCCAGCGCCGCCGCGACGCGTTCGGCTGGTAGGTGACCCGGGCATCGACGCGCGCGTAGAAGGGCAGGCGCGCACTGTTGATCTGGGGGAGGCCGCCGAGATCGTGCGTGTAGATCAGTCGTCCCTCGGTGTCGCGCGCGGGAATGAGCTCAGCCGTGTCGCCGTCGCCGTCGGCGTCCGCGCGGTCCTCCCGTGCCGCGACCTGTACTCCGACTGGCTCCGTCCACGGTGCTGCAGACGCAAACCGGACCGTGCCCGAGAGGGTCACGGCGGGATGCAGGCGGAATTGCGCAACCGCGCTGATCGCGTGACGCCGGTCGTAGTCGAAGGGAACCGTGTAGCCGTAGGCATGGCGACGAGCCACGGCGTACGAGTACGAGATCCAGCCCGTCACTCTCGGGTCACGCACGGCGGGGGTCCGCGTGATCTGGGCATCGATGCCGTAGGCGACGCCGCTCGCGCCGTTCGACGGAACCGACGTGATCTGTGCGGATGCCGGCACGCTGTCTGCCAACGTCCCGAAGTCGTAGTGGGCCAGTCGCGCACGACGCTCGTCCTCGGTCTCGAGCCGGCCGACGACGAGGTCTGTGTAGGACTTCCGAAAGATCTCGACGCGGGCCTGCACTCCGGGCGCGATCTCCCCCTCCACCCCCAGTTCGGTCTGGAAGGCTCGCTCGCTTCGAAGGCCCGCGGTGGCGCCGAGATCGAGAAAGTAGTCAGAGAGGAGGAGCTTCTCGTAGCCCGGGCTCTGGGCGTACGCGCCTGCGCTGGCCAGCAGCCGCGTCGTGTTCCCCAGGCGGAGCGTCAGCGCTGCGCGCGGCGAGAGCGTCGCCTGCCGGGCCAGGTCGCTTCGATCAAACCGCAGGCCCGCCTGCAGTGTGGCGCGTCCCGTAAGCGCACCGCGGTGCTGAATCCAGGCCGCCGTGCGCCCGTAGTCGATCTCCGAGTCAAGCAGGGCCGGCAGACTGGTGCCGGGCATCCCATAGGGCCAGGGCACGCTCCGGTTGGCCAGGCCGGGGTTGCGGTCGCCGGCCACTTCCCAGTGCGAGCGGGTCTGGAGCCAGTGCGCTTCCCCGCCAATGTCCCACGATTGCCGCGACGAAGAGTCGATGCTCCACTCGTGGCGCAGGGCCCAGTCCCGCACGGCCGCCCCGCGGCCGAACGAGACTCCCGCCAGTCGTGCCACCGGATCGGACCCGTCGGCCGTTCCTCGCGCGTCGCTCGACACCAATCCCGACATGGCCATCGTGTCGCGGACGTCCGACACGGACGCCACCGCGCGCCACATCGCACGAGACCGCCAGGTGCCCTCCATGCCGATGGCGGTGAGCGCGGTCGGGAGCCGCGTGTGCAGGGTCCAGTCTTCACCAGGATCATCGGTCTCGTGATAGTCGGACGCCTCGCGGCCGACGAGTCCCAGCCACGACAGGCGCTGTCCTGGCTGCGGCTCCCACGAGATCCTGGCGTGCAGATCCCCGAAGCGCGGGATACCGAAGTCGAACACCGATGCGGCAACCAGGTCGACGTAGGTGTAGCGCCCGGCAGCCATCCACGACGCATTCGACACGCCTGGGAGCGGGCCGGCCAGCATGAGGTCGGCGTCGAACAGGCCGGCTCCGCCCGCACCCTGCAGGCGCCGTGTGTCTCCTCCGCTCCGGCTCCGGACTGACAGCACCGACGACAGCCGGTCGCCATACCGCGCGTCGAACCCGCCCGCAGACAGTTCGACGAGTTCGACGGCTTCGGGCAGAAACGTGCTTGCCAGCCCGAAGGCGTGGTACGGACTCAAGACCTCCACGCCGTCGATGAGCACGAGGTTCTGATCCGGCGCGCCGCCCCGGACGACGAGGCGGCTGTCGAACTCGCGGCCGTTCTTCACGCCGGGCAAGGTATGCAGGGGCGCCAGGAGATTGCCGCCGTTTCCTGCGCCCTTCATCAGTTCGGCTGGCGGCATTGACACGGCTGACGGGCCTTCGAACACGCGATCGGCGGAGGTGATGACGTCGACGGTCTCCCGATGGTCCAGGCCGCGTGTGGCAATGATGTCGATCGGGGGGAGGGGCTCGGTCGTGCCGTCCGCGCCTTCCGCGGGCGCGGACGCCAGGTCGAACCGCACATCGGATGTGTGTCCCTTCCTGACCACGGCCGTGGCGGGGACCGGACGCGGGTACCCGGCGATGGAGGCCTGGAGGAAGTGCGGCCCCGCGGGAAGCCCCGTGATGAGAACCCTGCCGTCCGGCCGCACGCCGGCTGATCCCGCCTCGCTTCGAAGTGCGACGCTCTCGGCGGGCACCTCGGTGCGCGATCCCTCGAGCCTGAACGTGACCAGAACGTCGCCGGTATCCGCGGCTGGAGACCCGGACCGCGCGCCCTCCGGCGGCTTCACGACCAGCGGGACGACCAGCCACTGCCCTTTCGGACCGCTCTCGATCTGCAAGCTGTGGGGCTGGAGGATTTCGTCGAGGAGGCGGCGGGTGGATCTCGCCCTGGGCTCGGCGACGACGCGCATGTCCGGGCGCACGAGGCGACTGCTGAACACGATGGGCGTTCCATCGCGGCCCAGTTCGCTCAACACCTCGGTCAGCGGCCGGCCGGAGTAGCCCCCGGGACGCACCTGTCCCGACACGGCCGATACGCCGACCGACACCAGCAGCGAGACCGACACGAGCCAACGGCGATTCACAATTCAGCGCGTCTTTCGATCGGCGTCTCCAATCACCAGCGTCCCGTCCTGGACCCGGTGCGTCAGTCCACACGTGGCGAGTACTGTCTCGACGGCCTGATCCGGCGTCAGTCCGTCGATAGAGCCGTGGAGAATCGTGCCGGACGACTCGCGTTCAAGCGCATCACTCGCGAAGCGCAGGCGCCACCCCATCTCGCGCGTCGCCCAGCCGAGAAACGTGTCGAGACGTGCGCCTTCGATCACCATCGCGGGCGCCACGGCAACGGCCCACGCCCACTCCCCGCCCGACATCGGGATCTGGCGTCGCGCGAGCGTGCCGTCAGCCCCGATGCGCAACTCGATGCCGGCCGGCGCGGTGTCTGTTTGCTGATTCCGCTCGAGCAACACGGCCCCCTCGCGCACCCGCACGCGCAGGAACGCCTCATGCAGACGAGCCTCGAACTGGGTACCGATCTCGCGCACGAGCCCGAAGGGCGTGCGGACCGTGATCGATCCGCGCGACTCGCCGCCGGGGTTGTCGACGTACACTGCGCCGCGTTCGAGCGACAGATCGGAAGCGGCAAGCAGCCGCGCACGGGTGCGGCCGGCGATGCGCAGCGACACGCCGTCTGCCGTTCGTAACGCTCCGCCGGCGTCGGAGGCCACCTCCAGCAGGTTCCCAGCCTTGACGGCGCCACCAGGCACGGCCTCAGTCCACCGCCCGGCAACGGCATCGAAGACGCGGAAGCCGGATCCGGCGGCAGTCTCGACGGTCGCGACTACGACCGGGGACGCGACGGGACTCGCCGGTGACGGCGGCCGCGCGTCCGAGAGGGGTCTGACGTTCACCGCGATGGCGAGGATGATTGCGGCCCCTGCGGGCAGGCTCACGGCGAGAGCCCACCACCGGGCGCGCCTCGCGCGCACGCTCCGCTGCCACGCGGCATGCACAGCCGCGCGCACGCGGCCGTCCACCTCGTCAGGTGGAGACACGCGCGGCCCGCCGACGCCGAGCAGGGAACCGACGACGTCCCGGTCGTCGCCCGAGTGCGAGGCTGGCGCCCCGGTCATCTTCGTCTCCCGGCCGTCATGAGTTCGCCATCCGTCTCACCTCCATCGTGGTCACGCCTCGCTTGTGCCCGCGCCGCCCGACACGGCACTGAACTCCAGGCGAAAGGCCTCACGAGCCCGCGACAGCACTGACTCGGCGGCCTTGTGGCCGATGCCCAGGCGCTGGCCTATCTCTTCTACAGACAGTCCGAGCATGTATTTCCATTCGAGCGCGTGGGCATAGTGCCCGGGCAGCGCGTCGAGAATGGCGTGGACGAGCCGCGACAGTTCCGCCCGCTCGGCCGCCCGCTCCGGGGTGTCCGGACCGGCCGCCGCCAGCGACTCGAGGGCACCCCGAATCTCAGGGTTGTCGTCGGCAAGGTCGGTCGAGAGTACCCGGCCGTTGCGGGCCAGATAATCGCTGATCTCGTGGCGGCAGATCACGCAGAGCCAGGTGAACAGCGTGGCCTCGCCGCGGTAGGTCGCGAGACGGTTGACGGCCCGGCAGAGGGTGGCTTGCACGACGTCTTCCGCCGCCGCCTCGTCGTTGCCGAGGCGAACCAGGGCGAAGCGGAAGAGCCGCGGGAAGTGCCAGTCGAAGAACTCGGAGAACGCGCGCTCGTCGCCACCGAGCATGCGCGCGGCGAGATAACGGTCGCACTCGCGCATGTCCGCCGGCCGACCTGGCTCGCCGGCCCCGTCTTCCTGCTGCCTGCGCCGTTTCCACCACACGGACGCGCCCTCGGGGGGTTCTGCGGCCTGAGTCTAGCGCCGTTCGGCCGCTGCGGTTCTTCGGTTTTGCTTCGAAAACGAGGGCCTGCTCCGTCTGCCAGTCTGCGGCGAGTGCTTCGCCGAAGCTGCCGTGGACGTTCCACGACGAGATTGGCGTGAGGCCGGCATTGACATTACATCATGCTGTGATTACACTTCGCGCATGGTCAGGACGCAGATCCAACTCACCGAACAACAGGCCCGCAGGCTGCGAAGCCAGGCTCGGGAGCATGGGGTCTCCCTTGCCGAGATCATCCGGCGGTGTGTCGACAGGGGGCTCGCCGATGAGGCGCCGGGACGGGCGGATCTGTACGCGCGTGCGGCCCGCGCCGTCGGACGATTCTCCGACCGGCACGGCGCCCGTGATCTCGCCCGCAGCCACGACCGTTATCTGGACGAGGCCTACTCGTGACGGCCGTCTTTGCCGACACCTCTGCTCTGCTCGCGCTACTGAACGGTGAGGACCAGGACCACGACCGCGCGGCGCACGCCTTCGCGGCGTTGCGCGCGCGGCAGGCCCTGCTCGTCTCGACATCCTTCGTCCTCGTCGAAACGTACGCACTGGTCGGCCGCCGGCTCGGCGTCGACGCGATCCGGACCTTCCGCTCGGACGTCGCGCCTCTCCTGGACGTAGTCTGGGTGGATGAGGCGCTTCACGACGCCGGCCTCGACCTGCTCCTGGATCGGCGCAAGCGGCGATTGAGCCTCGTCGACGCCGTGTCGTTTGTGACGATGCGGCTGAAGGGGCTGACCGAGGCGTTCGCGTTCGACCCTCACTTCGAGCAGGAGGGCTTCTCGCTCGTCCAGTGACCGCCTGGGGCGAAGTGCCACGCCGCGCCGAGCGCTATCCTCGCGCGGCCGCGTCCTCGTGGCCCAATCGCGCCGTTGCACGAGCCCCGACGGGTGGTCCGGGCGTCCGGCCTACCAGCACGCCGTGCGAGTACGGGGGGTCGAAGGCATTGGTCTCTTGCGCCAGATTTACAGGACGATGCCGTGTCTGACCGCCTTCGCCACGCTAGTCGCGGCCCTGGCCTCCCTCCGCTAGTCGATTCGCAGCGCCACGACCGGGTTCAGTCGCGACGCGCGCCAGGCGGGCACGAGGTTGGCCAGCGCGGCAACGGCCAGGATGACCGCCACCGCCGTACCCCAGGCCACCGCATCGGCGACGCCAACGCCGTACACCGCCCCGGCAATGACCATCGCGGATCCGGCGGCGAGGGGCACCCCCAGACCGATCCCGGCCAGCGCCACCCATGCCCCGTGGCGCATGACCATGGCGAGCACGCCCTGGGGCGTCGAACCGATGGCCAGGCGGATCCCGATCTCGCGCGTGCGGCGCGCCACGGAGTAGGCGATCACGCCGTACAACCCGATCGCCGCCAGGATGGCGCCGACAACCCCGATGATCCCCGCGAGCCAGGCGCCGGCCCGCACGGGCAGCAGCGTCGCCGCCACCTGCGACTCCATCGTCTGGTCCTCGATGAAGACCAGGTTGGGCTCCATGGCCAGCAGCGTGCGGCGCATCTCGGCCAGCAGGTGCTCCGCGTCGCCGTGCGTCCGCGCCGCGAGCACCTGGTAACTGTCGACGCGCTGCGTCTGCGAGAAGTGCATCTGGGGTTGGGGTGCCTCACCGACCGTGCGGATCCGGTGATTCGAGACGACGCCGACGATCTCGACCGGCAGGCTGTTCGAGTCGCGCAGCATCACGCGCTGCCCGACCGCGCTCCGGCCGGGCCAGTAGCGCCTCGCCATCGTCTCGTTGATGACGGCGACGCGCGGCGTGTCGGGCGTGTCCGTTTCGGAGAACGTGCGGCCCTCGACAATCCTGACGCCCACCGTGTCGAAGTACTCGGGTGAGACGCGGACGCTCGACACCGTCGTGCCGGCGTCGCCAGGGGTGTTGTGGCCGGGGATGTGAAGCGACGTGTTGCTGAAGTTGATCGAGAACGGCAGGCGCGAGGCGAGCGTGACGTGCTCGACGCCCGGGATGGCCCGGACGCGCTCGACGGCCTGCTCCCAGAAGGGCCCGCTCTGCTCGTCCTCGTACCCGGCCATTTCGGCGTCGGTCGCCACGGCCGCCAGGCCCGTCGGATCGAAGCCGATGTCGGCACGCTCCGCAGCCATCAGGCTTCGCGCGAGCAGGCCGCCCGACAGCAGCAGCACCAAGGCGAAGCTCATCTGCACGGCCACCAGCGCATCGCGCAATGTCCACCGGCGGCCGACGAGTGCAGGACTGCCGCCACCTGCGCGCAGGTCGCGCATGAGATCGGTTCGCGAGGCGCGCAGCGCCGGTGCGAGGCCGGCGGCCGCACCGGCCAGCGCCGTCGCCGCGAGCGTGAAGAGGAGCACGCGCGCGTTGAGGCCGAGGTCGAGCGTGAGCGGCAACGGCAGGCCGAGGTTGACCGTCGACACCGCCCGGGCGAGCCACCACGCGAGAAGGACGCCTCCGGCGCCGCCCAGCAGCGCCAGCACGAGGCTCTCGGCGATCAACGGGCGCAGCACCTGCCATCTCGAGGCACCGAGGGACTGGCGGATGGCCAGTTCCCTGGTGCGCGCCGACGCCCGCGCCAGGAGCATGTTGGCGACATTCGCGCACACGATGAGCAGCGCGAGGCCGAAGGCCGCGAGCAATCCCGCCGCGATCGGCACGAGCGCCTGGTTCGCTGCCGGGTGCAGCCGCACGTCGTTCGTCGGAATCGCCGACGTGCGGCGGCCCTTGTTCGTCTGGGGATACGCCTCGGCAAGCTGCGTCATCACGACCTGGAGGTTGGCCTGCGCGGCGGTCGCGGTCACGCCCGGCTTGAGCCGTCCTTTCATGAACATCCAGCGCTGGCCGCGGCGGTCGAGACGGCTGGTCCCGGTTGGCGAGGCCACGCTCTCAGAGATCCCGGCAGGGTCCACTTCATTGACGTGGGCGACCGCCACCCACAGATCGGGATCGACCAGCGGCATCATCCCGGTGAACGACGCTGGCGTGACGCCGACGATCGTGTAGTGATGGCCGCGGATGCGCAGGCTGCGGCCGAGGGCGTCCGGCGTTCCGCCCAGCTCGCGGCGCCAGAATCCGTCCGACACCATCGCCACACGTTCGGCCCCGGGGCGGTCGTCGTCAGCCGAGATCGTGCGGCCGATCTGCGCGCCAACGCCGAGCATCTCGAAGTAGTTGCCCGTCACAATCTCGCCGAACAAGAGCCGCGAGCGGTCTTCGAGATTCTGGGCCGCAATCATCGGCGAGAATCCCAGCATGTCGGAGAAGACCTCGTTGCGATCCCTGAAATCGAGATAATCGAGGTACGACCCGGTGCTGTACTGATCGCCATCGCTCCCGCTCGTGAAGACATCCACCAGTTCGTCCGGCGCCTTCACCGGCAGCGGCCGGAACAGCAGGGCGTCGGTCAGGCTGAAAATGGCGGTGTTGAAGCCGATCCCGACGGTCAGCGAGAGCACGGCGACGGCCGTGAAACCCGGGCTGCGGCGGAACCACCGGAGTGCGTGGCGGACATCGGTCAGAAGACCGCTGAGCATGGGACGACCTCCCGGGGGAAGGACCCGATGTGAGGTACTACGAACGGGGAGGCGTGGCGGTTTCGAACTCGTTCACGGTCTCGTCGGGGCATCGCAGCGTGCCTCGCGTGACCGGGATCCCGTCGATGCGGTTCACGGACTGCGGCCCTTGCGCTCCTCGGATCGTCAGTTCGGGACGACGCCACGCGTGGCCGGTGGGCTGCTCGACCGGCCACGCGCGCGCCGGCCAAGCAGCCACGCAACCACGATCACGGCCTCGAGTACCGTGAGCAGCAGCAGCGGCCGAAGGCCTTGCCGCTCGACCTCGTTCAACATCGACAGCCAGGCGGTGGCGTTGATCGCTCCATGGAGGATCATCGGCATCAGGAGGCTGCCTGACGCGTTCATAACGAGCGCGAAGAGAATGGCGGTCACCACCAGATAGACGCTGTAGCCTCCGACCGCCGCCGCAGCCCCGGCGACCCGTACGAGCTGCCACTGCATGGAGTCGCGGATGAGGAAGAGCGGGAGGTGCCAGAACGACCACACGACCCCGACAACCAGCGCAGCCCGGACGAGACCAAGGGTCGTTTGCAGACGCGGCTGTGCGACGCCGCGCCAGCCCAGTTCCTCGCCGAAGCCGGTCTGAAGCATGAGGAACAGGAATACCGGCAGGACCTGCGGCAGGCGCGACGACACCGATGGGAGCGGCGCGCCGAGCCAGGCGTGCAGGGCGTAAGTGGCGGCCAGCAGCAGAGGGGCGAACAGCAGGACGCCCGCGTACCACCGGAACGGCACGCGCCACTGCAGGGCCGATCGCAGAAGGCGCCAGACAGCCGGCCGCCCACCTTCGAGGAGGACCGTGGTCACGGCGGCGATCCCTGGTCCGATCGCCGCCGCCAGCCCGAGCAGCGGGGGCACTGGAAACGGCGCCAGGCCGTACTGCGCCGCGATCAACGGCGCCACCGCGAAGCCGGAGATCAGGAACGTGAGGCCGAAGAAGATGCCGACCGGCTGCCGGGTTTGCATGGCCACACCGATGGGAGCCAGACGAGCGGCTACTCCTGCCTCAGCGCAACCACCGGATCCACACGCATCGCACGCCAGGCGGGAATGAGGCTCGCCACCAGCGCCACGGCGACGAGGACAACAACGACGGTCCCGTGCGTGGTCGGGTCGGACGGCGTCACTTGGAAGAGCAGGCTGCGCATGAGGCGTGTGAGCGCCAGGGCGCCAGCCAGTCCTGCCGCGGCGCCGATCGCGGTCAGCCCCAACGCCCGCCTGATCACCATCCCCAGGACCGCGCCACGTTGCGCACCAAGCGCGATCCGCACGCCGATCTCCCGGGTCCGCTCGGCAACAAGATATGCGAGGACACCGTAGAGTCCGACCGCGGCCAGCAGGAGCGCAACGCCGGCGAACAGCCCGGCGAGCAGCATGATGAGGCGCCGCTGGCCGACCGAGGCGCCGACCACCTCCTCGAGCGTCCGGATCTTCGCCACGGGCTGCTGCGGGTCCATCTCGCGCACCTGGGCCAGGACCGCCGACGTGAGCGACGCCGGCTCCACGGTCGACCGAACCACGACGCTCATCGCGGAGTAGGCGGTTCGGTTGTGGGGGTAGTACACGGTTGGCCGCACCGTGTCGTCGAGGCTCACGAGCCGCACATCGCCGACAACGCCAATCACCTCGTCGGTCACCTCAGGATCGCTCCAGCTCACCAGCAGCCGTTTGCCGATCGGGTCCTCACCCGGCCACATCTCGCGGGCCATGGCCTCGTTCACGACGACAACGCCGGTTGTCGCCGGACGCGCCGACTCGGCGAACAGGACCACACTCGATGCGGGGGCGACCTCCGCTTCGGTGAACAGCCTGCCCAGCACGAGTGGAATCCCCATGGCGCGGAAGTAGTCGCTGCTGATCATGCGGACGTCGGTCACCGGCTCCTGCCCTTTGGACGGCTCCGGGCGATCCAGCCCGCGGAACCGGGTGGCGGCGCCAAGCCCGTCGAGCGGAAGGAAGCTGACGCTGCCGGCTGCAACGACGCCGGGCAGGCGTGTCAGACGGGTGGTCAGGTTCCGGAAGAAGGTGACGCGCGACGACGGGTCGTTGTAGGTCGCCCCGGGCAGGGAGATCTGAAAGGCCAGCACGCGCTCGGGCTCGAACCCGGGGTCCACGGCCATCAGGTGCTGAAAGCTGCGGACGAGCAACCCGGCTCCCGCCAGCAGGATGATCGCCAGCGCGACTTCGGCAACGACCAGCGACGCGCGCAATCGGCCGTGGCGCGCACTCGTACCGCGCGCGCCCTCTCTCAGCGCATCGTTCAGATTGAGGCGCGAGGCGCTGACCGCCGGCGCAAGGCCGAACATGACGGCCGTGGCCAGCGAGAGGATAACGGCAAACGCCAGGACTCTGCCGTCAAGGGAAGCCGTCTCGAGCCGAGGGATGGGGAACTGCTCGGCCGTTGCCGAGAGCAATGTGCCGAGGCCCCAAGAGGCGAGCAGCACGCCCCCGACGGCACCCACCGACGCGAGCGCGAGACTCTCGACGAGCAACTGGCGTACCAACCGGAAGCGGCCGGCTCCGAGGGCGGCCCGCACGGCCAGTTCGCGCTGGCGCGACGTCGCGCGAGCGAGCAGCAGATTCGCGACATTCACGCACGCAATCAGCAGGACGAACCCGACAGCCGCAAGCAATACGCCGAGGGCCGGCCGGACCGCCCCCACGAGCTGCTCCCCGAGCAGCACGACATTCGAGGCCCAACCGGCGTTCCGGTCGGGAAACTCCGCGGCCAGCCGCGCCGTGATTCGGTTCATGTCTGCCTGCGCCTGCGCCAATTCGACGCCGGGCCTCAGGCGGGCCACGGGGATCAGCCATCGGCCACCAGCGTCGCGCGCCGTATCGCTGAATCCCGCCGGCAGCCAGAGGTCGACTTTGCGATCCAACAGATCGAAGGTCGGTGGCATGACGCCGACAATCGTCCGGACGCGGCCACTCACGGTCACGATTCCCCCAACCGCCGAGGCGGACCCACCGAAGCGTCGCTGCCACAGTCGATGGCTGATGAGTGCCACGTCGTTGTCCGGATGGTCCTCTTCGGCCAGAAAGGTCCGCCCGACGAGCGCGTCGATCCCGAGGATTGGGAAGAGCTGGGCCGTCGCGAGCTGCAGGCCCACCTGCTCGGGCTCCCGCCCGGGGCTGGTCAGGCTGCCCGTCGCGGTGATCGAGAACGCGCCGAGGTCGGTGAACGACTGTTGCGCGTCACGCCAGGCCAGGAAGTTGGCCGGCGAGACCACGTTCGTCTTCCGGTCGCGGGGGATGTTGTGCTCCCACACGACGACAAGCCGGTCGGGATCCCTGAACGGCGGCGGCGTCAGCAGCACGGCCTCGACGACGCTGAAGATGAGTGTGGAGGCGCCGATCCCGATGGCGAGCGTGGCGGCCGCCAGAGCCGTGAATCCAGGTCGCTTGGCCAACAGGCGCACGCCCATCCTGGCATCGTGCAGCAGGCTGCGCATGGTGATCCTCCCGGCCCTCCTGGGGGCTTTCAGCATTGGACGAACGGTGGAGTCCCCCGGTTCGACAATCGCACCATCTGCGGCTTCGCGGCCCTTGTCGCGGCCTTCGCCGGCCTCCTGTTCGGCTTGCTGGCCACCCGCGCGGCGCTCGATCCGCCGATGGTTGCGAGTGCTGGTGCCCGAACCGGTTCAGCGAAACGCGCGGGTGCGCGTCCGGTACCGGCGCATCTTGGCCAGAGCTCCGCAGCTGTCCATGCTGCACCACCGGCGCGTGTTGTTCTTTGAGTCGTCGAGGAAGAGCCACCCGCACTCGTCTGTGGCCGCGCACTCCTTGAGCCGGGTGGTCGGCGTGTGCTGCAGCAGATCGAGCGCGTCGAGGGCGAGACGCTTGAGCGGGAGCCAGACATCCTTCGACTCGCGCCGCCACACGAGACGGTCGGCTGTACCAGGGTGGACAGCCAGGCTCCGCCACGCCTTCTGCAGCCAGGCATCGAGGTGCGCGACGGCCGCCTGGTCGGGCCGTCGGCCGTCCCGGCGCGCAACGAACAGCGCGTGGATGTGCTCCCGGAACCGCCGAACCTCGAGCAGCAGGGACGCGGGCGCGGCGGAGGCGGTGATCCGGCTTGCTTCGTTCCGGCCGAGCACGCCGGCTCGCTGAGCCCACTCGAGGTACCGCTGGACGCTGGCCAGGTAGTCCTCGTGCGGCGGCCGTTTGCGATCGTGGATGGTGTTGACGAAGTCGAGGGCCGGTCGCCCACCGACGAGCCGGATGTCGGCAATGGGCTTGGGGCGCGCGCCGTATCCCATGTGCGTAGACTATCAAAAATATGTTGACCGGTAAACATGCATGTGATATGTCTACCGGTGATATAAGTATGAGTGGTAACGTCGCGAAGCCAGACTCGACCCCCACCGGCCGGCGGGAACTCGAGGCGTCCGCCGCCGCGCGGGCAGCCGCACCACGGGTGCCCCGCGGATCGCCCGTGGCCACTGCGCTGGCCTTTCTGGTGATCTACCTGGTGTGGGGATCGACCTACCTGGCGATCCGCTACGCGGTCGCGGAGATTCCTCCGCTCCTCACCGCGGGAGTCCGGCATCTGACCGCCGGCGCCCTCCTGTATCTCTGGGCCCGGCGGGCAGATGCCCGGCCGACCCCTGCCGAGTGGCGCTCGGCCGCCATCCTCGCTTTCTGGTTCTTCCTGCTCGGCCACGGCAGCCTGCACTGGGCCGAACAGTTGGTGCCATCGGGCCTTGCCGCGCTCATCATCGCCACAGAACCGGTCTGGGTCGTGGTCGGTCTGATGGTGATCTCGCGCAGGAGCGTCTCCGCGCGGGTGGGCGCCGGACTTGTGATCGGCCTCGTTGGGGTCGGGGTCCTCTTCCAGGCCGCCGATCTCCGGATGAGTCCGGCACACCTCGGGGCCGGTCTGGCGGTCCTCGGCGGGGCCGTGGCCTGGTCCGTCGGCATTCTCTACACGCGCACAGCCGCCCTGGCCCGACAGGCGTCGCTCCGAGCCGCGACGACCCTCGCATGCGGTGGCGGGTGGCTGCTCCTGGCCAGCCTTGTTGCCGGCGAGGACTCGGCGGCTATTCTCTCAGGCGTGTCGCCGCTGGCACTCGGGTCACTGGCTTACCTCGTGGTCTTCGGATCGCTCATCGCGTACGCGGCCTACTTGTGGCTGCTCGAGCGGTGTTCGCCGACGCTGGTGGCAACCCACACCTACGTCAACCCCGTCGTCGCGGTCGTGATCGCCTGGGCGGCCGGTGACGGCTCGCTCGGACCGCAGGTCCTCCTCTCCAGCCTCCTCGTGCTGGCTGCCATCGCGCTCGTTGGACAGGACACGCGGCAGTCCGACCGGCCGGCCGACGCCGCCCGCTTGACCCGCCGCGGGAATCTCGCAGACGATGCGGCATGACGCGGGCGGCTGGCGGGGGATCAGTTCATACTCCTCCTCCTCCGACTCACCATCGCAGCGTGGCGTGTGTCGCGTCCGGGGAGTTCAGGCTGCCGCGCGCGGGGAGCGTGCAGGCGCACCGCGCTGCCACGCGTTCGTGGCGGGAGGGTTTGCGAGTCTACAAGCCAGTGAAGAGCGGTCTCATGAGAGACATAGCGCGTTGCGCGGTGGTCATCGCCTCCGCGGCTACGCTTGTTGCGACGGCCTGCGCGGGAGGAGGACCGATGTCACGCAACTCGAGTATGCACGGAACGGTCAGGTCCGCTGACGGGGTCTCGGTTGCGTTCACCTCGAGCGGCACGGGCGATCCCGCGCTGGTGTTCGTCCACGGCGGCCTCGCCAATCGCACGTTCTGGCACAACCAGATCCCGCACCTGTCTTTGCGCTATCGCATCGTCACGGTCGATCTGGCCGGTCACGGCGAGTCGGGCGGGAACCGCGTGGATTGGTCCATTCCGCGGTTCGGCGAGGACGTGCAGGCTGTCGTCGCTCATCTTGCGCTCGACCGGCTCGTGCTCTTCGGCAACTCCCTGGGCGGACCTGTCGCGCTCGAGGCCGCGGCGCGGCTTCCGGGACGCGTGCTCGGCGTCGTCGGCGTTGACACGTTCCATGACGCGACAGAGACCATCGACGAAACGAGCGCCCGTGCGCGCGCGGATGCGTTCGCTGCGGACCCGGCGGGCTCGTGCCGGGCGATGGTGGCGCAGCTCTTCCACCCGGGGCGGCACCCCGAGGTGCTTGCGTGGGCCGAGGCCGAGATGCTCCGCACGCCCCCGGAGGTGACAGTGCCCATGCTGGCCAGCTTCGGCGGGTACGACCTGCCGGGCGCGTTCCGCCGGGCCGGCGTGCCCATCCGCGCCATCAACGGCGACCTGTGGCCGACCGACATTGCCCGCAACCGGACAGTCGTGCCGGACTTCGACGCCATCGTGATGCCTGGCACCGGCCACTATCCCATGCTCGAACAGCCGGAGGCGTTCAACGAGCTCGTCGTTCGGGTGGTCTCAGGACTGGACCGGCGGACGAAGTGACGGCAGCGGCGAGAAGCCCCGAGCACTCCCGCTTCAAACCGGGAGTCTTCCCGGAGTCCTCCCGGACTACTCCCGGTGTAGAGCGGGGGTAGACGGGAGTCGTGGCACCGGGCGCCTCGACGACGAACCCGCAGGCATGTAGTAGCCGGGCCGCGTGGTCATGTCACCGCGCTTGCCCCTTCGGAGTCGCACCCTCACTTCGTGCCAGCCGGGGCCGCCGGCGCCGCGGGGTTCGTAGCTCAGGAGGTAGCGGGCCTTGAACTCCTCGACAATCTCGGCAAAGGCGGCGCGCAACCTCTCGGCGCTCGTCGCTTCAAGCACACGTCCGCCGCTGATTCCGGCCGCCATCGTCAGGAAGAACGTCTTTGTCGAGGGCCGGAATCCCAGAAGCTCCGCGGACTGGCTCAGAGACCGAAGCGGTGTGGTCGTCACGCCGTAGACGACAACGTCGGAACGCTTCAGCGTGTCGAGGACGGACTCGGGCCTCAGCCAGCTGGCATTCTCGAAGCCGTCGGTGAAGACGAGCATGAGGGAGCGCTCCGGGTCCGACTGCAGCACTGCCGTCCCGGCATGCACGCCATCCACGAGCGCGGTCTGACCGTCGGGTTCCATGCGGTCGAGACCCATGCGCACGGCGTCGAGGTCCCCGGAGATGGTTGACGCGAGATGAAGTTCGTGGGAGAACGTGAGGAGACCCGCGCGGTCCCCGCTCCGCAATCCGCCCAGCGCAGCATGGGCTGCATCCAGCAGTGCCTCTCGTTTGGCGCCCTGGACGCTCAAGCTCGTGTCGAGCACCAGAAGCATCGTCAGGGGCACTTCCTCGACCGAAAAGAGGTTGACCTGCTGGCGGACTCCGTTGTCGGTGACCTCGAAGTCCGCGGAGGTCAGGCCCTTGACCGGACGGCCATCATCGGTTACGAGCACATCGAGGCGTACCAGCTCGACGCCGCTGCGGAAGGCGGGGACCTGCGGCTCCGTCACCGCGAGACCAGCGGGCCACACGATGACCACGGTCGTGAGAGTCGCGAGCCTGGCGTACCTCATCGGCGCACCATCTCCCGCAAGGCGTCCAATACAGCGCAGATCCGCCAGTAGGGCCCTCGCTGGAAGCCCCACCAGGGGTCGGAGCCGGCCGCCCCGGGAGGCTCGGCGAGACGCTTCGTCAGCAGCCCCGCCGCCTCCTCGGCCCGGCCGTCGTGGAGCAGTGTGTCGCTCAAGCCGATTCGGGCCGACTGGGCGCCTGGCAGGAGTTGCATCGCGGCACGATACTCGGCCGCGGCGTCGTCCCAGTCGCCGGCCTGCGCGCGAGCACCGCCGGAGACGAGGAGGACCAGGTAGCGCAGTTCCACATCGAGGCTGGCCTTCGGAATGGAGTCGAGCGCTTTGATCGCTTCCTCGGGCTTGTCCTGCCTGGAGAGCAGCAACGCGAGCCGGAGCCATCCCTCGACCAGATGAGGATCGAGCTCGACGCTCCTCCGGTATGTCCTCTCGGCCTCCTCGATCAGGCTCCTCTGCCTGGCAGCCGTGACCCGCTGTCCCTCGCGCGTCCTGTCGTCTCTCGGCCGCAGAAGATGCTCCAATTGCGGCGAGGCCCGCAGCTCCGCGTATGCGCCGCGGATCATCCAGAGATGCGCGACGTCGCCGGCCGCCTTGATGCGAGGCAGGTGGGCCTCGAACCCGTCGACATCGACCGCCGCGAGCATCAGCGATGCCGCAGCACGGTACCAGAGACCTCGCAGGGGCGGATCCAGGACGGTCTTCCACCGGTCGTAGAGATCCAGGTACGCAAGGCCTGCCGACAGATGGAATGGCGCGCGCTCGTAGGCGCCCGCATCGACTTCCGAGGCAGCCCCGTCCAGAAACAGAACCGCGGCAGCAGCCAGGTCGGCAGCGCTGACTTCTGGCGGCGCCTTCGCGGGGGCGACGGGTTCGTGGGGGAGGCTCAGCTTCCTCGCCGCGGCGGCCCGCTCGTTGAGAGTCTCTGCCCACCGGGCGTTGCGCTCGACGCGGCCGGGCGGCCACTGGTTCAGTTCGTCACGAACCCCGGCCAGGCCTTCCTTTCGGTAACGTGCGATGAGTGCACGCCAGCGTTCGAGATCTTCGTCCAGCTCCTGGCGTTCGACGGTGGGCGTCATCTTCTGGGACGCGCCAGGGTCAGCGAGCGAACTGGCGGCCAGACTCAGACTCAGGACACAGGCGGCCCACAGTGCCAGGCGGCACCGCCTCGACGACCGCAGAAGAGTCGTGTCGGGCATGGACGCGTCGGCCAGGCTGGCAGTCCGCCGACCAGTATACGCCGGGCCCTCCGGTCTCACCCGGCCCGGAGCACACGCTGCGGATCGACGCGCGCGGCCCGGTGGGCGGGCACGGCGCAGGACACGAGCGCGACGAGGATCAGGAGCGCTGCCGCGGCCGCGAAGCTGACGGGATCGCCGGGCAGCACACCGTACAACGACGCGGCAATGAGGCGGGACAGCCAGTAGGCCGCCACGAGGCCTGCGGCCGCGCCGGCCACGGTGATCGTGAGCCCCTGTCTGACCACCATCGAGACGATGGTTCCCGGTGTCGCGCCCAGCGCCGCGCGGACGCCCAGCTCGCGCGATCGTTGAGCGACGGAGTACGACAGCACGCCGAACAGGCCGACGCCAGCGATGGCCAGCGTGAAGAACGCGAACGCGCCCATCACGACGGCGTTCAGGCGCGGCTGGCTCAGGCTCGCCACGAGCCGGTCCCCCATGGTCGTCACGCCGTCGAGCGCCACCATGTCGCCCTGCTCGCGCACGAGCGCCCTCAGGGTGGGCACGAGCGCGTGGGGGTCGGCGGCGGTCCGGATCGTCAGGTAGGCCACCGAGGATCCGAAGCCGGCACGCCGCTGGAGCGCGCAGAAGTACAGCTCGGGCTGCGGTTCGTCCGTGGCGCTGCGTATGCGCACGTTGTCGACGATCCCCACGACGAGCGACGGATTGCCCTCTCCTCCGCTCGCGTTGGGTGGCAGCTCCTGCCCGACCGGATTCCTGCCCAGGTACCGATCCGCGAGGACGCGGTTGACGACGATGACCGGTCGGGCCGTCATCGTGTCCGTCTCCGTGAACCCGCGGCCGGCCACGATGCGCATGCCGAGCGACTCGAAGTACCCCGGGCTGACCATGCGAACCATGGCCTGGACCTGGGTGGCCTCGGACGAACCGCCCCGGGGAGGGATGCTGAACCCCATCAGCGACTCGCGCGCGATGAGGGGAAGCGTCGTCGAGTAGGCGGCGAAGTGCACGGCCGGGTTCGATCGCAGCCGTTCGAGCAGACCCGCGAGGATCTGCGCACGACGCTCCGGCGTGAAGGCCTCATCCGGCATGGAGAGCTCAGCTGTCAGCAGGTTGGAAGGGTCGTAGCCGCGGTCCGCGTCCAGGAGGGCGGCAAACGTGCGGCCGAGGAGCGAGGCGCCGATCAAGAGAACGCACGCGATTGCGACCTGGACCGCCATGACGAGCGCCCGGACGCGTGTGAGCCGGGAGCGGGCGCCTCCGCCAACCGGTGCGAGGCTGTCCTCGGAGAGGGAGGTCACGAGATCCACGCGCCGGGTCTGCCAGGCCGGCATCAGGCCGAACGCGAGGCCCGCGGCCAGCGACAGGCCCAGGGCGACGAGGGCCACGCGGAGGTCGATCGCGATCGCGTCGAGGCGCGGGAAGTCTTCGGGTAGCAGGGATGGCAGCGCCTGGTGGAACGCGGCCGCCATTGCCAGGCCGATCGCGCCCCCGGCAAGCCCCACGATCAGGTTCTCGATCAGCAGCTGTCGGAGGAGGCGGCCCGCGCCAGCGCCCAAAGCCGATCGCACCGCGGCTTCTCGCCGCCGCGAGGTTGCACGCGCGAGCTGCACGCTGGCCACGTTGGCCGTGGCAGCCGCGAGGAGCAGACCGACGCCCGCGAGCAGCACGAGCAGCGCGGGGCGCACCTCGTCGGTCATGGCGTCGTGCCAGGGCACGACGGTAACTGTTGCGGCCCCTCTCGTGCCGTACACCGCGATGCCAACCATGCCGAGGTCGGGTGCCGTGCGGGCGCGCGTCGTGCTTTCGGCAGTCGCCTGGTCCGGAGTAGCCAGAGGGCTGAGTCGTCCGATGGCCGAGAAGAGCGCGATCGCGCGCGTGTTCGGGTTGTCGCCGAGGACCGGCGGCACGTAGTACGGCACCCACGCCTGGGAATCCCGGTCCGGGAAGTCGAAGTCCCTGGGCATGACGGCGACCACCGTGTAGGGACGGCCGTCGAGCTGGATCGGCTTGCCGACGACGCCCTCGTCTCCGTTGAAGCGCTGCTGCCAGAGCGAGTAGGAGAGCGCGACGAGCGGCTCGCGCTCTTCGTGCGGCTCGAAGCGCCGGCCGACGAGCGGGGCGGCCTCGAGTAGCGGGAAGAGGCTGGGCGTGACGGCGGCGACGCGGAGGCGTTCGGTTTCACCGGAACCGGAAAGCGTCAAGCGCTCGCGGCGGAAGGCGGCGATGGCCGACAGGGACTGCGACTCCTGCGCCAAGGCGAGGTAGGACGCGTTGGTCAGCATCTGCGGGAAGCGGTTGTTGCCGCCCTCGCGGGTTTCGGAGACGCGGACCAGACGGTCCGAGTCGGGCCACGGCAACGGCGAGACCAACACGCCGTTGACGACCGAGAAGAGGACCGTCGCCGCCGCGATGCCGAGAGCCATCGTCAGGACCGCCACCAGCGTGTGGCCCGGCTGACGGCTCAGCACACGCAGAGCGTAGCGGACGTCGAGGGCAATCCCGTGGTGCGAGAGCGCGTCGCGCAGAGAGGTCGTCAGGCTCATGCGCCTTTAGACACCGGCGCGGCTCGTCTGGCCGCCGGTGGGGCAGCAATCAGGGAGGGGTGACGCGCAGCGAATCAAACACACTGCGGAGCTGCGTGTCGGACCCGTCCCAGGGTGCGCCGTCTCGCCTCAACTTGCTGGCCGACTTCGTGCGTGCGCGCGCATCTCCCCCCGCAGCGAGCGCCGGCCCGCAGGGGCTTTCATCTTCAGCTGCTCGAACCAGTTCGGGATCAGCTGACTACTTCTTCTTGCCCACCACCATCCGGTAGATCAGCAGCAGCACCATCGCGCCGGCAATCGACAGAATCCAGCCGGCCCACTGCCCCTGCGCGTACAGACCCAGCGCCTGCCCGATGAACCCGCCGACGACGCTGCCCGCGATGCCCAGCAGGATCGTCACGATGATGCCGCCGGGGTCTTTGCCGGGCATGAGGAACTTGGCGATCGCGCCAACGATGAGACCGAAGACGATCCAGGTCAGGATGTTCATGGTCACCTCACGATCGCAATGCGCTTGGTTGCCGTGCCGCCGGCCTTCGACGTCACGGTGAACTCCACCCACCCTTCGTTGCCCTTCATCCGCACGAGCGTCGTGAACCACTTCGACGACCGCGCCCCGAGCCTGAACTCGCGCGGCCCGCCCGCCACCACGTCGACCGTTGCCGCCGGGTTCAGGGGGTCCACGACGGTCGGTGACGCCGGCACGTCGAGCACGGCAACGCTATTGGAGGTCTTCACGCTGATGCGGTCCATCGCGGCCCGCTCGAGCACCACCGACCGATCCGAGAACGTCGGATACGCCCGGTCGTTCGACACCTCCGCGTCGACCCAGAAGAGATCGCCCGTCGCCGGCCGGACGCGGACCTCCGTCACCTCGACCTTCGGGAACTGGCTCGCGCAGTAGAGCACGAAGTTGGCCACGCGCATGGCTTCGGTCTCCATGTAGCGCGCCGGCGGCGTCCGGCCGATGTGCTTCTTCGCGCTCCCGCCAATCCAGATCGGACCGAGGTCCGGATGCGTGAACGGATGCGGCTCGATCCACCCTTCCCCCATCAGCTCGAGGTCAACCCACTTCAGGAACTCTTCGTCGTCCACGCGGTTGTCGCCGTTCACGTCGGCCTCACCCGGCTGCGAGCCCCACAGCTCCAGCAGGTAGCTGTAGGCGCCCAGCATGAAGTACGCGGCGGGCGCCGCCTGTCCCGACAGCCCGCTCGGCGTCGGCCGGAAGTCCTTCAGGATCCGCGCGCCCGTCGTCACGATGTCCTGCTGGACGTTGAGGTCGTTCTGGTACTCCGGCGCGACGCGCCGGTCGAGCAGGTACGCGTACTTGTCTGCCTTCCGCAGTTCCTCCAGCCGCTGCTGGAGCTGCTCGGCCGCCCGCTGCCGCGCCTCGGGCGTCTCGCCGGGCGGCGGCGGCACGGCCAGGGGCGCCTGGAACATGATGAGCCGGCCAGTGTTGTGGAAGTTGAACGCCGCGAAGACGTTCGGGTGGGCAAGCTGGAACTCGAACACGTTCCGCGTCTCGGACTCCGAGTGAGGATACGGCCAGCCCGACTGGAGACCCCACCCGAACGAGAAGTTCCGGTTCGGATCGGGCCCCCCGAGGTCGTCCTCGTTGATCCAGCCGTCGCCGTCGTTGTCGAAGCCTTCGCCGCCGATCCGCCGGAAGCGCTGACCCGGCTCGCGCGAATCGCTCACGGGCACGAACCGGCGCCGGTCCGGGGACAGCTTGAAATCTCCCGCCGGGTCTTCAATCCACATGATCGACAGCTCGCCGTCGCCGTCGACGTCCTCCGTTTGATCCTCGTCGTACAACCCGTCCCCGTCATCGTCTGCCGGGCGGAACGGCTCGCGCGGATTGTTCTCGGTATTCGGGAAGCGGACGTACGAGTCGTTCCCGTCGACGTTGAAGCCGGGCAGGATGTAGAAGGTCGTCGTATCGACCAGGTCGTGGACGAACGGGTCGTAGTCGTAGCGCGTCAGCAGGTACCATGCGATATAGAGGGAGCACGTAATCCCGTTCACCTCGTTGCCGTGGATGGCACCGTCGATCCACATGGCCGGTTTGGTTTCGGCCTTGCCTGTGGCCTTGTTGGTGATCGTGAGCAGGAGCTGGTCCCGGCCCATACGGCTTTTGCCGATGCTCTGAATGTCGGCGAGCGCGGTGTACTTCTTCTGCAGGTCCGCCATGATGGCGGTCCACTCGCCGTAGCCGTAGTAGCGCTTCCAGGAGATCGGGAAGTCGAGCTCGCCGTGATAGCTGCCCGGGTTCTTCGCCGGCTTGCTCTGGGCGAGCGCTGGACCGGCGGCGGCGAGAACGACCAGCAGCGCGAGGGCGGATGCGATGACGTTCAATGTGCGTCGCGTGGATGTCATGGCGTCCTCCTCTACTGCACCTTCACCGTGGCCACGTGCGTGCCGCCCTTCTGCGACGACACGACGACGCGCAGTGGGGTGTTGCCCTTCACGGCCACCAGCCAGGTGACCGTGCGCTTCGCGCCCGTCTGGCGCACCTGCGTGGGTCCGCCTCCCCGTCCACCGCCGCGTCCCTGGGGCGCCTGCGCAGCCGGCGCTCTGCGCCGGCCGCAAACCCGGGCACGGGCATCACGCCGTCGATCACGCCCAACTGTTGCCACGGCGTGCCCTGAAGGAACGTGATCGCGTCGCGGTCACCAATGAGCCACGCCACGTCCTGGCGGTTGCCGCGCAGGTCGGCGCCACGAGCCACGTGGGTGGCGAGCGGACCCTTGTTCTCGACGACAGCCTTGACCTCCAGCACGCGGTATCCGCCCAGCGCCGCACCCTTCTTCACGGCAATCCCGTCGCCCTTGGCTTCGGCTGTCGCCGTGGTCGCGTTCGGCTCGTCATGGATCACGCGCGCCGTGGCGTCGGTGATCGCCAGATCCGGCATCAGTCCCGAGCGGAACAGCTCGAAGCGCACGTGCCGGTCGCACACGCCCTTCAGGATCTCGCCCGGCCACGCGTTGCTGGCATACGTCGGGTTCCAGCCACCGACCTCACCCTCACCCAGCTCAGGATGTCTGAACGGCTTCCAGGCGACGAAGGCCTTGCCGCCATACTGTTCGTCGTTGTATCTGAGCAGCGCCCGCTGGCGGGCCGGTCCGGCGTCCTCACCGGTTGGGATCTTCGGGAACCCGGGAATGTCGATCTCGGGGTTCCACAGCTCGGTAGTGAGTGAGTAGATGCCGAGCTGCAGGTAGTCCCAGTCCGTCGAAAGGCCGTAGCCATAGGCCCGGTCGGCTATCTCGTCGTAGCTCACCTTCCATGCGCGCGGGAACTCGTAGCCGCGTTCGATGGCGTACTTGTTCTTCGACGTCTGTCGCAGTTCCTCGCGCAAGGCAGGGATCGTCTCCGGCTTCGCCCAGGCGGCCGGCACCTCCTCGCCGATGATCTCCAGGTACCTCTTCCCCATGATGAAGTCGAAGACCGCACGATCCTTCGGTGCGATGTTCGTCTGCGGTCCCGAGCCCAGCGGCCGGTACGTGAACCCGCCAGACGTGTGGAAGAACTGGGCCATCAGCAGGTTCGGGTGGGTGTGGAAGAACTCGGCGACGGCCCGCACTTCGGGAGACGACGTGGGATACGTGCCCGTGCCGCCGGGCAGGCTGTCATCCCGCCACCAGCGCTCGGGAAAATTCCGGTTGATGTCGATCCCCGCCTCGGAATCCTCGCCGCGCTTCCTGTCTCCGTCGTTGTCCCGGTCCTCGGTGATGACCGAATAGCGCGGCTTCGTCGTCTGCTCGCTCTGCCGGAGCCGGATCATCAGGCGGGGGTCCGTGTCGTCGATGACGTACTGCCCTTTCGGGTCTTTGTAGCGGAACTGCGCGATGACACCGTCGCCATCGAGATCGTCTGGGCCGTCCTCGTTCACCTTCCCGTCTCCGTCATCGTCTCTCAGAGCGGAGTTCGCGCGCTGCGAGATGCCCTTCTCGAGGCTGTTGAAGTGGCCGTCCGGGTTGATGATGGGACAGATGTAGAAGGTCTTGGTGTCGACGAGGCGCGAGATCTCAGGGTCGGCACCGTAGCCCGAGACCAAGCGGTCGATCATGGCCAGCGCGACCTCGGTGCCCGTGTACTCGTTGCCGTGGGTGCTCCCGCCAATCCAGTGCCCCGGCTTTCCGAGGTAGGGCCTCATGGGCGTCACGTTCTTTACCTCGTCGCGCGGGTGTCTCAGCGGGACAAGCGCGTCGAGCGTCGTCCCCATCTTCATATTCGAGACAACCAGCACGTAGATGGGCCGCCCCATCGTGCTCGTGCCGATCTCGAGAAGCTCGGTGATCGCGGGGTACGCGGCCGCAATGTTCTTCAGGTACGTGAAGGTCGCGGTCGTCGTATGGAACTGGTCGAACGTGATCGGGACGGCGGGAGGGGCCGCCACTCCGGCCCGGGCGAGAGTGAGCAGGCCGACGGCCGCGAGAGCTGCGGCCGAGCCGAAGTGGGGTTTCGCGATGCGCACGAGAGTGCTCCTGACCGAGGGCGGGACGAAGAACACAAGAATACAGAAGACAGGAGACAGAAGATAGAAGAAGTAGTCAGTAGACAGTAGATAGTAGATAGTAGCCGGGCTGTCGCGCTGAGCCTCTTGGGTGCCGGGCTGTCAGCGGTCGTTCCGGGGCGGGAGTGTGTTACACTTCTGCCATATGGGTAATACGCTGACCATCCGGCTGCCCGAGGACCTCGCGCGATGGCTGGCAGACGTGGCCGAGCGGACCGGGATGTCTCAGGGGCAGGTCGTCCGCCAGCACCTGGAGGCGGCGCGGGCGGCGGACTGCGGGCGCCCGTTTCTTGGTCTGGCCGGCGCGGTCAACGGTCCGCGCGATCTGTCGGGGCGCAAGGGTTTCGCCACGCAATGACGGGCATCGCCGACACGGGGTTCATTGTCGCCTTCGCGAACCGCAACGACCGCCATCACCAGTGGGCCGTCAGCATCGCGTCCCGGCTGGACGTTCCGCTGCTGACCTGCGAGGCGGTCCTTGCCGAAGCCGCGTTCCACCTGCGGAGTGCGTCCCTCGTGCTGCAGCTGATCGAGACCGGGCTGCTCGCGCCGGCATTCCACGCCGAAGAACACCTGCCACACCTTGCCCAGCTGGCCTCCCGCTACTCGGATCGCGCGCCGGATCTGGCCGATTTGTGCCTCATTCGCATGAGTGAACTGCATCCGAAGCACGTCGTGGTGACAGTGGATCGCGAGGATTTCCGCGTCTACCGGCGCAACAAACGAGACGTCGTCCCGCTCGTGTGCCCGCCGGGAGGGTAGGGGCCGAGCTGGCCCCCTATTGCCGGTTCCCACCCACAGGCACCTTTGCCTTCAGCTCCTCACACCAGTTCTGGGCGAGCTTGATGTGGGTCGCGGGAGGCGGAATACGGGGGCTCCCCCACGAAACGGCGTAGAAGGCCTGCCCATCGGGGGCGACGTCATAGCACCGCACCACCCCATAGCCGAACGACATGCTTGACTGGTGGAACGAGAACAGCGCTCGGGGAACTCCTATTCTCGGCGGGTCACCGGGCTCGAAGTCGGCGACTGGTGAAAACTGGGGCTGATAGGTGGGGCGTTGGGGATCAAGTTCCGGATGCGTCACCTCACCGCTACTCACGTCCACAAGCGAAGAGTCCCCGGCGAACAGGCTCGTGGTGGCTCGAGGCCCGAGGCACCCACCAGGACCCTCCGTCTCTGTCGGTCCGTTTGTTCGTCCCGCGCGCCCCGCCCATCAGGAGGAAGGTGAACCATGCCGTCTCTTGCACAGAGGAGGATGTATGCGCATGCGAACGCTCACCTTGTTCCTGCTGCTGGCGGCACTGGCGGTGCCGGCACTCGTACAGGAACAGCGCGGCGCCATTGAGGGCGTCATCAAGGACTCGTCGGGAGCCGTGCTGCCCGGCGTCACCGTCGAGGCTCGCAACCTGGCGGTCGGATCTATCGTGTCGACGGTCACCAGCGAGACCGGCGTCTATCGGTTCCCGGCGCTGCAGCCGGGCACCTACCAGGTCGTGGCACAACTGCAGGGGTTCAACCCCGGGCAGATCGACGGAGTCCTCGTTGCGCTGGGCGAGATCAAGACCGTCAATGTGACGCTCTCCGTGGGCGCGGTCACGGAGACCGTGCAGGTGAGGGGTGAGGCCCCGCTGGTCGACGTGCGGCAGAGCGCCCGCGCCACCAGCATCCGCAACGAGCAGATCGACCTGCTGCCCAGGGGCCGTGACTTCAGCTCGCTGGGCGTGCCGTATCCGAAGGCCAAGCGGCAGTACGACAGCGTCGAGTTCACATACAACAAGCTGCTCTCGAACAACTGGTCGCTGCGCGCCAGCTACATGTGGAGCCGGCTATGGGGCAACTACTCCGGGCTGTCGCAGTCGGACGAGAACGGCCGGACCAGCCCGAACGTCGGGCGCGTGTTCGACTACCCGCTCATGATGTTCGATGAGACCGGGCAGCCGGTGTACGGCCTGCTGGCGACCGATCGGCCGCACCAGCTCAAGGCCCAGGCGCTCTACGTGTTCGACTTCGGCACGAGCATCGGCGCCAACTTCTACGTGGCGAGCGGTCTCCCCGTCACCCGTGAAATCGGGGTGCACCCACCGAACAACCTGCCGGTGCAGTACAAAGGCCGGCTGAGCGACGGGCGGACCCCGACGTTTTCGCAGACTGACATCTACGTCCAGCACGAGTTCCGGTTCGCCAACGGTCGACGGCTGCAGGTCAGTCTCAATGTGCTGAACCTCTTCAACCAGAAGACGGCCATCGGCCGCAACTCGACATATCACGACTCCAACGGTATCGTGCCGGACGAGGACGACGTGTACGCCGGTCGAGCCAGCTTCGACCGGTACATCGCGGAGCAGGGCGTCTTGCAGAATCCCCTGTTCCTGAAGGACGACGCCTTCCAACGGCAGCTCGAAGGTCGCTTCGGAGTGAAGTTCATCTTCTAGCTCGCTTCCGGGGCCGGGGGAACGTCCCCCGGCCCCTCATCTGTGATCCTGCCGAACACCCCCGTTCTAGAGCGGGTCTCATCCCGGAGTCCTCCCGGAGTCCCCTGTCTCCTCCGGCCGCAGGCCGCGGCCCTATGCTCGCCCGAGGCTACGAACTGTCGCCGTCGTTCGCGGGCCTGGTCGACATCCTCGAAGCCAGCGACACGGTCGTCTACGTGAGCACGGGCCTCCTGCAGTTGCCCGGCCATCTGCGGTTCGCGGGCGCCACGCCGTGCGGGCGTCTGACGCGGATCACGATCAACAGCCTCGATCAGGAGCTGCACCGGATCGCCGCGCTGGGCCACGAACTGCAGCACGCGGTCGAGATCGCGCAGACGCCGGCGATCACCGACAGCGACGGGCTCGTGCACTTCTACGAAGCCCACGGCTTCAGAAAGCCGCGGGGCGGGTTCTGCACCCGGGCAGCCGATGCGATGACGGCAACGGTCAAGGCCGAGGTCTGCCACGCGCTGGCGGCCCACCGAGGACGCACGCGGTGACCTGCCGACGACGGCCACGAGCTGCAGCACGCGGTGGAGATTGCCGGCCGCCCCGCGCGCGAGGCAACTTTCCAGCCACGCCCTCCGTCCAACCGGAGAATGGGAGGTATGCATGCTGGACGGTCTGCGCCAGGACGTCAGGATTGGTGTCCGCGGACTCTTGAAGACACCGGGGTTCGCAGCGGCGGCCGTCGTCACCCTGGCGCTCGGCATCGGCGCCACCTCGGCCGTCTTCAGCGTCGTGAAGGCCGTGCTGCTGACGCCCCTCCCCTACGCCGAGCCTGGGCGGCGGGTCCAGATCTTCAGCCGGTGGATCAGCTTCGACAAGACGTGGCTCTCAGATCAGGAAGTGGTCGACTACCGGGCGATGGCCCGGACGCTCGAGGATGTAGCGGCCTGGGGCACGTCCGCTCAGAACCTCACTGGCGACGGGGAGCCGGTCCGCATCAACGTCGGTTTCGTCATGGCGAATCTGTTCGACGTGCTCGGGTCACGTCCGTTCCTGGGACGGGGATTCACGCCGGAGGAGGATCGCCCGGGCAGCGCGCCGGTCGCCGTGATCGGCTACGGACTGTGGCAGGCGCGCTACGGCGGCGATTCCGCCGTGCTCGGCCGGACGCTGACGATCGATGAGACGCCCGTTCGGGTGGTTGGCGTCATGCCCGAGGGGTTCCGTCTTCCGACCGACTTCACCGCCGAGGCGGCCGACCCGACGCAGGTGTGGCGGCCTCTCCAGATGGACCTGGGCAACCTGCAGCGAGGCAGCCACGGGTACTTCGCCGCGGCGCGTCTCGCGCCAGGCGAGACCGCGGCCTCGGCAACCGAGGAGCTGCGGGCGATCACCCGCCGGCTCACGGAGCAGGGGTTGTACCCCGAAAGCATGCAGTTCTCCGCCTTTGCCGTGCCGCTCGACGAGGAGATCCGAGGCGGCGTGCGCCCGGCCCTGTGGCTGCTCACCGGGGCGGTCACGTGTCTGCTCCTCGTCGCGTGCGCCAACGTCGCCAACCTGCTGCTCGTCCGCGGGGACGCGCGGCTGCGGGAGGTCGCGGTCCGCGCGGCGATCGGCGCCTCGCCCGGGCGCGTGGTACGCCAACTCCTGACGGAGAACACCGTGCTGGCGTTCTCGGGCTCCCTCCTCGGCTTCGGGCTGGCGCTGGCCGGAGTCCGGGCGCTCGTCGTCTTCGATCCCGCGAGCCTGCCGCCATTGGCCCCGGTGAAGCTCGACGGAGTCGCTGTCGTCTTCACCCTCGTGCTCGGAGTCGCCACGACGGTCCTGTTCGGTCTGGTGCCTGC
>JBFMFH010000108.1:0-35944 GCA_040752275.1 Acidobacteriota bacterium
CGAGGTCACTGCGGGTCCGACCCGTTTCCCGGCAGAGGCGGTCAAGGAGCCGCTCGAGGTCCGGGTCGATTCGGATGGTAAGTGCGTTCTTCATTGTCATACACTGTAACACAGGCGACACCACGCCAATGAACGCTCTGGCTAACAGCGGCTTGCAGCCGACGGCGGTTGGCGCGATGATGATGAGCCGCCGCGGCTGAAGCCGGTCGTTGGCCCGTCACGAACAGGGCAATAATGAAGGTGAACGATGCCTGAAATCTCGAGGTTCTTTGGCATCATCATCCGCATGTTCGCCGAGGTTGGTGTGCCCCACCATCGACCGCACTTTCATGCGGCCTACGGCGACACGACGGCGACTTTTGGGTTGGATCCAGTCGAGTGCATCGGCGGACAGCTGCCACGGACTCAGCAGCGACTGGTCGAGGCATGGGCGGAGATTCATCAAGCAGAACTGGTTGCGGACTGGGTGCTCTTGCAGTCCGGTCAGCAGCCGCTCAAGATCGAGCCACTGCGGTAAAGGACTGCTCTATGGAACATGCCATGTACAGGGTCGACAGGTTCGAGATCGTCGGACCTTACACGCTGGCGCTGCGGTTCAACGACGGAACCGAACAACGAATCGACTTCGCACCGGTCCTGGAAGGGGCGGTGTTTGGGCCCTTGCGAGACCTGTCGCTGTTCAACGCCGTCGAACTCGACCGCACCTTCGGAACCATTCAGTGGCCGACCGGGGCGGACTTCGACCCGGAGACACTCCATGATTGGCCGAAGTACCGCGATGAATTCACTGCGATGGCGCAACGCTGGGCACCGGAACCCCACGACAGTGCTACTCAGCGGGCCAACAAGGCGCTGGAGCCGTCGGCGCGAAGCTGACGCTGGCTGCGCCGCGGCTCAGCGCGCCCGTTGGGCTGACGGATCAGAGAAACTGAGCGGCCTGCTCGATCAGAAACGGGGTTCTCCCAGGCGGCTTGCCCAATAGGCAGGTTTCCGCCGGTCCTGGGCGATAGCAAGAATCCGGATCTCAGCAGGCGTCTCAAGGTGTTGCCGTATCGGAGATCCGGGCGGTCTCGAATGGAAGACTGGCCTCGCTGAAGGACCCGGACGGCAACGAGCTGGTTCTGTGGCAGTATGCAGAGCGTCTCGTCGAGCGGGCGACGCGAGTGCCGAGGGCGAAACACGGTACGGCCGAACAACGCGATGCAGCTCACGAAGCTCAGGGCGGCACCCGTACTTGCGAGCTGAGGTGCCGCCCTGTGCACCCGCCGACAGGTCTGACGAGGGCACCGCTTCGCAGCTGACCGCGCTCGTTCGGCGGCCAGGAGGTCGAGTGGAGAACCAGATGATGAAGAGACCCAGGTCGTGGCCCGGGACAATCCTACTGTTGCTTGGCCTTGTATATGGCGCAGCGGCGCAAGACGGGGCTCAGCGGGAACCAGCAGTGCACGTGTACGCCGCGCCGGGAGGCGCAGAGCTCAAGGCGTACGTCTTCTCACCGGACGAGACGGGCGGAGGAAGGCGGTCCGCGATTGTCCTGCTCCATGGAGGAGGGTGGACGATGGGTGAGCCTCAGTGGGCGTTTGCCCATGCAAGGCATTTCGCTGACCGTGGGATGGTGGCGATCGCGGCGCAGTACCGCCTCTCGGACAATAAGAACATCACGCCGCTCGAGGCCATAGAGGACGTGCGCGCCACATTCCGCTGGGTGCGACTGCAGGCAAACTCTTTGGGCGTCGATCCGAAACGCGTTGCGGCCTATGGTTGGTCCGCAGGGGCCCATCTGGCTGTGATCGCTGCCATACTCGACACCGTCGCTACACGCGGAGACGTCAGCGGAAGCCCTGACGCGCTGGTGCTCGTGTCTCCGGCAGTTTCACTGGCGTCGGATGGCCACGTGAAGCGCCTTCTGGGAAGCCGGGCCCAGGTGCGCGACATTTCACCTGACGAACACGTGCGCAAGGGACTTCCGCCGACGCTGATCCTCCAGGGAAACGTGGATACCGTGACGCCATTCAGCGGGGCAAAGCGATTCTGCGATCGCATGCGGGACGCAGGCAACGCCTGTGAACTCCACGTCTATGAAGGCTTCGGTCACCTTTTCACCCCGGCGGGGACCCCGGACGACGGGTGGCCAAAACCGGATCCGACGGCCTCCGCAGATGCTATGGCGCGCGCCGATCGCTTCTTGGAGTCGCTCGGGTTTCTGAAGTGACCGTCGTGCGTAGCCAGTGGTCGTTTGAAGCGCCGCCGAACAACCGGTTGCAGCGGACGGTCCGCTGCGCGGCTCGCCGCTGAACCGGAGCGTTCGGCAGACGAAGCGGAGCTGCCTGATCATGCAAGGGCCGATTCGAGTGGTCCCGGAGACACACGCTGCACTCGCGAGTCTCGCCGCCTTGCCGTCAATCTGGGAGGTTCGCAGGTTCCCGCTGTCGGGGCGCCGCTCAGGGCACCCGCGTGACGGGGATGACGACCGCCGCTCGGCCATTCGACTGGAGTACGGGCCGGTTCGCATCGTGGTAGCCGCAGGTGGCGGCGCCCTTCAGGGCGAAGGCGCCGGTGGGGCAGATCTCGGCGACGCGACGGGCGACGGTGGGAAGAGCCGCGGCCAGGGTGCCCCTGAGCGGCACGGCCACCGTCGCGTCGAACCCGCGGCCGACGATGGCGAGGCCGAGCGGCTCGCCCGCCTGCGCGGCAACCCTGACGCACGCCCCGCAGAGAATGCACTTGCCGGCCTCGTAGACGATCTCCGGGTGCGAGATCTCGCGGTGGAACCTGCGCCGGTCGCCGGCGAAGCGGAGCGGATCTGCGCCATACTCGGTCGCGTACTGCCGGAGCCGACAGGTCGAGGCCTTCCAACACCCGCAGTGCATGCAACGGGCGGCTTCCTGCCTGGCCAGGTCAGCCGCGAATCCCAACTCGACTTCCTGGAAGCTCTTCACGCGCTCGGCGGGCGCCAGCTGCGGCATCGCCGGGCGGTCGGCGGCGTCGATCTCCCTGAAGAACTCGGCCAGTTCACCCTCGTCCATCCTCGTCATCCGCACGTTGACGTGGTCGGCGTCGCCGAGCACAGGCCGTCCTCCGAGATACTGATCGATGGACACTGCCGCCAACTTGCCGGCCGCGACGGCCCGCACGGCGAGATTGGCACCCGTGACTCCGTCGCCCCCGGCAAAGACGCCTGGCACGTTCGTCGCCAGCGTGGCGGGATCGACGAGAATCCCCCGGCTCGAGACGTGCAGCCCAGGCTCGTGCAACGCACCGGCCTCGACCGTCTGACCAAGAGCCGCGATGACCGCGCTCGCCTCGATGTCGAAATCGGACCCGTGAATGGGCACGCTCCGCGCGCGCCCGCCTTCGTCGGGCGGCCCCGGCTTCATGCGCCGGCACTTGAGAAGGTAGATGCCGCCCCCTGTGTGTTTCAATCGAACCGGGGCGACCAGGGTCTCCAGCCGCACGCCTTCGGCTTCCGCCGCCTCGACCTCTGACATGAGGCAGGGCATCTCGCGCCTGGTGCGACGGTAGAGCACGGTCACGCGCCTGGCGCCCAGCCGCACGACGGTCCGCGCGACGTCCATGGCCGTGTTTCCACCCCCGATGACGACGACGACGTCGCCGAGGGGCGGGGCCTCACGGCGCGCCGCCCTCGCGAGGAAATCGATGGCGCCGATCGCGAGTTCCTCGCCCTGACACTCGAGACCTCTCGAGCCTTGAGCCCCGATGGCCAGGAACACGGCGTCAAAGTCCCGGCGCAGGTCGGCCAGCGACACGTCCGTGCCAATGCGCTGCCCCATGCGAAACTCGCCGCCAAGCGCCTTGATGATGCCGATCTCCTGATCAAGCACCGTGCGCGACAGGCGGAACTCGGGAATGCCGTAGCGGAGCATGCCGCCGGGGGCCTCGTGGGCGTCGAACAGCACCGCGCCATGGCCGCGCCTGAGCAGGTGATGCGCGGCGGTCAGCCCGGCAGGACCTGCGCCGACGATGGCGACCCGCTTGCCAGTGGAGATCTCGACGTGCGGCACGTAGGGCGCGCCGGTCGCGAGATCTCTGTCTGCCGCAAACCGGTGGAGCGCACCGGCGGCGAGGGCCTGTCCCGAGTCGCAGCGGTGGCAACGCTGCTCGCAAAGCCGCGGGCAGATCCGGCCCAGCGAGGCGGGAAGCGTCAGGAAGTCCCAGGCGATCTCGGCCGACCGCCGGTCGTTGCCGGCGGCCACCTCCGTGAGGAAGCCCGGAATGTCGAAGTGCGCCGGGCAGCCTGTCATGCACGGGCCCACGCAATCGCCGGCGTGGTCCGAGAGGAGCAGTTCGAGCGCCATCTTCCGCGAGGCTCGGACATCATCGGTGTTCGTGTGCACGACCATCCCGTCGGCGATCGGCATCGCGCACGAGGGGGACAGCGTCGCCCGACCTTCCACCTGCACCGCGCACAGGAAGCAGGAGGCGGACGGCTCGAACCCGTCGACGTGGCACAGCGTCGGGATCCGGATGCCGGCACGGCGGGCGGCGTCGAGGATCGTGGTCCCCGGCTCCCCCGTCACGTCGCGTCCGTCTATCGTCAGCCTCATGCAACCTCGATGGCGTCCTCGGGGCACGCGGTCACGCACATGCCGCACTTCGTGCAGAGATCGTCGATCACCTCGTGCGTGAGGTACGGCCTGGCCTCGATAGCGCCGACCGGGCACGCCTGGGCGCACAGGGTGCAGCCGGTGCAGCCTTCTCGCACGCGGTAGTGGATGAGCGGCTTGCAGAAGGCCGCCGGGCAGCGCCGCTCGCGGATGTGCGCGAGATACTCGTCGCGGAAATAGCGAAGGGTCGTCAACACCGGATTCGGCGCCGTCTGACCGAGGCCGCAGAGGCTGCCGGACTTGACGCGCCCGCTCAGCTCTTCGAGCGTCCTGAGATCGCCTTCCGTGCCCGTGCCCGCGCAGATGCGCTCCAGGATCTCGAGCATCCGTTTGGTGCCCACGCGGCAGTAGGTGCACTTCCCACACGATTCGTTCTGCGTGAACTGCAGGAAGTACCGTGCGATCTCCACGGCGCAGTCCCGATCGTCGAGGACGACGAGGCCGCCAGAGCCCATGATGGCACCGGTCGACGCCAGGTCCTCGAAATCGACGCGCGTATCGGCCAGGCTCGCGGGAATGCAACCCCCAGATGGCCCGCCGGCAAGCACCGCCTTGAAAATCCGGCCGTCCCGGACTCCGCCGCCGATCTCGTCGACGATCTCGCGGATGGTGATGCCCATCGGCACTTCGATGAGCCCGCTGCGCTTCGCCTTGCCGGTCAGCGAAAACACCTTCGTGCCCCTCGACGTCTCCGTCCCGAGCGAAGCAAAGGCCTCCGCGCCGCGCCGGAAGATCCAGGGCAGGCAGGCGAGGGTCTCGACGTTGTTGATGAGCGTCGGCTTCCCCCACAGCCCGGACTCGGCGGGGTAGGGCGGCCGCAGCCTCGGCATGCCCCGCTCACCTTCGATCGACTGGATAAGAGCGGTCTCCTCGCCGCACACGAAGGCCCCGGCGCCCTCGCGGACCTGCAGGCGGAAGCTGAAGGGCGTGCCGAAGATCCTGTCGCCGAGCACACCCTCGGCCTCGCACGTCGCGATGGCCGCCCGGACGTGGCGGACGGCGATCGGGTACTCGGCGCGCACGTAGACGATGCCCTCGGCGGCGCCGACGGCGTAGCCGGCGATGACGAGCCCTTCGATGACCCGGAACGGATCCGACTCGAGCACGGCCCGATCCATGAAGGCGCCTGGGTCACCCTCGTCGGCGTTGCAGATGACGTATTTCACGTCACCCGACGCGCGGCGCGTGAGGTCCCACTTCACGGCCGTGCGGAAGCCCGCGCCGCCGCGGCCGCGCAGACCCGATGCGCGGACCTGTTCGATCACGTCCTCTGGCGACAACCTGGTGAGGCAGCGCTCGAGGGCGCGCATCCCTTCGTGCGCACGGTAGTCATCAAGCGAGTGCGGATCGACCTTGCCGCAGTTCTCGAGTGCGACGCGTACCTGCCGCCCCGCGTACGGTGTGGGATCGACGGTGCGCCCGCCGATGGGCTCCCAGGCGCGATCGTCGACCAGCCGCGCCCGGATGTTGCTCACGCCTTCGCGCAGGATGCGGTGCAGGCCGAGTGGCCTCACGTGCTCCCGAACCAGCCTGCGCACATCGTCGGGTTCGACGTTGCCGTACAGCAGGCGCTGTCCCTGCGAGACGACTTCCACGAGCGGCTCGTGGTGGCAGAACCCGCTGCATCCGACCGCCTTCACGGTAGCTCCGCCGCCGAATGACGCCACTGTCTCTTCGAGTGCTGTTTGCACGGCGCGTGCGCCGCTGGCGAGGCCGCACGATCCAACACCGATCCTGATTTCGATGGGATCACGCTGCCGCGGGCCGGATCCCGGGAGAACCGGTCCGGGGCGCCGTCGGCCCTTGCCATTCGTCCCCGACTGACGCAGCGCAGAGAACGACTCGAGCACCGCTGCCACGGAGAGCGCGGAAAGATGGCCGTAGATCTGATCGTCGATGGTGATGACCGGCGCCAGGCTGCAGGATCCGATGCACACGACGCGCTCGACGGTGAACGTGCCGGTCGGATCGGTGTCGCACCCGTCCGCGATGTTCAGGCAGCGCTGCAGCTCCGTCCGGACCTCGACTGCGCCCGACACATGACACGCCGTGCCTTCACAGACACGGACGATGTGCTCGCCGGCCGGTGTGAATCGGAACTGTCCGTAGAACGAAGCGACGCCGGCCAGTTGCGCGGGCCGGATGTCAGACTCCGTGCAGACCCGGCGGAGCGCGGCCTCGGGCAGGTACCTGTACCTCGCCTGGATGGCTTGGAGGATCGGAAGCACCGAATCGCGGCGCCTGCCCTGTGACTGGAGGATCGAGTCAATCGGGCCGAGATCGAGTGCGGGCTTGGGCACCTGCGGCGCCATGGCCATCGCCGTCTCGGGCGCACGAGCTCCTGCGGCCGCCGCCGCCCGGGAAGAGGCCGCCGGCACGTGGCCTCCAGGCGCTGGTCCAACTGCCCGCCGCGCGCGGCGCGCTGGCGGAACAACCGCGCCCGGGGCGTCAGGCGCGGCCGACAGCAGATGGGCAAGACTCGCGGGAACACCGATCCACTCCGCGGGTGCCGGCCGCAGCCACCGCACCCAGGCGAAGAACACACCGATCGAGATCAGCAGCGCCAGTCCGCCTCTTCCGTACGCGTTCCGGCGCCGCACGAGGGCTTCATGCTGGCGGTCGAACTCGGGATTCAGGATCTTCGCGACGTCTCCGTCGATCCGGGCCTCCTCCTTCAGCGATGCGACGAGCGCCTGCTCGGCCGGCGTCACGTAGCGGGCGTACAGATACTCGGAGACGAGCCATGCACCCGACGCGACGGCGACGAGCGCGGCCGCGAGGCCCAGCCAGGACCGCCCGATTGCGATCGCTCGCACGCGTGTCATGGCCGGACCAGCCGCGCCAGCTGGACCTCGGCACTCGGGCCGCCACGCCGCTCGATTTCGAACGGGCACGACTGGTAGCAGCGCGCGCACGCCACGCACGTGGCCCGGTCCGCTCGCAGTTGGCGGATCGCCCCGAAGGGGCACGCCTCAGCGCACAGGCCGCAGTCGACTTCCTTGTTCGGTGTGATCTGCACGTTCTTCCAGGCCACGCGCGACAGAATCGCCAGCAACCCCCCGTACGGGCAGAGCCACCGGCAGTACGGCCGGCCGATGAACATGCCGCCGGCGACGAAGACGGCCCCGATGACCAGCATATGGAAGGGGCCGGAGAGGCGGAAGATGTCGACGAACGGGTCCCACTCGCAGATGAGAAAGCGCCGGCCCGCGATGATCTCCGAGCCACCGAGCGTCAAGTGCAGGCCCCAGCCCGCAAACCACACGGCGAGCCCCAGATAGACGTACGGCAGCCACCGCAGCCACCGATCGACCTTCTCCGGCACCTTCACTGGGCGGAGCAGGACGAGATCCTGGACCGCGCCCAGCGGGCACACCCCGCCGCAGAAGACGCGACCGAAGAACAACGTGGCTACCAGCGGGAGAAAGAAGAACGCAATGACGCCGTACGAAATCAGGTAGTGGGCATCGACCAGCGACAACGTGACGTTCTGGATGGCGCCGATGGGGCAGATGCAGCCCTTCCGGAAGAAGCCGAAGTACGCGACCGTGCCGATGCTGAGGAGCAGCATGCCGTTCCGCGTCCGCCTTCCCAGGGCCAGCCAGGCACCGAGGCCAAGACCCGCGACCAGCATGGCGACGTCGAGGCCCCTCACCCAGGTTGCCCTCGGCTCGGGATGCGTCGGAGTGGGAAAGGTGTAGCTCTCGCCGAAGTCCGGTGGTGCCTTCTGCCATTGTGCAATCAACACGTTCGAGGCGAGCACGACAACGACGTAGAGCAGCAGCCCAATCCTGCCCAGCGGCCAGCGTCTCACGAGTCCGAGCAGGCTGCGGGCGTCGCGCGGCCCGCACGGGCGATGCGGCGCCCTACAGCTCATCGCTCACCGCACCGTGGCCTGTGGGCGCCAGCCCCGGCACCTCCACCCGCACGATGGCGCTGTCGGGACAGACGATGCGGATGTTGCACTCGTTGCACTCGACGCAGCGGTCGTAGCGGATCTCGAGGCGGAGCGAGCCGTTGCCCGCCGGCGGCAGGCAGGCCTTCACGCACTTCCCACAACCGTCGCACCGGCTCTCGTCGACGACGTACTCGTAGTAGTTGTTGTTCGGATCGTCAGGGTCCACATCGCCGACGACGCGCCGCTTGAGGGCATCCTGCGGGCAGACCCGGCCGGTCGGAATCCCACGCTCGTCGGGCATGCTGGTCACGTCCATGAAGGCCGGGCAGAGCATGCAGTAGCCGCACTTCTCGAAGTCGTTCACCGCCTTGACCGCCGACAGGGACAGCACGCACGAGGTGCGGCACAGATCGCAGCTCGTGCACTTCGTGGGGTCGACCTGGTAGACGGCTGCGGCCGAGGCGCGCTTCGCGAGCAGGCCCGCCGCGGTGCCGATGGCCGCAAGACCCAGCACGCGGCAGGAACGATCGATGAACTGTCGGCGCGTGCTGTGATCGGTCATCCCCGTCTCCGCGCTTCGACTGGCAAGTGCGACTGCATCTCGTTCCTGCTGACCGTGGCCCGATCCGCTCGCTCAGCCCTGAGCCCTGAGTGCGCAGCCTCATGGCCGTCCTTGCGCATCGAAGGGCTCAGCTCCTCTGGGTCCCAGGGGGCCGGCGGACGCAGGCCGCCGGGGAAGACCTGCTCGGTGCCGCGTGGATCGTGGCCACCGAGCAGCGCTGCCTTGATGGCCTCACGCGTGGCCGCCGGCACGCGCTCCGACACCACGAGCGTTGCAAAAGGAATGGGCGCTGTCTCGCCGAGGACGCGGAAGGCGCCGCGTTCGGCGAGGATCTCGTCCAGCCCGTACCGTGTGCAGTAGTTCGACACCACGGCGACGTCCGCTTCTCCATCCAGGACCGACACCGCCGCGGGAATGCACCCACCCGCCGCGCGGCACTCAGCCGGTTCGATGGCGAGACCCCGCAGCACGCGATCGGCTGCGTAGGAGTTCTCGTACGACTCGGGCCGCCCCAGCGCGAGCCGCTTGCCGGACACCTGGGCGAGCGCTCGAACGGGCCCGTCCGCGCGGGCGATGAACACACCGGTCAGCCCGGGCTCCCCATCGGGGAATGGGATGTCGCACAGGCGCTCGGCCGCGACCCCTGCCGCGTCGTAGGCGCGCAGGGCCGTCCATGTCTTGGCCACCGCACCGTCGACATCGCCGCGGCCGATGGCGGCCACCAGGTCGTCCTCGACAGGGTAGTAGGTCAGCCTCAGGACGACGCCGGTTCGAGCGTGCACCACTGCCGCGAGCGCGCCGTAGTCGCGGGCCGTCGGTCCACCCACGCAGTTGCTCGCCGTCTCCCGGCAGAACGGCTCGTTGACACCGATCCTGACAATCTGTGTGAAGACCCTGATCTCGCGCCTCACCGTATCGGCGGCGAAGAGGCGGCCCTTGGAGTCGACGGCCAGGTGGATGTGTGTGCAGGATTGATCGAAGTGCTCCGGCCCGATGACGGCGAGCAGCGTGCCGTCGGGCTCGAACACCTTCACGCGCGCGGGGGCCTTCTCGGCGGTGACGACCTTGCCGTCGGGCGTGATGGCGATGTTGACCGGGTTGCAGCAGCCCGTGAAGTCCTCGGCGTTGCGCATGCCGAACCTACCGAACTTGCCATGGGGCGTGCCGTCGAGCGACCACGAGGTCACCTGGTGACGTCCTGAGTCGGTGGCCCGCACGATGCCCCCTTCATCCACGGCGATATCGATGAAGCCGTTGGGCAGAATGAATGCCCGCGTCCTGGTCCGGTCGCCGATGAAGCCTACCTGGCGGCCACCTGCGTCGTAGCGCCGGATGATGCGGGCAGACGCATCGGCGATGAGGACGTCGCCGCCGAGCACCTTGATCGAGGTGAGGCTCGCCGGCTCCTGGCCTCCGCCTGCGAGAAAGCCGCCTTCGCGGACCCCGCCGGGAGCGAAGATCTCCACGCGGCCCGTGCCCGCCACGTAGACTCGGCCGCCGGGACCGATGGCCAGGCACTGGGCGCCTTCGGCGGCTGGCCACGACCGGACAAAGGCGCCATCCGGGTCGAACACGCGCACCTCGCCGTCGCCCAGCGCAAACACGGCGTCGTCCGGTCCGACGGCGAGTCCAGCCAGGGAGCGGCGGAAGGGATGAAGCGACGTGGCGGCGCCGATCGTTCCCGCCGGCGTGTACTCGCGCGCCAGCCCTCCCTGGGGCAGCGCCGCGGGCAGCGGAGGCTGCGGTGACGACGGGCGTCCCCCCTCCAGGCGGGGGGTCGGCCGCGACCGCAGGGCGCCCGCGACGAGCGCCGCCAGGCCGGCCACCGCCGCGGCCGGCGCGAACCACGACCGCCAGGATCGCGCCCCGGGGATCTCGCCAACCGGATCGTCTGCATCGAGTGCCATACGTGCCCCCGCCTGCTACCGCGACGGCCCGACCTGCAGGCAGACCATCCTGTGCATGTCGCGGATGACGAGCTTGCCATTCGAGAGCGCCATCGGGCCCCAGACTTCCTCACCCGAGAGGATCTGGGCGCTGGCCAACTCCGTGTACTGCTTCGTGCTCGCCTCGATCAGCCTGAGCATGCCCGTGCGGCCGTCCAGCACGAAGAACATGCCGTCGGCGAGCAGGAAGGCGCCGAGCTCGAAGGTACGCGTTGCCGCAGCGTCACCCGACACGACCGGGCTCTGCCAGACCACCTTGCCATCCAGGCCGAGGCACGTGAAGCGCCCACGCGTCTTGCTGCCAACGGCGAAGAGGTGGTTCTGGTGGAGGATCGGCGTGTGGACTTCCGAGTTGAACTGCGCAGCGGTCAGGTCGTACAGCTTCTCCACCGTGAATCCCGAGGCACCCTTCTGGACACGGATCATCATGCTGCCGGCTTCGTACCCGCTGGTGATGAAGATCCGCCCGTCGCCGATCGAGATCGGTGATGGACAGGCGGCCATCTTGGCGGCGAACGGGATGCTCCACAGGAGCTGGCCGTCGGCGGCCGCGATGCCCACCACCTTGTTCATCGTCAGGTAGAGGTACTGCGCCACGCCCCCGATGGCGGCCGGCATGAGGGAGGCGTGCGACATCACGTCCTTGCCCGGATTCGGCGCGCGCCAGATCTCCTTGCCGGTCGCCTGGTCGAAGGCCACGGCCAGCGCAGCCCCGCCCGTGGCGACGATCACGCGATCCCCATCGAGCAGTGGGTTCTGACCGGCATACCAACCGGGAATGGTGGCCTTGTACTCCTGGACCAGGTTCTTCTGCCACACCAGCTTGCCCGTCTTCGCGTCGAGGGCGTGAAAACGGCACTTCGGGTCGAGCGAGAACACCTGTCGTGCGCCGACCGACGGCACCGTCCGGCTGATGCCGTGGTTCGGCCGGATGTCGACGGCGTAGCTCCACTGCCACACGTCCTTCCCGGTCGCGAGCGAGATCGCGCGGACGAGGTGCGCCTTCCTGGCCATGTCGTAGTCGTTGACATACACGAGGCCGTCCTTGATGGCGGCTCCGGCATACCCGTCGGCCACATCGATGCTCCAGAGAACCTTCGGGCCGGCAGCAGGCCAGGATCGGAACAGGCCCTTCTCGGGAGAGATGTTGTCGCGCGCCGGCCCGCGGAAACCGGGCCAGTCGGCCCCGGCGACATTCGCAGCGGCGATCAGGATGATGGCGAGAACACGCGGGACCAACGGGGGGCCTCCTCTCACGTTTCCGCGTAGTTTACAGGAAACTCGCCCCCTCGCCATTGGGCCATTGGTGCAGCCGAGGCGCGCACAGGCCATAATGGCAGGGGTCTGACTGCCCCGGAACGGGTACCTTGAAATGTCCCATCGTGTATCTTGCGTTGCCGTCCTCGTCTTCGTGACACCTCTGGTCGCGTTCGCGCAGAGCGGGTCTCAGCCGCCCGCGACGCCCGTGTTCACGCTGCCGCCCGTGATTGTCACGGCTCAGAAGGAGCCGGCCAATCCGCAACAGCTTCCCGTCAGCGTGACGGCAGTTGCGCGCGACACGCTCGAGAGCGCCGGCATCACGATGCTTGGCGACGCAGCGCCGTTCGCGCCGAACATCCACTTCTCGGAGCTGTCCGCGCGCAAGGTCAGCAACATCTTCGTACGCGGCATCGGATCCAGCCCCGCCAATCCCGGAATCACGACGTATATCGACGGGGTACCGCAGCTGAACTCCATCTCGTCGAGCGTCGAGCTCGTGGATGTCGAGCGGATCGAGTTCGTGCGGGGCCCGCAGAGCGCCCTCTTTGGACGCAACGCCCTCGGCGGGGTCGTCAACGTGGTGAGCGGCCGGCCGTCGCTCGCGGGCTGGACCGGTCGCGTGTCCGCGCCATTCGGCAGCGCGTCGTTGCGCGACGTGCGAGGCGTGCTGTCCGGGCCGGTGTCCCATACGCTCGCCATCGGGCTGGCCGGCGGATGGAGCGCGCGTGACGGATACACCAGGAACGACGTGGCAGGACACCTTCTGGATTCACGCTCAGCGGTATTCGGCAGGCTTCAACTGCTCTGGGTGCCGGCGCCCGAGTGGGAGGCCCGCCTGATGATTGGCGGTGAGCGGGCCCGGGACGGCGATTACGCCCTGAACGATCTCGATGAGCTGCGTCGCACGCCGTTCCACGTCTCACGCGACTTCGAGGGATGGACCCGCCGGGACGTCTGGTCGGCGACGGCCAGCCTCCGCAGGGAAGGCCGGCGCGTGGCCTTCTCGTCGACGACCGGCCTCGTGGGCTGGACGACCCGTGACATGACCGACCTCGACTACTCCGCGTTGCCGCTCGTGACGCGGGACAACGCCGAAGACGATCGCCAATTCACGCAGGAGTTCCGGGTGGCCTCGTCTGCCGGCGTGCCCCTCCGGCTGTCTGACCGCCTCTCGCTTCGATGGCAGGCCGGCGTGTTCGTCTTCACCCAGGACTACGCGCAGAACGCGGTCAACGCCTTCTCGCCATTTGTCCTCTCGAACTTCGTACCGTTTGCCGTGCGCCAGCACGCTCCGCTGGCGGTGCTGGACGACTGGGGCGTGGGCGTGTACGGCCAGGGAACCCTGGACCTCGGCGACAGGCTCGACCTGACAGCCGGGTTGCGCGCCGACCGCGAGCACAAGGCCGCCACGCTCGACACGTTCTTGACGCCGGCCATTGCACCACCCGTGCGCGTCGAGGCCGACAAGACCTTCGTCAACCTGTCCCCGCAGTTCGCGGTGACCTGCAGGATCAGGCCGGAGGTCGTGGCCTACGCCTCCGCCGGGCGAGGGTTCAAGGCCGGCGGGTTCAACCCCGCCTCGCCACCCGGCCGCGAATCATATGGTGAAGAGCAGACGTGGAGCCTCGAGGGCGGCCTGAAGATGGTCTGGGCCGGCGGCCGGGTCACCGCCGATGCAGCCGTCTTCCACATCGACTGGGACGGCCTTCAGATGAACCTGCCGAGCCCCCAGGTGCCGGCGCCGTTCTACATCGCCAACGTCGGCGGTGCCCGCAGCACCGGGCTGGAGCTGGAGGTGCACGCCCGGCCCCACGCCAACGTGGACCTGTACAGCGCCGCCGGCGTGACCCACGCCCGTTTCGGGGCGGGGAGCGCATCTGGTGGCGTGGACGTGGCCGGGAACACGCTTCCGAACTCGCCGGGATACACCTTCTCGTTGGGCACGCACGTCGCGAGGTCGGTCGGCACTGGAGCCCGAATCTACGCCCGCGCCGACGCGATCATCTACGGCTCGTACTACTACGACGAGGCGAACCGCGAGGGGCAGGACGCGTACTCGCTGGTCAACGCCCGGGTCGGAATTGGCGGCGCCCGGCTGTCCATCGAAGGGTGGGTGAAGAACGCCTTCGACACGAGGTACGTCCCCGTCGCCTTTGCCTACGGCGGCCTGACGCCGTCGGGGTTCCTCGGGGAAATGGGGCCGCCGCGCACGTTCGGCATCTCGGCCGGGATCGCGTTCTGACGCGTCGCGCCGGTGTCGCGCGGCGCGTGCCGATGGCGGCCAGACGCCACCCCGAGCGGCCCTGAGTTCGTCGATTGTGTATGCTGGAAGGACACGCACCCAGCATGACGCGGCCCATGACTCAGGTTTCCCCCGTTCATCTGCTCGCGTTCGGGCCCCATCCCGACGACATCGAGATCGGCATGGCGGGCACTGTCGCCAAGCACACCTGGCTGGGCTACGAGGCCGGCCTTTGCGACCTCACCAGCGGTGAACTGGGAAGCAACGGCACGCCTGACGTGCGGCTGGCCGAGGGGGAAGCCGCCCGGGAAGTGCTGGGCGCGGCCTGGCGGATCAACCTCGGCCTTCCGGACGGGAATCTCTCGGACACCGAAGACCATGTGCGGGCCATTGTCGATGTCGTGCGTCGGTGCCGTCCTCGGGTCATTGCCGTGCCACCCGGTACGGATCGCCATCCGGATCATGTCGCGGCGCACCGCCTGCTGCTCTCGGCCGTCTTCAAGGCCGGCTTGCGGCGCTACGTCACGCCGGACGAGCCATGGCAGGCCGAGTGGATCTGCAGCTACTTCATCAACGACCAGGTGCCTGCATCGTTCGTCGTCGATGTCTCCGGCGTCTACGAGGTGAAGCGCCGTGCCCTCGCCTGCCATGCCAGCCAATTCGAGCCGCCGGCCTGTGACGCGGCGTCGACGCGACTGACCTCGCCACTGTTCCGGCAGCTCGTCGAGAGCCGCGACGCCCAGTTCGGGGCCCAGGCGGGCGTAGAGTTCGCCGAAGGGTTCGTGGTACGCGAGCCGGTCCTCCGACCCCTCCTGCTCGACCGCTGGCCGGTCGCCTCCCCCTGCCCATGAGGATCGGCATCGTCTGCTACGCCTCGCTCGGCGGCAGTGGCATCGTGGCCACCGAACTCGCGCGTCACCTGGTGGCCCGGGGCCACGAGGTGCACCTGCTGAGCAGCGACATCCCGTTCCGGCTGCAATCCGACCCAGCGGGCATCATCCTGCACCGTGTCGAGACGCCTTCGTATCCGCTGTTCCACGAGCCGCAGTATCTCCTGTCGCTGGCCACGCTGATCGTCCAGGTCGTTCGCGAGCGCCGCCTCGACATCGTCCACGCCCACTACGCGGTCCCCCACGCTACGGCCGCCTGGCTCGCACGCGAGATCCTCACCGTCAGGCACGATGTCGAGCCGCCGCGCATCATCACGACGCTGCACGGTACGGACATCACCCTCATCGGGAGCGACCCATCCTACACGGAAGCGGTGTCGTTCTCGATCGACCATTCGGACGCCGTGACAGCCGTGTCGCACAGCCTCCGGGAGTCAACCTGCACGGCGATGCCGGTGCACACCGATGTCCGGGTGATCTACAACTTCCTCGACTGCGCGCAGTTCGACCGCCGGTTCGACCCCGAGCTGCGCCGGCAATTGAGCCCCGGCGGTGAAGACGAGGCGCTCATCGTGCACATGTCGAACTTCCGGCCGGTGAAGCGGCTCGATGCGGTGATGGAGATCTTCCGCCGCATCCGGCAGCACACCAAGGCGCGCCTCGTGCTGGCCGGGGACGGCCCCGACGCGGTCCATGTGCCCTTCTGGGCCGATGCCTACGGACTGCGTGATGAGTTGACCGTACTGCCGCCCCAGCAGTCGGTCGTGCCGCTGCTCTCGGTCGCCGACCTCTTCCTGTTGCCTTCCCTCCAGGAGAGCTTCGGTCTGGCTGCGCTCGAAGCCATGGCCTGCGAGGTTCCGGTCGTCGTGTCCCGGGTCGGGGGGCTGCCCGAGGTCGTCGAGCACGATGTCACCGGGTTCCTCCACCCGCCTGAGGATCTCGTCTCGATGGCCGCGAGCGCTGTGGCGATCCTGAAGGACCCGGAACGCCGCCGGCGGATGGGGCAGGCGGCGCGTCGTGCGGTGGTGGCCAGATTCTGCGCAGGCGACATCGTGCCGCAGTACGAGGCGTTGTACCGGGAACTCGCCGGCTGAGCGGCCGGTCACGGGCGATGGCCAGCGGGCCGAGCGGCGCGACGGTGCGCCGAGTGAACGGGCTGGGCCCGAAACGCGTCGAATAGGTCGATGGCCGAATATCGAAGTCCGACGCCGGCTGCCCGCAACGAGAGCGGCGGACCGCTTCCAGATGGTGACCCAGCATGATCAGCCTCAGGAACCTCGAGCGCTACTACGAGCACGGCCCCAGCCGGACCTACGTCCTGCGCCGGATCACCTTCGACGTTCGGGAGGGGGACTTCGTGTCGATCATGGGGCCATCAGGAGCGGGCAAGTCGACGCTTCTGCACATCCTCGGCATGTACGACGGCGGCTGGTCCGGCGAGTACGAGCTCGACGGCCATCTGGTTCACGAGATGAGGCCGAAGGAGCGAGCGGCGCTTGCCAAGCAGTACGTCGGGTTCGTCTTCCAGAGTTACCACCTGCTCGACAACCTCACGGTGTACGAGAACCTCGAGGTGCCGCTCACGTATCGGGATGTCAAGAAGTCGGATCGCCAGTCGATCGTCGCCGACACGCTTGACCGCTTCCAGATTGTGGGGAAAAAGGACCTCTACCCGAACCAGCTCTCGGGCGGCCAGCAGCAGCTCGTCGCGGTGGCTCGTGCCGTCATCGCCAACCCGAAGGTCATCCTTGCCGACGAGCCCACCGGCAATCTCCATTCGGACCAGGGCCGGGAGATCATGGAGCTGTTCTCCCGCCTCAACAGGGCCGGGACGACCATCGTCCAGGTGACGCACTCCGAGGTGAACGCCGGCTACGGAAGCCGGGTGATCAAGCTGAAGGACGGGTGGATGGCGTGAGGGCCTTCCGCCGCGGCGGGCGCCCGTCCGGCGCCACCCGCGCGGTTGTGAAACCGGTCTAAGAGGGGTGAGTCTGGACGACGCCTGCCGGACGATCGCTTGAGGTTGCTCCAGATCTGATGCTAGCATTTGATAGCATCACACGCCTAGGAGCTCACGATGGCCCAGACTCAGTTGGCCACTCGCATCGATGAACGCGTCAAGGGGGCGGTCGAGCGGGTCTGCAAGGCCCGCGGTCAGAAGATGAATCACTTCATCGAAGAGGCGCTGCTCGACAAGCTCGAAGAACTCGAGGATCTGGAGGATCTGAAGGACCTGCGCCGGGAACCCACCCGGCCGTTCAAGGACGTCCTGCGGGATCTCAGGGCCGATGGCCTCCTATAGGGTCGAGATCACGGCCTCGGCAGAACGTGCGTTGACCAGGCTGCCGAAGGCCGACTTGGTCCGCGTCGTCAGGGCCATTCGGACGCTGGCGGCCGTGCCTCGGCCTGCCGGTTGCCGCAAGCTCAAAGGACACGAGGACGTGTACCGGATCCGCGTCGGCGTCTACCGTGTGATCTACAGCATCGACCACCGCCGGATCATCGTCGTCGTGCTCAAGGTCGGTCACCGCAAACAGGTCTACGGCTGAAGTCGGATCTGGACGAATGGAAGCCCGGTGTTCGGGAGGGTGCCCCGATGAAACGGTCTGCTGAATCGCACGTTCGGGCGCACGCCCTTCGGGTCACGTCAGCCGCCCTGGTGCTGGCGTTCGTGGCGGTACCTCAGTCCGTGGCGCAGGAGGCCGCCCAGGCCGCGCCCGCGCCGGAAGTGCCGGTGAGTCTGGTCATGCCGGGCGGCGACGCCCTGAAGTACTGGCCGTTCTGGCGGGGCCCGTCCGGTCAGGGACTCGTCGAGAGCACCGGGTATCCCGACACCTGGTCCGACACCGAGAACGTCATCTGGAAAGTCCCGGTCCCCGGTCGCGGCCACTCGTCGCCCATCGTCTGGGGCGACCGCCTGTTCCTGACGACCGCCGCGGCGGACGGCGCGAGGCGCTCCATCCTCTGCTTCCGGCGATCCGATGGCAAGCTGCTCTGGGAGCGGACCGTGCCCGAGGCGCCGGCCGAAGCGCTCTACCCCAAGAACAGCTACGCCTCGTCTTCTGCGACCACCGACGGGAAGCTCGTCTACGCCTACTTCGGCAACGCCGGCGTCGTGGCCGTTGATTTCGACGGGAAGATCGTCTGGCACACGAGCCTCGGCACGATCACCCTCTATCACGGCCCCGGCGGCTCGCCGTTCCTCTACAAGGACATGCTGATCCTCTACCAGGAGCAGCGGCTGATGGGGCGCGACGCCGTGACCGGTCCCGGCTTCATGGTGGCGCTCGACACGAAGACCGGCAAGGAACGGTGGCGTCGTGAACGCACGCCCCGACCGGGATGGGGCACGCCGATCGTGATCCGGGCCGGCAATCGCGACGAACTGATCGTCAGCAGCAGCCGGCGGATCGAGTCCTTCGACCCCGCCACGGGCGCCGAGTTCTGGTTCAGCACCGGCAACATGGTCGAGGTCATCCCGATGCCCGTCGTCGGGCACGGTCTCGTGTATGCCGTGTCCGGGCGCGCCGGCCCGACCTTCGCCGTCAGGCCCGGCGGCTCCGGCGACGTCACCGCGACGCACGTCGTCTGGAGCACGCCCAAGGGGTCGTCGTTCGTGCCCTCGCCGCTGCTCGTCGGCGACTACCTCTACACGGTGAACGACATGGCCGCCATTGTGACGTGCCACGCTGCGAAGACCGGGGAAGTCATCGGCCAGCTCCGCCTGGGCGAAGCGAAGCGCGAGGGCTTCTCGGCTTCACCCGTCTCCGTCGACGGCCGGATCTTCTTCACGAACGACGATGGCGAGACGTTCGTGCTGAACCCCGCGCCCGACTTCAAGCTGCTGCACGTGAACCGGCTGAACGAGCAGACGCTGGCATCGCCTGCGCTGGTCGACGGCCGCTGGTACGTCCGGACAGCCGGTCACTTGCTGGCGATCGGCAGGAAGTAGGCAGGGGAGGGCCGTACGCGAAGGTGTCGGAATAGTCGAAGCCATGCGGGCAGCCCTCGTTATCCCCTTCTCGGCAGCCCCGGACTGTAGACAGAGCTGGCTACGCAGTGGGCGGTCTCGGAGCAGTCACGCTTCGGCGATTTCGGTGATGGCCACCCGGAGCGGCTGAACACGACGCGCAACCGACAGCGGTGCGTGTCATCGTGGGCGCCGCCGCGATTCACGCCGAATCGGAACCACCGGATCACCTTCGAGGGCGTGAAGGCCCGGCGGCTGAAGACAGCCCGCTGACGACGACAGGCATCGAGGAGTTGTCGCCCGTGGCCATGTTGATCAGGAGAGCGGAGGCACGTGATGCTCCCGCCATCGCCGAGATCATTCTTCCGATCATTCGTGAAGGGACGACCTACGCCCTCGACCCGGCGATGAGCGAGGCCGACGCGCTGAGCTACTGGATGGCGCCTGATAAGGAGACGTTCGTCGCCGAAGAGGACGGTGCCACCCTGGGCACGTACTACCTGCGCCCGAATCAGGCTGGTGGCGGGCGGCACGTGTGCAACTGCGGGTACATGACCCGGATGTCGGCGACCGGGCGCGGTGTCGCGCGGCGGATATGCGAGCACTCGCTGATGTATGCCAAGTCGCACGGGTTCCGGGCGATGCAGTTCAACTTCGTGATCAGCACCAACGAACGTGCGGTGCGGTTGTGGCGTGCATTCGGCTTTGAGATCGTCGGCCGTCTTCCAGGCGCCTTTCGTCACCCCACCCACGGCGATGTCGATGCGCTCGTGATGTACCGGTGGCTCTAGCCACACCACGCGCCTGCGTCTGCTTGAACTGTATCTGTGACAAGCTGTGACACCCGAGCTGTGACACCGAGCTGTGACAGTCCGCCACGGACGGCTGTGACACAGACGGTGCCATGAGCCCCTGGATCTCCGAGCGTTTCTCCGAGGACGCGATCGGGTGCGCGCAGCTGCTTCGAGTATCGGAACAAGATCGGCATCGACATCGCGGTCGAAGAGCGGCGCCTGGCCGTTGTCAGCGTTGACAACACCTTTCGCGTGTTGGTAGTATCTCCAACATGAAGGCGGTCGACCTCCTGCGGATGCGTGTGTCATTCTCGGAGACGGCATTCGCCGAGTTGGTGCTATGGAAGGTACCCGAGCCGGTGGCTGGTGCGGCCCACGATTTCAGATACCGGCTCGCATACGTCACCGACGGCGTGTGCGTCGTGCGCTACGACAACGAAGCCGGGAAGGGCGACCATCGGCATTATCGCGGGAACGAGCGCCCTTACACATTCCAGACACCAGAGAGACTCATTGCCGACTTTGAATGCGACATTGCGAGGTGGAACCGTGAGAACCGTCACTCTTGATGTTCGCGCGCCGGACGAAGCGATGGCAGATTTCGTCCGTGTGTGGAAGACGGGGAAGGCGGAGAAGTCTGCGCGCATCAGCTTCGCGACGCCGGAGCTTCTCTGGAAAGTCCTGACTGCGAAGCGCTGGGAATTGCTGAAGGCGATGTGTGCAGCCGGTCCCATGTCCATCCGCGAAGCGGCGCGCCGCGTCGAGCGGGATGTGAAAGCCGTACACAGTGACATCACGGCGCTGCTGAACGCCGGGGTTCTCAGTCGGGTCGAGGACGGGCGCGTCGTCTTCCCGTTCGAGGCCGTGAAGGTCGAGTTTCTTCTGCACGCCGCATAGGTCGGGTGGAGCCTCTCGGGGTGGGGTTACTTGTGTTCTTGCCATCCGTCGATGATAGTGACCGCAGGCGTTGTCGCGGCCGCTAACAAGAGATCCCATGACCCCATCCTCGAGATCCTCGAAGAGCCCCCGCAGTTCGTGAAGGAGTCGACGGCTCGCCGGCGCCCGAGGCGGACATAAGCCCCGAGATCCCCGAGCGTCCCTTCGCGGAGGCGATCGAGTGCGCGCTGCTCCAGTACGTCGCAGCCATCATGTCGCGAAGGCGCGCGGCTCAGAGGATCTTGAGGCCCACGGCCAACCAGGGCGCAACTCGCTCGCCTCGTGGCCGAGGGACTGGGTGTTGGAAGTCCCAGACACCAGAGCGACTCATTGCCGACTTTGAACGCGATATTGCGAGGTGGAACCGTGAGAACCGTCACTCTCGACGTTCGCGCGCCAGACGAAGCGATGGCAGATTTCGTCCGTGTGTGGAAAACGGGGAAGGCGGAGAAGTCCGCGCACATCAGCTTCGCGACGCCGCAGGTAGGCCGGGGAGAGTCGCCGTGAGTGCCTCTCGGCAGCCGACGGCGCCGCTGGATTGACGAACACTGCACGCGCTTGTGTCGGCACGCAAGTCTGGCTATAATCTGGCCAGAATGGGTCACGAGATCCTGCTGGCTCCGGAGGCGCAACAGGCGTTCCAAGGGCTGCCGGCGCGAATCCGCTCCGAGGTGCGTGATGCGTTGGAGGTGCATATGCGTTGTGAGCCGAGGAAGGTGAGCAGGAGCCGGATCAAGCGCCTCCGTGGGATCTCGCGACCGCAGTATCGCCTGCGTGTAGGCGACATCAGGGTGTTCTATGACGTTACAGAAACGACCGTTGAAATCCTCGCCGTCATCCCAAAGGCAGCGGCGCAAGCGTGGCTGGACACCGAGGGCACCCCTTCGAGATAGCGTGCCCCTGGCTGAGGTCAAGGACGACCTCTCGAAGTACCTCCGTTTGGCCGCCGAACGCGAAGTGCTGATCACGCGCCACGGCCGACCTGCCGGGATACTGATCGGGTTCAAGTCGGAGGACGACTGGTTTGACTATCGACTGGAGCACCATCCGGAATTCTTGCGTCGGATTGCGGATGCCAGGTCCGCGCTCCAGGCTGGGCGAGGTGTCCGCCTCGAGGACCTGCCTGAATGAACGCGGCCCAACACCGCTGCTGTGCAGCTTCGCCGGCCGCGTGGTAGTTCCTCGACAATCCGTGCGAATGACACAGCGTCATCAGGTCCCACTCACCGCGGTCACACTCGTCACCCTGCTCTGCGGCTTCACCGGCGGTGAGGCGAGCCAACAGCCGCCGCCGCTCGCGCCGATTGTGCCACCGGTCATCTCGACGCCGGCCGGATCCGGGGCCGTCGAACAGACCACGCCGGGCACGAAGCCGGCCGCCGCGCTGGTCGAGCACTTCGACGGCCTCGGCGTCGGGTTCGAGGGACCGCAGGGCACGGCCGCCGTCCGCAACCCGTCCGACAACAGCCTCGCGGTGGGGCCGGACCACATCGTGCAGACGGTGAACTCGCGCATGGCGATCTTCACCAGAGAGGGCGAGCGGTTCGAGACGACGGGCCGGGTGCTGTACGGCCCGGTCAACACGAACAATGTCTTCCGCGGGGCGGGAGGCGCCTGCGAAGCCATGAACAACGGCGACGCGGTGGTCCGCTACGACCAGCTCGCCCGCCGCTGGTTGATAGTGATGCCGATCTTCAGGCGCACTGAAGCCCGCCCGGATCAGCCGGCCGTGTGGACGGCCAGCGACAAGGCGTATCTCAGCCCGCCGGGGCGCCCCGATCAACCGGGGCCTGCCGTTCCCCTCTACCAGCCGCCCCCGCCGCCTCCCGCGCCGCCCGCGGCGGCGGGCACACCCGAGCCGCCCGCCCGGCCGCCTGGCGCGCCGGCAGGTCGCGGGCAGAGCCGGCCGCAGCCAACGGGCCCGTACGCGATGTGCTACGCGATCAGCACGGGACCGGACCCCTTCGGGCCGTACTACCGGTATGAGTTCCTGCGGCCGCTGTTTCCGGATTATCCCCGCCCCGCCATCTGGCCGGACGGCTACTACGTGCCGACCAGCACGGGCGACGACCCGATCTCGGAGACCGTCGCCACCCAGAAGCACGCGTGCGTTGCCGACCGCGCGAGCATGCTCGAAGGCAAGCCGGCAACGGAACAGTGCGTGGTGCTCGAGAACGTCGGCTTCCTGAACAACGCCGACATCGACGGAACGGCCATGCCGCCCGCGGGCGCGCCGAACATCATGATGGCGACCGGCGGGACGCAGCTCAGACGCGAGTTCGAGTCGGATCGGATCGACGTCTGGCAGTTCCATGTCGATTGGCAGCATCAGGCGCGCACCCGGATCACAGGTCCCCAGCGCGTGCCAGTCGCCCCGTACCACTACCTCTGCGACGGTCAGCTCACCCACTGCGTGCCGCAGCCGGGCACCGACCGGCGGCTCGATGCCCAGGGCGACAAGATCATGTCGCGCCTCGTCTACCGCAGGATCGGCACCCGCGAATCCATCGTCGCGGTCCATTCGGTGAACACAACGGCTGGCGCGGGTGGCGTCCGCTGGTACGAGTTCCTGGTGGACCGCGACCGCCAGGTCGCACTCCATCAACAGGGCACGTACGCGCCGGACGGGTCCTACCGCTGGATGGCGAGCCCGGCCATCGACGGAGTCGGCAACATCGGTATCGGCTACTCGTTCGGAGGCACGCCGCACTTCGCCGGCCAGCGGTTTGCCGCGCGCCTGGCCGGAGACCCGCCCGGTCAACTGACGCTTCGCGAGACGGTCATGGTCGAGGGGGAGGCGGCACAGTCCGCGATGCGCTGGCAGGACTACACGCAGGCGGCGATCGACCCGCGCGACGACTGCACGATCTGGTACGTGGGCGACTACCTGAAGAAGAACGCGACGAGCTACTCGACCCGCATCGGCGCCTTCCGCCTGCCGGGTTGCGGCAACCTGCCGCTGGCAGGTTGCCCGCGCCATCGTTGAGGCCAGGGCCGCGCCGGTGCCGACGAGCGGCTCCAGAGAATAGCACTCTCGTTGCTATCCGCCCCGGCAACTCACGCACGCCGTCCAATCACGTCCTTCCCGGGACTACCCCGCACGCCGCCTTTGCCGGCCACCGACTCCGTCGATCCTTGCAACCTGCCGCCCTGAGAGTACTTGCCAGCCTTTCTTCTGCCCCGGATAATGCCCACATCCGGAGGATGTGGCGAGCGGCATGAGAGGTGATTTCGGGCCGACCGGCCTCAACTCCCGCACGCAGCCCATACAACGTTGGGTGGGAGATCAGGAACCAAGAGAGGAGACCAAAGGCATGGGCGACGCGGTGCCGGAATCGCGTGCAGACAAGCGGGCGGTGGCGAACCATGGCACCCGCGCGGGCGTGTCGAACTATGGGCCCGCGAGCCGGCGTCCCGCAAGCACCGCGGTGTCCTTTGGATCACGCCGACGGGCCGCCGACGTGGCGAACCATGGGTCGGCGTCCCGGTGTCAGACGGATCCGGAACGAGCATTACGCACCCAACAGGCGCTGCAGCCGACTCGCGCCGATTGAGACGCGAGCGCTCACGGCTGAGCGCTCACGTTCGGGAGAACGGAAGAGACCGGAGAGACGGAAACACGGACACGGAAACACGGAGAGCCTGTCCGGGTCGGTGTCGGTGCGAGGGCCTGCCAACTTCGGGCCGTGGCGAACCATGAGGCCCGCTGATTGCCCCCGCTGACGGTGATGGGGACCGGGATCACGAACACGACGACGATGATCACGAACACCCGGAGCGCGTCGGTGTCAGGATGGGAGCCGCCGACGTGGCGAACCATGGGTCGGCGGCGCGCGGTGCGAGGGCGGAGTCAACCCATCCCGAACAAGGCGCTGCACCCGACCGGCGCTTCGTCGAGCGTGTGCGCCGGCGGGTGAGGCCTGACGTTGGGCGGACCGAATCACGCGAAGACGCTGATGCCAGTCATGTCTCACATCTCAACGTCCGTCGGAAGGCAATGCGCCATCTGCGGGCGGAGGACGTGGCGTGGTCGCGAGTATGCCACATACCTAATGCGAGTCGTGAGCGTAGGTGGTGACAGCCGCTTTTCAGGACAAACGTTCGTGTCTCGCAGCTGGAACAAGTACGACGCGATTGAGCGAGTATGCTGCATTCTGTGTAGCCCGTGCGCCCGACTGCGCGGTGTGCTGCATATGGCCCGGGCCGTGATGTCTCTCGTCGCCGTACTGGGTCTTCTCGTGATCCTGTGGCGTCTTTGGGTGGCTGCCCTTCGGACTCCGACCGGTGGCGAGCACGCGTTCGCTCTCGCTCTGGTCGCGCTAACGATTGGGTATCTTGGGTGGAAGGTGTGCAAGAGATTCTTCGCCGAGGCCGTGAAGCGTTGCGCCGGCGGCCTTGTGGACGCTGTGGAGTCGAGTCTCATGGAGACTCTAGCCAGCGGAGCTTCTGTTGAATGGAAACGCAGCAACCAGCTGGCGAGAATGCTCTGGCTCTGGTTATACACAACGTCTCCGGTTGGAAGGGTGGGCGATATCCGGGCATTCACGTCGGCCGGCCATCGGAGCCTGTCGACGTGGGAGAGCCATCCTGTGGAGCCCATGGTCTGATTCCGAGGATTGCAGTGGCGCACGGTCGAGGCCAAGCTGCCGACGTGCCAACCGCGGCCAATGGCGGTAAGGCGAAGAGGGGCAATGCGAAGAGGTTCGTACGACGCGCGTGCCAGACAGCACCCTGGACCAGGACCACGTTCTCGGCATTGGTACGTGTTGGTGCAATCCCGTGCCGCCCAACAACACGCTGCACCCGACGGCCGCGGATACGATCATCGGGCGGCCGCGGGTGAGCGCGGTCGTTCGACCGACGAATAAGAATAAGCTTGCCGGCCGCCAGTAGTATGTATAACATACATATATGCGCGTGACGTGGGATCCGCGGAAGGCGGCCGCCAACGCGGCGAAGCACGGTGTCTGGTTCGGTGATGCAGAAGCCGTGCTCTTCGACCCGATGGCGCTGACCCGCGAGGACACGTCCGCCGAGGGCGAACGACGGTTCGTATCCGTAGGACTCGATGCCATCGGTCGGGTGGATGTCGTCGTCTTCACCTATCGAGGCGAAGAGATCCGAATGATCTCGGCCCGCACCGCGGGAGCACGGGAGCGACGGCAGTATGAGGAAGGAATACGACTTCGGCAAGGCGAAGCGGGGGCCCGTGATTCGGCAACCCGGAAAGACCCGGATCACGATCTACCTGGACAACCCCGTCCTAGACGCGTTTCGCGAACGCGCCGACGCCGCCGGGCGCGGCTACCAGACCATGATCAATGATGCGCTCCGCGAGTTCCTCGGACGAACCGGCGAGAGCGTGGACGCAGCCACGATTCGGAGGATCATCAGAGAGGAGCTCCGGAAGACCGGATGACCCACGGTCGAACATGGCCTGCACCCGACCGGCGCCGGCGAGCACGGTTCGCGCCGGCGGGTGAGGCCTGACGTTGGGCAGACAAGCGGAGCCATTGCCACGTCGGACCAAGAGCGTAGAATGAGAGCGTGGCGGGCCGAATCTACACGGACACGTCCGTTATTGGCGGCTGCGAGGACGAGGAGTTCCGGGTCCATTCGCGGCGGCTCATGGACGCCTTCGTCCGCGGTGATCTCACGCTCGTCCTGTCGGAACTGACACTCCGAGAACTCGCCGCGGCTCCTCCGGCCGTGCGCGGCGTGCTCGCACCAGTTCCCAACGGCCATATCCAGGTAGTCCGACTGACGCCAGCCGCCGACGAACTGGCGCGGCTCTATCTCGCCGAGGGCATTCTGCAAGCGAACATGTTGGCCGACGCCCAGCACATTGCGATGGCCACCCTCGCCAACGTGGACGCACTCGTGAGCTGGAACTTCCGGCACGTGGTGAATCTGTCTCGAATCCATGCGTACCACAGGGTGAACTCCAAGCTCGGATACCCGACGATCGAGATTCGGTCCCCCCGGGAGGTACTTGCTGATGAATAGTACTTCGGTCAAGACGTTCGACGCGGTGAACACGGTGCGAGTCGTTCGCGACGACGTGAGTGCGACGATTGCAGCGATGTCGGTCGACGAGGAGAATCGCTGGCTGCGATCGGGAGAGTGGTCTGACCCGACTCTTCGGCGCCTGATGGAATTGGCTGCCCAACAAGGCGCTGCAGCCGACGCCGCTTCGCGGCGCGGCTGAGCGCCGACGTTGGGCTGACCAGAATGGCTGGAACTACCCGACATAGGAACGACATGGCAACTTGGACGACTTCTAAGACAGCGGCGCACAAGAGCGTGCAGAGCGCTCTCAGGGTGGTCGACAACCTGCTGAGCTACGTCAAGGACACGCAGGGAAAGCCCTCGGTCAAGGAAAGGGCCCTGTTCGCCGCCGCCGTGGTCTTCGGCTACGGGATTTGGGAGAACTACGTCGAGCAACTGGCTATCGAGATCGTAGGAAGGGTGTCGGCGGACATCGCACCCGCGAGGGTACCGGATCTAGTCAAGAAGCACCTGGAGAAGAGGACCGCCTGGGAGTTGAGTGTGTCTCCCGGATGGCGTCTCCTCTGGGTCGCGACGGTTCGAAGACAGGCGGTTGGGGAAGACGAAACGTTCGGCATGAACACAGCGAAGGCCGGCCAGGTCATGAACCTGCTGGCCATGGCGGGTGCTACGGATCCCTTCGCCGGAATCTTGGACGGCATTGTTCCCGAGCACCTGGGGGCCGGTCACACGTTCGTGGATGCGGTGAACAGACTCGTTGAGCTTCGGGGGGAGATCGTACACACCGGAAAGGTCCCGAGCAGCCTCAGGAAGAAGCACGTTCTCGCCTGGCGCAGCTTCGTGGAGAAGGCGATCGACGGGGTCGACGAGGCCTGCAGAGCTCAGTGCAAGGCGCTTCTCTCCTGACGAACCGGAAACCAACAGATGCTGACAAAACAACAGATGCTCTCGGCACGGAAACACGGAGAGCCTGTCGGGGTCGGTGTCGGTGCGAGGGCCTGGCAACTTCGGGCCGTGGCGAACCATGAGGCCCGCTGATCGCCCTCGCTGGCGGTAATGGGGACCGGGATCACGAACACGACGACGACGATCACGACCACCCGGAGCGCGTCGGTGTCGGAATTGGAGCCGCCGACGTGGCGAACCATGGGTCGGCGGCGCGCGGTGAGGGAGCGGAGTCAGATCATCCCGAACCACGCGCTGCAGCCGACGGTCGCCGGCGTCGTCGTGAGCGCCCGCGGCTGAGCGCGAACGTTGGGCCGACGTGGCTAGAAAGGACCTGAAAACTGAACTCTCGGAAACACCCCGGAGGCGGAGACAACGATGAATCGAAGAAGCCCGCCACGGTTGACGCTCGTCTTCGTTGTGGCACTGAGCACTATCGCCTGCGGAGGGAGCCGCGCACCGACACAGCCGACCGGTCCCAATCCCGAACAGGCGCGTGCCTATTTGGACCAGTTGATCGGGTTGATGCAGGCGAACTCGATCAACCGCCTGACGATCGACTGGAACAGCTTTCGGACGACGGTGTTCGGCCAGGCCGCCGGTGCGCAGACGATCTCAGACACCTATCCCGCCATCAGAGTGGCGCTCGGACTGCTCGGGGATGGGCATAGCTCATATCAGGCCTCCACCGGGGTGGTGATTTACGTGCCGAATCGGAGCTGCAGCGCATCTGGTGGGAGCACGCCCACGCTGCCGGTGACGATCGGGTACATCAAGGTGGGCGCTTTCAGCGGGAGCGGCGCCCAGGCCACCACGTTCGCCGACGGCATCCAACGCGCCATAATATCCGCTGATCGCGATGATCTGATCGGCTGGATCGTCGATGTTCGCGGCAATGGCGGCGGGAACATGTGGCCCATGATTGCGGGTGTCGGGCCGGTCCTCGGGGAGGGTTTGGTCGGCTACTTCATCGATCCCACCGGAGTCGAAAGCCCATGGGTATACCGTGATGGGGCCTCATGGCTAAGTGGCTACGTGCAACAGCGAGTCACCGCGCCGTATCGGCTGCGACGGGATAGACCGAGAGTCGCCGTGCTCACGGACAACGGCATCGCCAGCTCGGGGGAAGCGACGGTGGTTGCGTTCAGACAGCGCCAGGACACGCGGTCCTTCGGCACGCCGACATGCGGCCTCTCGACGGCCAACCGTTCCTTTCCGATGAGTGACGGCGCGACACTGAACCTGACCGTCTCCGTGATGGCCGACCGGACGCGGGCGATGTACGGAGACTCAATCGTGCCGGATGAAATCGTGACAGATCCGGGCCAGCTGGTGCAGCGAGCGATGGCGTGGCTGAACAGCGGGAGCTGATGAGCACTAATTCCGGATGCGTAGCTCCGGTCGTGATCGGGTCTGGAGTTGTGAAGGATCGGCCCAACGGGCGCTTGCAGCCGACGACGCCTGGCGCGATCGTGAAGCGCCGCGGCTGAAGCGATACCACGGCCCCAAGCTGTATTACGTCGGGCTCACCAGAAACCTCTTCGGCAGGGTTCGCTGGCACCTCAGGGATCGACATGCGCGTAAATGGGACGGTTTCGTCATCTTCCGCATTAAGCGGGTCAACTACCTGAAGGACATTGAGACTCTCTTGACGCGGCTGGTGACAACTCCAGGGAACCGGGTGAAGGGCAAGGTGCCTCGAGACGCTGACATCAATCGCGTGCTTCGTGTGATCCTGCGCGAGGAAACCGCCGAGATCCGCAAGATCGCGAAGGCACTTCGATAACGACTACGACGTTACTGACTGCCGCCGAACATCGCGCTGCACCCGACGGCCGCAGCAGTGACGAGGGGCGGCCGCGGCTGAGCGCGAACGTTAGCCCGAATCACAAGGACGACTGAGATACAATGACCGCGATCCGGAGGCAACTGCATGAGCATCGAAGAACTCAAGGCCGAGGCGCTTCGACTTGACCCGGAGGCGCGTGCGTACCTCGCTCGCGTGTTGCTAGCCAGTCTCGACGGAATGGACGACGCCGAGATTGAACGACTGTGGATCGACGAAGCCGTCGCGCGAGACGACGAACTGAATCGCGGGACTGCCCGCGCGTATCCGGCAGACGAGGTGCTGGCTCGCGCGCGGGCGCGGCGGGTATGAACCCGACGCTCTCGATTCATGAAGGGGCGGAAGCGGAGATTAATGAGGCCGCCGATTTCTACGATCTGGAGAGTCCAGGGCTCGGCGGTGTGTTCCTCGACGAAATCCAGAGGGCTCTTCAGCGCATCGTCGACTTCCCGGAGGCGGCGCCCCTCGTCCGGGGGCGGGTCAGGAAGCGAATCGTAACGAAGTTCCCCTATTCGCTCCTCTACTCAATGCGTGGAAGCGAGATCAGAGTACTCGCTGTGGCGCACCACAAGAGGCGGCCATTCTACTGGCGTGGTCGCCGATGACAGCCAGCGACAGCAGGGCCAACACGGCCTGCACCCGACCGGCGCAGCGGGCATGGTGATCGCCGGCGGGTGAGGCCGATCGTTGATATGACTTCCCGTGTCAAGCAGAGACACACGGGTTCCGTTCGGGCGTGGAACCGGTGTTCGTGCGGGGTCAGGGAAGAAGCGTGGCCCGTACTCGCGACGGTTGATCCTGCTGAGATCCGTGGGTTGGGTACGACCGTACTGGTCTTCTCCTGGAAGACGATCTGCTGCGCGGGCGTCGGGCAGACGACCTTGGCGAGATAGCGCAGGTGGGCCGCGGTCCAGTGGGCGCGGCCGGTGTCGTGGAGCCCCTGGCGGAGCAGGAAAGACTTCAGCCGCAGCTTCGCGGCCTTCAACACCCGGATGGTGGCGGCGCGCGCGCGGGCGAGGTCGCGCACGGCCTCGTCCTCGAGGGTGGGCACGTAGACGGGCGTCAGCTCGCCCGCCCGGAAGAGGCGGGCGAGCTGAACGGCATCGCGGCGATCGGTCTTGACGCGGTCCCCGGGCTTCTTCGGGATCAACGCCGGCGCCACCACCTGGCAGGGCACGCCCTTCGCGGTCAGCGTGCGATAGAGCCCGTACCCGCACGGGCCCGCTTCGTAGGCGACGACCAGGTCGGCGGTGTGCCCGCGCAGACGGCGCAGCAGTTTGTCGAGGTCTGGCCTCGCGGGTGCCGATGGGCCCGACGTAGACGACCTCCTAGTCGCGGCGGGCGCCGGCGTGGGCGACGGCGATGTGCTCCTTGTGGACGTCGAGCCCGACGTAAAGCGTGCCAGATTCTGCCATGGCTGACCTCCGTGCGTGGACGTTGACGGTGAATGCAACGGGCGGCTCTGGCCTGAGCAAGGCTAACCCGCGAAGCAAGCGGGGGTCAGCCGCTTCACCGCCAGCGCACGGAAGTCATACTGTCTAGGCGGACAAGAACGAATGGGATCTTTGACGAAACCGCCTGATCGAGGTTGCGAGCCCGGCGGCTGTACCTCAGGCGCGTCGAGGTGCGCGCAGGCGTCACGCGCGCGGCCGCCTCGAAGAACAAGGTTGGATGGGCGGCGGGGGCATCGGCGACCGGGGTGAGCGATGGCGGAATACGGCGAGTGGAACCGAAAAGGGGCGACCCTCAGCGACGTCACGGCCACGAAGGAATACGGCGTAAGCCAGGCCCTTATCGTCAAGGGCATTCGAGCCGGCAAACTCGAGTACCGGGAGGGTGCGATCTGGGGCAATCCCTATCTGCGGCTGTTAAGGGGCCAGCTTGAGGAGTACATCGCCGAGGAACTTGGCCGCGGCCACTTGGCGAGCGGCAAGATCCAGACGGAGCTACGCAAGGTCAAGAAGGAAATGACCGCCCTCAAGAAGAGACTGACTGCGCTTGAGGCTCGAAAGACGGAGTTGGAAAGGGCCCTGAGGCAATAGGCCGCCGAACAAAGCGCTGCACCCGACGCCGCTCGCGCCGCTCACGCGCCGCAGGCGGCGCGGGTGAGCGCCGGACGTTATGCGGAATACACGGGAACGAGACGATCAGGCAGCGACCAGTTTTCGGACGTGGAGGTTCTTCCGGTTTCGATCGGCGTGCCAAAGGTCGTACTGGACTTGCTGGTTCAGCCAGCTTTCGGCGGTGGTGTTGAACGCCAACGACAGACGGACGGCCATCTCCGGGGAGATTCCCGCGCGGCCGTTCAGGATGGCCGATAGCGTCTTCCGGCTCACGCCGAGGGCGGCGGCGGCATGGGTCACGGTGACCCCCAGCGGGCGGAAGCAGAGTTCGCGGAGAACTTCGCCGGGGTGGGGCGGGTTGTGCATCCTCATGGCTGCCTCAGTGGTAGTCCTCGTAGTCCACGCGCTCGACATCGCGGTCTTCAATGGTGAAGATGATTCGCCAGTTGCCGCTGACGGTCACGGCCCACGTGTCCTTCCGCTGGCCCTGCAGTTCGTGCAGGTCCAAGCCTGGCAGGCGCATGTCGCCGGCCGACGTGGCCACACTCAGGCGACCCAGGATGAGCCGAAGCCGGTCGGCGTGCTTGGCCTGGATTCCAGCCTTGCTCCCCGTGGTGAAGAATCGCTCCAGGCCTCTGTGCCGAAAGGTCTTGATCGCCACAGAGTGATTGTAACTCGTAACGGGTCACGTTACAATCCGCATAACAAGCGGCTGCACCCGTTGCGTTTCACCCGACACGCGTTCCACACGTCGTGAGAAGAACGCTGTTTCTCGATGGGCAAGAGCAGGAACTCGGGGAGCCGCTCGTACCCGCAGCGCAGGTGCCAGTAGTGACTTGGCAATTCCAACCTCGAACAGGCGGCGAGTACAGCTTACACTGGTGTTTCAGTGAAGGTGCTGGTGTGTCGCCTAACCCGCGATTGGAGCCGACGGCGCCACCGCGAACTACGTCGTGACACAGGTATAGAGCGGCGACCGCCGCGGCTCAATCGCAGTCCTTGGGGTGTCAAAGCGAAGACGGTTACGTCAGCGGCACGAGGCGGGAACGAAGCCAAGAGGCGAGCGCGGACTCGGTAAGGTGGCCCGCAGCGAGCGCCAACAAGGTCGTCAGGACGTCCTCGTCGGTGGCGTCAATGGCTTGCCCATTGAGTGCGAGGAACGTCAGCATGGAGACGAGGGCGATGCGTTTGTTCCCATCGACGTAGGGGTGGTTCCGGGCAAGACCGAAGCCGTAGGCGGCGGCAAGGTCGGCCAGATCAGTCACGTGTTCGTAGAGCCACTTGTGCCGAGCGCGAGCCAGGGCTGACTCGAGGCTGTTCTCATCGCGCAACCCCGTACGCCCCCCGTGCTCGCGGATCTGGTCGACGTGGATGGCGTCGACCACGATGCGCGTCAGCCACGTCGGTTCGGTCGGGCGCGGCACCATCGCCTACTTGGCCAGTTGTCGAAGGACGCTGCGGTACTTGCGGGCGACCTGGGCCGCTGCCTGGAGCGCCTGTTCGGCTGCTGGGTCGTAGGGCGTGAGCAAGACGCCTCGGTCGGTCTCAATCGCGAGGACGGCATCCCCTGGCTCAAGATGCAGCCGGTCAGCCATGCCCTTTGGCAAGGTGGCACTGACCGAGCCCCCGACTTGACGTAGCGTGACAGTCTTGATCATGACCTAACGTAGCACACTTGTGCTACTCGGTCAATCAGCAGCCCAACAAGCGGCTGCACCCGACTGGCGCGGGCTAGCCCGACGAAGGAACGCGGACGATGATTTCGAAACAGGAACTTCGGGCGATTGCGAGGGCACGCCTTCGTGACGCTGATCGAACTAATCGGGCGGCTTCATCGAGCAGGTGTCACCATACTCGCCGGAACCGACTTCTCATCGCAGCAGATACCAGTCGTGCCGGGTGAGTCGTTGCTCAAGGAGATCGACCTGCTCCAGCAGGCTGGGTTGTCGCGGGCAGAGGCGCAAGCGGCGGCCGGATCCAACATCTCGCGCTGGCTGGAACGGCCGAATGACCCTCCCGGGTAGTCGCAGCCCAACACCGCGCTGCACCCGACGGCCGCCGCGAACCATGGGCGGCCGCGGGTGAGCGCGGACGCCCTGCCTATCAGAGCGGTATTACATGTGATACCATGATCCTGTGCGAGTCGTCCTGGACAGCAACGTTCTGGTCGCCGGCTTTCGGTCGCGACAAGGAGCGTCGTTCAGGTTGCTGCAGCTCCTCAGGGCCGGACGGTTCGAGATCGCGGTCTCAGTTCCCCTCGCCTTGGAATACGAAGCCGAGCTGGTTCGACATGCCGGCGTGCTCGGATTGGGGCGGGACGAGGCTGAGGGTCTCGTCGACTACCTGTGTCAGATCGCCCATCGTCAGGCGATTCACTTTCTCTGGCGGCCGACCTTGACCGACCCGGGGGACGAGTTCATCTTGGAGCTCGCCGTGGCAGCAGCCTGTGAGGCAATCGTGACACATAACGTCCGGGACTTTGGTGGGGCGTCTCGGTTTGCCCCACGTGTCGTGTCGCCGTCCGACTTCTTGAGCATGATCGGAGAACGAGCATGAGCACGTTGAGCCTACGGTTGCCGGAGTCGCTACATCGGAAGATCCGCGAACTCGCGCAGCGGGACGACATTTCGATCAATCAATTCCTGGCCACGGCTGCAGCAGAGAAGGCGGCGGCCTTGCTCACCGTTGAATACCTTGAGGAACGGGGCCGTCGCGGGGACGCGGCGTTGTTCGACAGGGTATTGGCGCGCGTACCAGACGTGCCGCCGATGGCCGGAGATGAACTCCCTCCCTCTGTCAAACGGCAGGCTATCAAGGCGCTGCAGCCGACGAGCCGCGCCCGGCGTGGGGCCAAGGCGAGAAAACGACGACTCCCGGCTCGCGGCTGAGCGCCAGCGTTGGGCGGATCGAACCACAGGACTCGAATCACGAACTGGAGAACGACGCCTGACACGCGTTGTGGCGGAGGGTAGGGACACCGGACCAAACCAACTTAGCTCAAACTTAGCTCCGGTTCTTCCAGTACCCTGGTCGACGCTTCAGGTGGGCCAGCGCAACGATGACGATCTCGCCAGGGCGGATACGGTAGACGATCTGGTACGGATAGCGAGTGACGAGAAGCCGACGGGTCTTGTGGTCGGCGGACAGGGGGTTGCCGGCCTCAGGATTCAATCCCAGCCGGTCAATCGCCCGAACCACCTTGTCGAGGAACTCGGCACCGAGCCCCGGACGCTTCGACTCGTACCAGCGCACCGCCTCGGTGAGTTCGAGAGACGCGAGCGAGTTGGTGCGGATCGGGAGCGTCACCGGCCGAGCACGTCCCGTTCGATCCGACGGCGGACCTCGTCCCACGGCTCGAGGGCGGCTGTGCCAGCCTCGATGGACGCCACGCGTCGTTCAATCTCGGCGGCCCACTGGGTGCCGGCATCGGCATCGGCCGGGCCGTCCAGACTGGCGAGCAGTTCGACAGCGAGTTCAGCGCGAGCATCTTCGTCGAGGCGCAAGGCGTCGGCCAGGACAGCGGCAACTGCTTGGGTCATGATGAGGCAATCTTACGCCTCGATGGACCGCCCAACAAGCGCTTGCAGCCGTCGGCGGCCGGCGCGAGAATGGGCCGCCGCCGCTGAAGCGGCACGCCCTTCGCGCAGCAGTTCGCACCCGTGCTCCTGCAGGTGTCGCACCAGCGCGCGCCGTTTCACGCGCTGACCTTGAGAGACTCGCGGATCACGCCCTCGCCGTGCGTGGCCTCCAATATTAACGCCCGATTGGCGTCCAGTACCATCTCCACAGCTTCCGCAAGATTCCGCCTAGCCTCCTCCAGCGTGCTGCCCTGGGTGTTCGCGCCAGGAAGCTCCTCGACGAAGCCGATGTAGCCCTCAGGCACTTTCCGAAACACCGCCGTAAACTCAACGCTCATGGGAGGTCTCATACCCCCCCCCGCCGGGCGACCGGGGGCCGT
>JBFMFH010000109.1:0-99344 GCA_040752275.1 Acidobacteriota bacterium
AGTGATCCATGAGGATGGGAATGTCCTCGCGGCGCTCCCGCAACGGCGGGAGGTTGATCGGGATGACGTTGAGCCGGTAGAAGAGGTCGTCCCGGAACTTCCCGTCGGTGACCAGCTGCTTCAGGTCGCGCTTGCTCCCGGTGACCACGCGCACGTCGATGGGAATGGTACGCGTCCCTCCGAGCCGTTCGATGGTCCGATTCTGGAGGACCCGCAGCAGTTTCACCTGCATCGACATCGGCACGTCGTCGATGTCGTCGAGGAAGATGGTCCCGCCCTGTGCCAGCTCGAAGCGTCCCGGCCGGTCCTTGATCGCCCCGGTGAACGCCCCGCGTTCGTGCCCGAAGAGCTCGGACTCGATCAGCGTCTCCGACAGGATCGCGCAGCTGACGGCGACAAACGGCTTGTGGCGCCTCGCGCTGGACTGGTGGATCAGGTTCGCGATCATCTCCTTGCCGGTCCCGGTCTCTCCCGTCACCAGAACGCTGGAGTCGCTGTCGGCGATCACCCGGACGAAGTCAAAAACCGCGCGCATCCGCGCGCTACGCCCGACGACGACCTGGTCGATGGTGAAGACTGGAGTGGAGGCCATCAAGCTCGATATCGCGCAGGAAACCCTGATCCAGATTCTAGCAGATGTAGGGGCGGTATACTATTGGACAGGAGTGCCCTCATGATCAGCCGAGAACGTGTGCAAGCGGTTCTCGACCGCATCCGCCCCCTGCTGCAGAACGATGGGGGCGACATCGAACTGGTCGAGATCGTCGAGAACAAGGCCAAGGTCCGCCTCACGGGCAACTGCGTCGGATGTCCCAGCGCCCAGATGACTCTCTACTTCGGTGTGGAAGCCACGCTGAAGGAGGAGATCCCGGAGCTCGAGGAACTGCAGGTGGTGTGAACTGGCGTCGGTTCCCTACTGGCCCCCTGGCCGCCCGCCGGCCGAACTGGAGCTGCTGACCGGTTGGAGCACCGCCGTCGTGCCGCCTATCGCGGCCGGGGAACTCCCGGTCGTGACCGTCATTGACGATCCCGCCGACGCCGAGGTCAGTGGCGCCTGCTGAACTGCCTCAAAGTCGACCACAGCCCTGACATAGTCGAGCGCCGCCGACAGCTCGTTGTTCCGTGCCTGCGCCAGATCCCGCTGAGCTTGAACCACCAGGAAGCTGGTCGACATGCCGACGTCGAAGCGCTTCTGCTCGGCATTCAGGCGTTCCTCGGCCAGCGCCCGCGCCGCCCGGCTGGTCGCGACCCGCCCGGCGCTCATCTCAATCTGCCACGCGGCCTGCCTGATCTGCCGCACCACTCTCACCTCGAGGCTGGCCAGCCGGGCTCTGGCCTGCTGTTCCTCGAGGCGCGCGCGCGCGAGCGCGGCCTCCTCGGCCGCCCTCCCAACCGGGTAGCTCAGGCTCAGGCTGATCGTCCAGGCCGGGTACTCCCGGCGGATGACCTGCTCGAGGACCGTGCCGAACGGGACCGCCGTGGACCCGACCACCGTGCCCGGGAAGCTGCCTTCCCGGATGAGGCGCGTGCCGCCCAGCCCGCTGCTCTGTAGATTGAGCTGGACGCGCAAGTCCGGCAACGTCTGGTTCCGGTAGAACACGACGTTGGTGCGGGCGTTGTCGAGTTCCCGGCGGGCACGCACGAGGTCCAGACGGTCGCTGAGGGCCTTCTCCATGACGGCGTCGACCTCGGGCACAATGGCCTCGACGTCGGGTCGATCGACGGTCTCGATGATGGTGGTCCAGAACGACGCGCCCTCCGGATCAAGGATGAGGAGCCGTGTCCGGTCTTCGGCCTGGCGGGCGCCGATGCGGGCCACCGCCAGCGCTTCCTCCCTCTGGGCCTCCTCGGCCCGCGCCGCCACGAGATCGAGCGGCGGTGACTGTCCGGCCTCCACCCTGGCGCGGTTGATGCGCACCAGGTCGCGCGCCAGGTCGAGCGACCGGTGCTGCACGTCTACGACCGCCCGGGCCGCGACCAGGTCCCAGTAGGCTTTCTTGACGTCGGCCAGCGTGCGGACCACGGTCTCGCGGAATCGTGCGTCGGAGATCTCCCGATTGCGCTTGGAGACGGTCACCTGCTGTCTCGAGGCGTCGATCCGGAGGTCGCGCAGCAACGGCTGCGACCAGGCCAACTGCAATCGGGCGGTCACCGTCGGATTGAAGTTGGCGAAGAGACTCGTCGTCGAGGTGCGCGATGCATCGAAGCCGACGGCGTAGCTGCTCCCGTACCAGGGCAGGCGCTGGCTCACGCCCACCATGCCGGACGACACCTGGCTCGACACGCCCTGGCTGCCGACCAGGAAGCTCGTCGGCGGAGCCAGCGCGCTGTTGGCCGAGAAGACCGTCGAGAGCTGCGGAGTGAACGCGCCGTCGGCCTGGGCGACACGCTGGTCGGCCAAGGCCGGTTCGATCCGATCGATCTGGATGTCCGGGTTGTTCTCGAGTCCCAGACGCACGGCTTCGTCGAGCGTGAGCCTGAGGGTGGGACCACCCAGCTCGGCCTGCGCGTGGCCGCGGGCCGCGACCACTTGGGCAGACGCCGCGGCGGGGATGGTGAGCAGGGCCAGCACGATGCCGGCCGCGCCCGCCGGCCTGACACGCGCCAAGCCGCGCCCGATCACGCGCGCGAACCAGGCCGCCAGCCGCCCGCCCACGCGCGTTCGGGCCACATCGTCGAACAGCGAGTAGGCCACGGGTGTCACGACCAGCGTCAGCACCAGCACGAGCGTCTGGCCGCCGATGATGACGAAGCCGATCGCCCGGTTCGTGCCTGAGCCGTCGCCGCCCGAGACCACGAGCGGGATCATGCCGGCCACGAACGACATCGTGGTCATGAGAATGGGCCGCAGCCGATCCCGGCTGGCCTGGACCACAGCCTGGTGCCGCTCCATGCCCTGCTCGCGGAGCTGGTTGGCCCGGTCGATCTGCAGGATCGCGTTCTTCTTGACCACCCCGAACAGCACCAGGAGTCCCAGCGCCGAGAAGATGTTCAGGGACTGGCCCGTCACGATGATTGACACCAGCGCGAAGGGGAGCGTCAGCGGAAGCGACAGCAGGATCGTGATCGGATGCAGCCACGACTCGAACTGCGCTGCGAGGATGAGGTACATGAACACCAGCGACAGCAGGAACGCGAGCACGAACGCCTGGGCGGTGCGGCCCAGTTCGCGCGACCGTCCCGCGAACCGGGTCCGGTACTCCGGGCCCATGCCGAGGGCCGCCGCAGCCCCTTCCATCGCTCCCATGACCGTCACCTGGGACGTCCCAGGAAGGAGATTGGCGTACAACGTGACCTGGCGTTCGCGATTGAGGCGCTGGATCTCGGCCGGAGCGGCACCCCGCCTGTAGGTGGCGATGTCGACCAGCGGCACGGACCCGAGCCGCGCCGACGGCACGGTAAGTCCCCCCACATCTGCCTCGGTGCGGCGGAACGCGGGCAGCGCGCGCAGGTGGACTTCGTACTGCTCGTCGCCCTCGTTGTAGGTCGTGACCTGATCACCCCCGACCAGCAGCCGCAGGGCATCGGCAGCATCGGACACCAGCACGCCGAGGTCAGCCGTCTTGGCGCGGTCGAGCTCAACCTGCACCTCGGGCTTGCCTGGGTTGAGCGAGGTGTCCACGTCCACCGCCCCGGGAACGGCTCTGGTCGCCGCGGCGACGGCTTGAGAGTACTGCTGCAGCGTGGCGATGTCGGGTCCGTTGATGACGAACTGGATCTCGGCGCTCGACTGCCCGCCCCCGCTCATGGCCGCGATCGGGCGCACCGCGGTCCTCAACCCGGCCGGCGCGAACTCGGGGAGCAGGCCCGTCCGGATGTCGTCCATGACCTCGAAGACGCCGCGTGTCCGCTCCTCGATGGGCTTCAGGCGAACGTACACCGTGGCGAGGTTCGGCGTTCGGGCCGAGTCGTCGCCCACCGTCACCACGGCAAAGGCCGCCTCCGGAATGCGCGTCCCCACGGAGGTGGCGATCCGGTTCGCCATCAACACCGTCGCCTGGAGGCTGGTACCCTCCGGCGCCCGCATGCCGATTTCCAGCTCGGACTGGTCGTCACTCGGCAGGAAGTTCTTGTTGGCCGCCATAAACAGCGGCAGGCTCGAGAGCAGCACGGCCACCGCGATGCCTGCCACGGCCGCTCGGTGCGTCAAGGCCCAGCGCAACAACCGCGTGTAGCCGACATCCAGCGGATGGAAGAACGCGCTGTCGCGTGACGAGTGCCGTGCTCTGTGCTCGCCGTTCGTCTCACGCCGGAGGCGCAGCCAGCGGGCGCCCAGCATCGGTGTCAACGTGAAGCTGACGAGCAGCGACACCAGGATGGCGAAGGCCATCGTGAAGCCGAAGCTCTTGAGGAACCGTCCGGGGATTCCTCCCATGAAGCCCACCGGCAGGAAGATCGCCACGAGCGAGAACGTCGTCGCCGTGACCGCCAACCCAATCTCGCGCGTGGCTTCGACGGCCGCGAGCGCCGGAGGCCGGCCCTTCTCCTCGATGAAGCGGTAGATGTTCTCCAAGACGACGATCGCGTCATCGATCACGATGCCCACCGACAGCGTGAGGGCGAGCATCGTCATGGCGTTCAGCGTGAAGTCCATGTACCAGATGAGCCCGAACGACGCGACGATCGACGTCGGAATGGCGATGGCTGCGATGATCGTGGACCGCAGGTTGTTCAGGAACAGGAGCACGACCAGCGCCGCCAGGACCGCGCCGAGCACGAGGTGCTCTTGTACCGCCCGGATCGATGCCTCGATAAAGGCGCCTTGATCGCGGACGATCCGGATTTCGTACCCCGGCGGAAAGGTCGGCCTGAGTTCCTCGAGCCTGGCCTTGACGCCTCGGATCACCTCGACCGCGTTCGTGCCCGACTGGCGTCTGATGTTCAGGACGACGGCAGGCGCGCCTCCGACGTTCGCCAGCGTCTCCGGTTCGGCCATCCCGTCCTCGACCGTTGCCACGTCCCTGACCAGGATGGGGTGGCCATCCCGCATGCGAACGATCAGGTCGCCGAACTCCTCCACGCTCTGCACACGTCCCCGTGTCCGGAGCGAGAGCGTCACCGGCCCCTGTTCGAGGCGCCCGCCCGGGACCTCGACGTTCTGAGACTGGAGGGCGCGCGCGACGTCGGTGACGGTCACGTTGTAGGCCCTGAGGCGGGACGCGTCCAGCCACAGGTTGATCTGCCGCCGGCGCCCGCCGAGCATCAGCACCTGCCCGACGCCATTGACCGTTTCCAGACGCCGACGCAGCACCTTGTCGGCGTACTCCGTCACCTCGCGCACCGGCCGCGGTGCCGAGACTGCGATGCCCAGCACCGGCGCAGCGTCGGTGTCGAGCTTCTCGATCACGGGCTGCAGGACGTTCCTCGGTAGCTGCGGAAGCACGCGGTTGACCTTGTCGCGCACCTCCTGGGCAGCGATGTCGACGTCCTTCTCCAGCACGAACGTCGCCGCCACGATCGACACGCCTTCGGCCGAGTTCGAGCGCAGTTCGTCCAGGCCGCTGATCGTGTTGACCGCCTCCTCGATCTTGTCCGAGATCTCCGTCTCTATCTGCTGGGGCGACGCCCCGGGCTGGCGGGTCGTGATCAGGATGGTCGGGAAGTCCACCTTCGGGAACCGGTCGACGCCAAGCTGCGTGTAGCCGAACACGCCGACGACGGTAATCGAGAGGACCAGCACGGTGGCGAACACCGGCCGGCGCACGCAGAGTGCCGCGAGCCACTGCATGGTTCTGCTCCGTTGCGCCTGGGGACCAGCGCCAACTCCACCGTTATCGCCTGCCAGAGGCGGGCGGGCGCCCGGCCGCCGGCGCGACCGCCACGGCTTTCACGCGGACGCCGTCGCTCAGCCGCATGACGTTGTCGACGGCCACATCGTCGCCCTCGGAGAGCCCCTTGAGGATCTCCGTCACCGCCCCGGCCGTTGCGCCTGTCGTGACGATGCGTTCCTCGGCCGCCCCGTCGCGGATGACATACACGCGGCTGATGCCCTCGACGGCCTGCACGGCTGTTGTTGGCACCACGAGCGACAGCTTCTCGGCCGGCATCCGCAGCTCCGCCGACGCGAACATGCCTGGCTTGAGCGTGCCGTCTTCGTTGGCGACGACGGCCTCCACCGTCAGGGCCCGCTGGTCCGCGCGCAGTGCCGGGGCCACGTACCGAATCTGCCCGTGGAACATCCGATCGGGATACGCGTCGACCCGCATCCCGATCGGCTGCCCCACCCGGATCAGCCCGATGGACTGCTCGGGCACCGTCAACTCGAGCCTCAGCGGGGAGACTCGAACGAGCGTTGCGACCCTCGTGCCGCGCGTCACGAAATCGCCGACTCCGACGAGGCGCTCGACGACCACACCACTGAAGGGCGCCCGGATGTCCGTATCCGCCAGGTTCTTGCGAGCGAGCGCGGCGCGGGCCCGCACCGCCTCCAGCATCCGGTACTGCTGCAGCGCGGCGTTGCGCGCCGCTGCGTACTGGTTCCGGGCCGCCTCGAACTGCGTCCGCCGCTGGTCGAACTCGGCCTGCGATACCACCCGCTCGTCGAGCAGGCTCTTGATGCGGCCATACTCCGCTTCGGCCAGGTCCCGCGCCGCTCGTGCCGACGCCACCTCGGCCACCTTCGCGACGTCGAACCCGTCACCCGGCGCCAGCGCCAACCGGGCCTCGAGCTGTGCCACGTTGGCCTCCGCTTCTTGTGCCTGGGCCTCGGCTTCAACCTTCGACAGAGCCACGAGCACCGCCCCACGCGTCACCCGGCCGCCCCGCTCGACAGGTGCTCGCACCACGCGTCCGGCGGTCTCGGCGGCAACTTGGGCCTCCTGCTCCGCCACGAGCGACCCGGTCATCCGGAGTACGTCGCTCACAAGCTGTCGCCGCACGGCGGTCGTTGTCACCTCGACTGGTGGTGCCGCCTTCGGTGCCGGCCCCTCGGGTGACCCTCCCCCGCACGCGGCGACCATCGTCAGACACCCGGAAGCGAGCAGCAGCGTCGCTGTGCGGCGCGTCATGACGCCTCCGGCCTCGCCGGAGCCGCCGGCGACACGTCACCCTCGGGTGTCGCGCGGGTCGCGGCCCCATCGAGGAAGAGGGTGAGAATCTCCTCGGGCGACCGGGTCGGGTGCGCCGCGCCCGTGGCAAGCGCTTCGAAGATGCAGCTGTGTACCATGCCCATGTAGGCCGAGGCCAGGAGTTCGGGCTCCAGCGGGCGCAGCACGCCGTCGGCCACGCACTGCGCCATCAACTCGACGATGTGGCGGCGCAGGCGCCGCGTGTGCTGCCCGACCCGTGCCGCGATCTCGCTGGTGAATGCCGCCGAGAGCCGGCCTCGCTCGGACAGGAACAGCTTGAAGAAGCCCCTCCGTTCTTCGAAGGCTCTGAACATCGCGTTGCTCAACGCCAGCAGGCGTGATCGGGACGTCTCAGCCAAGAGCGCCTGACTGAGCAGTTCGAAGAAGTGCTCCCATTGCTCCTCGACCACGCGCAGGTACAGCTCGTCTTTGCTGGCGAAGAACTGGTACACGCCCCCGACGCTGAACCCGGCTTCCCTGGCGATGTCACGGATGGATGTCGCGTGGTATCCGCGATCGCTGAAGACCCGTTCGGCGGCACTCAGCAGACCGGCGAGATCCGCCTCACGATGCCGGAGCTTGCGGGGCGACGAAGGCGTGTTCATGTTTGTGAACTCCAATTCATACACAGAACAATTGCTCACAGCCTACCCCGCCCAACCCGCTTCTGCAATGGGAATCGACCCGTCCTTCGGCCGCGCTGAGCTCAGGGCCGCGCGACGGTACTCAGGGCAGCCGGCGACCCCTCGACTTCGCCCGGGGCAGGCAGGCGACACGGAAGGAGTCGGGAGTCAGGAGGGACGCATTCCGCAATCCGCATTCCGCAATCTGAAGGTCAGCCCTCCGGGACCCAGGCCAGGCCGACCAGTCGAACCGAGACGTCCCCCCGCTTCGGCCGGAGGACGCGCGGCACCAGTGGCTCGGCCAGCGGATCGAGCGCCGAGGCAAGCGCGTCGATCTCCGCCTGCACTTGCGCTTCCAGATCTGCTCGCTGCTGCTGAACGGTCTCGACGGTCTCCTTCGCCCGTTCGATGTCCTGCCGCTCCTTCATCGTGCGGCCCATGCCACGGGCCGCGGTGGTCGCCCGTCCAAGCGTAGACGTGCTGATCGTCTTCCGACCGAGCAACGCACCCAGCACGGTCGCGCCGACGGAGAGCGCCGTCTGGAGCTTCTGCTGGCTCGCCTGTTCGCTCTCGCGTGCGACCGCTTGCTCGGCCCGCCTGATCCGCTCGTCGATCGCGGCGATCCTCGGGGCGTACTTCTGCCTCAGCTTGAGGACGCCGGCGTCGCGCTGCTCCCGCGCCAACGTTCGGAGACGGATGCGAAAGTCCCGCTCGCTTTCGCCGGGCATCGAGGTCAGACCCGTTTGGCTGCTCTGCACCAACTCCAGCTGCTGGGACTGGCCGAGCCACCTCTTCAGATCCTTCTCCCACTCGGCGTAGGCCTTGGCCTTCGCCGCCATCGGCGGTAGCGGCGCGAAGGTGGTGCCCCCGACGGGTCGGGCCTCCAGTTGGTCGGGGGTCAGGTTCACGGCGACAGCGTCGGACCAAGCGACGGTGCCGAGCCGGGGATCGATCGGCGCCAGGAGCGTCAGCGACGTGGTGTGGGAGACCTTCAGCTTGGCGTCCGAGAACCCGACGTTCGCGAAACCGATGGCTCGCGGCACATAGGATGGTGGCGCTCCCGCCGCGCGCTGGCCGGAGACGGGGAGGAAGAACTGCTGAATGCCGGGTGGCAGCACGGGTTGCACGCCACCCGTCGCGGCGGCCGCCGCAGCGACGGGCGCCGTCGTCGTCGCCACGCGCGGCGGTTCCGGGGCGCGCGAGACCACGGCGGGGTCGGGGGCGTCCACCCGGGCCTCGAGCCTTCGGGGAGCCATCAACGTTCTGATCTGATCGCGCGTCAGCGGCCCTCGCAGGTAGGACATCGCCCACCGCGTCTCGAACACCAGCGGCGCAACGTCGTGCACGTTGTTCATCAGGAAGATGCGGGCGCTCAAGCCACTCAGGGCCTTGTCGTAGTACGACCGGTCGAACCGGCCTCCGCTTCCGGTCACCACGCCTTCGAGCCCCTCGAGCACCCGGGCCTTGTCCCGCTCGGTCTGGAGACGGCCCAGAAACCACGTGCCCGCGTTCGAGAGGCCCTTGTAGTCGAGATCGACCGGATTCTGGGTCGCGAGCAGCACACCGACGCCGAACGCACGGCCCTGCTTGAGCAGCGTCAGCAGCGGGGTCTTCGACGGTGGATCGGCTACGGGCGGGAAGTAGCCGAAGACCTCGTCCATGTAGAGGAGAGCCCGCAGACTCGTCGTTCCCGCCTGTGCCCGCATCCAGCCGAGCAGCTCGTTGAAGAGCAGCGACACGAAGAACATGCGTTCGCAATCGCCGAGGTGGGCGATCGATATCACGGAGAGCCGCGGCCGGCCTTCCGGTGTGTAGAGCAGGCGATCCACGGACAATGGCTCGCCCTCCATCCACGTGTCGAAACCGGGGGCAGCCAGCAGGTTGTTGAAGGCCGTCGCGAGGCCGAATCTGTCGGCGGCCGGGAAGAAGGACTCCACTTCGAGAACGCCGACTCGCTGCGCAGGCGGCTGCTGGATTGCTTGGATGAGCCCCGTCAGGTCGATGGCGCGGCCGTCGCCCCAGGCGTGGCTGAGAATCGTCGACACCAGGATGTGCTCGCGGCTGCGCACCGGCTCGACGTCGAGACCTGCGAGCGTGAGCAGGCTCGTGGCGGTCGTACCGACGCGTTCGCCCAGCAGTTCCGGGTCCCCCAGGATCGCGGCTGGCGGCGCATCGAGCGACTTCAGAATCGACAGGGGCAACCCGGCCGTGCTGCCTGGCGTGTAGATCGCGAAATCGGCCGCGCCACGGAGGCGGCTGATGCGGGCTCCATTCTCTCCCCACTCGGCCAGGCCTCTCTTCCAGCGGTCGGCCTGATCGGACGCGAACTGGTCGGCGGTCATGCCCTTGCGGCGGGCATCGTCTTCATTGATCCACGGGCGGAAGTCTTCAGGTGCAAGGCTCGGGAAGGTGAGCAAGAGGTTGCCCAGGTCGCCCTTCGGGTCCACCGCGATGACGGGAATCCCGTCCATCGCCGCTTCCTCGAGCAGCGACACGCAGAGCCCGGTCTTCCCGCTGCCAGTCATGCCGACGCAGACACCGTGCGTCACGAGGTCGCGTGAATCGTAGAGCACGAGGGTCTCCTGTCGCGTCCCGGCCGAGAGATCGTAGGTCCGGCCTAGATAAAACGCGCCCAGCTTCTCGAATTCCTGCATGCCGATGCCCCCTCGAGTTCAGGTAGTGTAGCGCACCTGCCGGCGGACTCGGCATTGCCGGGGGCCATCGATCTGCCGTATAAGGTGAGAGAAGGAGTCCAGCAACCATGATTCGACCAGCCCTCGTCGCCCTCGTGATCACCGGTTTCGTAGCCGGCGGCAGCGCCGCCCCATCCGACATTCCGGCCGACGTCCTGGAGGCCTATCTCAAGATCCACGCCTCGCTGGCGGGGGACACCATGGATGGCGTCCAGGCCGCCGCCGCGTCGCTGGTCAAGGCCGGCCAGGCGCTCGGGCCGGCGGGGACGACGCTCGCATCAGCCGCGCAGAAGGTCGCCGGGGCGGCGGACCTCAAGGCTGCCCGCGCCGGCTTCGGCGAGCTGAGTGACGCGCTGGTCGCCTGGGCTGGCAGCGGCACCGGCGGCAAGGACGTGCGGCTCGCCTACTGCCCGATGGTCAAGAAGCACTGGCTGCAGAAGGGCAACGAGATCGCCAACCCGTACTACGGGTCGCAGATGCTCCGCTGCGGGGAGTTCAAGAAGTAGGCAACGGGCTACGGCCACGCTGTCCGCGACAAACCGCGGTGCGATCGACCCCCGGCCCACCGGCGAGCCCGGCGGCCTCACGGTCGGTGCTCGGCACGGCGCGCAGCGTGTCCACCGCCGGAGTCTCCCCGCTTCGTCCAGTACCTCGCCAAGCCCATCCAGCAATGCTCGAATGGGATAGCCGCAGTGTAGGTCGCCGCCGCGGTCTCACCGACCTGTTCGGCCACACGACGGCGCAACGCCGCGACGAATCGTCCTTCCTGCTCCTGTTCGGAGCGTCCGTCCAGCAAGACATCCCGGCTCATCGAGCCCCATGCATCGATTTCGCCGGCCACCAAGTCGAGGTGCCGGTCGACGTCGGCCTTCAGCCCGAAATGTGTCACGAACAGGCCGGCCGGCCGCCAGCCGCGGATGGTGCGCAGGCTGGCCTGCCACGCCTCCAGATCGATGTCCGGAGGCGGCGTCGGCGGAAGGACGTAGTCCAGCGTGTCGATACGGATGCCCGCGGTGTCGCCGGTAAACGCGATCCCGGTGCTCTCGTCGAAGTAGCTCACGTGGTGTGAGGCATGCCCCGGCGTGTGGGACACGCGCAGACGGCGCCCCCCGAACGCGAGGGCCTCTCCACCGGCCAGGGCCCGGATCCTGTCGCGCGGCACTGGGGCGATTTCGCCCCACAATCGTTCCATCTCCGCGCCGTAGAGACGCCGGGCCGATGAGACGAGCTTCGCCGGGTCGGCCATGTGCGGCGCGCCGCGCTCATGCACGTACACCACGACCTGCGGGTACTCGCGAAGCAGGGTCCCGGAGACGCCGGCGTGGTCGAGGTGGATGTGCGTCAGCAGGAGGCCGTGGAGATCTTCGAATGCCACGCCCGCCGAGCGAAGCTCTCCCTGGAGCCTCTCGAAGCAGGTCGATGGGCCCGGGTCGACCAACAGCAACCCCGCGCCGGACTGCAGTACGCCGGTGCCGATGATGCCGGCCCTTCCCAGGAAGCGGAGGTCGATCAGCCGTGTGGTGCCGTTGAGCGTGTCCATCATGGTCGGTGCCGGATTCCCGCATTCTACTGGAGGGCCCACCTCTTCGCTATACTGGAAGCAGCGCGCCGGCATGCGCCAGGCTCTTCGTGTGCTTCGCTTGTCCGTTTTCCGTCTTGGGTTCTGAGTGCTCTGGTCGACACATGGCCGACGAACACCGCGAGACCGACCGGTCCATCGCCGAAAAGACACGCGAGCAGATCACCGAGCCGGATCTGTTCCACGTCATTCTGCTCAACGACGACTACACGACCATGGACTTCGTCGTGCACGTGCTCGAGTCGATCTTCGACAAGGGCCCGGCCGAGGCCTTCCGCGTCATGATGCAGGTGCACACGCTCGGCCAGGGCCTCTGCGGCATCTACCCGTGGGAGGTCGCCGAGACGAAGGTCGCCGCCGTACACGAGCTGGCTCGCGCAAACGGCTTTCCCCTGCGGGCAACCATCGAGAAGGCTGGGTAGCGGGAGGCGGGGGCTATACTAGGCGGCAGGCGGCAGGCGGCAGGCGGCAGGGGAGGAGTCAGAAGTTAGGAGTCAGGAGTCAGGAGTCAGGAGGGACGTAATCCGCAATTCGCAATCCGCAATCCGAAATCCGACGTAGGGGGGACGAGCCGTGTTCAGCACATCCGTGGAGATGCTCCTTCATGTGACCTACCGGGAGGCGGTGGCCCGGCGTCACGCGCACCTGACGCTGGAGCACCTTCTCTACGTGATGGCACACGACCTCGAGGGCGAGAAGATCCTGGTGGCCTGCGGCGCCGACCTGCCCCGCCTTCGCCGCGAGCTCGATGCGTTCCTTCGCGACAAGCTCGAGCAGCTGCCCCCGGGCGCCGACAGGGAGCCGGAACAGACGCTGGCGTTCCGGCGCGCCCTTCAGGCAGCCGTCCTCCACGTGCAGAGCGCCGGGCGGGAGGAAGTCCGCGCGGGCGACGTCCTGGCGGCGCTCATGCAGCAGTCCCGTTCGTACGCGCCGACGCTGCTCGCCGCGCACGGCGTCACGCGCCTCGACATCCTGAACTTCATCTCCCACGGCGTCAGCAAGGTTCCGCAGCCGCCATCCGCCGCCGGACAGCCTTCCTCATCCCGGCCGCAGGGGCGGCCTGGCGATGCTGACGAGCAGCCGCCCGCGGCGGCGGACCCCCTCGACGCCTACGCGCTCAACCTCACCGCCCGCGCCCGCGAGGGCAAGCTCGATCCGCTGGTCGGGCGCATCCGCGAGCTGCAGCGGACCATGGAGATCCTCTGCCGGCGCCGCAAGAACAACCCCGTCTTCGTCGGCGATGCCGGTGTCGGCAAGACGGCACTCGCCGAGGGCCTCGCGCAGCGCCTGCTGGACGAGGACGTGCCGGCCATCCTCAAGGGGGCCGAGATCTTCTCCCTCGACACGGGGGCCCTTCTCGCCGGCACGCGCTTCCGCGGCGACTTCGAGGAACGCTTCAAGGCCGTGATCGGCGCGCTGGCGAATCGCCCGCTTCCCATCCTCTTCATCGATGAGATCCACTCCACCGTCGGAGCCGGCGCCACAACCGGCGGAACGCTGGATCTGGCCACGCTGATCAAGCCGGTGCTCACGGCGGGGGAGCTTCGCATCGTGGGGTCGACGACCTTCGAGGAGTTCAAGCACATCGAGAAGGACCGGGCTCTCGCCCGCCGCCTGCAGAAGGTCGTCGTCGATGAGCCCTCGATCGAGGAGACGGTGCAAATCCTGAAGGGGTTGCGCAGCCGGTACGAGGCCCACCACCACGTCCGCTATGCCGACGATGCGCTCGAGGCGACCTCGAAGCTCGCCAAGCGGCACCTGCGCGACTACCGGCTGCCCGACAGCGCCATCGACATCATCGACGAGGCCGGGGCCAGGGCTCGGATGGCCACTTCCGCCCCGCCCGCCGAGGTGCCGGCGGCGGATCCGCACCGCGTGACAACCGAGGAGATCGAGGCGGTCGTCTCGCAGATGGCGCGCATCCCGGAGAAGCAGGCCAGCGCGTCGGACAAGGAGCGCCTGCGGACGCTCGAGGACTCGCTGCAGCGGGTCGTCTTCGGTCAGTTGGAGGCGGTACAGACGGTGGCCTCGGCCATCAAGCGATCGCGAGCCGGTCTGGGCCTGCCCGACCGTCCCGCGGGGTGCTTTCTGTTCACGGGTCCGACGGGCGTCGGCAAGACCGAACTCGCCAAGCAGCTCGCCCTGCACCTGGGCAACGAGTTCATCCGCTATGACATGTCCGAGTACATGGAGAAGCACGCGGTCGCCCGTCTGATCGGCGCTCCCCCGGGTTACGTCGGGTTCGAACAGGGCGGCCTGCTCGTGGACGCCGTCCGGCAGCATCCGTACGCCGTCGTGCTGATGGACGAGATCGAGAAGGCCCATCCCGACGTGTTCAACATCCTCCTGCAGGTGATGGACCACGCGACGCTCACCGACAACATGGGGCGCAAGGCGGACTTCGGCCAGGTCATCCTGATCCTGACCTCGAACGCCGGCTCCCGCGAGATGAGTTCCGGCATGATCGGGTTTGCCCAGGGCAGTTCGTCCGTCACGGCTCACGACAAGGCGGCCCGCCAGCGGGCCCGCCAGGCCATCGAGCGGATCTTCAACCCCGAGTTCCGCAACCGTCTCGACGCGACGGTCACCTTCCATCCCCTGTCCCCGGCCGTGATGGAGACGATCGTCGAGAAGTTCATCCTGCAGCTCGAGGCGCAGCTGCGTGAGCGACGGGTCGCGATCACACTCGAGCCTGAGGCTCGCGTCGCGCTCGCCCGCAAGGGCTACGATCCGCTGTACGGCGCCCGCCCGCTGGCCCGGGTCATCCAGACCGAGGTCCGTGACAAGCTGACCAACGAAATCCTCTTTGGAGCGCTCGAACACGGCGGAACAGTCCGGATCGGCTCCGACGGCACCTCGCTGACCTTCACTTTCGAAGCGGCCTCGCCTGTGCGGGCCGGCGGCCCGGCAGAGGCGCCGGCATGACCAACGACTCGTCACTCGGCCAGCAGGACACCCCGGCGGAGAAGCCAGGCGCCCCTTCGACGCCAGCCGCCCCGGACGGACACGTTCGTGTGGTGGACAGGCGATGGTGGGCGCGCGCCGATCACGGAGAGGCCGACTCGGACGAAGGGCCACCATCCACCAAGCCCACCTACGTCCAGGAGCTCGAACAACGACTCGCGCAGAAAGACGAGGAGCTGCGGGCCACCATCGCGCGCTACCGGGAGGCCGCTGGCGAATTCGACGAAGCCAGGGCGCGATTCAGGCGCGAAGTGGGCAGAGAGGTCGAGCGCGGCAAGCGGGCCATCCTGGCCGATCTGCTCGACGTCATCGACAATCTCGACCGGGCGGTCGAGGCCGCGCGCCAGGACGGCGCGAGCACCGCCCTTCTGGCGGGCGTCGACCTGGTCCGCTCGCAGTTCCTCGGCAAGCTCGACAGCCTCGGGGTCAGGCGCCTCGAGGTCGAGGGCATGGCGTTCGACCCGGCACTCCACGAGGCGGTGACCACCGTGCCCATCACCGACCCGGCTCGTGATGGGCTCGTCGTGGGTGTCGTCCGTCACGGGTACATGATCGGCACCGAGGTGCTCCGGCCCGCTGTCGTCGCCGTGGCGCGGCTGGAAGCGGAAGGAGCAGGCACATGAGGGCAGTCGGCACTGGTATGGGCGTCGCGGGAGCAGTCGCCACGGCGCTGCTGGCGCTTGGAGTCGCACAGGCTCAGGAGGCCGGGGCCCCGGCGCCCGCAAAGCCCGGCGTCGAGAAGTCCCACTACGGCACGACGAAGGAGGGAGCGGCCGTGGACCTCTACACCCTCACCAACCGCCGCGGCATGGTCGCCAAGGTCATCACCTACGGCGCACTCCTCACGGAACTGCATGTCCCCGACCGCAGCGGCCGGTTTGCCGACGTGGTCCTCGGCTTCGCCACCCTCGATGCGTATGAAGGGCCGCACCCGTACTTTGGCGGCACGATCGGCCGCGTGGCCAATCGCATAGCGAAGGGCACGTTCACCCTGGGCGGCGCGCAGTACACGCTCGCCACGAACAACGGGCCCAACCATCTGCACGGTGGCGTCAAGGGGTTCGACAGGCGCGTGTGGCGGGCGCAGGCGATCTCTGCCCAGGACGGCCCGGCGGTGCGGTTCACCTACGTGAGCCCTGACGGCGAAGAAGGCTACCCCGGGACGGTGATGGCAAGCGTCACCTACACGCTCACCGACCGCAACGAGCTACGGCTCGACTACGTCGCCAGCACCGACAAGGCGACGCCGATCAACCTGACGAATCACTCCTACTTCAATCTCGCGGGAGACGAGGCCGGCGACATTCTCGGACACGAGCTGACGATCATGGCTGATCGCTACACGCCGGTCGACGACACACTGATCCCCACCGGCGAACTGGTGCCCGTCAAGGACACCGTGATGGATTTCACGCGCCCGGTGCCGATTGGCGCCCGCATCGATCGGGTGCCGGGACCGCCCCCCGGCGGCTATGACCACAACTACGTGCTGAACAGCGGCGGTGGGGTCCTGGCGCAGGCGGCCATCCTCCAGGATCCGTCGTCCGGCCGGCGCCTGGAGGTCCTGACGACGGAACCTGGCATTCAGCTGTACACGGGGAACTTCCTGGACGGCACGATCACAGGCAAGGCGGGGGTCGCCTACGCGAAGCACGCGGCACTGTGTCTGGAGACCCAGCACTTCCCGGACTCGGTGAATCACCCGAACTTCCCGCCGGCGATCCTGCAGGCGGACAAGACGTTCAAGTCGACGACGGTCTACCGCTTCTCGGCGCGGTAGGGGCGTGACGCAGCCATGGCCCACCCTCACCGCAATCCTCTCGTCGCCGCCGTGCTGAGTCTGGGCCTGCCAGGCGCCGGGCAGTTCTATACCGGCAGCTACGTCGTGGGCGTCTTCTGGATCGCCATCGCGGCGGCGTTCTGGTATCTGGGCAACAGGACGCTGGCCCCGGCCTCCCACGTGCTGGCGGCCGTGTCCGCGTACTGGTCGGCAGAGCGGCTGAACCAGGCAGGCAGGCGGCGGCGCCGCTGAGCCCGGCGCCCGCGGCCCGGCTTCGCATGGCCGACCGTCGCCTCGACGCCTCGACGTCTCACGCCGCCACGGTGACCAGCTTCTCGACCTGCTCGGCGAGTTCTTCAGCCGACATGACAATGCCGCCCATCCGGCCGAAGAACTCGACCGGTCTCCGTCCCTGCAGGACCGCGCGGACGTCCTCGACCATCTGCCCCGTCGAGAGCTCCGCCACCAGCACGCGGCTGGCCCGCAGCGCGGCCTCGACGAGCGCCTCCGCCGGATACGGGTAGAGCGTGACGGGCCGGAACAGTCCAACGCGGATGCCCTTGGCCCGCAGCACATCGATGGAGGACCGTGCGATGCGCGCCACGGATCCATAGGCGACGATGAGCACGTCCAGATCGCCGTCCGCCTGGTAGGTGCCGTGTCGGACCTCGGTCTGCATCCGCCGGTATTTCGCCGCCAGGTCCAGGTTGTGCTGCTCAAGTTCCTCGGCGTTGAGGTACAGCGAGTTGATGATGTTGGGTGGGCGATGGCGGGCGCCAGTCGTCGCCCACGGCTTCGCCGGCAGATCCTCGGGCTCGATGTGCCTCTTGAATTCGACTGGTTCCATCATCTGGCCGATGAGCCCGTCGGCCAGGACCATCACGGGATTCCGGTACTTGTCCGCCAGGTCGAACGCCTCCATCGTCAGATCCGCAGCCTCCTGCACGGTCGAAGGCGCCAGGACGAGCAGGCGGTAGTCACCGTGCCCGCCGCCCTTCGTGGCTTGCAGGTAGTCCCCCTGGGAAGGCAGGATTCCGCCGAGGCCCGGGCCCGCGCGCATGATGTTCACCACCACGACGGGCAGCTCCGACGCGGCGATGTACGACAAGCCTTCCATCATCAGCGAGATTCCCGGACTGGACGACGAAGTGATGCACCGGCACCCGGCCCCGGCGGCGCCATACAGCATGTTCGATGCCGCGACTTCGCTCTCCGCCTGGACGAACGTGCCTGCGACCTGCGGCAGCCGACCGGACATGTACTCGGGAATCTCGTTCTGAGGCGTGATCGGGTAGCCGAAGAACAGCCGGCACCCCGCCTGGACGGCCGCCTCGCCGATCGCCTCGCAGCCTTTCAACAGCTTCTTCGCCATCACCTGCTCCTGCCCTACCGCGCGCCGGCCAGGGCCGACTGCGACTGGCCAATCTCGAAGCCCTTGTCGAGGCACACGTGATTCAGCTGCACGATCTTCTGGCGGCCTGCGAAGGTTTCGGCCAGTACGTCCTTGACGGGTTGGAGGCCGACGAGACCCGTGACCCCGAGAAACGCCCCCAGCGCCACCATGTTCGCGGCCTTCGTCCCGCCCGCCTCGAGGGCGATCTGGTTGGCGGGCACGAGCACGTTCCTGATGTCGCCTCTGCGCGGCTCACGGTTGATCAGGCTCGTATTGACGACGAGCACTCCTCCGGGGCGCACCGTCGCCTCGAACTTGTCGATCGACTGGAGGTTGAGCACGATGGCGCCGTGCGGGGTGCGCGACACCGGCGATCCGACCGGGCGGTCCGACAGCACGACCGTGCAGTTGCACGTGCCGCCCCGCATCTCGGGGCCGTACGCCGGCATCCATGTCACCTCCATGCCCGACTTCATCCCGGCGTACGCCAGCAGTTTGCCGATCAGGAGCACGCCCTGGCCGCCGAAACCTGCCATGATGATCTCGCTGTACATGTCAGCCCTCCGGGCCGCGTCAGTGCGCCGTCTCCGGTGTCTTCGTCTCGCCAAGCGGGTAGTAGGGAATCATGTGCTCCTCGAGCCAGCGGCAGGCGTCGTGCGGCTGCAGGCCCCATCCGGTGGGGCAGGTGGACACGACCTCGACCAGCGAGAAGCAGGTCTTGTCGATCTGGAACTTGAAGGCTTTGCGCAGCGCCTTCTTGGCGGCCATGATGTGCTTCGGCTCGTGAACGGCCACGCGCGCCAGGTACGCGGGCGTCCTGAGTGTCGACAGCAGCTCGACGACGCGGATGGGATAACCAGCCAGCGACACGTCCCGTCCCGTCGGGCACGTCGTGGCGATCTGCCCCGGCAGCGTTGTCGGCGCCATCTGCCCGCCGGTCATACCGTAGATGGCATTGTTCACGAACACGACCGTGATCTTCTCGCCGCGGTTTGCCGCGTGGACAGTCTCCGCCATGCCGATCGACGCCAGGTCGCCGTCTCCCTGGTAGGTGAAGACCACCAGGTCGGGGCGGCCGCGCTTGATGCCTGTCGCCACGGCCGTCGCCCGGCCGTGCGACGCCTGTTGCATGTCGCAGTTGAAGAACTCGTACGCCAGCACCGAGCAGCCGACCGGCGCGATGCCGACGGTCTGTTCCCGCACGCCGAGTTCGGTGAGCACTTCCCCGACCAGGCGGTGAATCACCCCGTGCGTACATCCCGGACAGTACGTGGTCGGCCGTTCGGTGAGTCCGACCGTACGCGCGGTGGTCTTGCCCTTGTTCTCGACTTGGACGGCGGTGTCCGGACACACGAGGAGGCAATACCGGCATCCGTTGCAGTCGTCATTGACGATCGTCGGGTAGAAGTACCCCTTCGCGTTGATGTCGGTGGACATCTCGAGCACCCGCTCGGGACAGGCAAACACACACAACTCGCATCCCTTGCAGCGGTCCACCTCGAAGATCGGGGTCGGCACAACAGCTCCTTTGATCAAACGACGGCCGTCCGGCGATGCGCGCCGCGCGCGCGCCACTCGAGCGGTGGGGTGATTCTTCGCTTCACAGCCAGCACGGGCAGCCCCCGGCCGTCCGGAGAGGCGTCGGCGTCGCCGACCAGCCGGTCGAGGGCAACCCAGAACCGGACAGGAACGCCAAGCTCGGCACCCACCTCCTCGGCCAAGGCCAGGCCGGCTTCGACGACGGCGGGCGTAGTTTCGTCCATCAGATGAGTGTTCGCCACCAGACCCGTGACGCTCAGCCTGGATGCAGCTTCGACCTCCCGCACCACGCGGATCACGTCGGCGGCGGTCTCGGCAAACGGGCGGTTGCCGTTGACGATGAACAGGACATCCGCCAGCCGTGAATCGGTCAGGCCTCCGACCGCCCCGAGGACCCTCGCTCCAACATCCGCTCCGCCCACGTCCATGATCACGCGCCGGCCGCCGGCGGCCGCCCGCCCCACCGCACCTCGGACTTCCGGCACGAGGATCGGGAGGTCTGCGTACAACCGGTCGTCCGGCGGCACGACCAGGTCGATCCCACGCGCCGCGAACTCCTCGCGCAACAGACGTGTTCGGAAATACGGTTTGACCAGATCCAGATCGACGATCGACACCGCCTCGCCCCGCTCCCGCCAGCCGAGAGCCAGGTTGACCGCGATCTCCGTCTTCCCGGCGCCGAAGTGGCCGACCAGCACGGTGATCGGGGCCGAAAGAACATCGAAAACCAACGGTGGCGTGGACAGGTCGGCCATAGCTGAACAGCAACGTCAGGGGACGGGGGCAACCAGCCGCGTTCGAGGGGACCCGCGTGGCAGACTGGAGGATCGGGCCCTCCCGGAAATCCGACACCCCCGCTGTCTGGAAGACGGAAGAAGCAAAACATGGGCCGTCGGCGCACGCGTTATGTCTTCTCGCGATCCTCCAACTCGAAGTCCCGGTCCAGGCGCGCCAGCAGCCGCTCGTACCGTTCCTCGAGGGCGTCCATCTCTGCTTGGTGAGCCGCCTCGTCCAGTTCCCCGCGCGCCAGCCGGCCATCCAGGAGCCGGCGCTGGTTCTCGAACCAGCGGTCGGGATCGAAGTTGTAGGTCATGGCAAACGCGTCAGGCAAGCCCGGACGCGCTGAAGACCGCCTTCGCCAGCGCCGAGTAGTCGTCGTCGGCGCCGCCGGCGGCCATCAGCGCGCTGACATACTGCTGCACCACGGCGCTCACTGGCGCGGCCACGGCCAGCTCGTGCGCCGTCTGCATGACGATGCCGAAGTCCTTGTGGTAGAGCTTCGTCTTGAACCCTGGCACGTAGTTCTCTTTCAGGATGCGTTCGCCGTGCACCTCGAGCACCCGGCTGGCCGCGAACCCGCCGAGCAGCGCCTCACGGACCTTCGCCGGGTCGATGCCGGCCTTGCGCGCCATCGCGAAGGCCTCGCCAACCGAGGCCAGCGCCCCTCCAATGCAGATCTGGTTGCAGGCCTTGCAGACCTGTCCTGACCCAGCCGGCCCGATGTGGACGACCCGCTCGGGGTTGCCCATCGCATTCAGGATGGGGCGAACGCGATCGAGCGTCGCCGCATCACCACCGACCATGATTGACAGCGTCCCGTTGATGGCCCCGATCTCGCCTCCGCTGACCGGGGCGTCCAGCATCTGCACCCCGCGCGCGGCCGCCCGCTCGGCCAACGTCCGGGCCGACGCAGGCGCAATGGTGCTCATGTCCACAATCACGTTCCCCGCCGAGATCGTCTCGAAGATGCCGTTCGGGCCCGCCACCACCTGCTCCACATCCGGGGTGTCGGGGACGATGGTGATGACGACCTCCGCGCACGAGGCCACGGCGGCAGGCGATGGCGCGGACTGCGCCCCTGCGGCCACCAGGGCATCGACGGGGGCCTGGCTGCGGCTGTGCACGACCAGCGGGAATCCCTTCTTGAGGAGGTTCAAGGCCATGGGCTTGCCCATCAGTCCAAGGCCGATGAATCCGACGCGTTCCATCACGGCTCCCTTCATTCAACCCGAATCCCGAATCCCGAATCCCGACTCCCGACAGACGTCAGTACCGAATGTAGACCGTCTTCCAGTCCGTGTAGAAGTCCAGCGCGCTCGGGCCCTGCTCCTTGGGGCCGAAACTCGACTCCTTCGTGCCGCCAAACGGCAACTGGTACTCCACGCCTGCGCTCGGGAGATTCACCGTGACGAGCCCCGCTTCGATCCGGCTGACGAACTCGAATACCCGCGACACGTCCCTGGTCTGCACGGATGCCGACAGCCCGAAGGCCACTCCGTTCGCCAGCCGCATGGCATCGTCGAAGTCGCGTGCGCGGAACACTGCGAGGACGGGACCGAAGATCTCCTCGCGGGCGATGCACATGTCTTCGGCGACGTCGGCGAACACGGTCGGCTCGACGAAGTAGCCATGCCGGTACGGGCCATGAGCCAGCCGATGCCCGCCAGTCAATAGCGCGGCACCAGCCTCGCGCCCCGATTCGATGTAACGCAAGACCGCGTCGAGTTGAGCGGCGTCGACGGCGGGGCCGACATCGGTCTCCGGGTCCAGTCCGGACCCGACTTTCAGCGCTCGCGTCCGTTCGACGAGCCGGCTCAGGAAGTGCTCGTAGACCGCGTCCTCGACAATCACCCGGCTCGTGGCGGTGCACTTCTGGCCGGTCGACGCGAAGGCGCCGTTGACGGTGTGCTCGACGGCGCGGTCGAGGTCCGCATCGGCCAGCACAACGGTGGGGTTCTTGCCGCCCATTTCGAGCTGCACGCGCAGGCGGCGTCGCGTGGCCTGATCGTAGAGCTGCGCGCCAACCGCACAGGACCCCGTAAACGACACCGCCTTCAGCTCGGCGTCGTTGACCAGCGCCGTTCCCAGAAGGCTGCCAGGGCCCGCCACATAGTTGATGACCCCGGCGGGCAGGCCCGCTTGGGCCAGTGCCTCCACGATGCGCCAGCTGCTCAGCGGGGCGGCCGAGGCCGGCTTGAGCACCACGGTGTTGCCGGCAACGAGGGCCGGCGCGATCTTCCACGCCGGGATGGCGCTGGGGAAGTTCCAGGGTGTGATCAAGCCGACGACGCCCAGCGGCTTGCGGACGGCAAAGGTGAACACCCGGTCACGTTCGGACGGCGCGAGGAGGCCCGGCAGCCGCACGCCTTCTCCACCGAAGTACCGGAAGATGTTGATGGCGCGCCTCACCTCGCCTCGGGACTCCGCCAGCGTCTTGCCTTCCTCGCGTGTCATCTCCTCGGCGAGCTGTTCTGCGCGCGCATCGAGCCACTCGGCAGCCCTGAAGAGGAACGCGCCTCTGGCCGGTGCCGGCATCGACGCCCAGCCGGAAAAGGCACGGGCCGCGGCCTCGACCGCGGCCCGTACATCGCCCGCAGAGCCCTGGACGAAGTAGCCGATGACCTCGCGGGCGTCGGCGGGATCGCGGTTCGCAAACCGGTCGTTCCCCTCCACCCACTGGCCGTCGATCAGATTCCGGTACACCACTCCCGCTACTTCTTCTCGATCTGGGCGAGGATCTGCTTGGCCTTGCCCGCCGGGTCACTCGTGGGCGCCAGCTCGATACACTTCTGGAGGTCGGCCGACGCCTTTTCGATGAGCGCCTTGGCCTCGTCTGCCTTCTGCGCTTCGGCCGCCATCGAGCCTGCCTGCCACTGCGCGAATCCGCGGTAGTAGTAGGTCGGTGCATCTTCGGGGAAACGCTGGATGGCCAGGTCGAGGTACTTCACGGCATCAACGGGCTTCTTCTGGCGCAGCAGGTTGAAGGCCGGATCCTGCAGCTCCGTCACGTCCTGGACCTTGGCGAGATCGAGCGTGGAGAAGATCTTCCAGGCCTCGGGTTCACGGTTCACCTGGGTGTACATGCTGCCAAGGAGCGTGAGAATCTGAACGTCCGACGGCACACCAGCCAGGTAGAGTTCGAGTTGCTCGACCGCCTTGGCCTCGTTCTTCTCCGCGTTGTAGGTGTGCGCCAGGTACTTGTGCACATGGTGCGCCGTGGGATATGTCGCCAGCAGCTTCTCGAAGATGACCCGGGCCTCTGCGTTCTTCTGAGCCGCGAGCAGTGGCTGCGCCTGTGTCATCGCCAGCCGCTCCGCGAAGCCCCAGTCCGTCCCGAGCTTCGTCAGTTTGACCTCGAGCTTCGGCTCCTTCATCTTCTCGCCGATCTCGACCTGGATCTGGCGCGGATCGAAGCTGTCGTGGTGGAACTCGACCAGCCACAGTCCCGGGGTCAGCTTTTCCGCCTTCCAGGCGCCCTTCCTGTCGGTCGTGAACTCCGGTCCCGTGTTGGCGGCCGCGTGAACCAGCTTCACCGTGACGCCTTCGATGGCCTTGCCGGCCTCATCGGCGACCTTTCCGCTCATCTTGCTCTTGCCCTGCCAGTCCTGAGCCGACGCGGCCCCCGTGGCCAGCATCAGGCCAACGACTGCACTCCACAGCACTCTACGCATGACCGTACCTTTCGATGATGAGAACGAACCTTGGCGGATCGGACTCCCCGGGGGAACACGAAGGCCGCTCGCGGCCGCTGAGAGGGATCGCACCTGAGGTCACACCGCCGACCACCAGCCATAGTAGCGAAGGCGCCGCCAAACTGAAAGTCCAGCGGGCGGGACGCCCGGACCGGCCGGCGATCAGGCCCCGGCAGGCTTCCGGAGCTTCTCCACCGGGATCCCACAGAGGAACTTGAACGTGCTTCGCCCGGCGTTCTCGTAGGTGTGCACGGCGCCAGATGGCACGAAGACGACATCACCCGGCCTCAAGTCGTGCCACACGCCGTCCATGAGGACGCGGCCCTGCCCTTCCACCACGAAGTTCTCGTGCTCGTAGGGATGGGTGTGGTGCGGCGAGTGACCGCCAGGCGCAATCTCGACCATCCGTAGCGCGTAGACCGGCGCGCCATCGTGTGTGTCGTCGATCAGCCATCGCAGCGAGGTGCCCGGCGCCTCGTCTCCGACCGTCTGTGCGGGAACCTCGCTGTAGTGACAGACTTTTCCTGTGGGCATATGCCTATCCCATTCGTCTTGGCGCGCTCGGCTCCTCGACCAGGCTCAGGATCCGCTCTCGCGCCCGGCGCGACTCAACCTATTCTGCCCGCTGTCTTCTGTCTTCTGTCTTCCCCCTTCGACGCCGTGCCTCCCCCGCCAGTTCCGTCACCACCCGTCTATCCGTCAGATCGTAGAGATCTTCAGGCGGGTAGAGCGCCCCGCCAAACGTTAGGGCGGGGCGGTGCCGCGTCGAGGGGTCCCGCCGCCGCGTCCAGGCGGCAACGTGGACCTGCCGGCACCCCGTCGCGCGGACGACTCCGGCAAGTTCGTGCGGCCGGATACCGCCGCCCGGCATCACCTGAATGCGATCGCCGGCATGTGCCATGAGCCGGGCGATCGTCTCCACCCCTTCGGCCACCACCGGAGCCTGGCCGCTAGTGAGGACGCGGGTGATGCCCAGGTCCACCAACTCATCGAGTGCCTGGAACGGGTCCGGGGTCACATCGAACGCCCGGTGGAAGACCGTCTCCCGCTCCCCGGCCAGTCGCCGCAGTTGCTTAGTGCGTCTGGTGTCGATCCGCCCGTTCGCGGTCAACACGCCGAAGACGAGGCCATCGGCGCCGCTGGCAACGGCGATTTCGGCATCCCGCTCCATGGCCGCGAACTCGGACGCCGAGTAGCAGAATCCCGCGGCACGCGGCCTGATCATGAACATGATCGGGATCCCCAGCCGCCGCTTTGCCTCGACCAGCGCCCCCATCGAGGGCGTCAACCCGCCCAAGAACAGCGCCGAGCACAGCTCGACACGGCCGGCGCCCCCTGCCGCTGCTTCGATGGCATCGTCGATCGATCCACAGCAGATCTCGAGCAGTATGCGCCGCATCGGGCTACCTGACCTTCCACTCCTGGATGCCGGCGGAAAAGTCGCGCGCCATCCACACCTGCATTTCCCCGGGTCCGCGGTGCGCCCATGCGTAGTAGGGGATCAGCGTCAGCAAGGACGGCGCCGGAGTGGCCTTGCCATCCCCCGTCCGGTACGCGGTAGCCGGTCCGGTCACAACCACGACGCCGTCGAAGAGGTCCGGCCGGTCCCGGGTGATGAGCGGCGCCTTGTCGTCGAGCACGAGATTGAGGACGTGCCCGCCATTGTCGGGCCACTCCGCCGCATAGACCAGCGGGCCTCGTTCGATGGCGACGCGCCCGGCATTGGCCTTCACCGCAGGATGCGAGACGACACGGCGGACCGGCATGGGCAGGCTCAGCTGCACCTCGTCGCCCTGGCTCCACTCTCGGCGCAGCACGGCGTAGCCACGTTCGGACGTCCACTCCGCCACAACCCCATTGACTCGGATGACGGGAACGTTCCCCGCAGGCACCAGCTCGCGATACAGATCCCCGGGGACCGGTTGGTGCCGGGCCCAGCCGGGAATCCGAATCAGGAGTGCAAAGGTCCCCGGGCCGGCCGACGCCATGCGTAGCCGTATGTCGCCGTCCCAGGGGTAGCGTGTCTGCTGCTCGATGGTGATCTCCCGGCCCGCCACGTTGGCACGCGCGCGGCCGGCCACGAAGAGATTGACGAAGATCCGATCACCGGCGACGGCGTAGGCATGCCCAGGCATCGACAGCAGGAAGCGGGGCAGGTTGCTCGGGCAGCACGCGCACGGGAACCAGGGGCTACGCTGATGCTGCCCGACGGACAGAAGCGGGTTCGGGTAGAAGAAGCGGTCGCCGGAGAGCGAAAGGCCCGACAGCATCGCGTTGTAGACGGCCCGCTCGTAGACGTCCATGTAGCGCGCGTCCTGCTCGAGCAGGAACATGCGATGGTTCCACAAGGCATTCGCAATCGACGCGCAGGTCTCCGCGTAGGCCGAGTTCGGCAGATCGTAGTCGGGACCGAATCCTTCCCAGGCCCCGGTCGCCCCGATCCCGCCGGTCAGGTAGAGCTTCCTGCTCACGACATTGTCCCAGAGCCTGTCCAGCGCGGAAAGGTAGGCCTGGTTGCCAGTGAGGACGCCGACATCGGCCATGGCCGAGTACATGTAGGCGGCGCGGACGGAGTGACCGACCGCCTCGGTCTGTTCCGCCACCGGTTTGTGATCCTGGGCGTACTCCCCGTAGAGCGCCCCGCGGTCGGCGCGGCCGCGCTGGTCGAGGAAGAAGAACGCCTGGTCGAGGTACTTCCGGCCCCCGGTGACCCTGAAGAGCTTCACGAGGCCGATCTCGATCTCCTGGTGTCCTGGCACGGCGCGACGCTTCGACGGGCCGAACTCCCGGACGATCAGATCGGCGCTCTTGAGCGCCACATCGAGGAGCGTGCGCTTGCCGGTGCCCTGGTAGTAGGCAACGGCCGCCTCGTAGAGGTGGCCCAGGTTGTACAGCTCATGACTGTGCTGCAGATTGACCCACCGTTCCTTGCCGGCCATCGCAATCGGGTTCGCCGGCGAGATGGTCCGGGCCGTGAACAGGTATCCGTCAGTCTCCTGGGCTCTTGCGATCTTGGCGACGAGACCGTCGACGTACTGCTCGAGGTCCGGGTCCTTCTTCGTGGCCAGCGCGTAGCCGGCCCCTTCGATGATCTTGAAGACATCGGAGTCGTCGAAGGAATACCGGGTACAGAACGCCCCCTCGGCCGTCCCCCCGGCGATCTCGAAGTTCCTGATGCGTCCGGTCTCCTCGCTCTGCTTGAAGGTGGCCCTCAATGTCACCGTGCGGACCGTCTCGAGCCGGGGTGCCCAGAACGTGTCCGCGAAGGTCACGTCGGTGAACGGCACGGGCGTCGTCGGGTAGTCGGGGCGGGGCGTCTGGGCTGCCGCCCCTGAACCGAGCAGCAGTGTCACCACCAGCAGCCGGGCAATACGCATGGTCCCCCCTCTTTGTTCCCACCACCCGCCGCGCGGGCGTCGGCAGCGAAGGTTCGACCAATCTACAGCAGAATCGCCGCGCTGTGCTATCCTCCGGCCGCCATGAGCCGAACCCTCCATCTCCTCCCGTACGCCCTCGCAGCAGTCCTCGCGCCGGGCGCGATCGTCCACACCGGCCAGCCCGCGCCCCCTCCCCGGGATCGGGCCGCAGCCGATGTCGCCTGGGCCCAGGGCGACTATGTCACGGCCCTGCACTCCTACATCGCCCTCGTGAAAGACACTCCGGGGCAGGATGACATCGACGCGATCGCGTTGCAGACAGGCGAGCTGTTCGTGACCGAGGAACTCACGGCGGACGGTCGCGCGCCCCGGTTCAGCCCGAACGGCCGATTCGCCGCGTACGAGACCGACACGTCCGCCGGTCCCGTCACCCGCATCGTCGACACCGGCGGCCCGCTCCGGCTCGTCGCCGAACTCCCGGGCAGCGGCGCCTCGTTCTCTCCGTCCGGGAACCGGGTGGCGTACCTGCGCCCCGGCACGAGTGACGACATCGCCAAGACGCAGGCGGCGATGGGGGTCGCGCCGCCGGGCCCCGAGCGTACGTTCCACCAACGGCAGCTCGACTGGCTCCAGTTCGCGGCGTCCACGATCGTCGTCCGGGATCTGGTGTCCGGCCAGGATACGGCATGGCCAACGCGTGGCCTCTTGAAATCGGCCGTCTTCCACGGCCCGGGCACGCGTCTCTACTTCCTCGGGGCACGCGACGACGATCCGACGCGCAGCGACGTGTACGCGATCGATGCTCCTGGCGCCGCACCCGCCCCGGTCACGACGGCGCCGGGGTTCAAGGTCGCCCCGCTCTTCGATCGCATGGCCCGCACGTTGCTCTACACCGAAACGGCAGTCAACCCCTTCGCCAGGCCGGAACCGGGGGCCGCTCTTGGTGGACGACGGCCTGGAAGTGGACGAGGCGGGGGCAGCGGGCGGTACGGCCTCGTCAGCCTCGAGACGGGGACCGGCACGACGTTCGAGGGCGCCGAACCGGCATTGTCGGCTGACGGCACAACCGTCACGTATCTCGTCCGCACGGGAACCGACACATCGGTCATGGTGAGACCTGTCGGCGGCGAACCGTCCGTCGTGAGAAAGGCGACAGGGCGGATGGCCGCCCCGGCCCTGGCCCCGGACAATCGCCGGGTGGCCTTCCAGCTGATGGTCCAGAACGACTGGGAGGTCTTCGTCATCGACGCCGACGCCAAGAACGAGACGCGCATCACGCGCGAGATTCAGCACGACGTCCAGCCGGTCTTCCTGACCTCGGACCGCCTGTTGGCGGTGATGGGCGAGCCGCGGCACCGCCGGTCGTATCTCTACGACCTGCCCGCGCTCAGGCAGACCCGCGTGTTCCACAACAACACCGTGCGCACGATCGCGCCTGAGTACGCGTGGGTGCCGAGCGCCGACGGCACGAAGCTGCTCATCAGCGCCGAGCGCGACGGCGACACCGTGTCACCCGAGCGCGGGGTGTACCTGGTGCGTCTCGATACGCGGATCACCCGCGAACGCCTTCTGGCCCGCCTCGAGGCCTGCCTCGCGTCGGAACTCGCCATGCGGGAGTCGGCGCGAAGGATGTTCGCGCCCATCGAACCCGAGGTGTCGCGAGTTGCTGGCCGCGTGTCCGTGGACCGCATCTATGCCTACGAGAAGGCACTCTTCGACTTCGACTCGAAGCACGTGTCGCGGCCGGGGAACCGGAGGGCCGGGGAGTACCTCTTCAATCTCTATCGATCCTTCGGGTACCAGCCCGAGTACCAGTGGTTCGAGCCGCGTCAGGCCCTTGGCGGGAAGACCGCCAACGTCCTCGCCACGCTGAAGGGCACGACGAGTCCGGATGTCGTCTACGTCGTCAGCAGCCACTACGACTCGAACACGGCGAGCCCGGGCGCGGACGACAACACGTCCGGGACGGTGGCGCTCGTCGAGGCGGCGCGCGTGCTCGCAGACACACCCCTCCCGGCCAGCGTCATCTTCGCATCCTTCACCGGAGAGGAGGCTGGCCTGCTCGGCAGCCGCGAGTTCGTGCGAAGGGCCGTCGAGGCCAAGTGGCAACTTGCCGGCGCTCTCAACAACGACATGATCGGGTGGGCCAACGACCAGCGTCTCGATAACACGATCCGCTACTCGAATGCGGGCATCCGCGACGTGCAGCACGCTGCGGCGATGCGGTTTTCGAAGCTGATCACCTACGACGCGCTCTACTACAAGGCCACCGACGCTGCCGCCTACTACGAGGCGTATGGCGACATCGTGGGAGGGATTGGGTCCTATCCGGTTCTGGGCAGCCCGCACTACCATCAGCCCACGGACATCCTGGGTCACGTGAATCACCGGCTGATTGCTGAGACGGGCAAGGCGACCGTGGCCAGCATCATGCTGCTGGCCTCGAGCCCGTCGCGCTTGAAGGACCTCCGCGTCGCCCGCTTCAAGGGCACGACGGCCGAACTCACCTGGGCAGCGTCACCCGAGAAGGACGTGGTCCGCTACGTCGTGATCTACGGGCTGCCACCGGCCCAGGCGAAGGCCCGTGTCGTCGTCACGGAGCCTCGCGTGTCGTTGAAGAACGTGGGCACCGGGACCGAGGTTGCCGTGAAGGCCGTCAACACCCGCGGCCTGGAGGGATGGGACTGGGCGAAGACGACGATCGGGACGAGCGGGAGGTAGCTGAGTCGGGCGCACAGGTGAGTTCGATCACCAGCGTGAATTCCCCTCTCACCGCGTCCTCCTGGGCGGCGCTCACGCGGGCCGTTCAACCTTTAGGCCCTTCCACCTGTCCAACTCTACAGGACGTCGAGAAGATGGCGGCTTCAGCGCCCTCGCAGCGCCGCAGGGTTTCGGCTGCGCGTCACTGCGGGTGCCGTCGATCGCTCGAGGACAACGAGAGGAGTTGGCTCATGCGGCAGACTGGCAGTGTTCTCGGCAGCTTGTGTGTGGCGTTGCTGCTCGCCGCCGCGCTCGGCGGCTGCGCAACCATGGGTGCAAGTGGCGCGGTCTATGTCCGAACGGCACCTCCACCACCCATCGTCGAGGCGCGGGGCGTCGCTCCCGGTCCCGGTCACGTGTGGATCGCCGGTTACCACCGCTGGGAGCGCAACCGCTACGTGTGGGTGCCTGGCCACTGGACGAAGCCACCACGGCACAGCTCAGTCTGGGTTCCCGGCCACTGGGACCGCACATCCCGCGGCTACGTGTGGGTGGCAGGACGCTGGAAGTGAGGGGGACCCAGGCGACAATCGGCTCACGACGACAAGGGGTTCTTCCATCTGAGCGTGGGGAACCGGGCGAAGTCGCTGTCGGTGGAGTTCAGCTCGCAGCCGTGCTCGATGGCCAACGCTGCCAGGTGCGCATCGGTCACGAGATTGGCAATCGCCTGGCCGTCCGTCAGCATCCGCTCGAACACCGCCCAATGCCGCTCGGTTGGCTGAATGATCTTGACACACGGTTGTTCGAGCCAGCTGCGCACGCGGGCCAGCGATTGTCCGAGCGAGAGGGGCCGCTCGAACGCCCGTGGATTCGTACTGACGCGGATGAACGCCGACACCACCGTCCAGCACAGGCAGACCGGATCGGTTCCAGACAGTTGGTGATCCCACCAGACTTGGGCGTCTCGGTGGCGGGGACTCAACGAGTCCTCTGCGTACAGGAGGATGTTGGCATCGACCAGGATCACCGGAAGTCCTCGCCCTCGATCTGAGCCAGGAGCTCCTGGATATTGTCGAGCTGGCGACCGGGCCGAAGTCCCAGCGGAGACGGTCTGGTCGTGTAAGGACGCTGCCGTGCGGGTCGCTCCACGAGGTCGAGGCCGGCGCGCAGCGCGTCGTTGACGACCGTCTTGAACGGCTTTCGCAGCTTTGCCGCGACGGCTCGCGCCCGCTCGATCACATCGTCGTGGAGGACCAGCGTTGTTCTCACGAAGACATCATACCATCACTCAATATGATGTCAAGGCATCACCGCAAGAATCCGCGAAGCCACGGCGTGCCGATCCTCGGCGACTGGCTGAAGAAGCGAGCCTTGGCGAACGAGGGAAGCGACGCTTCACGCACTTACGTCGTCACCAGTGGCGGGCAAGTCGTGGGCTACTACGCCCTGGCGACAGGTGCTGTCGCGCACGCAGCAGGCCACAAGCCGTGTTCGGCGCAATACGCGGGAGCCGGTGCCTGACGCGGACAAGGTGCTGTCGGGACGAAAGCGGTTCGCGAGCCGCCCGGCGACGCGACCTGCCTGAGGCTCAGAGACGGCGCGACGGCCTTCGCCAGGTCATGAGCCTGCCGAGCCGTAGCGTGACCGGAGGTCAGGCAAGCTGAGGTCGAGCGGATGCTGGTGCCGGGGGAGAGGATCGAACTCTCACGGACCTTGCGATCCCCGGGATTTTAAGTCCCGTGCGTCTGCCAGTTTCGCCACCCCGGCCGGCAACACGACGTGCTGTGCGCCATCCCGGCTCGATACCGCCGGGAATCGGTTTCGTTCGCCGACGCGTTCGAGCCCCAATCCCACTCAGAACAAGCGAGCGCGTCCTACCGCGGGGGAGCGGCTCGCAGCCGGGTCCGGCTCGACTTCACCCTGCCGGGCCTCGGCCCCGCGAGGCGCGTGCCACGTACCGAACCCGGGCTGCAAGTACGTTGCCATACTTGCGCATCGAAGGACTTCGTCGCCTAGCGTTCCACTGGGGTTCCGGGCATTCGGAACCGCTCGACCGGTTCCCTCTCCGGTGGAACCTGGCTCATCACGATCCAGACAATCAGCAGGCCGACGAGAATGCCCACGACCACGGTCAACAGGGAACGCACCATCCATCCATTGTACGCTCCCAATTGCGGATTGCGGATTGCGAATTGGCGCCGTCGCCCGTCGCCAGTCGCCTGACGCCTATCCGTACCTCCCCTCGATGTACTCCGCCGTACGGCGGTCCTTCGGAACCAGGAACAGGTCCTCGGTGCGGCGGTGCTCGACGAGCTCCCCGAGCAGCATGAAGGTGCATTCGTCGCTCACGCGACGGGCCTGCGCCATGCTGTGTGTGACGATCACGATGGTGTAGCGGCCCCGGAGCTGGAACATCAGTTCCTCGATCGCCCGGGTGCCCTCCACGTCGAGAGCCGAGCAGGGCTCGTCCATCAGGATCAGGTCCGGTTTCAGCGGGAGCAGCCGGGCGATGCACAGCTTCTGCTGCTGCTCGAGCTGCAGGTCCGTCGCCTTCATCCGGAGGCGGTCCTTGAGATCCTTCCAGAGGCCCGTTTCCGTCAACGCCCGTTCGACCGATTCGTCGAGTGTCGTGCGGCTCAGCTCGCCCGCCGGGGTGTGCAGGCGCAACCCGAACACGACGTTGTCGTACACCGAGAGGGGCAGCGGATTCGGCCGCTGGAACACCATCCCGACCGACCGGCGCAGTTCGACGAGCGACACGTCAGGCAGGTAGATGTTCCGCCCCAGCACCTGAATCTCGCCCGTCGTCCTGACGTCGCCGTAGCGCTCGTTCACCCGGTTGAAGCAGCGCAGCAGCGTGGTCTTGCCACAGCCGCTCGGCCCGATGAGCGAGGTGATGAGGCCGTGGCAGATGTCGACATCGACGTCGATGAGCGCCTGGAACGTCCCGTACCACAGGTTGAGGCCCCTGGTCTGGATTGCGAGAGGGGAAGCCACAGGCGCGCTCATCCGAACAACCCGTGCACGTAGTCGTAGGTCGGGCGTCTGGCCGGCGAGTCGGAGAAGACGACCTCGCTCGGCCCGATCTCCACCAGCTCGCCTGCCATCATGAACATGGTGCGATCGGCCAGCCGGCGTGCCTGCTGCGTGAGGTTGGTCACCAGGATGATCGTGACCTCCCGCTTCAGTTCCTTCAGCACGTCCTCGATTCTCATCGTCGTCACGGGGTCGATGGCAATCGAGAACTCGTCCAGACAGAGGATCTCCGGCTGATGAGAGAGGGCGCGGGCGATGGTCAGGCGCTGCTGCTGGCCTCCCGAGAGCTTAGTACCCAGCGAGTCGAGCCGGTCCTTGACCTCGTCCCATAGCGCCGCCTGCCTCAGGCAGCGCTCGACGATGCCGTCCAGGTCGCTTCGCCCGGTCACGCCGGCGCAGCGCGGCGCGAACGCGACGTTGTCGTAGATGCTCATCGGCAGCCCGACCGGCAGCGGCGCAACCATGCCGATGCGGCGCCGCAGGTCGAACACGTCCCTGACTCTCCGCACGTCTTCACCATCGACGCGGATGGTGCCCGACACGTAGGCGTCGCTGACGAAGTCCACGGTGCGATTCAGGCACCGCAGCAACGAGGTCTTCCCGGATTGTGAGGGACCGATGACACCCAGAATCTCGTTCGCCCGCACGTCGAACGACACGCCGTGAATGACCTCGCGCCGGCCGTACGAGAGCCGGAGATCCTCGACCTCGATCTTCGCGCGCGTGGACTCGACCATCGGGCTGCTCACCACCGCTTCCGGTTGCGCACCCAGATTCGCAGCCCGATCGCCAGGCCGTTCACGAGCAGCACGGAGCCGAGCAACACGACCGCGGTGGCGTACGGAACGGCCTCCGGCACGTTGGGGACCTGGGTCGTCAGGACGTACAGATGCATCGACAACGCCATGGACTGATCGTCGAGGTAGTACGGCAGCAGGCTGCCCCGCTCGACGGCCTTGTAGAGCACGGCACCGGTGAACATGATCGGCGCCGTCTCTCCCGCCGCACGGCTGACCTGCAGGATGACACCCGTCAGGATGCCGCTGATCGAGTTCGGCAGCACGATGCTGCGGATGGTCTGCCAGCGGGACGCGCCGACATTCCAGCAGGCCTCGCGGAACGACATCGGCACCGCCGCGAGCGCCTCGCGTGTGCTGGCAATGATGACCGGCAGCGTCATGATGGCCAGCGTCAGCGAGGCGGCCATCACCGAGAACCCGAGCTTCGCCGCGTACACGAAGGCCCCGAGGCCGAAGAGCGCGTGCACGATGCTGGGCACCCCTGCCAGATTGATCACCGCCAGGTTGATGATCCGGTTGAACCACGTGTCCTTGGCGTACTCGTTCAGGTAGACGGCCGCCAGCACGCCGATGGGAGCAGCCACCGCCAGCGAGATGACCACCAAGTAGATCGTCCCAACGAACGCCGGCCAGATGCCCCCTTCGGTCATCCGGTTTCGGGGCACGTCGAGCAGGAACTCCAGGCTGAGGGCCGGCCACGCCTCAATCACCAGGTGCGCGAGGATGGCCACGAGAGGCACCACCATGAACAAGGTCATCGCCAGGAACAGCGCCCGCGCCGCGAATTCGTGCCGGAGCTTGCGCCGGCCGAACGCCGTTTGCGCAAAGGGGAGCGGAATGCCAGGCTGCGCCATCGCGTCCGGTGGCCGGGAAGACGCCATGGCTGCCTACTTCTTCCTGACGCCGCGGATGGCCAGATCCGCCGCGAGATTGACCGCGAAGGTGATCGCGAACAACTGGACGCCGGTGAGGAACAGCACACGGTAGTGATCGGACCCGGCCGGGGCCTCACCGAGCTCGGCCGCGATGTTCGCCGTCAACGTTCGCACCGAGTCGAGGAGCCCGTGGGGAACCTGAACCGCGTGCCCGGTCGCCATGAGCACAGCCATCGTCTCGCCGACTGCCCGGCCGACACCGAGCAGGACGGCGGCCAGCAGGCCGTTCCTCGCCGCCGGGAGCAGGACGCGGAAGACGAGCTGCCAGCGTGTCGCGCCCATGGCAACCGCCGCCTCCCGGTACGAATCGGGCACCGCCTTCAGCGCATCCTCGCCGATCGAGACAATGATCGGCACGCTCATCAGGGCCAGGATGACGCCGCCGTTCAGCACGTTGACCCCGACGGGAGCCGACGAGTACTCCACCACGAGGTGGCTGAGCACGGTCAGGCCGATGAACCCCCAGACCACGCTCGGGATGGCAGCCAGCAGCTCGATGACGACCTTCAAGGTCTCCTTGAGCCGGGGACCGCAGAACTCGGAGACGAAGATGGCCGCACCCAGGCCGAATGGCACCGCCAGCGCCATGGCCAGCATCGTCACGCTGACGGTTCCGATCGTCAACGCCAGCGTGCCGTAGCGGATGTCCGTCACCGACGTGGGATACCACTCGATACTGAACAGGAACTCGAGGGGCTTGAAGTGCCCGGACACGAGCACAGGCGCCGCTTCGCGGAAGATGAAGAAGAAGATCGCGATCACAAAGACGATGGCGCTGACGCCGCTGAGGCGGATCACCGCCTCGATGCCCTTCTCGCCGAGCACCGACCAGTGGGAGCGCCTGGGCCGATGCGGGCGGACGGAGCCGGTCATCGGCGTCGTCTCGGTCGCCGTCACGGCCGCCTCGCCCTGGCCTCGGGAGGCAGCGGCACGTAGCCGCTCTCCTCGAGGATGCGCTGGCCGCCGGCGGACAACACCCAGTCGAGGTAGGCTCTGACGGCCTCCTTCGGCTCACCGATCGTGTACATGTGCAACGAGCGGGCAATCGGATACGTGTGGTTCCAAGTCGCCTCGACCGTGGGCGGATAGGCCGGGTCGCCGGCCTTCGCCGCGACCCTGAGCATCTTCACGCGGGGCGTCGCGTAACCCATCCCGCTGTAGCCGATCGCACACGGCGTATTGGAGACCAGTTCCACGACCTCTTTCGAGCCATTCAGATCCAGGGAGCCGAGCTTGAAATCCTTCTTCGACAGCACGCGTTCACGGAAGAAATCGTAGGTCCCCGAACTCGACTGCCGGCTGACCCGGACGATCCGCCCGCTCCCGCATCCGGGAATCACGAGACCCAACTGCTCCCACCGAGTCAGATCGCCGCCTTCGCGGTAGATACCGGCCAGCTGATCGAACGTGACGACTTCGAGTGGGTTGCTTCTGTGGACGTAGACGGCCAAGGCGTCGTACCCAACCGTGAAATCCCTCGGGGCCTGGCCGGTGTTGCGCAGGACCTGTTCGGCCTCCTCCTGCTTGATGTTCCGGCTGGCGTTGGCGATGTCGACCGTGCCCCTGATGAGGGCGGCAATGCCCGTCCCCGACCCGCCTCCGGATACCTCGACGTTCACACCCGCCACGACGGTCTGGTACGCCTCGGCCCACGCCTGGGCCACGTTCACCACCGTGTCGGATCCCTTGTTCTGGATCGTGATCCCCTCGGCCCGCGGCCGGCACGCGCCGGTCGACACGGTGACCGCAGGCACGACGACGAGGCACGCCGACAGGGCACGCGCCAAGAACGAAGGGCGGGTCATGCTGACACACACACGCTACTCGCCGTCCACCATCTCGACGAGGTCCTGCACATCCGCCCGAAGGCGCGCGTAGGCGGCCTCGTAGGCCGCCGCATCCGGGGCGCCGGCGCCGCCGGCCGACGAGGGCATCCGATGTGGCCACTCGAGATACACGATTCCCCTCGGCTTGCGGGGAAAGGCCTTTCTCACGGCATCAGAGAGGGCAACGACCACCTGAAACTGATCGAGATCCGGAATCTCGTGAATCGCCCGCACCGGGGAGCGCGAGAGGTCGACGCCCTTCGTACGCATGAACTCGATCGCCTGCGTCTCGAGACGGCGGGGCTCGAGCCCGGCGCTCTCGAAGACCACGCTGGACTTTCCAAGGCTCCGGCCGATCGCTTCCGCCATCTGGCTCAGGGGCCCATTCGTCTCATCGACGAACAGGACGCGGACCGTCTCCCCGCCCCGATGGCGCGTCGGCCGCCCCGTGCACATGTAGATGACCTCGTGGCAGACGTTGCGGGCCTGGTCCGACGCACGCTCGAGGCGCCGGTTCACCTGCATCAGGGGATTCAGGGTCTCGAAGCCGAGTTGATTGTCCCGGTACCGAGCCACCAGGTCCTTCCCGAGCACGGCCTTGAGGTTGTCGACCGTATCCTCGACCTCGATCGTCCGTTCCGCCAGATCCGCGTCTTCGGTGACGAACGACTTCACCGCGTCGCGTAGCATCGTGATCGTCAGATCGGCCATCTCGACGTAGCGCGCCCGGGGAGCCTCCACGGGGATCTCGGCAATCCGCAAGGCCTGCCTGGCAATGTTCTCGGCGTAATCGCCCATACGCTCGAGCTCGAGGCTGATGCGAATGGCCGCGTAGGCCATGCGAAGCGGGCCGGCGACGGGCTGCTGCCGGACCAGGAACCCCAGACACATGCGGTCGAGTTCCTGCTCCTTTTCGTCGATGAGCCGGTCCCGCAGGATCACAGAGAAGGCCAGGCGCCGATCGTCCCGCAGCAGCGCCTGCACCGCATCCTGCAGCGCCCTCTCGACGAGACGGGACATCTCGGCGACGGTGGTCTTGATCTGCTCGATGTCGCGCTGCATGGACTCTTGGTACCGAGGTGCCTGCGAATGTTGGTCCGATCCGGCCATGGTTATTCTCTGATCTCGATGTTACGTTGGCGTAACGTCGTCGTGTCTGACGAAACGCACCGGGCTGGTGTCCCGGAACTCTCTTTCTTGCAAGAGGTTACCAGACCAGGACAAGCGGAACAAGCGACGGGCGGCATCCGCGCCGCCGTCAGATCGCCGCCCTCAGGTCTTCGGGCGTCGTTACGGGGCCCAGGCACGCGAAATCCCGGCAGACGTACGCCGTTGGGACGCCGTCCCTCATGCTCAGACCCGCCAGCGCCGGCACCAGCGCCGCCAACGCAGCCTGGTGCGCGCCCGGCTCCACAATCAGGTGCACGGCGAACGGCGTGTATCGCGCGGCGGCGACCGAGGCGAGGCCGCCCAGCTCCGCGTCACCCCGCGGTCCGATCAGGACGATCTGCTGCTGCCCGGCGTGGTGGGCGCACAACGCGGCGAGCATCATCGGTACGCTCCGCCCCATCCGGGTCATCCGGTCGGCGAACGCACCGAGCGTCGATTCGATTCGTTCGTGCCATGCGCGGTCGCCGGTCAAGTGCGCCAGCATCTGGAGATTCATCACCCCGATCGAACTTGCCGCCGGCTCGGCCCCATCGTAGTCGTCCTTCAGTCGGACCAGCACCGACCGGTCGGTCCCTGTGGTGCTGAACCAGCCCCCGGCGTCGGCGTCCCAGAACAGTTCATCCTGCCGGCGTTGAAGATCGATGGCCCACTCCAACCAGCCCGGATCGCCATCGGCGGTGAACAGCTCCAGTGCGCCCCAGATCACATACGCGTAGTCGTCCGCATACCCGTCGATAGCCACGTCCCCCGCCCGGTAGCGCCGCGAGAGGACGCGCGACTCCCGCTTCCACAGCCGGCTGCGGAGGAAGCCGGCCGCCCGTCGCGCCGCGTGGAGGTACTCCACGGACCAGCACACCCGGCTCGCCCGGGCCAGTGCGGCGATCATCAGGCCGTTCCACGCAGCCAGGACCTTGTCGTCCAGGTGCGGTCGAGGCCGGGAAGACCGGGCGTCGAACATCACGCGACGCGCCTGCACCAGGCGTTCGGCGACCACGCGGGCGTCAAGACCGAACTGCTCCGCAAGCGACGGCACTGAACGCGCGACGTAGAGCAGGTTCTTCGACCCGAACTCACCATGGGGATCGAACGGGGCGTTGCCGCCAGGCTCGATGCCGAAGCGCCTGCGGACCAGATCCGCATCGTCTCCTACCAGCGCGGCGATTTCGTCGGACGTCCAGGCGTAGAAGGCACCCTCGGACTTGGGCGCGCCGGGCGTGAGCGCGTCCTCGGGAGGCACGCTGTCGGCGTCTTCGGCCGAATAGAACCCGCCGTCAGGGCCTGTCATGTCGCGCAGGACGTATCGGATCGTGTCCTCGGCCACGTCCCGGTAGGACCTCTCACCGGTGACCTGCGAGGCCTCGAGATACGCCAGCACGAGCTGGGCCTGGTCGTAGAGCATCTTCTCGAAGTGCGGCACGCGCCACTCCGCGTCCACGGAGTACCGATGGAACCCGCCACCGATGTGATCGCGCATGCCCCCGAAGGCCATCGCCTGGAGCGTCTGCAACGCCATGTCGCGCGCCTGCTCGTTCCCCGTTCTCGCGTGTTCGCGAAGCAGGAAGAGCAGTTCCGACGGGCGAGGGAACTTCGGGGCATCGCCGAACCCTCCGTGCCGTCGGTCGAAGACGGCGGCCAACTCGGCGACCCCGCTCGCCAGCACGCCGGGACCCGGCACCTCACCGCACGGCCCGGGTTGGGCCAGATTCGCCAGCCTCCCTGCCAGCCCATCGGCCGACTGCCGGACCTGGTCGCGGTCCTCCCGCCAGACGCGGGCGATGTCCGCCAGCACGTCGACAAGTCCCGGCCGTCCCCCGCGCGAGCGTGGCGGAAAGTAGGTGCCTCCGTAGAAGGGCTTCAGATTAGGCGTGAGCCAGACGCTCATCGGCCAGCCGCCCGAGCCAGTCGTCGCCTGAACGAACGTCATGTAGATGCGGTCGACGTCCGGCCGCTCCTCGCGGTCGACTTTGATTGGAACGAAGTCGCGATTGAGCAGCGCTGCCACCTGCGCGTCTTCGAACGACTCGTGCTCCATGACGTGGCACCAGTGGCAGGTCGAGTACCCGACCGACAGGAAGATCGGCCTGGCCTCCGCGCGCGCGCGCGCGAATGCCTCGTCACCCCACGGGTACCAGTCGACCGGGTTGTCTTTGTGCTGGAGGAGGTACGGGCTCTTCTCGAAGGCAAGGTGGTTGGGCATTCCGCAATCCGCAATCCGCAGTCAGGCTTCGGGAGGGTCGAAGACCGGGGATGAACCGGCCGGCGCGTGGCGCTCACGGCGCATGCGTGCGTACGATGCCGTGTACTCGACTCCGTAGAGCAAGATGACCGACGAGATGTAGACCCAGACCAGGAAGACGACGACCGTGGCAATCGAGCCGTGGACGCTGAAGCGTGTCGGGTCCCGGACATACCACGAGAACCCTTCGAGAGCCACGCGCCAGGCCAGGGCGGTGAGGACGGCGCCAGGCCACACGTCCCGCAGCCGGACCTTCGTGTTCGGCACGAAGTAGAAGATGAGCCCCACGACGACGACGAACAGCAGGAATCCGCCCGTCCGCTCTCCCCATGCAGACAGCGGCACAATCCACGGGTGCCGGCCGGCCATCTGGCCGAACCAGATCGTCGTGTTGGCCTTGGCGACGCTGAAGAGGCCGAGGCCGGCCACGAGCACGACGCCCGCGGCCAGCATCATCAGGAAGGAGAAGAGCCGGTGTCCCCAGAAGCTGCGGGGCTGCTCGACAGCCCACGCATGGTTGACTGCGGTGCTGATCGCACCGAACACCCCATTCGAGGCCCACACCAGCGCCAGCGCGCCACCCACGCCGAACTTGAACCTGGCGTTGCGCAGGTACTCGAGCTGGGTATCGGCAAAGGCCAGGTGATTCGGAAAATACGCGCGAATGAACCCCAGAATGGGGCTGTGGGCGTCTTCAGCGCCGGTCACGAAGCCCATGACCGACAGCAGCAGGAGCACGAAGGGAAAGAACGACAGCAGGGCGTAGTACGCGACCGACGCGGCATGCGTCAGATCGTCGCTGTGGAACGCCACCTCGACGACTCCGCGCCAAGCGGCTCGCGCCATCAGCAGCGCGCCCTCCCGAGCCTGGCTCGCCAGACGCGTGGCGCGACCGCTAACCCAGCCAGCCACCTCCGGCAGCGGGTCGAGGGAATCGCTCATCCTCGGTGCGGATTCCAGCCCCACCGGGCTAAGACGCCGTGGGCGGCCTCCCGGAACCGCCCCATCCTCCGCCTGGCCGTGCCGCGGGACGCCTCAGATCTTCGATGGTCTGCCAGCCCTCTTCCGCCGCGACCCGGGCGCGGTCGATGGCCCCGCGCAGACGGCGCAACTCGCGGCCGAGGTCCTCGAGCCCGGGCTCCAGACGTTCCCGTACCCGCCGGCCGTCATCGGTCAGGTACAGGTAACCTGCTACTCCGCCCGCCAGGGCCCCGAGTACCGCCGACAGCAGGATCCTGCTCCGATCGTCCACTGTCCCTCCCGCGCAGAGGCGCCGACACAGGCTCACCCGTCCGCCACCACCGTGGTCCGGCTGGCCTCGTGCGATGGCGACAAGATACCCCAAGCGAAGGCCGCGCTCCAATACCGCTGATGCGGGGCAGTATAATCGTCCGGATTCTCATGGATGTCCTTGATACCCACGTCGACCCGCACAGCCCCTCGTTCGAGTCCAACAAGGAGGCGTTCGATCGCCTCGTCGCAGAGTACCGCGAGCGGCTGGCCATGGCCCGCGCGGGCGGGGGCGAGAAGTACCTGAAGCGGCACCGCGAGCAGGGGAAACTGCCGGTCCGCGAGCGCATCGAACGGCTGTTGGACCCGGAATCCCCGTTCCTGGAGTTCTCGCCGCTGGCCGGCCAGGGTCTCTACGAGGACGACACGCCCGCGGCGGGCATCGTCACCGGGATCGGTCGTGTCTCCGGCCGCGAAGTGATGATCGTGGCCAACGACGCGACGGTGAAGGGCGGCAGCTACCTGCCGCTGACGGTGAAGAAGCACGTGCGCGCGCAGGACATCGCGCTGCAGAACCGCCTGCCGTGCCTCTACCTCGTGGACTCCGGCGGGGCCTTTCTGCCCCTGCAGGATCAGGTGTTCCCCGATCGGGATCACTTCGGGCGGATCTTCTACAACCAGGCCCGCATGTCGGCCGAGCGCATTCCCCAGATCTCGATCGTCATGGGATCGTGTACGGCGGGCGGCGCCTACGTGCCTGCGATGTCCGACGAGACGGTCATCGTTCGGGGAACCGGCACGATCTTCCTGGGCGGACCTCCGCTCGTCAAGGCGGCGACCGGCGAGGAGGTGACCGCCGAAGAGCTGGGCGGCGCCGACGTCCACACGCGCCTGTCCGGCGTGGCGGACTACTTCGCCGACGATGACGAGCATGCGCTCAGGATTGCCCGGACCATCGTGTCGACGTTGAACGGCACCAAGACGCTGCCGGCCGGCGTCGAGACCCCCGAAGATCCCGCCTACGATCCGCTGGAGATCCACGGCATCATCCCGGCCGACCTGCGCAAGCCGTACGATGTGCGCGAGGTGCTGGCGCGGCTGGTCGATGGCTCGCGTTTCGACGAGTTCAAGGAGCGCTACGCGACGACGGTCGTGACCGGTTTCGCCCGGGTGCACGGGTTCCTGGTCGGATTCATCGCGAACAACGGCGTGCTGTTCTCGGAGTCCGCCCTCAAGGTCACCCATTTCATCGAACTCTGTAACTTGCGGGGCATTCCGCTCGTCTTCCTCCAGAACATCACCGGCTTCATCGTGGGCAAGCAGTACGAACAGGGTGGCATCGCGAAGGACGGAGCGAAGATGGTGCACGCCGTCGCCAACTCCGTGGTCCCGAAGTTCACGGTGATCATCGGCGGGTCGTTCGGCGCCGGGAACTACGGCATGTGCGGCCGGGCGTACGAGCCCCGCCTCTTGTGGATGTGGCCCAACGCCCGCATCTCCGTGATGGGCGGCGAGCAGGCGGCCGGCGTGCTCGTGACCGTCAAGCGCGACCAGTTGGCCCGGGAGGGACGTGAGATGACGCCGGAGGAGGAGGAGGAGATCCGCCGCCCGATCCTGGAGCGGTACGATCGCGAGGGCTCGCCTTACTACTCGACCGCGCGATTGTGGGACGACGGCATCCTCGAGCCGGCCCAGACGCGGGACGCGCTCGGCCTGGCCCTCTCTGCGGCTTTCAACGCGCCCATTCCCGACGCCACGTTCGGCGTGTTCCGGATGTAGTCATGCCAGATGTCCATCTGCAGGTCCGCCGCGACGGACCCGTCGAGTACGTGACCCTGAATCGTCCGGAGGCCCGCAACGCGTTCAACGAACACGTCATCGCCGAGCTGACCTCGTGGGCCGAGCGTGCCCGCGCCTCCGAGGGACTTCGCGTCGCCGTGCTGGCCGGCGCAGGCAAGGTCTTCTCTGCGGGCGCCGACCTCGCGTGGATGTCGAAGATGATGGCTTACTCCCGCGGCGAGAACCTGCGGGACGCCGGCGAGATGGCCGGGATGTTCGCCGCCCTCGACTCGCTGCCGGTACCGCTCGTCGGACGGGTCCAGGGCGCGGCGCTGGGCGGCGGTGCGGGCCTCGCCGCCGTGTGCGACATCGTCGTAGCAGCCGACGATGCGGTGTTCGGGTTCACCGAGGTGAAGCTGGGCATCCTGCCGGCCGTCATCTCGCCCTTCGCGTTGGCGAAGATCGGGCGCTCGGCGGCGCGCGAGCTCTTCCTCACGGGCGCGCGCTTCACGGCCGCTCGGGCCCGTGAAATCGGGCTCGTCCATGCCGTCGTCCCGGCGGCGGATCTCGATGCCGCGGTGCAGGGGTTCATCAGCGAACTGCTCGCCTCGGCGCCCGAGGCGACTTCGGCCGCCAAGGCGCTCATCCCGCAGGTGTGGGCCCGGCCGGCGGCAGACGCCTTGGTATTGACCATCGAGGCCATCGCGGCGAGGCGCGTCTCGGCGGAAGGCCAGGAAGGGATGCGGGCATTCATGGAGAAGCGCCCGCCGGCGTGGAGCCGGACGTGACGACCCCGACTCTCCGCCCCATCACGCGTCTCCTCGTCGCGAACCGGGGAGAGATCGCGCTTCGCATCATGCGGGCCTGCGACGAGATGGGCATCGACACCGTGGCGGTGTACTCCGACGCCGACGCCGACGCCCTGCACGTCCGTAAGGCCAGCCGTGCCGTCCATCTCGGACCGGCCGCGCCGGCCGAGAGCTACCTGGCCATTCCCCGGCTCATCGAGGCGGCCCGATCGTCGGGCGCCGACGCGGTGCACCCGGGGTACGGCTTCCTGGCCGAGAACGCGTCCTTTGCCGCAGCGTGTGAAGGGGCCGGGTTGACATTCGTCGGACCGACATCTGCCGTCATGGCCCTGATGGGGTCGAAGATCCAGGCCCGCCTTGCGATGCGGAAGGCCGGGCTGTCGGTCGTGCCCGGCGAGACGCCGGCCGGTCAGTCCGACGATGCGCTTGCGGACTCCGCCGCGCGGATCGGCTATCCCCTGCTCGTGAAAGCGTCGGCTGGAGGCGGCGGCAAGGGGATGCGCGTGGTGCGCCGCGAGTCTGACCTCGCCACGGCCGTGGCCGGCGCCCGCCACGAGGCTCAGTCGGCCTTCGGCGACGGCACACTCTACATGGAGCGGCTCATCGACCACCCGAGGCACATCGAGATCCAGGTCCTTGCAGACGCGCATGGTCACGCCGTCCACCTCTTCGAGCGCGATTGCTCCACCCAGCGCCGGCACCAGAAGATCATCGAGGAAAGTCCGTCACCCGCCGTCACGCCGCCGCTGCGGGCGCGCATGGGCGAGGCCGCCGCCCGGGCCGCACTGGCCGTCGGCTACCGGAACGCCGGCACCATGGAGTTCCTCGTGGACGGCAGCGGCGACAACGCGCACTTCTACTTCCTGGAGATGAACACGCGCCTCCAGGTCGAGCACCCGGTGACCGAAGCCGTCACCGGCGTGGACATCGTCAGGGCGCAGTTGCTCGTCGCCGGGGGGTTTCCGCTCCCGTGGGCGCAGGGCGAGCTCCACCAGAGGGGTCACGCCATCGAGTGCCGCGTGTATGCCGAAGACCCGGCCCAGGGCTTCCTGCCTCAGGCAGGGACGGTCGAGCTGTACCGGCCGCCCGTCCGACCCGGGGTCAGGATCGACTCGGGCATCGAGGAGGGCACGCACGTGTCGGTCCACTACGACCCGCTCATGGCCAAGGTGATCGCCTACGCCGAAACGAGGGCCCTGGCCATCGAGCGCATGTCGGCGGCACTCGCGGAGTTCGCGCTGCTGGGGCTGGCCACCAACATCCCGTTCCTCCTGCGCGTGCTGCAGAGCCCGGCGTTCGCCGAGGGGCGTCTCGACACCGCGTTCCTGGACGAGGAGGGCGCGGACCTGGGTCAGCATCTGCCCCTGCCGCTCGCCGCGTATGCCGCCGCAGCCGTTCATGCGGAGCCGACTGAAGCGACGGCCAGGACGCTGCCCTCGGCACCAGACCCATGGGAGAGACTGGGAGGATGGCGGGCATGAGGCAACCGCCGTCGGGCGGCCGACCTGCGCCCGGGAAGTACGTGGTCCGCGACGGGACGCGCTCCGTCGCCGTGGAGGTCCTCGCCGACGGCACGGTGCGAGTGGAGGGAGCCGAACATCCGTTCCGGATCGCGCGGTCGCAGCCCGGCTGCTACAGGGTCAGCGACGGCGCGCATTCGTGGGAGGTCTTCGTCGCCGGTCCCGCCGATGCCCGCTTCGTCGCCTCTGGCGGTCGCGCCGGTGTGGTCGAGATCGACCCGGCATCGACACGCCCGCGGCGCAAGGCGCGTCCGGGCGGCGGCGACGGGACGATGGCCCCCATGCCCGGCACGGTCATCAAGATCGTCGTCAGCGTCGGCCAGGAAGTAAACGCCGGCGACGTGCTCCTCACGCTCGAGGCCATGAAGATGGAGCTGCCGTTACGATCCCCCCGTGACGGGGTCGTGACCGCCATTCGCTGCAAGGAAGGCGAACTGGTCCCGCCGGGGGCAACGCTGATCGACCTCGCATGACTGGGTCACTGCCCCACCGGGTCTCCGTGGTCGACGTCGGACCACGGGACGGGCTGCAGCACGAGGCGACTCTGCTCGACGTCGCCGCCAAGGTCACCTTCATCGAGCTGATCGCCAGCGCCGGGGTGCCGGTCGTCGAGGCCGGCGCATTCGTCAGTCCGAGATGGGTGCCGCAAATGGCTGACACCGACGAGGTGTTCGCCCGGGTGAGCCGGCGTGAGGGCACGCGCTATCCGGCTCTCGTGCCGAACATTCAAGGTCTCGAGCGAGCATCGGCGGCAGGGGTGAACGAGGTCGCCATCTTCGCCGCCGCGTCCGAGAGCTTCAGCCGCAAGAACATCAACCAGTCGATCGCCGAGTCGCTCGAGACCTATGCCGCCGTGTGCGCACGCGCCCACGAGTCGGGCTTCCGGGTACGAGGGTACGTGTCGACCGGCTTCGGCTGTCCGTTCGAAGGTGCGGTGCCGCCAGCCCGCGTGGCCGAGATCGCCGGCGCCTTGGCCGACATGGGCGTTTTCGAGGTGTCGATCAGCGACACGATCGGCGTGGCGCATCCCGGACAGGTCTGGAACGTCCTCGAGGCGCTGGGGCGGCGGTTGCCAGTCGGCCGCACGGCGCTGCACTTCCACGACACGAGAGGGACGGGGCTGGCCAACGTCCTCGCCGGCTTGCAGGCCGGCGTCTCGGTGTTCGACACATCGTGCGGCGGACTGGGCGGCTGCCCATACGCGCCCGGCTCGACGGGCAATCTCGCAACCGAAGATCTCGTTTATATGCTGAGCGGCCTCGGCGTCGAGACCAGCATCGATCTGAACGCGCTGGTGGCCGCGTCCGACTTCATGGCAGGACTCCTGGACCACCCGCTGCCGTCGCGATACTACCAGGCGTCGCGGCGCGGGCAGCGTCCAGATCCCGGTCGGGAGCTGCCGCACGCATGACCACCGGGCTGGATGGCTGATGCGCGACCTCCTCGTCAACCGCCGCCGGCTCGAGTACGAGCTGCACGACCCGGTCGTCGCCGGCGCGCCGCTCGTCGTCTTTCTGCACGAGGGGCTCGGCTGCCTCGAGGCCTGGCGCGACTTCCCCGCCCGGGTGGCCGCCGCCACCGGGTGCGGGACGCTCGTGTACAGCCGCTGGGGCCACGGGGGGTCAGAGGCCCGGCCCGGTGCCTGGCCCGTCTCATTCATGCACGACGAAGCGCAGTCGAGTCTCCCGGACCTGCTTGGCCACCTGGGCATCGAGCGTCCCGTCTTGTTCGGACACAGCGACGGAGCATCGATCGCCCTGCTCCACGCCGCCCAGTACCCCGATGCGGTCCGGGCCGTGATCAGCGTCGCCGCGCACGTCATGGTGGAAGCGGAAACGGTGGAGAGCATCCGCGCCGCCCGGGCACGTTTCGAGGAAGGGTCGCTGCGCCAGGGGCTCGAGCGCTACCACGGGCCCAATACGGCAACGATGTTCGACGGCTGGTCTGGCGTCTGGCTGCACCCGGCATTCCGCGGCTGGGACATCAGGCCTGAGCTCGGCCGCGTCCGCTGCCCGGTCCTGGCCATTCAGGGCAGCGCCGATCACTACGGCACTCCGGTGCAACTGGACGCGATCCGGGATGGTGTCGCCGGCCCCGTGGTGACATCGTTGCTCCGCGGGTGCGGTCACTCGCCGCACCGCGATGCCCCCGACGCCGTCATCAAGGCCGTCTCGACGCTCGTGGCCAGACTGGAGTGAAGCAGCGCGGCGGGGGCTCCGATGCCAGATCCTGCCCCTGAGCGGGCGGCGGGCCAGGCCGCGGGCGACCGCAGGCTCCAGGAGGCACCGTGTACACGGAAGTGCATGGACCGTACCGTCGCGCTCATGTGCCCCCCACATCGGTCTCCTTCAGCGGAACGTCCCAATGGGCCTCGATGAGTTCGAAGCGTCGCTGCTCCTCGCGCCTGAAGGCTTCCTGGTCAGGGTACAGCCGCTTCTTGATCTCCGGTTCGGTGGACTCGAAGACCGAGGCCACGTCCCGGAAGACGATTTCCGTGGCAAAGTTCCAGTCGGCCCGGCCGTCACCATGGAACTTCGGTTCGACACACCTCACCGACAGGAACCGTCCGGACTTCACCTGCTCGGCCAGCACCGGATAGTGATTCTTGCGAAAGAGATCGACGAACTCGCCATGGTGTCCCCAGCGCACGCGATAGAAGTACCAGACCGTCACACCCCTGCTCGTCGCCATGCCGTCCTCCATGTGGTCCTTCCAGTCTACCTGACGTCCACAGGCGGCCGGTTGCCATGGGATCACGGGATCACTCCCTCGCGGGATCACTCCCCCCCTCGCGGGATCACTCCCGTTCTAGAACGGGTCTCATCCCGGAGTCATTCCGGAGTCATCCCGGAGTCTCATCCCGGAGTACCCCCGGGAGTGGGCCCGCGGCCGGCTTGAGCGCAACCCAGATGTGCTTGAGGCCGCGTGCAGGATCGTGCCAGAGTAGGACCATGGTCTCCGTTCACGAGTGAGATTCTGAGAGGAGCGACGACATCATGGCGGTGAGCAGGTCGACGGCGGTGTGGAAGGGCAATTTGACCGAGGGCTCCGGGGTCATGCGCCTCGGCAAGGGCGGGTACGAGGGACCGTTCACGCGCGCGTCTCGGTTCGAGAACGGCCAGGGCACGAACCCGGAAGAGCTGATCGGCGCCGCGCATGCCGGCTGTTTCTCGATGTTCCTGTCGGCGATTCTCTCGAAGAGCGGGTTCCCGCCCGGTGAGATCCGCACAACCGCGAAGGTGCACCTGGGTGACGGCCCGACCATCACGCGGATCGAGCTCGATACGGAGGCGCAGGTCCCCGGGTGCGAGGACGACGTCTTTCTGGAGCACGCGGAGCAGGCGAAGGCCGGGTGCCCGGTCTCGAAGGCCCTGTCGGCCGTCCCGATGCATCTGACCGCCCGCCTCGTGAAATAGCACCGCAGCGAAGGAGCGGCAGAGCGTGAGCCGGACGCGCCTCCTGGTCGTCGGCGACGTGGCCTGGGACATCTTCATCCGGCCGCAGCGACCGCTCGTGAGCGGCTCGGATGTCCTGGGCACCGTCGACATGATGCCTGGAGGCGCAGCCGCGAACGTGGCCGTCTGGGCCAGGCGCCTCGGCGCTGACGCCCGGCTCGTCGGCAAGGTCGGCGACGACCCCCTGGGCGAGCTCATGTGCGCGCACCTTCGGGCCGAAGCGGCTGCCGGAGACCTCATCTGCGTGGCCGGCGGCCTCACGACCCGCGTCGGCATCCTGGTGTCTGCGGATGGCGAACATTCGTTCGTGATCGACCACACGAAGATCCTGCTGTTCGAGGAGGGCGACGTCCCCACGAGTCTCCTCGACGGCGTCGACGCGGTCTTCTTCAACGGATACGACATCTACCTCGCCGGGTCGGCGGCCTTCCTCACGCCCGTCCTCGGCGAAGCGCGGCGGCGCCACATCCCGGTCGCATTCGACCCGTCGTCGTTCACCCTCATCGAGGCGTACGGCGCAGAACGCCTCCTCGGCGACGTCTGCCCGCTCGACGTGCTCATCGCCAACGAAGACGAAACCCGCGCACTGGCCGGGGGCTCGGGGGCGTCGGCATTGACCGCGCATGCGTCGCTGGTGGTGGTGAAGAGAGGGCGGGATGGCGCGGCGGCCTATGGGAACGGCGTGTGGACGCGCGAACCATCGACACCGCTGGCGGCGGTCGACACCACCGGCGCCGGCGACGCGTTCGACGCAGCGTTCCTGGTCGAGTGGCTCGAATCCGGCGACGTCGACGCCGCGCTGAAGGCGGGAAACCGACTGGGCGCCTATGTCGCGAGCCACCTGGGCGCACAGCCCGCGATGGCACCCCCCCGGGTCTGACGTGCCGGGCCCGCCGGGTCCAAGGACCCCGTCAATCAACGTCTCTGTCAGCGATCAGCCATCGGCGATCGGCCCTCAGCTCGTGCGAGAGGCCCACCGTCATCGGCGCCGAGGCTGAAGGCCGAGCGCGATTGGTCCCACTCCTCCCAGCCCATCCGGGTGATGGGCGGCAGCTTCTGCCGCGCCAGTTCGGTATTGAGCGCGGCGGCGTCCTTCACGAACGTGGCGTCGAACTTCGCCATCGCCGCGTCCAGATCCCCGCCGAGCACCGCCATGCGATCGAGCTGCGACTGCGTCGGCCGGCCTTCGTAGCCGTTGATGTTGCCGTAGAGCGTGCCGATCTCCTCGCGCAGTTTCTCCTCGCCTGAGATGCCTTCGCCGCGCTGTTCGGAGACGAGGGCCTTTCGCTGGGACTCCAATTCTGTGGCCAACGCCTCGAGGCGTCCCCGGAGGCGGTTCCGATCCGGCAGCTTCCCGGCGGTCTGCCGCGCCTGGGCGCTCGCGGCCGCAAGAGCATCGGCCAGGTGGGCCAGGCGTTCGACCATCCCGAACAGCTTCAGTACCGCATCGCGCTGGGCAACCCGATCGGCGTCGGTGTGTCGCGAACCCGGCTCCGCCACGAGTGTGAGCGTCGAGGCGAACGCCTCCTTGCCCTTGATCATCCTGACCGTATAGGTGCCCGGCAGCACCCGCGGGCCCAGCAGCGAGAAGATGCTCGAGATCGCACCGGCGCCGGGAGCGTTCCGCGGCGCCCGCGATCGCATCGGCCACTGGACACGATTGATCCCGCGGCGCTTGCCGCCGTCGATGGTGGCCAGTCTCGCGCCCTGCCCGTCGTACACCTCCAGCTTGAGGTCGCCGAACATGTGGCGCTTCTTCAGGTAGTAGGTAATGACGCCGGCCTCGGCCGGACTCGCGCCCACGAACTCGGCGTCCCCGTTGAAGCCGAACTCGAACGTGGGCATGACCATGGGGGACGGCCGCGACGGCAGGAACGCGACTTCGCTCTCGACGACCCGGGCCGTGAGCGACCGCAGCGGCGTGATGTCGTCGACGACATACAATCCCCGGCCGTGCGTGGCCACGATCAGGTCGTGGTCCCGCGGGTGGATCGCCAGGTCCCGAACGGCGACGTTCGGCAGGTTGCCCTTGAACTGGCCCCACTGCCGGCCGCCGTCTACGGAGATCCACAGGCCGAACTCGGTCCCCAGGAACAGCAGATCCGGGTTGACCGGATCCTCCTTGACGACGTGTGCGTACCCGGCCACGTCCGGTGTCGCCAGGGACGTCCACGTCCGGCCGAAGTCCCTGGTCACGAACAGATAGGCCTTCATGTCGCCGGTCATGTGGCCGTCGAGCGTGACGTAGGCGGTCCCTGCCGAGGCATGTCCCGCCTCGATGGAACTGACCCAGGTGTGCGGCGGCACGCCAGTCACGTTCCCGACGACGTTGGTCCACGTCTTGCCGCCGTCGCGGGTCAACTGAACGTTGCCATCGTCGGTGCCCACCCAGATCGTCTGCGCATCCTTCGGCGATTCTTCGATGGCGAAGATCGTGCAGTGGTTCTCGGCGGTAGAGTTGTCCAGGGTGAGGCCGCCCGAGTTCATCTGCTTCTGCTTGTCGGGATCGTTGGTGGTCAGGTCCGGCGAAATCCGCTCCCACGACTCGCCCTTGTCCCGGGTCCGGAACAGGAACTGGGCACCGTAGTACATCGTCCGTGGGTCGTTCGGGCTCAGATGGATGGGCGTGTTCCAGTTGAACCGGTACCGTGGCTCGCCGGCCTTCGGCGTGGGCTTGATGTCCTTGCTCTCGAGGGATGACTTCCGGACCCTGAAGAGGTTTCCGCCCTGGTACTCGTCGTAGACGACGTCGGGATCCTCGGGATCGGGGAATGCCCAGAATCCGTCGCCACCCGTCAGTGCATGCCAGTGCTTGTTCGCGATGCCGCCGCCCCGGCGCGACGGGCCGTACCAGGTGCTGTTGTCCTGCAACCCGCCGTACACGTTGTACGGCCACTCCATGTCATAGCTCACGTGGTAGTACTGCGACACGGACAGGCTCCCGACGAAGCGGAACGTGCTTCCCCGGTTGTACGAGATGTAGACGCCTCCATCCGTCCCGATGACGAGCTGCTCGGGGTTCGCGGGGTTCACCCAGATGTCGTGGACATCACCATGGTAGCTCGGCCCGAAGATGCCGCTGGCGCCGATGGCGCCAAACGTCCTGCCCCCGTCGTCGCTGACCGCCGCCGAGAACCCCATCTTGTAGACCCTGTCGACGTTCTTCGGGTCCGCCACGAGGCGGGAGAAATAGAACGGCCGCGCCGTGACGGCACTCGAGTGGCTCAGCGCCTCCCAGGATTCGCCTCCGTCGTCCGACCGATAGAGCCTCGTCTGCTCAGCCTCGATCGTGGCAAACACCAGGCCGGCCTTGGCAGGCGAGGTCGAGACGGCGATGCGTCCCAGCTCTCCTTCTGGTAGGTCCCTTGTGAGCCGCTGCCACGTCGAACCCCCGTCCTTCGAACGGTACAAGCCGCTCTTGGGGCCGCCTGAGGTGAAGAACCACGGCAGGCGACGGAACTGCCACAACCCCGCATAGAGGACGCCCGGATCGTCCGGGGCCATCGCCAGGTCCGCACACCCGACGTCGGGGGCCACATACAGCACCTTCTCCCAGGTCTTGCCGGCGTCGGTCGTGCGGTAGACGCCCCGGTCATCGCTGTCGCTGAACAGCGCTCCGGCCGCGCAGACGTACACGGTGTTCCCGTCCTTGGGATGGACCAGGATCCTCGAGACCCGCTCGGTCCGCTCGAGACCGATCCGGGTCCAGGTGTCGCCGGCATCCGCGCTGCGGTACACGCCGTCGCCGACTGATACGCTGTTCCTGACCCAGGTCTCACCCGTACCCACCCAGACGTGCTTCGGGTTCGACGAATCGACGGCCACGGCTCCAATCGACTGGTTGTACTTGTCGAACACCGGCTTGAAGACCAGTCCGCCGTCCACCGATTTCCACAGGCCGCCGCCAGCCGCGCCCGCGTAGATGGTCAGGCGCTCGCCGGCCACCGCCGCCACCGCCGAGATCCGGCCGCTCATCGTCGCCGGCCCGATCGCGCGAGCCTCCAGGCCCGCGAACGTGTCCGAATCGACTGCCACACCCTGGGCGTGCGCCAGCGAGGCGGCAACCGACAGGCAGGCTGCCGCCACTGACGCCGCGCCCAGTCTGGTCGCTGCGCGCATGCGTTGGTCCTCCCGGGGGCCGGGGCTACTTCTTGACGGGCATCTTGAAGCGTGAGTCCTCGATCGCCGGGTTGATCTCGATCTTCTCGACGGTCATCTTCTGGCGCATCTGGCCGCCGACCTGTCCGGAGTCGATCGAGAAGGGAAACAAGAGGCCGTCGACCTCCTTCCAGTCGCCGACGATCGTGTCGTTCTCCATGTCGGAGCCGCGCACGTTGGTTCTGCTCTCCTGCTTCACCTCGAGGTAGTGCTCTGCGTCGATGTAGTAGGTGCGCGTGTCACCGCTCTTCAGCGTCACCTTGAGTTTGTAGCAGTCGGTTCCCTCGACCTGCTCCTTGCCCTGCAGCTCGACGGTGTTGCCCTTCTCCTTGTAGTCCACGAAGGGCCCGTCCATGTCGGCCTGCTCCTCGACGAGCTTCATCGCCTCGCTCGGCAGCTCCTCCGGCTCGGTCCGCCCGCTCATGGGGTTTAGCATCCAGCCGGCCGTGCCGTCGTAGGCCTGTGTGATGGTCATCCCTTGAACGGCGATGTCCATCCGCAACGAGCGCGGGCGCTTCAGCTCCAGCACGATGGGGGCCTCCACTCCGGGGCCGATCAGCATCCTTCCGGTCAGCCGGATCGACTGCACGGCCTTCAGCTTGTCGGCGCCGCCCTTCGCCTCGAGGTTCTTCGCGATGATCTCGTCTGCGGTCTGGGCAGACACGGGAACCGCGACGAAGGCGACGATGGCCGCCGCGGCAAGCGCTGGACGCAGCATGTGATTCCTCCTAGGTTGGGATCCCATCTTACTTGAAGACGAGGCGGGGTCGACCGTGCGACCTCGTCTTAGGCGCCTGGCCCGTCATCGCTGTGGCGACCTTCGTGTTCGCCGAAGAGTGTTACTGCACGAGTTCGTGCAGTTCGCGGACCAGGCGATCCAGCTTGTCGACCAGGGGTGTGCGCTCGGTCGAGAGGAACGCATCTGCAGCCGCCCGGTAGTACCACAGCGTGTCCCGGCCTCCCGCGAACCGGTCCCACACCGCCTCCCCGGCGACCTTGTAGTCGTCGATGACGGCCCTGACGTTGACCACCTTGTCGGCGGCCGACACGAGCAGCGCGGAGTCCGGCAGGCCTGGAACACGTGCGAGATACGCTTCCTTCCTGGCTCGCCATGCCGGCTTGGGATCCTGGTAGGTGTCGGTGCACCCGTCGACGATGCCGGCAACGCGCGCGCCGAACCGGCCTCGGATGTCCTCCAGCCGGTCGAGACCGCCAGCGTCTTCCGGGGCGTCGTGAAGCAGCGCGGCAATGGCCTCGTCTTCGTTGCCGCCGTGCGCGACGACCATGGCAGCGACCTCGAGCAGGTGTGATACGTACGGGATGCCGCTGCCCTTCCTGACCTGTCCGGCATGGACTTCTGCCGCATACACGCACGCGTACGCAAAGCGCTCCGTCAGCCTCATCCGCCGCATGGTACCATGCCGCAGTCCGGAGGCTGACGTTGCGCGCAATGGTGCTCCGTGAGGTTGGTCGGCTCGGCGACGTGGCCGGACCTCTCCACGTCGAGTCGAGGCCCGAGCCCGTGCCCGGCCCGGGCGAACTCCTGGTTCGTGTCTCGGCGTGCGGGGTCTGCCACACCGAACTCGATGAGATTGAAGGTCGCACTCCCCCACCGCGTCTTCCCGTCGTCTTAGGCCACCAAGTGGTCGGACGCGTGGTTGACGCGGGCCAGGGCGCGCGGGCGACGCTGCGCGGCTCCCGGGTAGGCGTCGGCTGGATCTACTCAACGTGCGGCACGTGCACCTATTGCCGGCGAGGGTTCGAGAACCTCTGTCCGGACTTTTGCGCGACTGGTCGCGACGCTGACGGCGGATACGCGGAGTTCATGGTCGTGCCTGAGGAGTTCTGCTACCCCATCCCCGAGGTGTTCTCAGACGCCGAGGCGGCCCCGCTCCTGTGCGCGGGTGCCATCGGGTACCGGTCACTCAGGCTGGCTGAGGTTCCCGCAGGCGGACGCCTTGGCCTGACGGGCTTCGGGGCCTCGGGCCATCTCGTTCTGAAGATGTTCCTCCACCAGCACCCGGGCGCCGAGGTGTTCGTCTTCGCACGCAGCGAACGGGAACGGGCATTCGCCCTGGATCTGGGCGCCGCGTGGGCCGGCGACACGACTCAGACTCCGCCTGCGCCGCTGGACGCCATCATCGACACCACGCCTGTGTGGACGCCCGTCGTCGAGGCCCTGCGCCACCTCGCACCAGGAGGCCGTCTCGTCGTCAACGCGATCCGGAAGCAGGACGCAGACAAGTCGGCGCTCCTCGGGATGGACTACCCCACTCACCTCTGGCTCGAGAAGGAGATCAAGAGCGTCGCGAACGTGACGCGGCGCGACGTAGCCGAGTTCCTCGGGCTCGCGGCGGAGGCGGGCATCCGCCCAGAGGTCGAGGAGTTTGCCCTGGGAGACGCCAATCGCGCCCTCGCGGACCTGAAGGCCGCTCGCATCAAGGGGGCCAAGGTGCTTCGCGTGGGATGAGGGCGAGCCGCTCTTCCTTTTCTGATAGACTCCCCACACACTGTGGCATCTGGAGTGATCACCATGCGCATGCACACCCGTCCCTTCGTCCCCGCCGTCGCTCTCGCCATCGCCATCGCCACAGCCGGCAGCCTCATGGCTCAGCGTGGCGGAACGTTGTCACCGCAGCAGGTCGAGCAGCGATGGAAGGTTGAGAAGGAACTGCAGGACATCGCCGTGGTCGAGCGCAAGGTCATGGTGCCCATGCGCGACGGGGTGCGTCTGGCGACCGACATCTACCGGCCGAAGGACACGTCGAAGAAGGTCCCCGCAATCTGGGTGCGCACGCCGTACAACTTCAATCACTGGGACGTGCGCAACGCCGTGCCGAGAGACCTCACCGCGGCGCTCACGGCCGTCAAGCGTGGGTACGCGTACGTGGTCCAGAACGAGCGCGGGCACTTCTTCTCCGAAGGCCACTACGACATTCTCGGTGCGCCGCGCACCGACGGCGCCGACGCCCTGGAATGGCTGTCGACGCAGCCCTGGTCCAACGGCAAGGTCGGGACGACCGGCTGCTCGTCGACCGCCGAGTACCAGATGGGCGTGGCGGCCATGGCGCACCCGGCCTTTGCCGCCATGAACGTCCAGGGGTTCGGGGCCGGCGTCGGGCGGGTCGGTCCCTACTACGAGCAGGGCAACTGGTACCGCGGTGGGGCCGTCCAGATGCTGTTCATCACCTGGCTCTACGGGGAGCAGAACCAGGTCCGGCCGATGTTCCCGGCGAACACATCGCAGGAGGACTTGGTCAAGGCCGCGCGATTGTTCGACCTGGCTCCGCAGATGCCTCCCGTCGACTGGTCGAAGGCCCTCTGGCACCTGCCCATGCAGGACATCCTCAAAGCCGTCGACGGCCCCCGCGGCATCTTCGCTGACGCCATGCCGGTGGATACGGGCGGGCGCATGGCTCAGCGGGCACCGAACGACCCGGCCTGGTACAAGGGTGGCCTCTATCACGACGACATGCCGTTGAATCTGCCGGGCCTGTGGTTCATGTCGTGGTACGACGTGTCGGTCGGCCCGAACCTTGCACTGTACAACCACGTGCGCAAGACAGCCTCGCCGGAGCTCAGGGACCAACAGTGGGCCATCATCGCCCCCGTCGCACACTGCGGGTACACTCGCGCGACCGAGAACACGATCGTCGGCGAACGCCAGATGGGGGACGCGCGCCTCGATTACCAGGAGATCATCTACGGGTTCTTCGACCGCTTCCTCAAGGGTGAGGCCGGCGGCCGTCTGGACACGCTGCCCAAGGTGACCTACTTCACCATGGGCCTGAACAAGTGGCAGACCTCCAGCACGTGGCCGCCCGAGGGCGCTGAGCCGGTGACCTTCTACCTCGCCTCCGGCGGACGAGCGAATACCCTGTTGGGCGACGGCGTGCTCCGTGCGGACCCACCGGCGATCGATCAGCCAGACAGCTTCACGTACGACCCGATGAAGCCCGTCACCTCGTACGGCGGCAATGTCTGCTGCACGGGGAACGCGATCCAGGCCGGTGCGTTCGATCAACGGACGATGGAGACCCGATCGGACATCCTGGTCTACACGAGCCAACCCTTCGAGGACGGCATCGAGCTGAGCGGGCCGATAACGCCCACGCTGTACGTGTCATCGGATGCGAAGGACACGGATTTCACCGTCAAAGTCCTCGACGTGTACCCGGACGGGCGCGCATTCAATCTCGATGAGTCCATCCAGCGGATGCGGTATCGTGAGGGGTACGACAAGCCTCTCGTCTGGATGGAACCAGGCAAGGTCTACAAGGTCACCCTTCAGCCCCTGACGACCAGCAACTACTTCGCGGCCGGACACCGGCTGCGCATCGAGGTGTCGAGCAGCAACTTCCCCAGATTCGACCGCAATCTGAACACGGGCGGCAACAACTACGACGAGCACACGGGGGTCGTGGCGCACAACACCGTGCACCACTCGAAGGCATACCCATCGGCCATCACGATCACGGTCAGGCGGCAGGCGGCAGGCGGCAGGCGATAGGCAGGGGCCGGGGTCCGGCGTCAGGCAACGGAATGGCGTCAGCAGGCGAACGTGCGCCGACGAGCGGGCAGGGCGGCACCTCCCTGTTCGCCGGCGGGTGTCGGCCGTTCGACTGCCGGGTCGACGTGCCCGGCTGGAGGATCTACGTCGCGCAGCTCGCGTTCAACGAAGGACGCGACTTGGGCAACGTGATGGAGGTTGCCGTCGAAGGGAGCCTCGACTGGCTCGCGCGGCGGCGGCCTGACGGGTCTTCCGACGCGGCCGACACGATGCACCTTATCCGGGGAGCTCTTGGCCCCCTGGGCATCGATCTGGCGCGGGTCCGCCCTTCGTCCGAGCTGCTGTGCGATCGCCTGGCCACGGCCCCGGCCACCGCCCGGGGCGGTCTTGCGTGGCAATTCCTGTGCGTGCTGGTGGCCCGGTCCGCGGCCCCCTGGAGTGTCCTCGACCGGAAGGCGCTGAGTCCGCCGCTGGTCCTCCGCATAGGGGAGGATCAGGAGTCGCTGCCGCACGACGGCGGGCGCATGAGGTGCGGCGATCTCCCGGTTCTCGCGGACCAGGCCGCCGTGAGGGCGTCGCCATGGACGCTCGAGTCGGCGGAACGGCTCGACGCCTGCACGGAACCGGTGTTCGTCTGCTACCTGCCGGGCGATCTCATGCGTCGTGTCGATCCCAAGAACCACCTGGGACGGCTGGTCTGGCTCACCTGGGCCTTCACCTTCGCCTTCGCGAGAACGTATTCCTGTCAGGCGGACCAATTGTAGGCGGACGCCATCGTCAGGAAGCGATGCGCGAGGGAATCTCGATCCGGAACGTCGAGCCGCGGCCTTCGCGAGAGTCGATCGTGAGCACGCCCTGGTGTTCGTTCACGATCTTCTGCACCACGAGCAGTCCGAGGCCGGTGCCCTTGGATCCCTTCGTCGAGTACATGCCTCCCCGCACCCGTTCGAGAGTCTCGGCGCTCATCCCCATGCCGTCGTCGGCGACGCTGAAGATGGATGTGTCGTCTTCCTTGCAGAAGGCAACGGTGACGTGCCCGGCGCGGTCCGGGGGGATGGCCTCAATGGCGTTCCGCAGCAGGTTCGACAGACACTGGTGGATGCCGAGGGGATCGAGCAGCACCGGACCCGCGTCGTCCGGCACCTCGACGCGCACGACGGTCGCCGGAGCCACTGCAGGCGCAACGGTCGAGACGACGTCTGAGATGAGGTCGCGCGGATCGCACGTCACCAGGTCCGGCTCACGGTGCTTCGCGAAGTTGAGCAGGTCCCGTACGAGATCGGAGATGACGTCGACGTTCCGCTCGATCATGCCCCAGCCCGTGCGCATCTTCGCGTCGTCGGCCAGGCGCTGCCCCTGCTTGTACACGTACAGTCCGCCACGCAACCCGTCCAGGATGTTCCTGATGGAATGGCTGATCCCGGCGGCCGCCTGCCCCGTGGCCGCCAGCCGCTCGCTGCGGATCAGCTCTTCACGCAGGCTCTTGATTTCCCGCAGGTCCTGGAAGAAGAACACGCGCCCAATGTGGAGACCACGCTCGTAGAGGCTGATCCCGGCGAGCCGGACATCGATCCAGGTGCCGTCGCTCCGGCGCAGGGCGGACTCTCTCGGCCTGAACCCTCTCACGCGGCGCACGCGTTCGTAGGAAAGCGGCTTGTCCATCTGATGCTCGAGTCCGGCTTCGAAGAACTCCGTCCAGCTCAGCCGGCCGACGACGGCCTCACGGGAGTAACCGGTCAGTTCCTCGGCTACTCGGTTGAAGATCGTAGTGATGCCGTCCCGTTCGGTCGCCACGATGCCGTCGAACGAGTTCCTGATCAGCCGCTTCTGGAAGTCGTCGGACTTGGTCAACTCCTCGCGTGACGCCTTCAGCACGTTCGTCATGTGCCTGAACGAGTCGGCCAGTTGGACGATCTCATCCCCACGGTGCGTCTGATAGACCTCGCACGATCGACACCCCTCCAGCTTCTGGGGAAACCTGGGTTCGTAGCCATCGCAGGGCGTGCCGTCGATGAACCAGCACTGCTCGGAGAAGTTCATGTACGCCTTGCAGTCGGCCCGCTGACAGCCCTTGATGTCCCAGCAATTGACGTGCACACCGAAATCCAACGCCGGGTCCAGGTTGCCGGTGCTGATGTCATCGGCGACCCTCGTGAGTGCCTTCAGGGGCTCGACCGCCCGGCGAATCACCGCCCGGCTCGCCAGCACGAGCAGGAACACGGGCAGCACGCTGAGGACCGCCACGCGCCTCAGGGTGGCGGCATCGCCCGCCACGAACCACTGGGCGGCGAGGACGACGCCCACCGAACACAGCAGCAGCAGGGCCGTGAACAGGAGGATCTTGTTCTCGAGCAGCAGCTTCCGGTACACGGGCGTCTGATACCTCACGTCCGGCCCGACACGGCTGTGTCGGGGAGGCGGTCTGCCCGCCAGGCGTCCGCCGGTGGCGCCGGCCCCGGAGCGCATCGACCCCGTCAGTCGAGGCGTGCCGCCCCCGATGCCGTGCGCGCCGCGAGCGCCTCGCCGATGACCGCCATCAGCCGGTCGGGATCGACCGGCTTCTCGAAGAAGCCGTCCGGTTTGTGCACCTTGAGCCAGTCCACGGTCTCCCGCCAGTCGATTCCCATCTTCTCCTTAATCCCCGTGACCATGACCACCGGGATTCGCGACGTGGCGTGGTCGCGCCTGAGCCGGATGAAGAGCTGGACGCCCGAGCGGCCGGGCATCATCAGATCGATGAGCACGATGTCCGGCGCGGTCGTCCGGACCAGCTCCTCGCCCGTCACGGCGTCGTTCGCCGTCTCGACGACGAAGTCGTTGTCCTCGAGGATCGACGAGATGAACGCGGTCAGATCCGGCTCGTCGTCGATGACCACTGCCTTCTTGAGAGCCGCCATCGCCACCTCCGTGTTCGCGTGCGTCAGCCGTCCCGATGCCTACAGCGAGATGGCGCGCGGCAGCAGGTCGAACACGCCGCCCGTCTTCACGCCGGTCTTGTAGTGATCCTGCAGCTGCATGATCTGGCGCTTGCAGTTCGCGCAGGGCGCTGCCACGTAGTCGGCCCGGACGGCCTGGATCTGTTCGACCTTCAGCCGCCCGACAGTCATCCGGTACTGCAGGAAGGTGCCCTCGAGCTTGGACACCTTCTCGGATCCGTCCATGACGGCCAGGCCGCCTCCGCCGCCGCAGCACCAGTTCTCGGTGCGGTTCGGCGTCATCTCGACGAAGGTGTCCGTCATCGCGCGGAGCAGGCGGCGGGGTTCTTCGTACACGTCGCAGGACCGGGCAAAGTTGCACGGGTCGTGGTAGGTGATGCGTTCGGTGACTCTCGACCGGTCGAACGTGAAGGCCCCCTTGTCCAGGTACGCGCATGCGAGCGTGAAGATGTTCGTCGTCTCGAAAGGGTTCTTGTTCTTCGACGCCGTCGGACCGAGCCGTTTGGCGATGCGGTACGCGTGGCCGCATTCGCCGATCACGAGCTTCTTCACGCCCAGGTCCACGCACGCGTCATGGGCCCGCTGGTTCTTCCGCATCATGTGGGCGTCGTCGCCGGTGAAGAGGCCGAAGTTCGCCCCGTCGAAGGCCTTCGACGACATCGTCCAGGTGGTGCCGTCATAGCGACGCAGCGCCTCGAAGAACACCGCGACTCCCATGTGCGTCTCGGGGAATGAGATCAGGTCAGCCGAGGCCGGGATGAAGAGGACGTCGGCGCCCGCCCGATCGATCGGAATCTCGACGTCGACACCGAACTCGTCTTTAACCTCTTCGCACAGGAAGCGACAGGCCTCGACGAACGCCGCGTAGGTCTGGCCCTCGTCGTTGCCGGTCTCGTCGGAGACCCGCTGGGTTTCCGACATCATGAACGGCGACTTTCCGAGGGTGTGCACGATCGCGCGCCCCTTGCGCGTGATGACCGAGTTGTCGATGCCCATCGGACAGAACTTCGCACACCGCCGGCAGCCCGAGCACTCGTAGAAATGATGCGCCCAGGTCTCGAGTTCGTCCGTATCGATCTCACGTGCTCCGTTGAGCGGCGCCAGGATCCGACCGAGCGCCGACCCGTAGCGCTTGTACAGGGACCGGATCAGGTCCGAGCGAACCGCGGGGTTCGTGCGTCTGTGCGGCATCGTCTGCGCGACGTGGCACTGCTCCGCACACACGCCGCACTTGGCGCACATGTCCATATACAGTTGGAGGACCCGCGGTCCGTTCCTGATGGCCTTCACCTGGTCGATCATCCTGGTCAGATCGGCCGTGCCCGTGTTCTGCGCGACGCTCATCCTAGTAGTCCTTTCCAATCAGAGCCCTGCTGTAGAAGATGCCCGGCAAGTGCAGCAGCTTCCCGGCCGGCAGGTAGATGAGCAGCGCCTGCACGAGGAACGAGTGCAGCAGGAACCATGAGTCCGCCGGCACCTGGGTGGCCTGGAGGCTGAAGAGCGTTGCGAAGTAGCGCTGCGCCTCGACGATGTCGAAATGCGTCACGAAGCGCATCACGTTGCCGGAAGCCAGAATCGCCGCCAGGAGGATCAGCGTGCCAAAGTCCTCGGCCGAGGAGATCTCCCGGACCCGAGGAATCGTGAGCCGCCGGGACATCAGCATCACGCACGCACCCAGTGCCACGACCCCGAACACGCCTCCGCCCCAGGACGAAATGCTGTTGACCGACTCCTCGGACAGTCCCAGCAGCACGCGAAGGGGCCAATCCGTGATCAGACGGGAATGCCCAATGAAGATGACGGCCAGCGAGGCATGAAAGACCCATGTCTGGGACCAGAACTGGCGATTCTGCCTTCTGAAGCTGCTGAACAGGAACGTCTCTCGGAGGACTTTCTTCCACATTTCCCGGGACGACTGGGCGGCCGGGTACACCGCCAGGTTCGCCACCGGCGCCTTCTGCCACTTCCTGACCTTGTAGGCGAGTCCCGCCACCAGCAGCACGAGCGTGACAGGCGGCATGACACGCCCGACGAGGATCTGTACGAGTTCCATGGTTCTGCCCCTTACGATCCGGTCGAGGCGGATCGTCGTCGAGCTCTCGGGTCCGTTCGTCGAAGAGAGTGTCGTGGGGGCACGGGTGGGGACTGGGAGGGTCGTCCGGGCTTCACACCGGCTCGCGGGCGCTTCCGCAAGAGCGCAACCTGCCGCCGGCGCAGGTCATCCAGCGTGGCGCCCTTCAGATGTCGTTCCGTCACCTCCTTAATCTGCCGCCAGACGTCTCGCGTGACGCACGTGGCCGTCCTGGCGCAACAGGAGTTGTCTTCGGTGCAGTGCACGACGTCCAGTGAGTCTTCGAGCGGGCTCAGGACGTCGTAGAGGGTGATCTGCGCCGGGTGTCGTGCGAGGGCGTACCCGCCCGTCTTGCCGCGCGTCGCGATGATGAGTCCGGCGCGCTTGAGGCTGCCGAGCAGCGCTTCAAGGTACTTGACGGAGAATCCCTGATCGCCGGCAATCTGCTGGGCCGCGACGGGCCCGGAGTCGTAACGCAGGGCCAGCACCAGCATGGCGCGAAGCCCGTAACGACCGCGGGTCGAGATCGTCATTCCTACTACTCCGATGGGAATAATTCATGACTTCCCCCGCGATGTCAATTTCTCGACTCCGTCGATAGTTTATGAGGACTTATCGCGCGTCCCCCGCAGGTAGGTTTCCCACCACCGGAGCTCGTTGATCATCCGGTGCACGGTGTTCCAGTGCCCGCCGATCCCGTGCGGCTGGCCGGCATACTGGATCATCTTCGCCGGAACCCCGCGGCGCTTCAGCGCGAAGTACATCTGCTCGCCCTCTTCGTACGGCACGCGCTGATCAACCTCGCCGTGAACGAACAGCGTCGGCGTCCGCACGCGCCCGGCATGAGTGAGCGGCGACTGCGCGATCAGGCGCGCGCGCGCGGCCGGGTCCCAGGGCGTGCCGTAGAACTCCGTTTCCTTGGTCCGGTAGATGTCCGCCGTCCCGTAGTCGCTGATCCAGTTCGAGATGCCCGCGCCGCTCACGGCTGCCGCGAACCGATCGGGGTACTGCGTGATCAGCCAGTTGGTCATGAACCCGCCGTACGAGTGCCCCGTATGTCCGACCCTCCTGGGATCGACCGGGAAGTGTTTCAGGACGTAGTCCACCCCAGACACGACGTCCTGGCCATCCTTGTTCCCCCACTCGCCCCAGGTGGACCACTTGAACGCTTCTCCGTACCCGGTCGAACTGCGGAAGTTCGTATCGAACACGAAGTAGCCGTTCGCCGCGAAGTACTGCTTCTTGAAGTCGAAGCCGTAGCCGGTTGCGGCATGCGGCCCGCCGTGGCTGAACACGATCATGGGATACGGCCCCCGTGCGGGGTCGTATCCGTGGGGGAACATCAGCCACCCCTCGATCTCAGTTCCGTCGATGCTCGGCCACCGGAGGCGCCTCGCGCGTGAGAACTCGATCTGCCTCGCGATGGCCGAGTGGACGTCACTCAGCCGCCGCTCGTTCGTGCCGTCGATGTCGGCCACATACACCTCGGGCGGGACGTCGTGCAAGCCAACGGTGTAGACCATTCTGGTCATGGCCCTGTCGAAACCGACGCCGCTGAGACGACGAGCCCCCTTCGTCACCTGCTCGACACCCCCGGCCGGCACCCCGGCGCGGAACAGGTGACTCTCGCCGCCAATCGCGGCCGGGAAGTAGATGAATCGGCCGTCAGGCGACCATGTCGTGCGCCCGGGCTCGAGGTCCCAGGAGGCGGTCAGGTTGATGGGCGGCCCCCCGGCGACCGCCTGGACATACAGGTCGCTCGGGCCTCCGTGGTTCCGCTTCTCCTGGATGATGAGATCGGTGCCGGGATCGCGGACATACGAGAGGTACTTCCCGTCGGGCGAGAACGCGGCATCGCTATAGACGAAGCCGTCGTCGGTCAGCCTGGTCACGGTCCCGTCGAGGGCAACCGTCCAGAGGTCCGGACTCTCGTACTTCAGCTCGTCACGCCAGTCGGGATCGGCCAAGAAGGCGAGACGGCTGCTGTCCGGATGCCACGCCAGGCCGCCGGGCCGCACGTCGAGGTCGACGAGCACCGTGGCGTTTCCGCCCCCGGCTGGTTGAACCACCACCTGCTGGGCGGGACGCGCGCGCAGGTTCGGCGCCGGAAACGGCTGAGCGTCCCGCTGGAAGTCCTTCCAGTCGAAGATCGCTCCCTTGAATCGCTCGTCGTGACGCCGCTCGAAGGGACTGGTCGCGGCCTCGTCGCGGGTAGCGACCGGCTTGTCCACCAGCCTGGCGACCCACCGCCCGTCCGGACTGCGCAGCCCCTCTGCCGAGGAGCCGCCGCCTCGACCGCGGCCGCTCCCGCTGCCGCCTCGCTGGGTGGACACGGCCAGCGGCGGCCGCGCGGGACTTGCCGGATCCACGACCCACCGGTCACTGCCGACGGAGTACTCGAGGCGGCTCTCGTCGGTCCACCTGGGACTGTCGACATCGCGGCCATAGTGCAGGAGGCGTTCAGGTCTGGACGAACCGTCGGCGGGCACCAGCCACGTGGCAGTCTGGGTGCCGTTGTTCTCCTCGACCCGGGTCGCGACCGTGAACGCCACCCACGTCGCATCGGGAGAGATGGACGGAATCCCGACCGACTGGATCCGGTAGTAGTCCTCAATCGTCAGGGGGCGCCCCACCTGGGCGTCCGTGGCGCGGCCATCCACGGGGTACTCCGGGTGCTGCGACTGGGTCGCGTCGTAGAAGCCTCGGTTGCGGGCATCGACCACGGCGAAGCCCGGTGCACGCAGGTGCTCCTTGACGAACGCCGTTGAGACGACAATCGAGTCCCGCTGGGCCGAGACCGGCGAGCTGGCACCCGCCAGCACGAGCAGGGCGAGAGCGATCGAACGGACCGAACACCGGCGCATGGAGTCACCTCGTCTGATGCTGGCGCCAAGCATACCGCCCGGCGCTCACGTGAGTTGACCGGACCTGGGCTACTGGTATCCCAGCGCCACGGCGACGGCGAGCAGCACGAGCGCTGTCGGCACGTACACGAACACGGCGAACACCGCCGCCGCCCTGATGTACCTGAAGAAGCTCACGCCGGCCATCGCGCAGATCGTAAAGGCGATGCCGTCCCACGGCATCCAGAAGTTGAAGGCCCCGCTCGCCAACTGGAAGGCCAGCACGACCACCTGCTTGGGGAAGTGCAGGACATCGGCCAGCGGCGCGAGGATCGGCATGACCGTCGCAGCCGTCCCCGACGCGCTGCCGAGCAGCGCCGCCATGAGGGCGCTCGTCCCGAACATCACGTACGCAATGACGAACTGGGGCACGTCGGTCAGGTACCCGGAGAAGAACTGCAGGATCGTGTCGAGGATGCGGGCGTCATGGAGGATGAAATAGAGGATCTGGGCGGCGCTCATCATGATCACCGCGATGATCACGCTGCGCATGCCCTCGATGTTCTTCTCGATCATCTCGGTGACCCGCAGGCCGCCGGCCACCGGCACGACGATTCCCACCCAGAAGTAGAAGGCGCCGATCTCCGTGAAGCCCCAGTTGTGGCGCAGCAAACCGAGCATCAGCGTCACGAAGGAGGCCAGCAGAAGCAGCAGCGCGAAAATTCTGCGACGCGTCAGCGGCGCGGCGGCCGACGTCTCGGGCGATGCGCGGAACCGGACGCGGTTCGCGACGTCTTCTGCCGCAGAGAGGGACAAGCCGGGATCACGGCGGATGCGAGAAGCGTAGCGCATCACGACGGCGCTCGTGATGACCATGAACACGAGGAAGCAGACGACGCGAAAGCCGGTACCGGAGTAGAGCGGCACGCTGGCCAGGGCCTGTCCGATCGCAACGGTGTAGGGGTTGGTGATGCCGCAGGCGAACCCGACCGCAATGCTCCAGTACATCACGAACACCGCCGACATGGCGTCGAACCCCATGGTCAGCATCAAGGGCGTAATGACCAGGATGAATGGAATGGCTTCCTCGTACATCCCGAAGGTCGCTCCACAGGTGCCGAGCGCGAAGGCGATGATCGGGATGAAGGCGATGCCGAAGCGTCCTGTCCGGCGCACCAGGGCGTGAATGCCCGCATCGATCGCGCCGGTGGCAATCACAGCCGTCATGGCGCCGGCCGACAGCATGATGACGAAGGACCGGTCGGCGCCCTCGAGCGCGCCGCGCATGAAGACGGTCCACAGTTCCCGGAATCCCTGCGGAACCGACGGCACGGCGTGGAACGACCCGGGCACGACAATCGACCTGGCATGACCCATGATGTCGAGCGTCCGGCGGTCGAACGCCCCGCCGGGAATCACAAAGGTCAGGAGCGAAGCCAGGACGCACAGGAAGAACACGATCACCAGCGGGCTGATGTTCCCCATGGCGGCGACGACACGTTCGCGGACGGTGGGCATGGGCAGTCCTCGTTGTGCGCGACGTCAGGCCGTCGGACACCGCTGTCCGAACGCCCGGGTCATCACCTCCGTCAGGAGGCTCCGCCCGCGGGCGAGTCGAGCCCGAAGAACGCGTCCAGAACCTCGACGTACACGTCGACGCGGGTCGCCAGCGCCGGGGCGTCCGGCGCGCTCAACAGGTTCTCGACGGTCAGGACGGGACTGCACGCGAGGTTCCGGGCCAGCAACTCGTCGATCGACCCGTCGGCGCTGTCGAGAACGATGCCCTCTTCGAGGCGCTCGCCGAACCTGGTCACGCCCTGGCGCACCAGGGGCAGGCGCGAGCGCTCGAGACACCGGAGCACGCGGTGGGTCACGGGGTGGTCGCGTGCTCCCCGGCCGGTCACGTAGAGGTAGGATCCCGAGCCGTCGAACTGGTAGTCCGGCGCCTCGTACACCGGGTCCTCGTGCAGGTCCAGCACGGCCCCTCCCCGGCAGGCCTGCAGGACGCGCATCACGAAACCGGTGATGGCCGCCGCCTCGAGGCACGCGGCGGCCGTGCTCCGTCCCAGCACATGATCGCTGTCGGTCACGCTCCGACCGGACGGTCCGTAGCGCGTGTGGTGGAGGTACCCCCAGGGATTCAGCAAAGGCATGACCAGCAGGCCTCGTGACGAGCCGAGCTCGACCAGGCGCGGAGCGTAGCGCGCGAGCGCCAGGACGCCTGCCGGCTCCCGGCCATGGATACCGGCGATGAGGATGGCCTCCGGATCCCCACCTGTCGCGTAGGCCTGGATCGGAAGCCGGCCGCCCGAAGGCGCGCACTGGCTGGCGATCTCCGTGACACGCCATCCCGCCTGGCGCAAGCCGTCGAACGCGGAAAGGACCTCGGCCACCGATGGACGGGCGTCGCCTGCCGGAGGCGACAAGACGCACTCGGCCGCGAGTCCGGGTTCCGGGCGCATCTCAGTAGGGCACGTGAACCGGACGGCCGTGGGCGGCCGCGGTGCGCGCGTGCAGGTCGCGCAGAGTGTGGAGTTCCTGGTCGCTCGGAGGCGGGATCGCGTCCACGGTTGCGGCCACGCGCAAGGGCCAGCCCGTCGCCCTGACAGCCTCGTCTGCGGAGACCCCCTGATAGAGCGCCACCACTTCCAGTTCCTCGGTCGCGGGATTCGGCCGCAGGAGGCCGAGGTCGGTTACGACGACCTGCGGCCCCTCGCCCTTCGCGCTCGACCTCGCGCGCAAGCCGCCGCCGGCCAGGAACCCGGCGCTCGTGCAGAAATCCAGTTGCGGCACAAAGGCGCGAGGGGTCTGCTTCATGACGATGAATGTCTGCCTGGCGTGGGCCGCGATCTCGGGCGCCCCGCCGGACCCGGGCAGGCGCGTTCGCGGGCGCGCGTAGTCGCCGATGACGGTCGAGTTCAGGTTGCCGAAGCGGTCGATCTGGGCTGCGCCAAGAAACCCCACGTCGATGCGTCCGCCCTGCAGCCAGTATGCAAACACCTCAGGGATGGAGACGACGGCCGTAGCCGTGTCGGCCAGTTCCCCGTCTCCAATCGACAAGGGCAGCACCTCCGGCCGCGTGCCGACGGTCCCGGACTCGTAGATCAGCACGATTCGGGGCGCATGGAGCAGCCGGGCGAGGTTTGCTGCGGCCGACGGCAGGCCGATCCCCACGAAGCAGACGCAGCGGTCCCACAGCAAGCGGGCTGCGGCCACCGTCATCATCTCGTCCGGGGTCCACGGCGTGTTCACGCGCTCACCCCCGAGGCGTCCCGTGTCGAGATCACGCCGACGCTCCGCAAGAAGGCGGCGTGATCCGGCGTGCCGAGGACGTGTGCCTTCATCCATCGCCCGAACGGCTCACGCTCGCGCGAGACGTCATCCCAGACGAGGTAGAAGGCGTTATCTCGGGCGTAGTACCCCTGGGCGTACGACGGATAGGCACCTCCGGGCACGCAGGCGATGGCGGAGATCAGCCAACCGGGCAGCACGACCGCGTTCAGCGGGGCATCGAGACGACCGACGACTTCCTCCACCGTGACGATGAGCGCCCGCGCGGCCATGGCCGCTTCCTTCTGAACACCGGCGATGCCGCGAAGGAGCACGTTGCCGGCGCCATCGGCCTGTTGGGCATGGATGATAGTGACGTCGGGCCGCAGGGCCGGTACCGTCGCGAGCGACTCGCCTGTGTACGGACAGGTCACGGCCTTCACCTGAGGATTGACACGCCCGAGGTCGGTGTCGATGTATCCGCGGAGCAGTCCGAACGGAAGACCGGACGCCCCCGCCACATACGCGGCCGCCATGCCGGCATGCGAGTGTTCCACGATCTCGAGGGGACGCGGCCACCCTCGCTCCACGGCATCGCGCAAGCGGTGGAGCGAACCCACGCCGGGGTTGCCGCCCCACGAAAAGGTCAGGGCCCGCGCGCATCCGGCGCCGATCATCTGGTCGTAGATGAGGTCCGGGGTCATGCGGACAAGGTGGAGATCCGTGCGGCCCTGGCGGATGATCTCATGGGCCGCCGCAAACGGAATGAGGTGCGTGAACCCCTCCATCGCGATGGTCTGGCCGTCCCTGACGAAGGTCGCGACGGCATCCGCCAGCGTCATCAGCGCCATGGCTACTCCACCCAGGTCTGCGACTGTTCGCGCATGTACTGCGGCAGGTAGTAGAACGAGCCGATGGCCTTCCCCGTCGACCCGGACCCTTTCCAGCCGCCGAACGCCTGGTAGCCCGGCCACGCACCGGTCGTGGCACCCTGGGGGCGGTTCACGTAGGTCACGCCCGCTTCGATGCGATCGAGGAACGTGCGCACCTCTTCCGCGCTGCCGTAGCATCCGGCGGTGAGCCCGAGGCCCGCCGCATTGGCCAGGCGCAGGCCCTCATCGAGATCCGCAACGCGACAGACCATGAGGATCGGCAGGAACATCTCCTCCTGATACAAGGGATGGCCGGCCGGGGCCTCGGCCAGCGTCGGCGCCACGAAATGCCCGTGCCCGAGGTCGCCGCCGGTCAGGCGAGTACCACCGGTCAGGATGCGTCCGCCACCCACCCTCAGCCTCGCGGAGCAGCGCTCGAAGTCGCCAGCCGCCCGCGCGGTGATCACGGGTCCCATATGGATCTCGCGGCGAGTTGGATCGCCAACGGTCACGGCCTGCACGGCCTCGACGAGGCGACCGAGGAGTTCGTCGGCCACGGCGTCCTCGACGTAGACGCGGGACAACGCCGAGCACTTCTGGCCGCTCAACCCGTAGGCCGATCGCACGATCCCCGTCACGGCCCGTTCGAGGTCCCCCCTGGCGGTGACGATGCAGGGGTTCTTGCCGCCCATTTCCGCGAGACAGGGTCGCGGCCAGCGGCCCGAGGCGAACGCCCGCAGGATGCCCATCCCGACATCGAAGGAGCCCGTGAAGGTGACACCCGCGAGTGCGGGATGACGAATGAGCGCGTCGCCGACGGTGGAGCCGCTGCCGGTGAGGTAGTTGAAGACCCCCGCGGGAATGCCGGCGTCCCCGATGCAGTCGGCCAACAGCCGGCCGGCCCAGGGTGTGTCGGACGATCCCTTCAGGACGACCGTGTTGCCCGTAACGAGCGCCGCGGCAGTGGGTCCCCCGGCCAGCGCGAGCGGAAAATTGAAGGGTGCGATGACGCCCCAGACGCCGTACGGCTTCAGGACGCTGCGGTTGTGCGAGACCCAGCCCTCGAGCGGGTCGTCCGGCATGGCGCGCTCGTAGCCCGCGTTGCGTTCGAACTCGGCCGCGTAGCCCCAGAAGAAATCCGCCGTCTCCTGAGCCTCTCCCAGCGACTCCATGCGGTTCTTGCCGACTTCGAGGGCCAGCGCCGCGGCAATCGTGTAGACGCGATCCTCCAGCAATTCGGCCACTCGGCGGACCAGGGCCAGACGCTCGGCCATCGGAACACGGCGCCACGATTCGAACGCCCGCGCGGCCGCTCGGACGGCCCGGTCGACATCGGCGACGTCGCCGGTTGTGAACGTCCCCAGATGCAGGCGCTCATCGATGGGGCTGCGCGTGACCGTCGTGCGGGCGCCCAGCGCCTCTTGCCCGTCGATGTGCATCGCGTGGGTCGCGCCAAGCTCATGTCGTACGCGGCCGAGCGCCGCCTCGAAGCGCGCGTGCAGCTCCTCGGGCGGGTTGAACATCGTCGAATAGGTCAGCTTGAACGCCACGTCCGCTCCAGTTCGCCGCGCGCGTCATTACAGACCCTCAGCGGCGGCCTGTCAACACCAAGTCGGCCGACGTCGACGGGGCCACCGAGCAGCGTCGCGCGGATGACAGCCTCGCGCGTGAGCAGGATCAGCTCTCGACCGTCGTGTCGCACGGGTGCGGTGATGATCCTGGCGTGGCCGCAGAGCCGGCCCCCGATCTCGATGCCGCAGTAGTACTCTTCGCTCGTCCGCGCCGTGGGCGCGGTGGTCAACCACGCGAGCGCGATGGCGGTGACGAGGGTGGCGGTGACACGTCGACTGCGCATGTTCGTCTCTCCCCATGAGTGTTGCCGATGGGGGCCGCGTTGCCGTTCTGTCGCCGCCGGACACGGCTCACGCCTGAGGGGGCAGCGGCGAACCTCAATCGCAGTGGTGTCTCCCGTGACTTGCGGCCCGTGAGGGCCGGCGAAGAGGCCGGCCGCCTCCGCCCAGCGGGCTTCGGCGCGCCAGGGCCGATCAGGCCGGTTCACCCCATTCTGTCTCCTGCCTGCCTCGACGGAGCCGCGCCCTTCGACTGGCCCAGGGCGTGGTGAGCGTGTCGAACCACGCGGCAGCGCGGTTGGCGGAGTCGGGCCTCCTGTCTCCTGAATTCTGGGCAAGGATCACCGTCTCGTCTCCTCCGGCCGCAGGCCGCGGCGGGGCTCGTCTGTGATCCTCCCCTGATCCGCGCGTTCGCCCGTGACCGCAGGAGGCCGGGGCTTCCCTGGGTGGCCGTAGCCGTCGTGTGGCGGAGGCCCCAGCCCCGGCGCACATGCCGGCCCTGAAGGGCCGGCCTCCAGATCGCGAATCCCGACCCCCGACGCCCGACTCCCGATGAGGATCACCGCTCCGTCCGATGCTCGAGAATCTCGAAACTCCTGGCGTTGAGCACGGTCGCCAGCGACTGGAACACCCCGACACGAATGTGCCCCGAGTCGACGTAGTCGGTCTCCGTGATGGTGGTGTCGACCGGGATCCAGCCCGCTGCGCCCATGTAGACCTCGTTCCAGGCGTGCTGGCCGAACTCGCCGCCGTTGCGCGGGGTGTACATCGCGCCCCACACCGCGCGGGCGGGAATCCCAACCGCGCGCGCGAAGGCGGCCATCAGGAACGAGTGCCCGCCGCACTCGCCGGCCCGCTGATCGAAGGTCCCTCGAGCCGAACCGCCGCCCGGGATGGCGCCTTTGATGTTGTTGCCGACCCCTGCGCTCAGCCGGCGCGCGGCTTCCCATGCGTCGGGCGAGCCGTTCGTAATCTCCCGGGCCTTCGCGATCAGCACCGGATCGTCCGACTGGATCAGCTCGCTGGACGCCAGATACTCACGCAGGCCTGGGTCGTGGCTGAAGTCCGGCGGGAACGGCGGCGCTTGCGAGCCGTCATACCGGCGGTGTCCGATCTCGAAGACGCCCTCCACCGCATTGTCCTTGACGGCGCCCTCGAAGCGCTGCCCAGGCACGTTGAGCGCGTCGGGCGTCAACAAGAGCCCGGACGGCCGCATCGACGCCCGGACCTTCATGTAGGAGATGTCGCGCACGTTGCGGATGGTCACATTCGTCGGCGTCATGATGGTGCCGCTCAAGTCGGGCATGCGCACAGGGTCGGTGACGGCATCGACGATGTCGGGGCCGGCCAGGTACGTGAGACGCTGTCCCGGGTGACGCGTCTGGACGACGACACCCGTTTCTTCGTCGATCCAGACCGTTGCGGCGACGCCCGTCCGGCGGTCGAGCGAGTCGAACATGACGGTCTTGAAGGAGCGTCCCGCGAGCGTCAGCGTCTCGCTGCCCTTGCGCGTGTAGGTGACGTCGCGCACGGCGTTGTCGCGGCCGTCGAAGACGTGGTACGTCTTGTCCGCGGTGTCCGTCCCCACGAAGTCTGCGACCAGGTGCGGGAACCGGAGCGTGTTGGCCAGCACGACGTCGGGCGGCAGGTCCACCGCGTCCTCCTCGCCCGGCTTCTGCCCGGCGACGAGCGCGCGGCTGCCCTCGATGCGTAGCGCCGAGGCCATCCGGTTCGGGCCCTGCTCGATGACGCTGGCATGTTCGGTGAAGCCCTTCATCTCGGGGTCGACGCGGTAGGTGAGGGTCATCCGGACATCGACCGGACCGCCGAGCAGCGTCGCGCGGATGACGGATTCGTGCGTCAGCTGGATCAGTTCGTGGCCGTCCTTCCGAAGCGGCACGGCGGTGACCCTGGCGTAGCCGCAGAGCCGGCCCCCGATCTCGATGCCGTAGTAGTACTCCTCGCTCGTCCGCGCCGTGGGCGCGGTGGTCAACCACGCGAGCGCGATGGCGGTGACGAGGGTGGCGGTGATACGTCGACTGCGCATGTTCGTCTCTCCCCATGAGTGTTGGCGATGGGGGCCGCGTTGCCGTTCTTGCGCCGCCGGACACAGCTCACGCCTGAGGGGGCAGCGGCGAACCTCAATCCCAGTGGTGTCTCCCGTGACTTGCGGCCCGTGAGGGCCGGCGAAGAGGCCGGCCGCCTCCGCCCAGCGGGCTTCGGCGCGCCAGGGCCGACCAGGCCGGCTCGCGCCATTCTGTCTCCTGCCTGCCGCGACGAAGCCGCGCCCTTCGACTGGCTCAGGGCGTGGTGAGCGTGTCGAACCACGCGGCAGCTCGCCTGGCGGAGTCGGGTCTTCTGTCTCCTGGATTCTGGTACCGATACTTCAGAATCCGTGCCTGTTCCCGCGTTCTTCCCGGCCGCCTGTCGCCGGTCGCCGGTCGCCTGGTCTACAGCGCGGCTTCGCTGTGTTCCTTCACTCGAACTCCGACACGCATCAGCCAGACCGCCGCGATGGCGGCAAGGGCCGTCAGTGCGGGAACGCTCAGCCATGGCATTCGGCCCATCCAGTCGATGGGCCAGGTGTGGGCGAAGACCGGCCAGTCGGGAGTCCGCCGCAGGCTGGCGGTATGGACGATGACCAGGACGAGGTTGAGTCCGCCGATGACCACGGCCGGGCCGACGACCTTGGCCCGACCGAACGACCAGATGGCAAGCTGGAGGCCGGAGGCGAGCAGCAGCCCGCCAGCACAGACGATCGTGACGTAGACCAGCGTGGACGGACTCGAGACGCCCTCGTCCATCCGGCCGAGGGCGATCGTCATCATGCCGATCCAGTAGAGCGTCGTGGACAGGCCGATCAGGGCGAACTTCGTGCCGACGATACGGCCGTCCCGGACCGGGAGCGTGCGGAGGAAGGCGTACGACTCGCCCGCTTCGCTGAACAGCACGGCGCTCATCAGATAGACCGGCATCAGCAGGGGGATCGCTTCGAAGGCCGGCCAGGGGTCGCGCCCCAGGAATCGCCCAAGAATGCCGTTGAAGATGACGAACGTCGTCATGTAGTAGAACGAACTGCGGCGGAGGATCGGATCCACCTCACGCCTCCTTCACGAGCGCGATCAGAATGTCTTCAAGACTGGCGTTCTCGACCCGGACGTCGCCCGAGGCCAGAGCCGGGGCGATCGACTCGCGGATTGCCGGGAAGTCCGCGGTAAGGCCCCGGTTGCCGTACGGCTGCCGGCGGACGTCCGTGAGCCCGTCCTCGACTGTGGGGTCGCGGGCGCCTTCCGCGTAGAGAATCCACTTCCATCGCGAGAGCAGATCATCGCGATCGTCGTGCAGGATGACCCGGCCTTCGTGCAGGAACGACACATCCTCGGCGATCTCGTCGAGGCCGTCGGTGATGTGCGAGGCGACCACGACCGCCCGGTCGCCGTCGGCCACGAAGGCGCGCAGGCGATCGAGGAGCGCGCGCCGGTGCAGCACGTCGAGACCGGCCGCAGGCTCGTCGAGGATGAGCAGGTCCGGACGGTGGGAGAGGGCCATGGCCAGCGCCAGGAGCTTCTTCTGGCCGCCGGAGAGGTGCTTCACGGCCTTCAGCGGGTTGACCTTGAACCGGTCGAGCAGCCGGTAGAACTCGCCGCCGTCCCACTCGGCGAAGTACGCGGCGGCGAATCGGGTATTCCACTGGACCGTCTTGTCCATGTAGAAGACCGGTTCCTGGGGCACGTAGCCGATCCGGTTCCTGATGGCCGCGTCGCGTCCTGCGCAGGGAAGACCGAAGACGCGAACGGTGCCGGCGCCGGCAGGGACCTGGCAGGCGAGCACCTTGATGAGCGTGGACTTGCCGGCGCCGTTGGGTCCGAACACCCCCGTGATCGCCCCGCGGCGCACACCCAGGGAAACGTCGCGCAGGGTGAAGTCCTCGTAGCGCTTTCCGATGCCTGTGGCTTCGAGCATGGTGTCCATGTCAGTGCCTCTCGAGATCGCGTGCGAGCCGGGCCACGTCCTCGGCCGTGATGCCGAACTTCGCGCTGCTGCGGACGAGACGGGTGAGCTCGGCGCGCACTTCGTCGAGCTTGCGGCGCTTGAGCTCGTCGCGGTCGACCTCGGCGACGAACGAGCCCAGGCCGGCGCGGGTCAGGATGTAGCCCTCGGTTTCGAGGTCGAGGTAGGCGCGCTTGATCGTGATGGCGCTGACGTCGAGCGCCTCGGCCAGTTCGCGGACCGAGGGCAGGCGCTCGTTGGGTTCGAGGGCGCCGGAGGCGATGGCGTCCTTGATCTGATCCGTGACCTGCTTGTACATCGGGTCCGGATGGCTCGGGGACAGGGCGATGAACACGGGGCGCCTCCTCGCTTGCCTACTTAGTATACTCAATATATACAGTCGTCACTGCTTTGTCAAGGCCCAGCGGCCGGCGTTCGTCGCGCACGAACCGGCATCGAACCTGACACCGGCGGCGGCACGGCCGCCGCTGCCCTTGGCACCCGCGGTCACCGGTGAGACAATTCGGCTCGCCCCCAGGAGGCGCACGATGGGCCACAGCCGGCCACCAACCCGCCGGGAGTTCCTGGCATCGGGTGTCCGCGTCGTCGCCGGCGCAACCCTTCTGGCCTCGTGCTCCGGGACGCCCGGAGCGGACCAGACGGGGGCCGCCCCCCGGCCGTCCAGCTTACGCACGCTCGGGCGCACGGGACTCTCCCTCCCCGTCGTCAGCATCGGCACGGCCTACGCGATGAACCTCGTCGACCGCGCCCTGGCCGACGGCATGAGGTACATCCACACCTCCAGCACGTATACGGAGCACAACCACGAACGGCTCCTGGGCCAGGCGCTCCGGAAGTGGCCGCGAGACTCCTTCGTGCTGGGGACGAGTCCCGACCTGCCGTACCGCTTCTCCGGAGGCGGGCTGTCGGACGATGTGGGAGTGGGACTCGATCCAGGGCTGATCGCCACGTCGATGCGGGAGAGCCTCACGCGGCTGGGGCTCGACCACGTGGACATCTACTACCTTGCGTCGGTCAACCAGCGCCGCAGTGTCCTGCACGAGCCCTACATCCGGGCGTTCGAGCGGCTCAAGGAGGAGGGCCTCACCCGCTTCACGGGCATCGTCACCCACGCCAACGAACCGGAGGTGATCCGGGCCGCGGCGGAGAGCGGAGCCTGGGACGTTGTGGTCACCGCCTACAACTTCAGGCAGTCACACCGCGAGGAGGTCGCGGATGCGATCGGGGAAGCGGCCGCCGCGGGGCTCGGCGTCATCGCGATGAAGACCCAGGCCGGCGTCTACTGGGACCGCTTCCGGCTGCGGAAGATCAACATGAAAGCGGCGCTGAAGTGGGTCGTGCAGGACGAACACGTGCACACCACGATTCCGGCGTTCTCGAACTTCGACGAGCTGCGCGAGGACCTCGAGGTCATCGCCGATCCGCGCCTCACGCCGGCTGAACGGGCGGACCTGAGGCTGGGCGAATCTGCGGGGCTGACCGGTGTGTTCTGCCAGCAGTGCGGGGCCTGTCTGCCGCAGTGCCCGTCAGGCGTGAACGTGCGTGCGCTGATGCGGGCGTCGATGTACGCCGCCGGGTACGGGGACACCGGAAAGGCTGTTCGGCTGCTGCGCGCCTCGGGCGCGACGGGTGAGGCCTGCGGCGCGTGCGCGAGGTGCCGCGTCGGCTGCGCGCTCGGCCTCGACGTGCAAGCATCCGCGCTCGATCTCGTCACCTTGATGCGGGCATGACGAGGGAGGCTGGCGCTTCTTCAGATGGAGGCCGGGCTTCAGCCCCGGGGCAAGGTCTGTTTCGGAGGCTCACTGCGGACATCCACAGCTGGTGGTTCCCGCCCCTCAGCCTGGCTCGCCCTTCGGCGAGCGTGACCGCCGTGTCGCTCGCGCACCCGGACGCCCTCTCGCGCCTGCGCGGCCGGCACGGCCGGCACATCGAGCTCATTCGCAGCAGCCACGCCATCCCGCGAATCGTGTTCTCGGAAGATGCCTACACCCGCAACCGCCGCCACCGGTCGAAGGTCATCGCGCTCGTCTCCCGCTACCTCGGACGCGTCGGCGAGATTGTGCGGCAGGGACAACTGCGGGGCGAGATTCGCGCCGGTCTCGACGCGGAGGCGGTGGCGACGTTGTTTCTGACCGAACCCGCCGCTTGACCGCGAAGGGAACCTCGGCACGCCGCTTCTCGTCACCTCAACAGGACGCGTTCGCGCCCGCTCGGAGGTGATCAGTGGGCCTGCTCGTTCGGGACGTCCGTCACGCATTCCGCCTGCTCGTCAGGAATCCTGGCTTCACGGCAACCGCCCTGCTCTCGCTGTCGCTCGGCATCGGCGCCACGAGCGCCCTCTTCAGCACCTTCAACAGCCTGCTCTGGCGTCCGCTGCCGGCCAACGACCCCGAGCAGATCGTCGTGCTCTACTCCAGAATCGAGGGCCAGGCCTTCTCCGAGGGCTTCTCGTACCCCGAATACCGGGACTACCGCGCGCAGACGACCGCTTTCTCGGGACTGGCGGCCTTCGCGCCGGTGTCGCTCGGCATCGCCACCGACGACGGAGACGCCACACGCGCGTTCGGTGAGGCGGTCACGGCGGACTACTTCGACCTGCTCGGCGTCCGACCGGTCCTCGGCCGCGTGTTCCTGCCGGACGAAGGCCGGCAGGGTTCTGCGGCGCCCGTAGCCATTCTGAACCACAGCTACTGGGAGCGGCGCTTCGGATCGGACCCGTCCATCGTCGGCAGGACCATTACGCTGAACGGTCACGCGTTCACGGTCGTCGGCGTGGCGCCGCCCGGCTTCAACGGTACATATGCGATCTACTTCGCCCCGAACCTGTGGATCCCGATAGCGACCCTCCCGCAGATCCGTACCACGGGCGGGCAGTACCTCGAGGATCGGAACGCGCGCGGCGTGCGGCTGCTGGGCCGTCTCAAGCCGGACGTCGATCTCGCGGCCGTCCAGGCCGAGGTCAGCACCGTCGCCAGCCGCCTCGCCCAGGCGTATCCCGACACGACGAAAGACCGGGCGGTGGTCGTCTACCGTGAGCTCGACACCAGGCCGGAAGTGGAGATCTCCCGGGCCACGAACATCGTGGCCCTGATCTTCATCGGATTGACGGCGCTGGTCCTGCTGATTGCGTGCGCGAACGTCGCCAATCTGCTGCTCGCCCGCTCGGCCGCCAGGCGGCGCGAGATCGCAATCCGCCTCGCGCTGGGCGCTCAGCGAGGACACCTGGTCCGCCAACTGCTGACCGAGTCCCTCCTGCTGGCGCTTGCCGCAGGAACCCTCGGGCTCGCAGTGGGCTGGGTCGCCACACGTCTGCTCCAGTCGATCCGGGTCCCGACGGACATCCCCCTCAACCTCGAGATTCACCTGGATCCGCGCGTGGTGCTCTATACCCTGGCCGTGTCGCTGGTCGCAAGCCTGGCGTTCGGGCTGATCCCCGCGCTACAGGCGTCGCGCCCGGACCTCATCCCCGCGATCAAGGGCGGCGATGCCCTGGCGACGCGAGGCCGCCGCTGGTTCACGCTCCGCAACGCCCTCGTAGTGTCGCAGATTGGCGTGTCGCTCATCCTGCTGGTGACCGCGGGACTGTTCCTCCGCAGTGTCTCCGGCGCGCGAACGATCGACCCTGGCTTCCACCTCGAGAACCGCGCGCTGCTGTCGTTCGATCCCGGCCTGATTGGCTACGACCGGGATCGTACAGACACGTTCTATCGACTCCTGCGCGATCGCCTGAAGCAGACGCCCGGCGTCGAGGCGGTCACCTTCGCCGCATACGTGCCGCTCGACTTCTCCAGCAGCAGTGAGAACGTCATCATCGAGGGCCGCCCGGCCGAGCCCGGCAAGGAGACCGTTCAGCTCATGAGCAGCGTGGTGGACGCCGACTACTTTGCCACGATGGGCACCAGCGTCGTGGCGGGGCGGGCGTTCACCGACCGTGACGGCGCCGACGCGACAGCCGTCGTCATCGTGAACGAGACGATGGCGCGGACCTACTGGCCGGGTCAGGACCCGATTGGTCGCCGTCTTCGGTTCAGCGGTCCGAATGAGCCCCTCCGCAGGGTGGTGGGGGTGGCCGCCGACGGGAAGTACCGCCAGCTCAGCGAGTCGCCCCGGCCGTACCTGTTCGTGCCGTCTTCACAGCGGTACCGCTCGGAAAGGACGCTCGTCGTGAAGGCGCCTGACCTTGCCGCCAGCCTGGCGTCGGTGAGGCGGGAGGTGCGAACGCTTGATCCGGCGATGCCGATCCTCGACGTGAAGACCATGGACCAGCACATGGAGCGCGCCTACCTGGGGCCTCGCCTGTCCGCGATGCTGATCGGTCCCGCGGCCCTGCTCGCGCTCGTCATCGCGGCAGTCGGCCTCTACGGCGTCATGGCCTATTCGGTGAGCCGGCGCACGCGGGAGCTCGGCATCCGCATGGCCCTCGGCGCCAACCCGCGCGATATCGTCGGGCTCGTGATGCGCCAGGGCCTGCTCCTGACAGGCGTCGGCGTGGGAGTCGGCCTGCTGGGCGCCGCCGCCGCCGCACGGCTGGTGGCGAATCTGCTGTTCGGCGTGACGCCGGCGGACCCGCTCACCTTCGCCCTGGTCCCGTTGGTCCTCCTGGCCTTCGCGGCGCTGGCCACCTTCGTGCCGGCGCGACGGGCCCTTCGCGTCGATCCCCTCGTGGCGGTCAAGGCCGAGTAGAGGACGTGCGTGCCCAGCGCCGGTGTACTTCAGCGAGCCGCGTCCCGGGCTTGGAGGCACGGCTGAACTGAAACTCGCAAGCGGGCACCAGATCCGGGGAAGGAGTATGCTGGTCTGTGCCCTTCTCCAAGTTCCCTCTCCACCCCGACCTGCTGCGCGGCGTCAGAGAACTGGGCTTCCAGCGACCGACGCCCGTCCAGGAGCAAGCCATCCCACCGGCCGCCGCAGGCAAGGACCTCATGGCGTGTGCCATGACCGGCAGCGGCAAGACGGCGGCCTTCCTGCTGCCGATCCTGAATCGTCTGCTGGCCAAGCCGCGCCGGCAGACCCGGGCGCTCGTTCTGACGCCGACACGGGAGCTGGCCGCCCAGATCCAGGCGCACCTCGAGGAGCTTGCCGTGCACACGCCCGTCACGGGCGCGGCCATCTTCGGCGGGGTCGGGATGGGCCCGCAGGAGCACGCGTTCCGCGCAGGCGTGGACGTGCTCATCGCCACGCCCGGGCGGCTGCTCGATCACTTCCGTCACCCGTACGCGCGGCTGTCGGCGCTGGAAGTCCTCGTCCTGGATGAGGCCGATCGGATGCTCGACATGGGGTTCCTGCCCGACATCCGCCGCATCCTGAAGCAGATTCCGGCGAAGCGTCAGACGCTCTTCTTCAGCGCCACGATGCCGCACGACATTGTCGCACTGGCCCGCGAGATGCTGCACGATCCCGTGGCCATCAACCTGGAGCGCAAGTCGGCCCCCGCCGTCGGGATCACGCAGGCCGTGTACCCCGTCGCCCGGAATCTGAAGCCGGCGCTTCTCGTCGAGCTCCTGGCGCGTGACATCGTCGCCGACGCCATCGTCTTCACGCGAACCAAGCACCGGGCGAACCGGCTCGCGGACTTCCTGGCGCGCCACGGGATCTCATCCGCGAAGATCCACGGGAATCGCAGTCAGGCGCAGCGCACATCGGCGCTCGCAGGCTTCAAGTCCGGGCACCATCGGGTGCTCGTCGCCACCGACATCGTGGCCCGGGGCATCGACGTCGAGGAACTGGGGCACGTCATCAACTTCGACGTGCCCGCCGATCCCGATGCCTACATCCATCGCGTGGGACGCACGGCCCGCGCCGAGGCCACCGGGGATGCGTTCACCCTCGTCTCGCCCGACGAGGAGCAGGACCTGCGTGCCATCGAGCGAGCGATCGGCAGGGCCCTGCCACGCGTCACGCTGCCGGACTTCGACTACGCGAGGCGAACGACCGAGCGCCTGGAGATCCCCGTGAGCGAGCGGCTGGCGGCCGCGCGCAAAGAGCGAGGGCGTCGCCGCGAACGCGACACGCCTGTTCCACACGGCCGGCGACCAGCCCGGAGCGGGCGGCCGTCGCGCGTGGCGCGCCAGGGCGACTCGGCGCGTGTCCAGGCCATCCTGGACAAGCACGCCCCGGCCGGATCACGGCCGGAGCGCGGATGGTCGAGACCGTCGGGACGCCCGCGCCGGCACCGGTGAGGAGCCTCGCCCGAGCTGCCCGGCCTTCAGCGACTCGACGATCGCAACCACTCCAGCGATCAGGTCAGGAAGGCGGCCACACGGTCACACCAAGACGCGCCGATCCTCGAGTCATCGACAAGACGATGGTCCGTGGCGACGTGCTGAGGAGTGAGGCTGCCTCGCGATCTGTCTGGCGAGGGCCTCCCGGGCCCCCTCCGCAGCCTCCTTGGACCGGCCGCAAGAGATCGTAAGCTATCGACGAGCTACGGAGGGCCCAGATCGCGGGTCCGGTCCAGGGTGCTGCCTTGCGATTTTCCAAAGGATTTTGGAGGCGCCGCCCGGATTTGACCCTTCGACTCGCGAACTGACGCCGCGCTCGCTCAGGGTTCAAAGGGAGGTGGAGGCGCCGCCCGGATTTGAACCGGGGAATGGAGGTTTTGCAGACCTCTGCCTTACCACTTGGCTACGGCGCCCTGTCGGGAACGAACACGCACGCGGCGCCCTCGGCGAGAGCGCCCGGCTCGTGCAGCCTCTCGGCGAATGCGCCCGGCCGGTCACTCCGGGGAGACGAATATGGAGCGGGAAACGGGATTCGAACCCGCGACTTCGACCTTGGCAAGGTCGCACTCTACCACTGAGTTATTCCCGCTCGGACCGACGTTCAAACGTAGCACAGGGAGCATCGTGCGTTCAAGCAACCCGCCGGGTCCGGTGCAGATGATCTTCCCTACCAGATGCCATCCGGGACGTCGAACGCTCCCTGGATCACCTCGATGCGGGCGCGCTCCCCTTCCGGCCACTGCACGGATACGACATCGAAACGGCAGGCTTGGTCGCGAAGGCGGTGCCGGCTCATGAAGCGGGAGGCCATCAGAGCGATCCGCCTCTGCTTCAGGCGCGTGACCGCCTCGGCCGGCTGACCGCACCGGAGGTCGCGCCGGGCTTTCACCTCGACGAAGACCAGCACGGGTCCGTCGCGGGCAACGATGTCAATTTCTCCATGCCGGGTCCGGTAGCGCCGGGCAAGGATTGCGTACCCTCGGCCGGCCAGATCCTCGACGGCCAGATCTTCAGCGGATTTTCCCAGGATCACGCGCTCACGGCTGCACATGCCGTGGGACACCTGCAAGTCCCACGCCTGTCCCACCATGGAGACGGCCATCCTGGATTCCCGCGTGCGCGGGAACGACGAGGGCCGCCAGTCTGCGCGACACTCCCGCATCCCGCATCCCGAATCCCGAATCCCGAATCCCGACTCCCGGTATAATGCCTCCGCCCTCGCCCGCTCCCGTCCCCAACCTCCGGTTTCGTCTCGTGGTCATTGCGGACGCCCGCGTGGCGTGCGCCCGAACAAGGGGGAACAGATGAAGGTCCTCGTCTTCGGTGGCTCCGGAAAGATGGGTGCCGCAGTTGCCTTTGATCTCCTTCGTGAAACCGACGTCACCACAATCGGTCTGGTCGGCCGCCGCCGGGAAGCCCTTGAGCACACGCGCGACTGGCTGAGGGACCCGCGCGTCATGCTTCACCAGGCCGATGTCGAGAAGAAAGACGACGTGATGGCCCTGATGAAGCAATACGACGTCGGCGTCAACACCCTGCCGGACCGCCGCACGAGCTACCTCGTCGTCGATGCTGCCGTCCGCACCGGCGTGCACATCGTCGACATGCTGGAGGAGTACCACCGGCGACCCGACGCGTACGAGGTGGAAGGGCTGGTGCTGCCGCCCGGCATGTCGCTCAACGAGTACGGAGACTGGATCCACGAGACGGCCCTGAAGAACCACGTCTGCTTCATGGACGGGATCGGATTCGCACCCGGCCTGAGCAACATTACGTGCGGCGAAGCCATCCGAAAACTCGACGTCGCCGAGTGTGCCATCGCCCGCGTCGGCGGAATCCCACGCAAGGACGTCGGCGAGAAGAATCCGCTTCGCTACATGATCACCTGGGCCTTCTGGCACGTGCTGCGCGAGTATGTCATCAAGGTCAACGTCCTCAAGGACGGCACGATCGTCGAGGTGAATGCCGCGACGGATCGCGAGCGATTCGTGTTCGACAAGTTCGGCAAGAACGAGCCGCTCGAGTGCGCCGTCACTCCGGGTATGCCCAGTTTCATCTTCACGAGGCCTCAACTGAAGGAATTCGCCGAGAAGACCGTCCGCTGGCCCGGGCACTGGGACGGTGTGCAGACGCTCAAGGAGTGCGGCATGCTGGACATCGAGCCCATCGCGATCGGCGGGGGCTCAATCGCGCCGCGTGACTTCCTGCTGGCCCGCATCGAGCCGAACCTCCGGGCAAGACCCGGCGATACCGACGTGTGTGTGATGTACAACACGGTCACCGGCACGAAGTTCGGCATGAAGACGCGGATCTCGTACCACCTGTGGGACGAGGCCGACACCCTCAACGGCGTGTCATCGATGGGCCGCGTCACGGGGTACAGCGCCGCCATCGGCGCGGTGATGATCGGGCGGGGCATGATCAAGGAACGCGGATGTGTGCCGCCGGAGGACTGCATCTACGGGGAGAATTACAGCATCTTCATGCGGGAGTTGGAGAAGCGGAATATCAACGTCCTGGAAACGATCGAGACGATGGGATAACGACCTCCGAGAGCGCTTCGTCGAGGATGCGCACGGCTTCGTCGGCCTGGGCCTTCGACAGGACCAGCGGCGGCGCCAGTCGAATCGCGTTGGCCCCGGCGCCGAGCACGAGCAGGCCCCGGCGGAAACACGCATTGACGACCGCGTCGCGCTCGGCGGCGGCGCGTTCCCTCGTGTCGCGGTTTCGCACCAGTTCCACCCCGATCATCAGACCCTTCCCCCGCACGTCGCCGACCAGCGGGTGGCGTTCGGCTAGGCCGCGGAGCCTGTCGAGCAGATGGTCGCCCACCACCCTGGCGTTCTCGACGAGCGAGTCCTTCAACAGCGTGATCGTCGCCAGCGCCGCCGCGCACGACACGGGGTTGCCCCCGAACGTGCTCGCGTGGGCGCCCGGCGGCCAGTCCATGATGTCGGCGTTCGCGACGGCCACGCCCAGCGGCAGGCCCGACGCGATGCCCTTCGCCAGCGTGAGCACGTCGGGCACGAGTCCATAGTGCTCGCTGGCCAGCATCTTGCCGGTCCGTCCCATTCCCGACTGCACCTCGTCGACGATCAACAGGATCCCATGCTGCTTGGTCAGCGCACGCAGGCGGTCGTGGAACTGCTGCGGGGGAACCAGGTACCCACCTTCGCCCTGGATGGGTTCGACGATGACCCCGGCCACTTCCTGCGGTGACACCAGATGCACGAGGATCGCATGTTCGACGAAGTCGAGGCACTCGGCCTGGCAGGTGTCCGGCCTCAGCTTCGCGGGGCAGCGGTAGCAGTACGCATAGGGCGCGTGATAGACGCCAGGCATGACCGGCCCGAAGCCGCGCCGCTGAATGGCTCGGCTGGCCGTGAGTGTCACGGCCCCCATCGTCCGGCCGTGGAAGGCGCCCAGGAACGCGATGAAGTACTGCCGCTCCGTGTAGTGGCGCGCGAGCTTGATCGCGGCCTCGTTGGCCTCGGCCCCCGAGTTGCCGAAGAAGCAGCGCACCGGCTCCTTCATCGTCGACAGTACCGCGAGTTCCTCGGCCAGCCTGACCTGAGGTTCGTAGTAGAAATCGGTGCCCGACATGTGCAGGAACCGTGAAGCCTGATCCGTGATCGCCGCCACGACGTCCGGGTGCGAGTGGCCGGTCGAGGTGACCGCGATTCCCGCGGCGCAGTCGAGGAACCAGTTGCCGTCGACGTCCTCCACCATGGCGCCGTCACCGCGGGCCATGACGAAGGGATACGAACGGGTGTAGGAGGGTGAGACGTGCTTGATGTCTCGTTGAATGATGGCGCGGGCCTTCGGCCCTGGCAGCTCCGTCACGATGTGCGGTCCGGTCATACGGCTTTGGTGCCAACCTTCCAACGGGTGCCAGAGGCCGAGTCCTCCAGGATGATACCGCGGCGGAGCAGGTCCTCCCGGATCCGGTCGGCTTCGGCAAAGTCGCGGCGCTGGCGCGCGGCCTGGCGTTCGGCAATCAGTTGCTCGATCTCCTGAGGTGACGGCACGGCCTTCGCGTCCTCGGCGCGCCGAAGGGAGATCACGCCGATGATCGCGTCCGCCTGCGCGATCGTGTCGCGGATGACCGCGACGTCGGGCTCGCCCACGTCCCCGGCGTCGATCGCCGTGTTGAGGGCCCGCACCAGATCGAACAACACGCCGAGCGCGCCGGCGGTGTTGAGATCCTGCTCGAGCATCGCGCCGAACTCGGCACGCGCCCGTTCCACGCGTGCCCGCACGGCGGCGTGCTCCTCGCCACCCTTGATGTTCTCGAGGCGGGCGAGGAAGTCCATCAGCCGCTGCACGGCCTCTTCGGCCTGCTGCAGGCTGGCCCACGAGAACTTCAGCTGCTTGCGGTAGTGCGTCGAGATGTACAGGTACCGCAGGGCCGATGGCCTGTAGCCTCTCGCGACGACGTCCGGGATGTTGAACTGGTTGCCCAGCGACTTCGACATCTTCTCTTCATCGATCAGCAGGTGCTCGACATGGACCCAGAATCGGGCGAACGGCCTCTTCGTGGCCCCCTCGCTCTGGGCGATCTCGTTCTCGTGGTGGGGAAACACGAGGTCGATGCCGCCGGCATGCAGATCGATCGGCGGCTCCCCCAACAGGCGCAACGCCATCGCCGAGCACTCCAGGTGCCAGCCGGGCCGCCCGGGGCCGTGCCCGTAGTCCCAGGTCGGCTCATCGGGCCGCGTGGCCTTCCACAGGACGAAGTCGCGGACGTCCTCCTTGGAATAGGAGTCCGCATCAACCCGCGCCCCCGGCTGGATGCCGCTGTGATCCAGGCGGGAGAGCTTCCCGTACTCGTCGAAGGTCGCGATCTTGAAGTAGATCGACCCGTCACTGCGGTAGGTATGACCGTGGCGCTCCAGGTTCGTGATGACCTCCGCCATCGCCTGCAGGTTCGCCTCGTCGGTCGCCCGGGGACTTTCCTCGGCTTCCTCCAGACCCAGGGCCGCGGCGTCCTCGCGAAACGCGGCAATGTACCGATCGGTGTACTCGCGCAGCGGAACCCCCGCCTTCTGGGACCCGGCAATGGTCCGATCGTCGACGTCCGTGAAGTTCATCACCTGGCGGACCTGGTGCCCGCACAGGTACTTCAGCGTCCGGCGCAGCACGTCCAGGCACGTGAAGGTGCGGAAGTTCCCGATATGTCCCCGGTTGTAGACGGTCAGGCCGCAGGTGTACATCCGCACGGTGTTCCCGTGCGAGGGCGCGAACGCGTCTTCGGTTCGTGTCAGCGTGTTGAACAGGCGCAGCATGTGTCGATGTCCTTCGCGGGCTCAGGCCGGCCGCGGCCAGTTCAGGCTCAGCAGCGATGATGAACCGCACGTCACGGTTGCCCCGTAGGCATCCTCGGTGACGCGCAGCGCCAGCTCCATCAACTCGCGCGGGCTCCTTCCGCCTTCCAGGGTCCTCGCAAAGGCGTCGCCCACTTCCTTGCCAATCACCGCACACCGCCTCTCATCGAACCCCGCGACCCTGGCCAGCCGGCCGGCCAGTTCCGCGACCACGACGCCGAACGCCTCGTCGCACGGAATCCGGGCGTGGAAGTCCAGCGGCAACGGCGAGAAGGCGGGCACTGTCATGGACGCTGTCGATTCTACTAGACCGAGACCTGTTCGAACAAAGCCCGGACGAGACGGCAGTCCTCGGCAATCTGCGCCGCCAACGCCTGCGCCGACTCGAACGGGCGCTCGTCGCGGAGCCGCTGGACGAAGAACAGCCGCAAGGTCTCACCGTAGAGGTCCCGGCTCCCGTCGAGCAGGTGGGTCTCGATCGACGGAGCCGCGCCGGCCCCGAAGGTCGGTCGAGTCCCGACGTTGGTGACCGAGGGCCAGCAGGCGCGGTCCAGCCGGACGATTGACGCATACACGCCGTGGGGAGGGATCACGCGATTGGCGGTGACCAGGTTCGCGGTGGGGAATCCGATCTGCTGCCCGCGTCCGTCGCCGCGCACGACTTCACCGTCGATGAAGTAGTGACGGCCGAGCAGGGCGGCTGCCTCGTCAACGCGGCCCTCCGACACGAGGCGCCGGATCCTGGTACTGCTCACGACGAAGTCCTTGTACCGGACCGGGTCGATCTTCTCGGCCCGGAAGCCGTAGCGGGACCCGAGCTGCCGGAGCACCGAGAAGTTGCCCGCCCGGTCGTGGCCGAACAGGAAGTTGGCGCCCACCCACACCTCGGAGATGCGCAGCCAGTCGACCAGGACGCGGCGGACGAACAGGTCAGGGTCCCACCGCGAGAACTCCGGGGTGAAACTCACAACGGCGGCGCCATGCATGCCGGCCAGTTCGAACGCTTCGAGCTTCTGGCCGGCGGTCATCAGCAGGGGCGGGGCCTTGTCGGGCCTCGTGACCTGCGTGGGGTGCGGATCGAAGGTGAGTGCCACGGCCGTGGCACCTCGCTCAACGGCACTGCGATGCACGCGGTCGATGATCTTGACGTGGCCGCGGTGCAGGCCATCAAAATTGCCGAGCGCCAGAACCGGCGCGCGCCACTGCTTCGGGGGGGGGTCGGCCGGGTAGCGGATCACGTCCACGGGATCATCATACGGGATTCGGGATTCGGGATTCGGGGTTCGGGGTTCGGGATTCGGGGTTCGGGATTCGGGGTCCGGGCCCTGCCACCTGCCTACCGCCTAGATCTCCGCCCTCAGCCCATCGTACGCCAGCTCGACGCCAGCGGGCAGCTTGGCGTTGGTGGCCTCGTGCGGCAGGTCGTGGCAGATGTGCGTCAGCAGGGTCCGGCCGGGGCGCAGGCGTTCGACCACCGCCAGGGCTTCGGCGACCGTGAAATGCGTCGGGTGCGGCCGGTGGCGGAGGGCATCGAGGACCAGGATGTCGAGATGGCCGAGCAGAGGCCACGAGTCCTCCGGAATCCCGTTGCAGTCCGTCAGATAGGCGAACGACCCGAGTCGGAAGCCCAAGATCGTCCGGCGGCCGTGCAGCAGCGGCACCGGCACCACCTCCTGGCGCCCGAGCGAGAACAATCCCGCCACCGGATAGAGGTGGATTCTGGGGATCCCCCCGCCCTCCTCTTTCGAGTCGAACACGTACCGGAACGTCCGGCGCACTTCCTCCACCGTCCGCGCCTGCCCGTAGCACGGAATCGGGGCGCCCTGGAGCAGGTTGAAGCGCCGCACGTCATCCAGCCCCATGATGTGGTCCGCGTGCCCGTGCGTGAAGAGAATGGCGTCGACCCGCAGCACGCCGAATGTCAGGGCCTGCATCCGCAGATCGGGTGTGGTGTCGACCAGCACTCGAGTGCCGTCGTGCAGTTCCAGGTAGATCGATGGGCGCCATCGCCGGTCGCGAGGATCGCTCGACCGGCACACGTCGCACGGGCAGCCGATCATGGGGACCCCGTGGGACGTGCCCGTGCCAAGAAACGTCAATCGGCCGACTGAGGGGCTCACGGTTCAGTGATGATCGGGCTCGTGCCCGCGTCGCTGCCGCCCGCCGACACGTAGCGCATCCGCAGCTCGTAGAGTACCTGTTCGAGCAGCGAGCGCTCCTGCGCCGTCAGGTTCCCGCGTGTCTTCTGCTCGAGCATCGCGAGGATCTCGATCATCTGCGACGCGGCTTCGAGGTTCGGCGCGTTCGTCTTCCCGGACACGGGGTCCGGGTAGTCCCCGAAGTGAACCGCCGCCGTCGTGACCAGCGACAGCACGAACCCGCTGAACGAAACGATTGGGTCCTCGTTCGACACGCTGGGCCTCCTGCCGGAACGTTGTCGGACCGCATGGTAGCATACGCGTGATGACGCCACCGCCTGCCGCCGCCGACGAGTTCGTCCGCCTCGTGGAGATCGTCCGCGTGCTTCGCTCCCCCGACGGATGCCCATGGGACCGGGAACAGACCCTGCAGACGCTTCGACCGTTCGTGCTCGAGGAAACCTATGAGGTGCTCGAGACACTCGATCGGAACGACCGCTCGGCCCTGATGGAGGAACTCGGCGACTTCGTCTTCGAGGCGGTGCTGTTGGCGCAGCTCTGCGCGGAAGACGGGGACTTCACGATTGCCGACTCGCTCAAGTCCGTGTCGGACAAGCTCATTCGGCGACATCCGCACGTGTTTCCGCCCGCCGACGAGTCGCATCCGTACGCCTCCGCGCCGAAGCCGTCCTCGGCCGGCGAGGTTCTCGGGCGATGGGAGGACTTGAAGGCGCGCGAGACGCCACGCGCGAACACTCCCCGCACCACGTTGAGCGGCGTGCCCACGACACAGCCGGCCCTGCTGCGCGCCCACGAGATCGGCACGCGCGCGGCCGCGGTCGGCTTCGACTGGGAGCGCGCGGCCGACGTCGTCACGAAGATCGAGGAGGAAGTCGCCGAACTGCGGGAGGCCGTCGAGTCGGGCTCGACCACGGATCGCCGCCTCGCCGAAGAGGAGATGGGCGACCTGCTCTTCGCCATCGCCAACCTCTCCCGCAAGCTGGGTGTCGAGCCCGAATCCGCACTGCGCATGGCGAACAACAAGTTCACCCGCCGCTTCGACATGATGGAACTGGGGCTGCGCGGCAGCGGCCGCGCTCTCCGCGACTGCACCCTCGAAGACATGGAAGACGAGTGGGGCCGCGTGAAGCTCACCGAGCGCGGCGCGGCGCCTTCACCGGACCCACCTCAAGCGACCGGCCGCTGAACGCCACGATGCGCACCGACCTCCCGTCGGTCTCGAGCGTGACGGCGCCGTCCTCATCCGTTCTGAACACCGGCACGTGCCTGCGCCTGAGCCGGGCGAGGACGGCCGCGTGAGGGTGCCCGTATCGGTTTCCTCGACCGGCGCTGATGACGACCACCTGCGGCGCCACGGCGTCCAGCCACGCCTCGGTGCTCGACGATGAGCTCCCGTGGTGCGGCGCTTGAGCCACGCGGAGCGGCGCCGGCTCGAATCCAGGCAGGGCGGCCACTTCCGCCTCTCCGGTCGCTTCGATGTCACCGGGCAGGATGACCGACACGTCGCGGTAGCGAATCTCGACGACCGCCGAGTCGTCGTTGCGCACCCGCTGCCGCTCCCATGTTCCCAGGGACGGGTGCCAGACGACGAGGTCCGCTTCTCCGATCGTGACGCGGTCCCCGCGCTGAATCGTGCGCCAGGCCGCCCCGATGTCCTCCGCCGCCTGCCGGAGTTCGGCGCGCAGGTCGCTGGTCTTCACCGGGATGCCTTCCCAGATTTCGAACGGCCTGAAGTCGCGCGCGAGGACGGCAGCCCCGTTCGCGTGGTCGGCATCGGCGTGGGTCGTCGCGAGATAGTCGAGGCGCGAGACGCCGCGAGCCCAGGCGACTGGCTCGATCACGCGCCGCCCGATGTCGTACGAGCTGCCTCCGGCTCCGCCCGAATCGAGGAGCATCGCCTTTCCACCGGGAAACTCGATGAGGGCCGTGTCGCCCTGGCCGACGTCCATCCAGGTGATCCTCAACTGACCCGCCGCGGGCCTGCCGCCGTGCGGCGCGCTGAGGATCCAGGCGGTGCTGACGACGATGGCGCCGGCGGCCAGGACCACCGGCCACTCCGGGCGCCGGCGCCCAGCCCGTCCCGGGGTTGGCCGCCCACCCGTCGCCGGGAGGTATCGCGCCGCGAGAACAACCCACCCGGCGTAGTACGCCGTCAGCTCCAGCCACCCGGGAGCCGGCAGCCGCCTGGTCATCCAGGGCGCGAGGTCGACGAAACGTGCGCTCTCGACCAATCCCCAAGCGGCAAGGTGCGTGACGAAGCCAGCGAGTGCGCCCGCCTGTTCGTGGATGCCGGCCGCCGCGAGGGTGGCCATCCCCCCCATCTGGACCACGCTCATCAGGGGCACTGCGGCGAAGTTGACGAGCAGGCCCGCCGCGGTTACCCGTGAGAACGCGAACGCAGAAACCGGGAACAGCGCCAGCTCGGCCGACAACGACGCCAGGAACAGGCCGGCCACGGCCCGGCTCCACCATCGCCGCACGCCGAGGCGGGGCCAGATCGCACCCGCGCCCAGAAGGATGCCCAGCGTCGCCCCGAAGGTCAGCCAGGCAGCGGGATCGAACACCGTCATAGGTGAGAACACGAGCACGAGTCCCCCTGCCACCGCGATGGCATTCGATGGGGGCGACCGCAGATCGGCCGAACGGGCAGCGAGGTACGCGAGTGCCATCAGCGTCGCCCGCACAACCGAGGAACCAGCCCCGACGAACCACGCGTACACCGCGAGCACCGCGGCAGCACCCGCGTCCGCCGCCGGCGACCTCACGCGCGCAACGTGAAAGGACGACAGGAGAACGACGGTCAGGATGGCGATGTTGCCCCCTGAGATCGCGATGACATGGTACGTGCCCGCCTGTTGAAGACGTTCGGTCGTGCCACGATCGAGTCCAGCCCGTTCGCCGAGGAGCACCGCTCGAGCGATGGCCGCCGACCGCCCGTCGTGACGGCCCACGTACAGGTCGAGGGTGTGCCGGGCCAGCGCGCGGAGCCTGATGCCCGCTTCGCTCGGCCATGGACCCGGCCCGACGACCTCTACGAGCAAGGGACTCTTCACCGACCCGACCAGCGCCACGCCTCGGCGGGCCAGGGCCGCTTCACCGTCGCCCACACCCGGATCCAGGTAGCGTGCGGGGCGCCTCAAGAGGGCCGGCACCCTGAGCGTCCGCCCCTGCCGCCACGGCACCTGGGCGTCTGGCGTCACATCACCCGAGACCGACAGGATCACCCGGCCTTTGCACCTGCGGGCCTCACCGTCGAGACCCAGCGACTCGATGTCGAGCGTGAGCCGGGTCCCGTCCGGGCCGGGCAGCACATCTTGCACCAGGCGCCCGGTCAGCCAGATTGGGTCGCCTTGCGCGTCCGGCAGCTCGCCGTCTCGGAACTGCGCCGCCAGCGCCGCCCGGAGGGGCGGATGCGACGCCCGCGCACCGGCATCGGCGGCCAATACCCAGCCGCACAAGGCGAAACAAGCAAGAGCGAGTCTCACGAACAGCCGCCCCGCTCGTTGCGCCACGGAGACGCCGGCCAGCGCCCACAGGAGCCAGAGCAGCGGCAGCGCTCCTGGGCCCGGTCCATCGTGGCGCCAGACGCCAAGGGCCACGCCCCCCAGGAGGGCCAGGACCGGAAGCACTGCGGGAGACGCCATCCAGCACCGCACGTGCAGGATCGGTGCCGCGTGGGTTCAACCCCCTGGCGCCACGGCCGCCGGCCCGAGGCCGTCGTTCTTCGGCCGCGGCGCTGCGGCTGGCGGGCGGGGGTGCCGGACAGACCCATGCCCAGGGGCCGGGTTCAGAGACCCGGCATCGCAGTTCCTGCGACAGCGGCCCCCTCAGCCCATCGCAGTTCCTGCGTGGTAGTCCTGGAGTGGTCGAACGGTGAGTGTGTGGTCCTTGAGCGCCCGGATGCCGGCTACGGCAGCCGCCGCGCCGGTGAGGGTCGTGATGCAGGGCACGCCGTGAGTCATCGCCGCACGGCGCACGGTGCGGTCGTCGAAGAACGACGCCCGTCCGAGCGGTGTGTTGATGATCAGCTGGACGTTCCCGTTGACGACTTCGTCTGCGATATTCGGGCGGCCCTCGTTCACCTTGAAGACGGTGTCGGCCTCGACGCCATGGGCGCGCAGGTAGGCGGCCGTTCCACGAGTCGCCACGAGCCGAAACCCGGTCTCCACGAGCTGCCGCGCCACGTGGAGGGCATTCGGCTTGTCGTCGTTGTTGACGCTGATGAAGACGGTCCCGGCCACCGGCAAGTCGAGCCCCGCAGAGAGGCATGCCTTGGCGAACGCGCGCCCGAAGGTCGTGGAGCCGCCCATCACCTCGCCTGTCGACTTCATCTCGGGTCCGAGGATCGTGTCGACGCCCGGGAACCTGATGAACGGGAACACCGGGGACTTCACGAAGACGCCGCCGACCGTCAGATCGCTCGTGAGACCGAGGTCGGCCAGCGTTCGTCCACCCATCACGCGCGCGGCGACCTTCGCCAGGGGAACGCCGGTCGCCTTCGACAGGTACGGCACCGTGCGCGACGCCCGGGGGTTGACCTCGAGGACGTACACCGTGTCACGCTTGATGGCGTACTGGGCGTTCATCAGACCGACAACACCCAGGGCCCGACCGATCCGCCGCGTGTAGTCCCGGATCGTGTCCTGGTGGCGCTCGGGCACCAGATACGGCGGTACGACGCACGAACTGTCCCCGGAGTGGATGCCGGCTTCCTCGACGTGCTCCATGATTCCGCCGATGAGGACCGTCCCCGTCCGGTCGGCGACGGCATCTACATCCAGCTCGAACGCATCCTCAAGGAACTGGTCGATGAGGACCGGGTGCTCCGGGGACGCGTCGACCGCGGTCGTCATGTACCGGTCGAGGGCGGCCGGGTCGTACACGATGGCCATCGCGCGGCCGCCCAGCACGTACGACGGACGGACGACGACCGGGTACCCGACGGTGCCAGCCACCTCCCTGGCCTGTTCCCTCGACGTGGCCGACCCGCTCGGCGGCTGAGGAATCCCGAGTTCGGTGAGCAGCGCGGCGAAACGTTCGCGGTCCTCCGCCAGGTCGATGGAGTCCGGGGACGTCCCGAGGATCTCGACGCCCGCGCGCTGCAGCGCCAGGGACAGCTTCAGTGGCGTCTGGCCGCCGAACTGGACGACGCACGCCACGTCACCCCCGGCACTGCGCTCCTTCTCGACGATCGCCAGAACGTCCTCGAGAGTCAGCGGCTCGAAGTACAGGCGGTCCGAGGTGTCGTAGTCGGTCGAGACGGTCTCCGGATTGCAGTTGACCATCACCGTCTCGAATCCCTCGTCACGCAGGCCGAACACCGCGTGGCAGCAGCAGTAGTCGAACTCGATGCCCTGGCCGATGCGGTTCGGCCCGCTGCCGAGAATGACGGCCTTCCGCCTCGCGTTCGCGTCGGCCTCGCACTCCTGCTCGTAGGTCCCGTACATGTACGGCGTGAACGACTCGAACTCGGCGGCACAGGTATCGATCCGCTTGAACACCGGCACGGTGCCGAGCCGGCGCCGGCGATCCCGGACCGCCGCTTCCGGCACACCGGTCACCAGCGCGATCTGTGCGTCGCTCCAGCCGCCCTGCTTGAGCGCACGCATCTCGGACGCCTCGATGGTCTCGAGGGTCCGTCCCTCGAGCGACCGCCGCATTCGCTCGATCTGCTGGAACTGCGCGAGGAACCACGGATCGATGTGCGTAGTCGCGTGCAGATCGTCGAGCGGCCAGTTCCGCCGCAACGCCTCGAAGAGCGCCCACATCCGCCGGTCGGTCGGCGTCGCCAACTGCTGGCGCAGGCCGTCATCGTCTTCCACGCGGCAGAGGGGATCGTCGAAGAGGAGGCTCGCGCGGCCCAGCTCGAGTGACCGGATCCCCTTGAGGAACGCCTCCCTGAAGGTCCGGCCGATGGCCATCGCCTCCCCGACCGACTTCATCTGCGTCGTCAGTGTGGGGTCCGCCTCGGCGAACTTCTCGAAATTCCAGCGGGGGATCTTCACGACGACGTAGTCGATGGTCGGCTCGAACGACGCCGGCGTGAGGCGGGTGATGTCGTTGGGGATCTCGTCGAGCCGGTAGCCCAGGGCCAGCTTCGCCGCGATCTTCGCAATGGGGAACCCGGTCGCCTTCGACGCCAGCGCCGAGGACCGCGACACCCGGGGGTTCATCTCGATGGTCACCATCCGGCCGGTGCGCGGATCGACGCCGAATTGGATGTTCGAGCCGCCGGTCTCGACCCCTACCCGGCTGATGATCCGGCGCGCCTCGTCGCGCATCCGCTGGTATTCCTTGTCCGTGAGCGTGAGTGCCGGTGCAACGGTGATGCTGTCACCCGTGTGCACACCCATCGGGTCGACGTTCTCGATCGAGCAGATGACGACGAAGTTATCCGCCCCGTCGCGCATCACCTCGAGCTCGTACTCCTTCCAGCCGATGACCGACTCCTCGACGAGCACCTCGTGCACCGGGCTGAGGGCGAGCCCGCGGCGCACCACGTCACGGAACTCCTCGACGTTATACGCGATGCCCCCGCCAATGCCCCCGAGCGTGAACGACGGCCGGACGATGGCCGGGAATCCCGTGTGTTCGACCAGGCCGACCGCCTCGTCGAGCGACCGCGCGTAGCCGCTCTGGGGCACGTCCACGCCAATCGACCGCATCGCATCGCGGAACTTGAGGCGGTCCTCGGCGACCTCGATCGCGTCGATCGACGCCCCGATCAGCTCCACACCGTAGCGTTCGAGGGTCCCGCGCCTGGCGAGGGCGACGGCCAGGTTGAGGGCCGTCTGTCCGCCCACGGTCGGCAGCAGGGCGTCCGGGCGCTCCCTGGCGATGATGGCCTCGACCAGTTCCGGGGTCAGCGGCTCGATGTAGGTGCGATCCGCTACCTCGGGGTCGGTCATGATCGTCGCCGGATTGCTGTTGACGAGCACCACCTTGAGGCCTTCGGCCCGCAGCGCCTTGCACGCCTGCGTGCCCGAGTAGTCGAACTCGCAGGCCTGGCCGATGACGATCGGCCCGGAACCCACGACGAGGACGCGCTCGAGATCCTCCCGGCGGGGCATCTAGCGTCGCCGCTCCATCTCGTCGAGGAAGAGGCCGAACAGGTAGTCGGCATCGTGCGGACCGGGCGAGGCCTCGGGGTGGTACTGCACGCTGAAGAGCGGCCGGGTCCGGTGTCTGAACCCTTCGAGCGTCTGATCGTAGAGGTTCACGTGCGTGACGACGACATCGTCGGGGAGCGATGACGGGTCGACGGCGAATCCGTGGTTCTGTGACGTGATTTCCACGCGCCCCGTCTCGACTTGCTTGACCGGATGGTTCGAGCCCCGGTGGCCGAACTTCAACTTGAAGGTCCGGCCATCCAGCGCGAGACCCAGCAGCTGATGCCCGAGGCAGATCCCGAAGACCGGTACCTCGCTCCGGATGAGTCCCCGCACGTGGTCGATGGCGTAGTGCAGGGCGGCCGGGTCGCCGGGTCCATTGCTGAGGAATACCCCGTCGGGACGGGAAGCCAGCAGCGTCTCGGCTGGCGCCGTCGCCGGGAACACCTGCACCTCACAGCCGTGCGCCGCAAACCGGCGCAGGATGTTCCACTTCATCCCGAAGTCGTAGGCCGCGACTCTCAGCCGCCGCCCGGGCCGCCGGACCGGATCGAGTTCGTAGCCGCCCCCGCCCGACACCGCCCCTTCCGGTGGCCAGGTAAACGGCGTCGCGCACGTCACGGTCTGCACGAGGTCCGCCCCGACCATGGACGGCACCTGCCGCGCTCGGTCGACCAGCTCGCCCACCGGCCAGTCTCCCGCCGCGAGAACGCCCCGCATCGCCCCGACCGAACGGAGGCGCCGGGTCAGAGCCCGCGTGTCGATGCCAGCGATCGCCACGACGCCGTGCGCGACCAGGTACTCGCCCAGCGTGCCGGACGCGCGCCAATTGCTCGCAACCGGTGAAGTCTGCCGCATCACGAATCCGGAGACCCGCGGTGCCCGCGATTCCACATCATCGGCAGCCACACCGTAATTGCCGATCTCCGGACACGTCATCGTCACAATCTGCCCGGCGTAGGACGGATCCGTAAGGATCTCCTGGTAGCCCGTCATGCCCGTGTTGAAGACCACCTCGCCAGACGCCACTCCCCCGGCGCCCACAGAGATGCCCTCGAACGACGTACCGTCTTCCAGCGCGAGAACAGCCTTCACCGAGAGGGGGCCCTTTCGAGAGACGCGGTCACGCGCAGTCGCTGACCGGGGGTGAGGGTGACGGTGGTGACCCACGGGCGGTACCCCTGGAGTTCGAGGCGGACCTCGTGCTTCCCAGCGGCCACCTCCGGCACGACGAGAGGAGAGAGACCGACGGCACGTCCGTCGATGAACACCCGCACTCCGCCAGGCCGGGTCTCGACCGAGATTGAGCCCAGGGCCGTCGCCGGCGTCTTCGGGGCGGCGCCCGCGCCGCGGGCACGCGCAGCCGGTGTTCTCGCCGCCGGGCGACGAGGCGGCGGCGCCGCAGGCGTGGGTTCCTGGCGAAGCCGGGACAGCGAGAAGGTCACCCGGGTGGACAGGCGATCAGGGCTGAGGGTCACGACCGCTTCTTGAGGCGAGTAGCCCTGGCGTGAGACGCGGACCGTGTAGGTTCCCAGCGGCAGGTTCCCCAGGATGCGGGGCGTGACGCCTCGCCGCGTGCCGTTGACGAGCACCTCGGCTGGCGACGGCGACGAGGTCACGCGAATCTCTCCGACGGCCTGGGCTGGCGGAGGAATCGGCGCCGGGGGTGGGCCAGCGGCCGCCGGCTCCGGTCCGGCTGGCACAGGCCGCCCCGTGGCTGGCACTTGGGAAGGCGCCGATGGCGTGTGCACGCTGGGCGTGACGGCGGCCGGACTGGGGATCCCACCCGGGGGAGCTTCTGTTCCAGGCGGCGTGGCTCCGGGCGCGGCCACCGGCGCAGACCGAGAACCCGGTTCTCCCGGGGGACCGCCCGTAAGCACCCAGAATAAGCCCGACCAGTAGGTCAACAACACCACGAGAAGGACCGCGGCGGCGATCGCGGCCGCGAGAATGTACCGGCGGCGCGCCCCCGTCTCCGCAGAAGGCCGGTAGTCGCCATGCCTGGCGTGCCGCGGACCGGCTCCGGGGTCCAGGGCGCGTGGCACCGGTGGCTCAGCAACCAGTGCGCCGGGGTCGCGGAAGTCATCGACGGTCTTCCCGATGCGAGGGCGGGGCCGAACCAGATCTTCGGGCGGCTCGGGCTCCGGCCCACTCGGCGCGTCTGCGTCGAGGTCCAGGTCGAGTTGGGAGCGTGGCCGGCCTGGTTCCCGGCTCGGGAGCGGCGGCCGGGCGTGCGGTTCCCGTTCGACGAACCCGCGGAGGTCACGCTCCTCGACGCCGGGCACATCGCCGGTGACCAGGTCGTCGTCGCGATTGTCGCCGCCCGACGCCAAGGTGCCTTCGAGTGCCCTCGAAAGCGCCTCGAGGTCAGGGCGATACTCGACGTCCTGCCCGTCTTGCGCTTCCGGCGCCGGCGTCGGCTCGAGGTCCAGAGAAGCCACATCGAGGTCCTCCCGGTCATCGGGAGGCTCGGCGTCGAGTTCGCTCGACGCGGTCAGGTCCGGGAGCAACTCGACTCTCGCCCGGTCCTCACCCGCAAACGCGGGCTCGTGCATCGGTGCGGGGCCGACATCCGAGTCGAAGCCGTCCGCTTCCTGGAATCCGCCCGCGAGCGGCGGCCCGACATCCACGCTCGCCAGGTCCGGCTCAGACACTTCCTTGGGCCCGGCACCGGTCGCTCCGCTCGCACCCAAGCCCTGCACGGCTGACTGGGCCGCGTCATCCCCCGCAAGCGGCTCCACGGCTGCCACAGGAATGGCCAAGGGGCCAGGCTCCTCGGCCACGGATCCGCGGGAGTCAGCTCCGCGTCCACCCGCTGCGTCTGCGTCAGCTGCCCGTGCTGTTTCGGCATCTGCTCCTGGGCCGGGGTGCAGGACGGCCGCGGGCTCGACCGTTGCCGCGGCGTCTGCCGGCGCCGTTTCGGCATCTGCTCCTGGACTGGGCTGCAGGACGGCCGCGGGCTCGACCGTTGCCGCGGCGTCTGCCGGCGCCGTCTCGGCATCTGCTCCTGGACTGGGCTGCAGGACG
>JBFMFH010000110.1:0-14778 GCA_040752275.1 Acidobacteriota bacterium
CAGGGTCGTAGGCGCTGCCACGCAGGTGCACCCCCGCGAGATCCACACCGGCTTTGAAGACATCCGAGTTGCGCGCGAGCGCCTGCGCGGTGAGCAGGCCGCCGTACGACAGGCCCCAGATGCCCACGCGGTCCGGGTCCACGTCGGCCCGCGCCTGCAGGTACTTCGCCCCGGCGAGCACGTCCTGGTACTCGGAGTTGCCGGCGGCGCCGGCGTTCGCCGCCGCGCGGAACGACCGGCCGTACCCGATGCCAAGGCGGAAGTTCACCGACATCACGATGTAGCCCTCATGGGCGAGCCACTGATTGATGGCGTACGCCCAGTGGTAGAACTGCATGTAGTGATAGCCGAGCAACATCTGCCGCGAGGGCCCGCCGTGCACGAAGATGATGGCCGCCCGCCGCTCGCCAGGCTTCAGATCCTCCGGCAAGAACAGCTGGTTGTGGATCTCCAGCCCGTCCGGGGCCTTCGTCAGGATCAGCTGGGGCTCCACGTGGAGGTCGGCAGGGAAGTTCTTCAGCGATCTCGGGAACACGATCCTCTGGGCAGCGGCCTGTGACGCCGAGGCGCTGAGCGGCCAGACGCCGACCGACTGCGGCATCTTCCAGTCGGCACTCAGCGTGGCCAGCCACCTGCCCGAGGCAAGGGGCGCTGGGTGCGTTTCGATGCCCGATCCGATCGTGACCCGCACGGGCGTTCCACCGGCGACGGGCACGGCCCAGATGTGCCGGCGCTCGATGTCCTGCGCGTTCGTGCAGTAGTAGAGCGTCTTGCCGTCCCGCGAGAGCGCTACTGACGTCTGATCCTCGATGAGCCCGTCGGTGGTCGTGAGCAGCATCGGCTGGCTATTCGGCGACGAGAGGTCGAGCGAGTAGTACCGGTCCCACTCGTCCACTGGGCCGGCCGGTGTCTCCGGGGGCGGTGCTCCGCGTCCGCCGCCTCGGCCGCCGCCGATGGCGACCCTGAACACGAGATGGTCGCCGGCGAGCAGCATGTTCGAGAAGCTCCCGAACCGCTGATCACCCGGTTGGTTGTGCCAGACCTCCGCGGCCTCGGTCGTGGCGACGTCGGCCCGCCAGAGCGAATAGGTGTAGCCGCCCTTGAAGGTCGCACGAAACAGGCCGGGGATCTTCAACGCCGCTGGCGTGGGCGTTTGGGGAGCCTGGACTCCGCCCGGCACACCCGCGCCACGTCCTCGCCCCGCCGCGGCCACCGAGCCGGCCTGGGCCGCGGCATTCCTTGCTGCCTGTTCAGCCTGGACAAAGGAGTAGCCCGGCCTTCTGACGAACACGATGCTCCTGCCATCGGCGGCCCACATCGGGTTCGAGTCGAAATCGACGCTCGGCGCCATGTAGCTCACAATCCGCGTGGCCATGTCGTAGACGACGATGAAGCTGTGGTCGGTGCGCGTGCTGACAAACGCGATCTTCCTGCCGTCGGGCGACCAGGTTGGCGCGCTCTGGACGCCCCAGGCGGTGATGAACGGCTTCTCACCGCGGTCCATCTCGCTCGAGGGACGAACCGGCGTGACTCTCGCGCGGTGGATCTGGCCGTCCTTGACGAAGAGGACCGACCGGCCGTCGGGGGCCAGCGCATAGCCCCCGCTCGGCAGCTCGCACACGCGGAATGCCGCGCCGCCAGCCGTGCGTGCCGCCCAGATGGCGCGCTCGGGCCCGTCAGGGTCGGCCGACGCGTTGGCCACCCAGCCCTGGCGGTTCGGTGCCGTGCCGCGCACGAACGTCACGACCGCCCCATCGTCCGAAATCTGGATCGCCGACATGTCGATGCCGTCGTCCTTCAAGAAGCTCGTGAGGCGCACCGGCGTGAACGCGGGCGCCGCGGCCGTGTAGGCGTTGCGCTTGCCTTCTTCGAAGGTGACCCACGCAACCCGGTCGGCCTTCCTCGCCGCAACCAGTTCGAGCGGGGACGCGGGACTCAGAAACCGCTGGTAGGCGGGGACCGCCTGGGCTGCCACGGGCGCAGGCGACTGGGCCACCATCGCAGGACCGGCCAGCACGGCCGCGAGTCCACAGACGGCGGCAGCGAACATGAAGCGGGAGACGCGCATACGCCCTCCTTGGAACGGTAGTGTCGCGGCGACAGTATACGCGAGTCCGGGGTCCCCGCTATCCCACGTGGCGCGCGTGCCGGTCGACGTTCCTCGTCAGGTACCTCACGACGGCCAGCGCGAACGCGTACACCACTGCCTGGTCCGCAGCCGCGACGATGGCTCGCCGCGAACTCCCGAGAGCCCTGACGCCGTAGGGCGCGATGAGGACGGTCACCGAGGCTGCACCGATTCGGCGGGCCGCACCGAGGGACAGGACTTCGGAGAGGGCCGGCGGGGCGAGGGAGAACAGGCACAGTCGGTCTCGGTCGCTCCGAAGCACGCCGGAGTGTATACTGGACGAGGGGCTGCGGCGCTGGCTGTCGCTCGCCCGACTATCCGACCACCCGGCGCAGCGCCCGCACGTGCTCGGGCGTCGTCCCACAGCACCCGCCGATGATCGCCACGCCCGCCGCCAGGAGCTCCCGGGCCTGCTGCGCCATGAACTCCGGCGTTTCCGGATAGACGAGGACGCCGCCGCGGTGCCCGGGCAGGCCGGCGTTGGGCTGGATGGCAATCGGGCGTGGCGATCGTGCCCGGAATTCACGCGCGATCTCCACCATCGTCTCGCTGCCGTGGCCGCAGTTCGATCCCAGGACGTCGGCGCCGGCGTCGATGAGGCCCTGCACGGCCTGCTCGACGCTCACGCCCATCACGGTGAAGTAGCCCCGCCTCGTCTTGTCGAAGGTCATGGTGGCCATCACGGGCAGATTGTCAGCAACGGCACGTACCGCGCGCACGGCGAGCACCGCCTCTGTCAGATCGGTCATCGTCTCGATGCAGATGAGATCGGCCCCGGCCTCGGCGAGCGAACGGATCTGCCGCTCGAAGCCGGCTGCGATGTCCACAGGATCAGCGTCCCCGTACGGCTTCAGCAGATGCCCGGTGGGTCCGACGGAAGCCGAAACGTAGGCACGGCTTTGTGCGGCGCGCCGCACGGCCTCGACCGCTGCCCGGTTGATGGCTTCGGTCCTGCCGTCGAGTCCGAACTGGCGCAGTCGCGCGGGCGAAGCGCCAAACGTGTTCGTCGTGATCAGATCGGCGCCGGCCTCGAGGTACTGCGTGGCGATCTCCTCGAGCACCTCCGGCCGCGTGAGATTGAGGCCTTCGGGCGACTCCCCAGGGCGAAGACCCCGCGCCATCAGCATGGTGCCCCACGCGCCGTCGCCGACGAGGACCTCGCCAGCCCGCAGACGTTCCAGCAGTAGCTTCATGAGGTGCGCACACCTACGCCTGCGCCCCGGCAAGGGTGCGAATGCGCTCGACTGCGCTGGCGGCGTCGTACCCGTACGCGTCGGCGCCAATCTGACGAGCCCACGCATCCGAGACGGGAGCGCCGCCGACAATGACCCTGACCTTGCCGTGAAGCCCCTGCGACCGGACCAGATCCACGACGTCCTTCATCACGGGCATGGTGGTCGTCAGCAAGGCCGACAGACCGATGACCGACGCACCCCGGTCGCGAGCCTCGTCGACGAACCGGTGCGGCGCGACATCGTTGCCCAGGTCGATGACCTCGAAGCCCGCGCCCGCGAGCATGATGCCGACGAGGTTCTTCCCGATGTCGTGCAGGTCGCCTTGAACGGAACCGATGACCACCTTGCCCGCCGTCGGGATCCCATCGCGGGCGAGCAGGGGCTTCAACAGACCAAGCCCCGCGTACATCGCGCGAGCCGCCAGCAACACGTCCGGCAGGAAAATCTCGCGCACGCGAAACTGCTCCCCCACCACCCGCATGCCGGCGATGAGGCCCTCATTGAGGATCGTGACCGCCTCGCGATTCTCGTCGAGAGCCTGCCGCACGAGTTCGGCGACCCGGTCGTCCTCACCCTTCTGCAGGCCGGCGGCGATATCCGACAGGATGCTCATGCTCCCTCCACTCCACGTGACATCGCGCCGGCGGTACTGGCAATCGGCAGCGAGGGCATTCGCCCAAGACACGGCTTGTCCCGGCAGTCCGCGCAAAACGCCCAGGACGGCTTGAACCGGTGGATCTCGCCAGGCCCCGCGACCAGCACGCCGGAGACGGACTTGAGCGGATCCATCAGGAAACTCGCGTTCAACGTGACCCCGATCGCCTCGGGCCCGAGCGTCTCGAAGAGCGCCCGCTGCCCGCTCACGTGCCAGCCGCAGTAGCCCGGGCTGTACCCGAGCGTCCGCACGTCGTTGGGAGCCGCGTCACGCGCGGCGGCCGGGTAGCGGTGCCCGAGCAGCAGGGCCAGCCGGTCGGTCGCAGCCGATGCGACCGAGTCGAGCATGGCCGCATGTGCCGGCTCGTTGCGGGCGAACAGGTCACGGATGCGCTCGGTCACGCACCCTCCCACCGTCGCCACGAACAGCATCAGCGTCTTGGCACGATCGACGACGCCCTCTATCGGCGTGACGGGCGCGTTGCGCCCCTCTCCCCGGTACACGGCGGCGAAGGCCTCGCACGAGATGTCCTGGACCAGCGCGCGCGGCTCGGCCGCCTCGGTGTACACCGCCATGGCCTCGTCGAGGATCTGAACGATGCGTCGCGGCAGCGCGACGCCGCCTGGGATACCCTGAAGACGGAGCACCTCCGCCCGATCCGGGACGGTCTCGACCGGCGGCCAGTCGACTCGTTCCTTCATTCCTCGCGCTCCGGCAGGCGGTCCATCCCGAACCGGCGGGCCTCGGACTCCATGCGCCGTACGAGTTCACCCCTCACGTCGCCGCCAAGGCGTGACGGCTCGTAGGCATCGACGAGCCGGGCTACTTCACGCCGGGCGCGCTCGCCGAGCGTCACGCTTCCCTCCTCGGTCCAGCGCGCCAGATTGGCGCGATCGATGACGCTGCCCGGGAAGGCGATCTCGTCGCGCAGGTGCCGGCGCGTGTGTCTCGCGATGAGAAGGTGCTTGTCTCGCAGGAGCTCTTCGAACAGCGGGAGGGCAGGGAAGTCGTCGCGGGGCTCGATGCCGCGAATCAGGCGCTGCGCCATCCCGCAGATCTCGTTGTCGACCACGAGCTTCTCGAGGCTCTGGCACGACTCGAAATCCAGCATGCCCGGACCCGAGACGCTGTCGATCCCGGACAACGCGGCAAGCATGACGCCGGTCCCGGTTTCGAGGCCGGCCTGCGCGTCGAGGGCCTTGGCATCGCTCAGCCCGATGTACGCCTGCGTGGGAAGCCCCAGCGCGTGTCCAATCTCGGTGAAGGCGCAGTCGATCATCATCGTTTCGATCGCGCCCATCGGCGTCGTCTCGTAGCGGATGTCGAACACAGCCGGCGAACCACCCCAGAGTACGGGGGCGCCAGGCTTCGCCAACTGGCTGATGACCAGACCGCTCAGCGTTTCGGCCGTCTGCTGGACGAGCGAGCCGACCAGCGTCACCGGCGACATGAACCCCGCGAGTGGCATCGAGATGAACTCGACCGGAATACCCCAGCGCGCACAGTCCACGACGTTCTGGCTCGTGACGTCACTCCACTTCAGGGGCGCCGTCGGACAGCATGAGAAGATGGCGAGCGGCTTCTCGCGAAGCGCCGGTTCACTGCCGCGCACGGCGAGCTGCAGGTCCTTCATCACCTCGAACGCCTCGATGGTGAACGCGCCGGTGATGACGGGCTTCTCGCCGTAGAGGAGGCTCAGGAAAAGCCGGTACGAGTCGGAGATGGGACTCGGCACATCGGCAGGGATGAACGCCGTGCTCTGCGACGCGATGTGCCTCAGGCCGCTGACGACCTTGACGTAGCGGATGTAGTCGGCCGTGTGCGGCTTGCGAATGGCGCCGGTCTCGCCATCGAGGATGTTGATGGCCGCGGATCCGGGAGTGAAATACACGTTGCCGCCGCCGAGATGGTGCGTCTCGTGGCCGTAGACGTCGTGCAGCCTGAAGTCATGCGGTGCCGACGCGACGGCCCGATCCACGAGCGCACCGCCGAGACAGACGCGCGTAGTGACGGTGTCGACCCGCGCGCCCTCGGAGAGCAGCATGTCCTGGACCGCGGGATTGTGGATTTCGAGGCCAAGCGTGTCCAGCAAGCCGCGCGCCTCGTCGGCGATGTGCGTGCAAAGGTCGGGATCGAGCAGCCTGAGAGTCGGACGCATGAGACGGACCTCCCGCTGGAATCAGCGAACCCCGCGTCCGTCGCCGGACCCGGCATGCGAACGTGAGCCGGACACGAGGCGCCGCGGTGCCCCCGAACTCTAGGATCTCCGGCGCGCGCGCGTCAACCGGCCGAGGGCCACATCTTCACTTCTCCGGCAGCAGCGTCACCCTCACGTAGTTGCCCGTGTCGAGGTGGCGGCGCGCGGCGCCCCGAATGGCCGATGCCGTCAGCGTGTTGTACCGCATGGGCATACCGTAGAAGACGCTCAGATCCTCCCCGTCCCTGTAGGCGGCGGAGATGGCCGCGACCAGGCGGCCGTTCTGGGCCAGCGTGGTCTCATGACTCCGGAACAGCGCCTGCCGCGCGTCGTCCACCTCGCGGGCGTCCGGGCCGCCGGCCTTCAACGCCTCGATCTCGGCGAACAACGCCTTGACGAGCTCATCGACTCGATCGGGCGCGCACCCGAACTCGAGTGCCACGCTGTAGCGTGGTTCCGGGACTCGGGTCGCCCGTGCTTCGACCTGCACGCCGTAGGTGCCGCCGAGCCCCTCGCGCAGCTTCTCGCGCAGGCGGGTTTCGAGCACGATGCCGAGGGCATCGAGCGCAACGCGGCTGGCGACGTCGGCGTCCATCAACCCGGTAAAGACGATCCCCACTTGGCCCTTGGGTTCGATGCCCTTGCGGACGACCCGTTCGACGACGCCGGATGGCGGCACGACGCCGGTGTTCTTCCAGCTTTCCTTCCGGCGGATCGACGGGAGCGAGCCCAGGTACTGTTCGACCAGGGGCTTGATGGTCACGAGATCGAAATTGCCGGCCAACACGAAGGTGAAGTCACTGGCATCTGCGAAACGGTCCTTGTAGAACGCAAAGGACTTCTGCAGGTTCATCTCGCCGACGAGCTCAGGCGTCAGCGGTCGGGCCCGGAAGTGGTTCTGCGCGAGCGTCGCGTCGAGTGTCTGCCTGAACACGTACTCCGGGCTGACCTGCCGGCTGGCGAGCACCGTCTTCATCTGGTCGGTGTACACCTTGAAGATGGTCGCATCGGCGCGCGGCTGGGTGAACGTGAGGTAGATGAGCTGGAACATCGTCTCCAGGTCTTTCGGAGACGCACCGCCCGCGAGCCCCTCCTCCGACTCGTCGATGAAGGCCTCGACGGCCCCGGCCTTGCCGGCCAGCGCGTTGCGGAGCTGGATGGCGTCGAAGGCCCCCAGCCCGCCGGCGCCGATGACCTGGCCGGCCGTCATGGCGGCCACATAATCGGCGTCCGCCGCGAGCGACGTACCGCCGGGGCTGGTCGCGCGGAAGACCACCTCGTCCTGCTTGAAGTCCGTGGGTTGCAGGACCACCCGGACGCCGTTCGAAAGCTGCCATTCCGTCAGCCCAAACACGCTCCTCGTCGTCTCCTTCACGATCGTCCCGGGCTCGGGCGCCCGATCGAGCAGCGGCTTGTCCGACGCGGCATCGACATAGGGCCGGATGTCCCGCTCGGAGGCGCCTTTGATGACCGCGGCGAGCATGGGCTCGGACGGCGCGGCCACGTCCGGCCGCACCGGCGCGTTCACCAGTACGACACGGCTGCCGCCCGCCCAGTCCTTCGCCACCTGGTTGATCTCGGCGAGGGTGATCTCGGGGATGAAGCGGCGCACCAGCCCGTACTCGTAGGTGATCCCCGGGATGGGTTCCTTCTGGGCGAAGTTCCGGATGAACTCGGCGGCGAGATCCGCCGACTCCTCCTTGTCGCGCTCGGCGTACGCACTCTCGTAGAGCCGCAGCGTCTCGACTCTGGCCCGCTCCAGCTCGGTGTCGCTGAACCCGAAACGCGCCGCCCGCAGAGACTCGGTGACGAGGGCATCGAGGCCTCGCTCGATCCCGTCCTCGTTCACGAGCGCCATGAGGGCCGCCGCTTCCTTGGTCCGCACGAACAGGCCGCGGGAGGTTCCCGCCCGCAGGAACGGCGGGTTCGCCCGCAGCGTCAGCTCCTGCAGCCGCGCGTTCATCATCGTCGTATAGAGGCGCTCCACGTGCATCTGGCGGTAGGCGCCGATGGTTGTCTGATCGCGCAGCGGGAGCATGTTGTAGATGCCGGCGGTCGTGGCGGTGGCCTCGGGGTCGGTGGCGATGGCGTAGAGCGTCTCCGGGTGATCGGGAACCTGGAATTCCGGTCTCGGCCTCAGCGTCGCGGGCACCGGAATCCGCCCGAAGGCGTTCTTGATGAGCGCCTCGACGTCCGACGGATTGAAGTCGCCCACCGCGATGACGGCCATCAGATCGGGCCGGTACCAGTCCCTGTAGAAGCGCTTGAGGGCATCTGGCGAGAATCGTTCCAGCGACTCCTTGGTCCCGATGGGCAGGCGCTCCGCGTAGCGCGAGCGCTTCAGGAGGATCGGCGACTGCACGTCCTGCATTCTGGCGTCGGCCCCGCGCCCCTGCCGCCATTCTTCGACGATGACGCCGCGTTCCTTGTCGATGGCGTCCGCCTCGAACGAGAGCTGGTGGGCCACGTCCCCGAGGAACAGGAACGCCTTCCGCATCGCCTCCGCGTTGTCGGTCGGGACGTGGAGCATGTACACCGTCTCGTCGAAGCTGGTGTTGGCGTTGACGCCCGGCCCAAGCCGCATGCCGATCGATTCCATGAACTTCACCAGATCCTGCTTCGGGAAGTTCGCACTCCCATTGAAGGCCATGTGCTCGACGAAGTGCGCCAGCCCGAGCTGGTCGTCGTCTTCGACCACGGAACCGACGTTGACGGCCAGGCGCAGCTCCGCGCGGCGGAAGGGACGGTTGTTGACGCGGATGTAGTAACGCAGGCCGTTCGGCAGATAGCCGATCTTGATGCGCGGATCGACAGGAACGGGCTGGTCCAGTGGCGCGTTGAGCGCGGGATTGTCGGCAGGCTGGCCCTGGGGCGCCGACTGCAAACCGTGTGGAGCTGCCCCGCTCTTGCCCGGGACTGGTACCGGGGTTCGCGCGTGCGCCGGAGCAAGTCCGGCGAGAAGAAGGAGGAAGACGAATGCGGCGCCGATCCTGATGCGAACGGTCATGATGCTCCCTTGCGCCTGCCGGCCACCTTGAGCCTCCAGGCGCCGCCGACCCCTGTGATCGGGTCAATACCCTATTGGACGATCATGGGTGGTCCGGCGGCCGTCGTCAAGGAAGCGTGCCTGACGCAGCCTTCCATCCGGTGCAGCGTCGAACAGGCTCAAGTCGTTCCGCAGCGCTCCAAGGCGCTCGGTGTCGTTGGCGAGCATGTGGGCCACGATGTCCGCGACGGTCACGCGACCGAGACCGCCCAGCGTTGCCGAGGCCGAGAGGTCGGCGGCTGAGCACAGGTCGAGGAACTCCAGTGTGGCGCGCCGGGCGCGGTTGAATGCCACAACTGGATCCTCGGTCCCGCACGCGGGCCAGGCGGGCGAATCGTCCGCGAATCCCCGGTTGGGGAGGGCTGACGAAAACGCCTGATGCCAGCCGTGCTCGGCCGACGCAAGACCCGCGGCGGTCTGCGTGACGGCAGCAACCGCAGCCCCGCCGCGCCCTGCCGACTGGGCCGCGAGCGCCGAGAGCCGGTTCAACGACTCCGCGAGCCCCTTGATCTGCAACAGGCACTCGAGTAGGTCAGCCATGGAACGACTCCAGTTGGGCATCGTACAACCATCCTGGCAGGTCTGGCCGTCCTCGTGCCCGCTGAGATCTTCAGGCCCGACGCGGATCTCGAGGACGAGTGGGCGCTGGCGATCTGAGGAGACCACATGCCCATCGTCGTTCACCTGTACACTGTCTGTGCTATGGCCGGTTCGTACGATGTCGTGGTTGCCGGCGCCGGTCCTGCCGGCAGTCTCGCGGCCTATCACCTGGCCCGGGCGGGTTACTGCGTCCTGCTCGTCGAGCGCGAGCACCTGCCCCGTTACAAGCCGTGCGGCGGCGGCGTGACCCTGAAGAGTCTGCGCGAGCTGCCGTTTCCCATCGACGATGTGGTCGAACGGGACGTGTGCGAAGCCGAGATCCGGTTTGGAGCCGACCGTGTGATCCGCGCGCGCGGCGAGAGGGTCGGCACGATGGTGATGCGGTCGGCGTTCGATGCGGGCCTCGCCCGCAGGGCCGTCGAGGCCGGGGCCGAGCTCTGCGAGGGGGTGCGTGTTCGGGCAGTCAGGCGGCCGGCCGGAGGTCGCATCGCCGTCGAGACAACTGCCGGTGAGTTCCGGGCTCGATGCGTCATCGGCGCTGACGGGGCGAACAGCGTTGTCGCGATGTGTTGCGGTCTCGGGCAGCAGCGCGAGTGGGGAATCGCCATCGAGGCGGAAATCGACCTGCCGCTAGGCCGGACGCCCGAGCCCCTCGTCGTCTTCGACTTCCGCGCGGTTCCTGGCGGGTACGCCTACGTGTTTCCGAAGGCGCGCCACTCCTCGGTCGGCGTCTACACGATACGGCCATCGCTTCCGCAGTTGCGGGCATGCCTCGACGCGTACATCCAGGGCACTCCTGCTCTTCGGGACGGCGTCGTGCGCACGTGTGTCGGGCACAAGGTGCCACTCGGGCGCGTCTCCGGTCCGCTGCATCGGGACGGCGTACTGCTCGCGGGAGATGCGGCCGGGCTGGGTGACCCCCTGTGGGGCGAAGGGATCTTCTTCGCGCTCCGGAGCGGGCGGATTGCTGCCGAGGTCGTCAACGCCGCCTTCGAACGGGCCGGCGCCGGAGTCGTTCCCCGACTGTCCGACTACGACACGCGAATCCGCCGGGAGCTTGCGGGCGACCTCCGGTACGCGCGCGCGTTCGCGAGGTTCTTCTACCGGTTCCCGCGCGGGCGCGCGGCCTCTCTGGCACGAGACCCGCTGCTCGCCCAGGGCATGATGGACATCCTCCGGGGCCAGTGTTCGTACCGACGCTTCGTGCCGATGGTCCTACGCCGCCTGCCGGCTCTGCTCGCCAGCCGAGTGACAGCCTGACCCGCCGGCCTCGCCTGTGATGCTACGACGCCATTAGGTCCCGCGCGTGCGATGGCGCCGCCCGGCTGCCGCCGAGCGCAGCCTGGATGGCGACGAACTCTCCAACGTTGTCCATGGTCAACAGTCCGACGATGTGGCCGCCCCGCACGACCGGCATCGTGCGGCAGGCGCACTCCTGGAGTTGCTGCATGGCCGACTCCAGCATGTCGAGGGCGTCGACGACGCGGAAGCTCGTCTGCATCACGGTGCCGACCTGCACGTTCTGGCCCTGCGCCGAGAGGGTCGAGAACAGATCGCCTCGCGTCAGAATGCCGACCAGGCGGCCCTCGTCCACCACCGGAAAGTCGTGCTGCGAGCCGGCGAGAATCAGGTCGACGGCGTGCCGGACCGGGTCTGCGGACGAAAGTGTGCGGTAGTCGGTGATCATGGCCCGGTTCACGGGAATACCGCTCAGCGCCGACCTCATCTGCACCACGCTGGCCTCCTGGGTGGCGCCAATCCACACGAACAGCGCGATGAAGAGCAGGAACGGATTGCTGAACAGCCCCGCGAAGCCGAAGAGGAACGCCATTCCCTGCCCAACGTGAGCGGCGACTTGAGTCGCGCGGGTGTACTCCATGCGCGAGGCGAGCACGGCACGCAGAACGCGTCCGCCGTCCATCGGGAACGCGGGGAGCAGGTTGAAGCCGACGAGGAACACGTTGACCAGCATCAACCGCTCGAGGAACGAGCCCCGCGCGACCTCGACATCCGTCACCGGCGCCGCGGCATTGGTCACGAACAGCCACGCGAAGATAGCGGCGGCAATCACGACGTTGACGGCGGGCCCGGCCAGCGCGACCCAGAACTCCTGGCGCGGGTCCTCGGGCATCTTGGCGAGGCGTGCCACGCCTCCGATGGGCAGCAGCGTGATGTCCCTGGTCTTGATGCCGTACCGGCGGGCGGTCAGGGCGTGACCGTATTCGTGCGCCACGACGCAGGCGAACAGCGCAACGATGAACCCCACGCCAGAGACCACGGCGGCGAGGCTCTGACCTTCCTGCCAGTAGACCAGGGCCACCCAGCCCAGCAGCAGCAGGAACGTGGCGTGCATGTAGACGCCAATGCCGGCGAATTCACCGATCTTCCAGGACCACTTCACGAGTTCGGACCTCCAGCTCTGCTCATTTGACGCCAAAATGGCCCGTGAGGTCACGCGGCAGGCGCTCCTGCCCGAGGGCGACGGCGTGCAGAAGCGGAGGAGAGTGCGGATTCCAGGCGAGGACGGGCGATAGGGCGCTCAAAGCCGGTAGGTCAGCCCGGCGAGAAATCGAAACTCCGTATAGGCATCGTCTCGTGTGTGGTCGACGTTGAGCACGAGCGACATCGACCTGGTCAGATGCACCAGAGCGGAACCTCCGAGGCGCCGGGTCTGGGGCCGAGTCTCGATGGTGATCCCCGCAGTCTGGACGTAATGGAGAATGGAGAGGGAGGTCGTGTACTCGCCGGACACGTAGCACTTCGACCCGACGCTGCGTCCGACAGAGACAAACCAAGAATCGTACGACGCCCGCGGTGGACGGTTGTACCGATGGTCGGAGACGTTGACGTCGATCCCCGTACCGAACAGGTTCGACGAGAACACGCCGAACGTGATCCGATCCACCGGGTCCGTGTCAGTGTCGTTCGTGTCCAGGCCGTAGCCGGCGAAAACCCGGAGTCCCCTAACGATCTCGACCGTCACCCGAGCGCTGGCCGATTCGTACAGATAACCTTCGAGGGCCTTGGACGTCACCGGACGGCCGTGCAGGATCTCGTCGGTGATCGTGCGAGCATCGATGGACCGTCCTCGGTGGTAGGTCACTTGCACGTCGAAGGCGCGACTCGGAGATACCCTGGTGTTGGCGAAGAAGTAGGTCAACCCACCGCTTCCCTGGCCGCCAGGGCCGGCGAGATCAACCTCCGCCGCCTGGTACAGGAAGAGCGACTGTCTCACCGGGATGTAGTTGGTGAACGTGACGACTGACCGCTCGGTGAGACTGCCGTTGCGGACATTCACGTACCCGAGGACGTGCTTCCGCGCGCCGTCGCCGTCGAGTGCGACGTACCCGCCGTACTTCCTGATGCCTGATACGTAGCCGGCCCTGAGAATCCGAGGCTCGACGCCTCCGAACGCACCGATCCGCCAGCGGGAGCCTCTCACCTCAGGGCTCCGCCGGTATTCGACGAGCCCTCCGCCGACCGATCCCAGCGCGCCCAGGTCGTTCAGCCACATCTGGCCCCCCTTGACCAGCAGGCGGCCGCCCGCGAAGCGCCGGGCGACGTATGCGTCGTAGATGGACACACGAGGATCCCGTTCCTCGGAAGAGGGATAGGCGCCGAACCGCCCGTCGAATCGGTATTCGAAGCCCGCGTCCTCACGCCGTGAGGACTCCGCCGCAATCGTTGTCACCAACTCGCTGAACGTGCTCGTCGACCCGTCGCTGGACGTGGTCGCCGCCCCCTGAGCGAAGAAGGACACGCGCGCCCACCGCGGGAGTGCCGCCGACGCCTGGGGAGTGCCGGACTGGGCAAAGGCACACGGGACACCGGCCAGGCCGGCGAGCAGCAGGCTGCCCCAGATCAGGAGCAGTCGTCGAATCGGGGTCGTGTTCGTCATCATTCGGTTCCCCGTGGATGGCAGCTGTAACAGGCGGCGGAGTCGTAGCGGTAGCCGGACACGCCCGAATGCTCGCTGTCGGTCTCACCACGGCTGTGGCACCCGGTGACACAGCTGAATGCCTTGTAGTTGTTCGGATCGGCGTGGCAGGCGGAACAGGACCGCCCGGCGTGCTTGCCAGACGTGATCGGGAACCAGATGTGATCGAAGCGCCCCTGGTTCCACGACGTGTCGGATCCGCGATGGCAGGCCTCGCACGCGGTCGGGAAGCCGGCGGCCTGGTGATTGGGGCTCGACGTCCGGTCGTACTGCACACGATGACAGGGATAGCACTCGCGCGGCGTTCCGCGGTAGACGTTGTTCGTGTGGCACGAACTGCACGCGGCCGTGAGGTGCCTCCCGAGCAGCGGGTAGAACTGGTTGTGATCGAAACTCGCGCTCCACGTCGAGGAAGCTGCGTTGTGGCAGCTCTCGCACGCGGTGGGGAAGCCGGCGGCGGCATGGTTGGGGCTGGAGGTGCGGTCGTAGTCGGCGCGGTGGCAGCCGACACAGTCACGGGGCGTGCCCTTGTAGACGTTGTTCTTGTGACACGTGGTGCAGGCCTGCGTGGCGTGCACGCCCACTAACTGGAAGTACTGGCTGTGGTTGAAACCGGTTCCCCAGGTCGCGTCCGCGGCGTTGTGACAGCTCTCGCACGCGGTGGGGAAGCCGGCGGCGGCATGGTTGGGGCTGGAGGTGCGGTCGTAGTCGGCGCGGTGGCAGCCGACACAGTCACGGGGCGTGCCCTTGTAGACGTTGTTCTTGTGGCACGCGGTGCAGGCCTGCGTGGCGTGCACGCCCACCAACTGGAAGTACTGGCTGTGGTTGAAACCGGTTCCCCAGGTCGCGCCCGAGGCGTTGTGGCAGCTCTCGCACGCGGTGGGGAAGCCGGCGGCGGCGTGGTTGGGGCTGGAGGTGCGGTCGTAGTCGGCGCGGTGGCAGCCGACACAGTCACGGGGCGTGCCCTTATAGACGTTGTT
>JBFMFH010000111.1:0-172831 GCA_040752275.1 Acidobacteriota bacterium
AGGCCCAAGAACGTGACCACGGCTGAGGGCCTTCCGCCGCGGCGGGCGCCCGTCCGGCGCCACCCGCTCGGGATCACCGTCCTGTCCACTCCGGCCGCAGGCCGCGGCCGGGCTGGTCCCCGGTCCCCGATCCCCGGTCCCCGGTCCCCGGTCTACTGCAGTCGTGTCTTCGCGGCGATTAGCTTGTCCGCCACCTGTCTCACCGCAGCCTCGGTGGCCTCGCCGAGCACCGTCTGGCGGTAGTCGGACGACCCCATGTTGATGCCGCCGCCACCACCCGCTCCGCCGCCCCCGCCTCCGCCGAGGAGCAGGCCGCTGCGCTGCGACACGCCCTCGCCCTTGGCGCTCGCCATGATCTCGCCCGTCGAGGTGTCGATGATCCGAGCCGTGATGGCGACTTGGCCCTTGCCCTTCTCGGTTCCGATCCGGCCCACTCCGAACTTGCCACCACCCCAGCCGCCGCCACCGATGCCGATGTTCCTCTTCTCGAGGCCGAACTTGGTGATGGAGCCCACGATCAGGTACTTGACGCCCAGAGCCTTGCCGACCTGGGCCAGCGTCTTGGCCGACGGATCGGCACGTTCGCTGTTCGAGAAGTTCTGCTCGGCCAGGATGGCGTCCAAACGCTTGCGCTCGATGAGCCGGTACGAGCCGTCTTCGAGCAGTGCATCGACGAGGAGATCCGAGATCCCGTTGCCGATGTCCCACGTGCCCTCCCACCACGGCTGGATCGTGCCGTAGTCGAAGTTGAGCACGGCCACCGTTGGCCTCGAGGTCTGCGCCAGGGCCGGGGCGGACCCGGCAAGCACAGTGGCCACAGCCATCACGAGAAGAGCGATCGTCAGCTTGCGCATGCCATATGCCTCCTTGCGAAGCGCGGTCGGATCCGGGTGAGGCCCGGGAGCGCGCCCAATCGAGGGAAACCCCCATCATGTTAGCCGATATTCAGGGGATACTCGCTGCACCCGCGGGCATGGGCCTGTGATTCGGGCCCGCCTGGGCCAAAGCAGGCAAGAGCCCTGGGGCCACAGGTACAATCGGCTTATGTTCCCAGACCAGCCCCCTCCGCAGAACGGGGCCCAGCCGCCGGTTGAGGCCGGGCCTTCAGACCCGGTGCGCGCCGGCGCGACGGGGTTCCCACACCCCGAATCCCGGTCCGTGTCTCTCCCCGTCACCGGCATGACCTGCGCCGCGTGCGCCGCCAACATCCAGCGCGCGCTGAATCGGCTGGACGGAGTCGCCGACGCCGGCGTGAACTTCGCCACGAACCGCGCCACTGTCACCTTCGACTCGTCCCTCCTCGACGTCCCCGCCATCGTCGAGGCCATCCGCGACGTCGGCTACGACGTCATCGAGACGCCACACCCGGACGTGAGCGTGCTCGATGAGCGCGCGACCTCCCCGAGTCCAGAATCCCGTCCCTCGACCACGCTCGGGACGGCCCTGAGCCCGTCGCGCCTCGGCCCTGCTCGGAGCGGCTCCGAGCTTGTCGGGGAGTCGAAGGGCCGCTTGCCGAATCCCGACAACGACCGTGCCCTCGACGACGCCGAGGCCGCCGTTCACGCCGCCGAGTACCGCGCCTTGCGCCGCAGGTTTCTGGCCGGCGCAATCCTCTCCCTCCCCGTCGTCATCATCGGCATGGCGCACCTGCACTTCCCCGGCGCCAACGTCGTGCAGCTCGCCCTCTCGGCGCCCGTGCTTTTCTGGTCCGGCTGGCAGTTCTACCGCGGCGCCTGGAAGAGCCTGAAGCATGCGACGGCGGACATGAACACCCTCGTCGCCGTCGGCACCGGCGCGGCGTTCTTCTATTCGCTGGTCGCCACCCTCGCGCCGCGCCTCGTCACCGCCGATCCTCATGTCGCCGCCGGGCACGCACCCGCCCCCGTCTACTACGAGACGGCGGTCGTCATTATCGTCCTCGTGCTCCTCGGCAGGCTGCTCGAGTCCCGTGCGCGCGGCCGGACGTCCGAGGCCATCAAGCGCCTGATCGGCTTGCAGCCCCGCACGGCGCGCATCGTGCGCGACGGGGTCGAGATGGAGATGCCCACGCGTGAGGTGCTCACCGGAGACATCGTCATCGTCCGGCCAGGCGAGCGCCTTCCAGTGGACGGCGAGGTCCTGGAAGGCGCATCGGCCGTCGACGAATCGATGCTGACGGGCGAGTCGTTGCCGGTCGACAAGTCACCCGGTTCGCCGGTCTTCGGCGCGACGATGAATACCACGGGGAGCTTTCGGTTCCGTGCCACGCGGGTCGGAGTCGAGACCGCGTTGCAGCAAATCATCCGTCTCGTCCGCGAGGCTCAGTCCAGGCGCGCCCCCATCGCGAGGCTGGCGGATGTCATCTCGGCGTGGTTCACGCCGGCGGTCATCTCGATTGCGCTCGTGACCTTCGCGGCGTGGTACTGGCTCGGGCCGGTCGAATCCCGGCTGACGATGGCACTCGTCAGCTCGGTGGCTGTGCTCATCATCGCGTGCCCGTGTGCGATGGGCCTTGCCACGCCGACGGCCATCCTCGTCGGCACCGGCAAGGGCGCCGAGCTCGGCGTCCTCATCCGCGGCGGCGACATCCTCGAACGCGCGGGCTCGCTCAACACGATCGTCCTCGACAAGACCGGCACCATCACGACGGGGACGCCTGAGGTCACAGACTGCATTACTGTCGGGATTCGGGATTCCCGACTTCGCCAGACGGTCTGCCGCGGGGCTTCGTCGAGGCAAGCGGGATTCGGGATTCGGGCTGACGAGGCAAGTGCCGCTCCTGGTCTGGCGGGCGTTCCGGTGGAGGCCGCGTCGCCGGGCCCGGTTCGCGCCGCCGCGCGCGATCAGTGCGCGACGCCCCCGAATCCCGAATCCCGAATCTCGAATCCCGAATCCCGAATCCCGAATCCCGGCGCGGATCTCCTAGCTCTTGCCGCTTCCGCCGAGCAGGATTCCGAGCATCCGCTGGCCCGGGCCATCGTGCGCGCCGCGAAGGAACGCGGGATCGAGCTTTCCCCGCCATCCGAGTTCCAGGCACTGCCCGGCCGCGGCATACGGGCGATCGTCGACGGCGAGACCATCGTGATCGGCAACGAGAGCCTGATGGGGGACATCGGTGCTGACATCTCTCCTCTGGCGGGTGCGACCGCCCGACTGGCCTTGGATGGGAAGACGGTCATGTATGTGGCCAGGTTCGGTGTTAGTCCCCCGAATCCCGAATCCCCAATCCCGAATCCCGTCTGTGTGGGTGCCCTCGCTCTCGCCGACACTCCCCGTCCCGAGTCCGCTCGTGCGATTGCGCGTCTGGCAGCCATGGGTCTGGACGTCGTGATGCTGACCGGCGACAACCGCCCCACCGCCGAGTCCATCGCCCGCCAGGTCGCGCCGAACGGCGAGATTGCATGGGTCGTCGCGGGTGTGCTGCCGGACAGGAAGGCCGACGAGGTGAAAGCACTGCAGCAGGAGGGCCGCGTGGTGGCCATGGTGGGAGACGGCATCAACGACGCGCCGGCGCTGGCGCAGGCCGACGTCGGGATCGCGATGGGCTCTGGCACCGACGTTGCTCTCGAAGCGGCGGATATCGCGTTGATGCGCGCCGATCTCAACGGCGTTGCCGATGCGATCCTGCTCTCGCGCCGGACGATGAGGGTCATCCGCCAGAACTTGTTCTGGGCGTTCTTCTACAATGTGCTCGGCATCCCGCTCGCCTCCGGCGTGTTCTATCCGTGGACCGGCTGGCTCCTCAGCCCGATGATTGCCGCCGCCGCCATGTCCTTCTCGAGCGTGTCGGTCGTGACGAACAGTCTGCGGTTGAGACGGTAGGGCGGGTTCCTCCTCGTGGCGGAGGACGGTTACAGGCCGAACGCGCGCTTGAGGCGATCGACGACGCGCGATTGGGCAGGGGTCTCGCCGGACCGGTCGGCTTCCTCCAACCTGTCGAGCGCTTCACGCACCGACCGCACGACGGCAACGTTGAGCTTTCCGGCTCCGGCCGCAATGCGTTCGAATGATGCATCGTCTCGCCACACCAGGATCGGCCACGTCTGCGAGTCGGTCGCCACATCCACACAGTTCTCGAGCCGGTCGTCGACGTGCGCATCGAGCGTGAGCGCTGCCGCGATGCGGCCGCGAGAGCCCTGGGTCGTGAAGACGCTCGGCAGATTGTAGCCGTGCCGGCGCAGCCAGCGCTGCGATTGAATCTGGGCGGTGTGGCCCGAGGTCGATGGCCGCTGCGTGACGAACAGCACGTCCCACCGCAGCTCCTGGGCGAGCTTCTGCAACCGCGACACCGAGCCTGGCTCGTGTTCCGCGAGCGACTCCCAGAAGTTCGTCGTCTCACGCACGACCTGCCACAGCCGGACCTGCTGCCGCGCCGTGAGGCTGGCGATGATCGCCGCGCTGCCCGGCGGAGCAGCGGCGGCGTCTGGATCGGGGACCGGGGACCAGGGACCAGGAACCGCTGCGCCAGACTCCTGAACAGCGTCGGTCTTGCTCCCAACCGAGCCCGTCGCTGCGCCCCGATCTCTCGTCCCCGCCTTCCTCCCGAACTCGCGCTCGGCTATGCGAGCCAAGGCCGAGTCCATGTCCGCCAGCACGCCATCGAGGTCGAATGAGATGCGCATCATTCGGGAGTCGGGAGTCGGGATTCGGGATTCGGGGTGTCCACGGCGACGCGTGTTCCTTGTGTCAACGACCCATCTCGCATTATAGCTGCCGGAGGTGGCCAGCTTGTGCTCCCGGATCCCGGACCCCCGAGCCCCGAGCCCGGATTCCGACTCCCGACTCCCGAATCCCGGAGTATGATCCCTCCGTGATCTCCCGGGCCGAGGCGTTTGCACGGCTGTTCGACTCCGTTCACGAAGGCGTCTACATCGGCCTGCTCGACGCCCGGCGCAACACGACGCTTGCCGCCAACCCGTACATCCGTCTGATCTTCGGCTACCCGGCCGAAACCCCCGAGGATCAGTTGCGTCCGTTTGGTCCCGATCGGTTCACCGACGAGGGGGCGCGTTCCGTCTTCATCGATCGCCTCGCGCGCGACGGGTCCGTCACCAACTATCTGCTCCGCCTGCGGCGGGCCGATGGGAATCCGGTCTGGGTCGAGATCACCGCCCGCGCCATCGTGCTCGATGCGGAAGAGGCCATCCGCATCGAGGCACTCGTCCGCGACGTCAGCGATCGGAAGCGGCTCGAGGACCAGTCCCGCGATCTGCAGCATCAGCTCTTGCAGGCCGAGAAGATGGCCGCGCTCGGCACGACCATCTCCGGCGTCGCGCACGAGCTGAACAACCCGCTCGCGACCATCCTCACGTGGTCCGAGCGTCTCGCCCAGCGCGATCTCGATCCGCAGCTGCGGAAGGGCATTGACACGATTCTGCACGAAGCCGAGCGCTCAGCTCGTATCGTCCGCAACCTGCTGACGTTTGCGCGTAAGCGCCACACGACGCGGACGATGGTGGATGTCAATCAGGTCCTGCGCGAGACGCTGTCGCTCCGCGCGTACGAGCAGCGCGTGACGAACATCGAGGTCATCGACGCCCTCGCCGCCGGATTGCCGCCCGTCTTCGCGGACCCGCATCAGATCCAGCAGGTCCTGCTGAATCTCATCATCAATGCCGAGCAGGCCATGCTCGGGGCCCATGGACGCGGGCTCCTCGTCGTGCGCACCTGGCAGGACCCCGAGCGCGAGTCCGTTGTCCTCGAGGTGAACGACGATGGTCCTGGCGTGCCGGAAGACGTGCAGAAGAAGATCTTCGATCCCTTCTTCACGACGAAGGAGGTGGGCAAGGGCACCGGCCTCGGCCTGACCGTGGCGTATGCCATCGTCTCCGAGCATGGCGGGCGGCTGTGGCTGGATTCCTCGCCCGGGAGGGGCGCCTCGTTCTATATCGAGATGCCGGCGACGGGCGGTAAGCTGAAGCCGGCCGCGGTTCCCCTGGCACCAGACGTGGTGGTGCCGCGGCTCGACGGACAGGCCGTGCTGATTGTCGAAGATGAGAACTCGCTAGCTTCGGCGATGGCCGAATCGTTCGAGGACGCCGGGTTCTTCGTGGACCGGGCTGGCGACGGCGAAGAGGCGCTTCGCCGGCTCGAGAGCGGGCAGTTCGACGTCATCATCAGCGATCTCAAGATGCCCCACATGGACGGCATTCAGTTCTTCGAGGCGTTGGGTGAGTCGTATCCCGAGATGACGTCGCGGATTGTGTTCGTGACGGGCGATGTGGTCGGCACCGACGCCGAGCGGTTTCTCGTCGAAAGCGGCTGCCACTGGCTGGCCAAGCCCTTCCGCCTTGCCGACCTCCTCAAGGTCGCCCGCGACGTGGCCGCGCGCTGAACTCCCCGTCGGACTGAACTCGCTCCGGGATTCCGGGGCACGTTTGACGTCCGCCGCTACCTGCGTCAAGATTCCGACACCCGATGTCCCAGAAGCACCTCCTCCTCGTCGAAGACGAAGCCGCCCTCAGGGAAGCCATCGCTGAGCGGCTCACCGACCGAGGATTCGAGGTCGCGCAGGCGGGCTCCGGCGAGGACGCTCTGGCCAGGCTCGCCGGCTTCGCGTTCGACGTCGTCGTCACCGACCTGCGCCTCGGCGGCGAGGTTGACGGTTCCCGGGTTCTCGACGAGGCACGGGCCCTCTACCCCGACATCATCGGCATCGTCGTCACCGGCTACGGTACGGTTAAGGACGCGGTCGAGGCCATCAAGCGCGGCGCCACCGACTTCATCCAGAAGCCGTTCCAGTTCGAGGAGTTGGCGCACGTCATCGACACCGGTCTCGAGCAGCGGCGGCTGCGGGCCGAGAATCTGTATCTGCGCCGGCAGCTCGAGGAGCGGTATCGTTTCGAGGGCATCATCGGCAAGAGCCGCGTCATGCGGTCGCTGTTCGAACTGCTCGAGACCGTGGCCGCCACCGCGAGCACGATTCTGGTCACGGGCGAGACTGGTACCGGCAAGGAGCTCGTGGCCCGCGCCATTCACCACAACAGCCCGCGTCGCGCGCACCATTTTGTCGCTATCAACTGCGGCGCTATTCCCGAGACGCTCTTGGAGGCCGAGCTTTTCGGTCATGTGCGGGGCGCGTTCACCGGGGCCGTCACCACCCGCGCCGGGCGGTTCGAAGAGGCGAATCGAGGAACGCTGTTCCTGGACGAGGTCGGCACCATGACGCCGGCCCTGCAGATGAAACTCCTGCGCGTATTGCAGACGCGCGAAGTGCAGCGCTTGGGTGACACGGGCACCGTCAGGGTGGACGTGCGGATCATTGCCGCGACGAACATTGATCTGGGCAGGATGGTGGCCGAGGGCGGCTTCCGCGAGGACTTGTACTATCGCTTGAACGTCATCCCCGTTCACATGCCCGCACTGCGCGAACGCAAGGAGGACGTTCCACTTCTGGTCCAGCACTTCCTGGATAAGTTCGCCGGACGCCTCGAGGAAGAGGCCGCGGCACGTGGCCGCGCGGCCTCCCCGACTTCGAGCCCGCGCCAACGGAGCTTGCAAGGAGACGGGAGTCCGGCGGTGTCACAGGACGCCATGCGGCACCTGATGGCCCACGCCTGGCCTGGTAACGTGCGTGAGCTCGAAAACGCCATCGAGCGTGCCGTCGCCATGACCGGCGGCCGCCGGATGATCGACGTGCGCGACCTGCCGCCTGCCATCCAGGCTGCCGGTGCGTCCATCGCGCCCGTTGATGCGCCCATTCCCGAAGAGGGGTTCGACCTTCCGGGCTATATCGACCGCCTCGAGCGCGACGTCATTGCCCGCGCCCTTGCGAAGACCGGCGGTAACAAGGGCGCCGCCGCCAAGCTCCTAAGCCTCAAGCGCACAACCCTCGTCGAGAAGCTCAAGCGCTTCGACCGCCGATAGAGCGATTCGGTCCCGCAAGTTCCGCCCCGTCTCGCAGAGAAGGTCCGCGTATCTCCGCCGTCTCGTCTCGCTCAGGGGAGAGGCTGCCAGCAACCCGACGGCCCGGTGCGCTGGCCCGCCGATCCGTGCCAGTTCGCGAGTTCCGGCTGTGATTGGCTGAATCGTTGTGAGCGTCAGGCAGAGAGTTCCCGATCGGGAATCAGACAACCGCTGACATCGAGCGTGGGCGGTGGGCGCCACGCGGTGCCGGGCGTGTCAGTAGGCCCGAACGTCCGCGGCGTCGAACACGACGGCGACCGCCCGGTTGATCATCGTGATCGACAAGACGAGCTTCGTCTGTGGCCCCTTCCGGATCAGGCGCCCGACCACGCCCTTGAGCGGTCCGTAGATGACTTCCACCAAGTCCCCCTCCTTGAGGAACGGGCAGGGGTCGAACCGCAACTCCGTCGACACGAGACGCTGGATGGCCTCGATTTCTTCGGTAGGGATGGGCGCCGGTACGCCGTCGAACATGATGATCGACGCCACGCCCACGCACTTGAGGATGGGCAGCGTTTCGCGCGGATCGAAGCGCGCGAAGCAGTAGCCCGGGAAGAGCGGCCAGTCGATTTCCTTGCGGCGGTCCTTCCAGCGGCTGATGCGCCGGACCGTGGGCAGAAAGGTCTCGATGTCCTTGCGGATGAGTTGATCGACCACGGCCTTCTCGGCGCGCGATCGTGTCCAGATGGCGTACCAGGGCGCGTCGCTCACGCTCCCCATGATACTCGCCTCTGGGGCCGCGGGGGTTCACGCGGCAGCGAGGTCGGCGAAGCGGGGGATCAGGGCGCGACGCCCCCGAGTCCGCCGCTCGCCCCTGCTTGGCGCGGCCGTGAGTTCACCGGAGGACCGGACCCCGATTCCCGATTTCCGGTTCCGAGCCGGGTGCGGCGTCAAACCGGGCCCTGATCCGCCGGACTGTCTCCAGCGCCTCGGTCGCGGCGTCGAGGACTGTGGTCGCCTTCGCCCGCAGGTTGCCGTCAGTCGACTTGGCCTCGAGCAACTCGGCGTGCGTCAGGATGATCCCCAGCTGGTTGTTCAGTGTGTGAAACAGTTGGCGCAACTCGTCCATCATGCCCGCTTCGCCGGTCGGCGTGTCCGCTCGGCCGCCAGGGCTACCGGCATCCGGTTCCAGTTCGCCAACATCGTCTCGCGCTGTTCCTGAGTGATGGGGACGACCGGCCGTCGCGGCGCGGTCCCCAGCTGCGCCTTCAGCATCTTCGGCTTCTGCTGGAACGCCGCACACGCTTCGCGCAGGATTCTCGCCGCCGAGTTCGGCGCCGTCTCGGAGCCGAGCGCTGCCCGCAGCCGCTGCACGGCACGAGCGTGGAGCTGCGAGACCCGCGACTCGTTGACGCCGATTTCCGCGCCGATGTCCTTCATCGTCACCTCGCCGTAGTAGTAGAGGCCGATGACCTTGCGTTCGCGCCACGGCAGCGAAGCGATGGCCGCGCGTACGCGCTCCCTCGTTTCCTGGTATTCGTACGCCTTGTCGGGCGGAGCCGGTTCGGACGGGATGAGCGCCTGCGGCAGGTTCGTGTCGTCGTGCGCGTCCGCGTTCGCGTGTGGTGCCGTGGACTCGATCGTGTTGATGCGGACGATGGTGCGGTTGAGACGTTTCTCGTCGGAGCCAACGCGAGCGGCGAGGTCCGCGACGGAGGGTTCGTAGCCGAGTTCGCGGCGCAGTTCTTCGCGGGCGGCCTCGAGTTCGCGACGGACGCGGCGTACGCCGCGCGGCCAGGCCTCTCGCCGCAGGGCGTCGATCATGGCGCCGCGGACGCGACGCTCGGCGAAGGTCTCGAACTTGATGCCCCGGTCCGCGTCAAAGCGCTGGGCGGCGTCGATGAGGCCCATCACTCCGTCCTGAACGAGATCGCCAATGTCGATGGAGTGCGGCATGGAGGCCGCCATGCGCCGGGCCAGGGCTTCGACGAACGGCAGCGTCTTGGCGACACGCTGCTGGGCTGACGACTCGAGAGGCTGACCTGCTGGCATCGGCGGTCTCCGTTTCCGTATCGTTGGCGCTGGGTTGTGGGTCCGGGTTCGGTCGTCGATTCACAACCGCTGACCTCCACACGCATCGCAACCCCAGTGCCACTTATCGTCGGCCTCCGCTTCCCCTGTGCCTCCTCCCGGTCTCTGTGTGTAACTCCATGCTGTCCAGGTGTTTATCCGTGTCCTGGCGTGCACGCGCGTGCACTGACTGGGCGCCGCGCGCGCTCCCAGTCGTCAACGTGCTGACAGAATGCGCCTCCGGCGCCGTCAATGTGCTGACGTTTCTGCACTTGGGTGTCTTGGGATCTTTAGGGGTCGGGCGAAGGGAGGGCGGGTCTTCAGACCAGGCGAACCGGCATCGTCGGGCCCCGGGCGGCTAGCCCCGGGGTCCCGGCGTCCCTGCTCGCTGGCGGGTCTATTTCGCCTGGTACGTCCGGACGAAGCCCGTCTGGAAGGCCGGCTCCGTCGGCTGCGGCTCGCGCCACAGAGAATCCACGAAGATCCGGACGGATCCGCCGGCTGTCCGCACGTACTCGACCTTCCCGGCTGCGATCCAGTTGTAGATCGTCCGGCGGCTCACCCCCACCAGTTCGCAGGCCTTCATGATCGAGATGGCTTTCCGTTCCACGCCTTACCCTCCGAAGAGGGTATCGGCACTTCCGGCGAAATCTTTGGTACTCGATGCGACAATGTGCGCGCCAGCGGCCAGGCGTAGGCCTCTAGGCCCTTCTGGGCCCGGCGGTGCACTCAGGCTCCGCTTCGCGACGACAGCGGCGGATGGACGCGCAGCGACCGGAGCTTCCTGTAGAGGTTCGTGCGCTGGACGCCCAGCGCGCGCGCCGCCTCAGGTACGCGGCCATGGTGATGGGCGAGAACGGCTGTGATGTACTCGCGTTCGAACGCTGTCTTCGCCTCCCGAAGAGTGGCCGAGAACGCGGCCGCCGGCATCGGTTGGAGCGTCGGTCCCTGCACTCGGATGTGGCAGAGCAGCACGTCAAGATCGATGTCCTGTCCCGGCGCGCTCTTCACAACCGCCGCCAGCACCAAGTGCAGGTCACGCGCATTGCCGGGCCAGGGCAACGAGGCCAGCAGCGTCGCAGCGCCCTCTGTCAGCCGTTTGGTTGGGAGGCCCGCTGCCCTGCAGGTCCGCGCGATGACGTGCGCGGCGAGCAACGGGATGTCTTCCCGCCGGTCCCGCAGTGGCGGTACGTCGATGGCGATGGCCGACACGCGCCGGTAGAAGTCGGCGCGCACCCGGCCTTCGGCCAGGAGGCGTTGTGGCTCCAGGCCGAACGCAGCCACCGGACGGACGGCGAGTGGATGGGGCACGGCGTCGGAGCCAACCTGTACTTCGCCATCACGCAGCGCCCGAGCGAGGCGGGCCTGTGCCCGGTCCGGCAGCTCCTCCGGATGACGAAGATAGAGCGTCCCGTTCACCGCTTGGTGGAGGAGCGCCCCCGGCGCAACGTTCTCGCAATACGGCCCCCTGGGCAAGCGGCGGAATCGGGGCGCAGTGGCACCAAACACGAGCCGTTCGGCCTCGCTCGGAGGAATCTCGTCGCACGGGATGGGCACGAAGGGTTCGCGTGCTGTGAGGCCGCAACGGTGAATCGCTCGAGCGACCAGTTCTCGGCCTGTTCCCGGCTCTCCCGTCAGACAGACACCCAGGCGCGAGGCCCCCGCCCTTTCGACCGCCACGATGACTTCGCGCATCCGCGCCGACAGGGCAACTAGGCCCCACCCGAAGGGTGCGGACGCCGCGGCATCGGTTCCTGGGGCAACAAGATCGGTCCGGTCCAGCTCCCGCGGGTTCATTCAGACCGGCAGTCTTACGCCTATTCGGCCCTGTGTCAATAGTGAGACCCTGGTGGCAGTAGTGATACTGACCATCCCGCTGTCACGAGAGACTGCGGTCCGCTCCTCTCCCGACAGGAGCGCCGCCACCGCAGCCGATGAACACCTCGTTCTCGGGTGGGCACTCCCGCTCTTGAGCGAGTCGCGAATCTTGGCTGCCGGGGCGTTGGTGTTTGGTCAATCACGCCCGATGGATGAGCACTGCTGCTCTTCAGCGGATCTCTTCCCGTAGCCCGGCGGCGTTGGGCGCGTTGAGGCGGGCGTTGTAGAGCTTCTGCATCTCGGCGTTCTTCCACTCGATGATCGCCTGGCCGCGCAGCTTGCGGATGTACTTCTCGAACTCGCCCCGGCGCTTCGTCTGGAAGACGCGGTCCGCGATGTCGTCGCGGGCGGCGTCGAACGCCTTGATCTCGGACTGGGTCACCGATTCGAGCTTGAAGACGGCGTAACCGCGGGGGGTCCGGAAGACGCTGGTCACCTCGCCAGGCTTCAGCGGATCGATCAGCGTGCGGATGTCGGCCGCCAGTTCGTCTTCGTTGAGCGGTCCCACGAGACCGCCGTTCGCCTTCGAAGGGGAATCCGAGATCTCGCCCACGATCTTCTCGAACGACTCGCCGGCCTTGATGCGCGCCAGCACGGCCTCGACTTTGTCCCTTGCCGCCTCGTCGGCCGCCACGTTGATCATCGCGCCCTCGGCCTGAACGTTCACGACCAGCTCACGCAGGGTGACGGTCTTGGGCGTGGTGAATTCCCTGGTGTTCGCTTCGTAGTACGCGCGCGCTTCCGCTTCGCTCACGGCAACCCGGCTCATCACCTCGACCTGCTGAACCTGGTTGATGACCATCTGCTTCTCGAGGTTCCTGCGAAGTTCGCCGAGCGTGAGGCCCTCCTGCTTGAGCGCCGTCTCGAACTGCTGATCGTTCTCGAGCTTGTTCTCCTTGCGGATGTTCTCGAGCACCCGCTTGAACTGCTCGTCGGTGACCCGGTAGCCGAGTTCCTTGCCCCGCTGCAGGAGGAGCAGCTCATCGACCGCGTCGATCAGGATCTCGGGCGTCAGCTCGGCGATGGCCTTGCTCAACTCCTCGTCGGAAAGCTGCTGGCCACGCTGGCGCAGGGCCGCCACCTGGCGCGACTCCAGGTCGGTCTTGGTGATGATCTCGCCGTTGATCTTGACGATGATCTGTTCGAGGAGCTCCGTCTTCTCCGGCGCCGGCGCCGCTTGCGCAGGGGAAGGCTGCTGACCGGCGGCGGGCGCTACCAGTAGGAGACAGAGAATGCCGACGGTCCAGACGCAGTTTGTCATGATTCCCTCGAAGTTCATATTGTACACCGGCCACTCGTTTGGACGCCGCCTGGGAGCTGGCGGACGGCAACCCCGGCACGGATATCGATGTCCTTCGATGCGCAAGTATGGCAACACACTGCGCGCTCAGGACTCAGTGCGCCGCGGCCGCACCGGCTGAGCGCTTCCGGCAGTGGTAGTATGCGATAGACACCAGCGGACTCCAGATCAGCCATGCCGCCACGATACGCCTACTGGGTCATCATCCTCGACGGCTCCGCGACTTCCTTCCGTGCGCGGTCGCGGGAGGAGCTTCTCCCGACCTTCAACCGGCTTCGGACCAAGGACCCGGGTGCGGCCATGAAGTGGTTCGAGCGTGGACAGCTCTTCGACTCACCAGAGGCGGGGAGGGAGAACCGATTGCGGGAGGCGGGACTCTGGGACGCTGAGAGAAGACGGAAGACGGAGGACAGGCGGCAGGAGGGTCCCACAGGCCACCCCGGTACCTCACCAACGCAGCGGCGTTTCGTGCCGAGGCCCGAGTCGGCCAGGCGCCGGCGCGAGGACAAGGGGCGCACCTTGCGGGCGGCGCGGCAATCCGGCTCTGGCGCAAGGCCGGGACAGCGTCAGCGAGAAGCGCGCGGGAAGGACTGGCGGCCCGGCGGCGAGCACCGGGATCCTCGCGACAAGTACAAGGGCAAGCCCGGGGAGCGCCGCAGGCGCTGGAAGGCTCGGCATCTCGGCCTCGGGCGACCTCCTGCGGGACAGGCACCTCCTCGATCGTCGTCCTTGCCTGACGGCGACGCCGATCGCCGCCAGAGCGCAGGGAAGCCCGCGTCCGCGCAGCCGGGAAGAACCCCTGCTGCGAAGAGTAGAAAGCCCAGGGGATAGTTCATCCGGAAAGGTCGCGCAGGAGATCGCCGAGGCGCTCGAACAGGCCGCCCGCTGCTCGGGGATCCTCAGGGCCGGCCTTAGTGAGTTCCTCCTTCGAGAAGCCCGGCTGGACGGAACCGGTGGTGGCGCGCTCGGTCCACCACGATGTCGATGTCGGGATTCGGGAGTCGGGAGTCGGGAGTCGGGGGGCAGCTTCTGTGCGCGCTGGCGCGCGCGTGCCGCCCGAGTGACCCGGGCGTTGGCCGGGCTCGAATCGAGTCTTTTGCTGCGATGCCTGGGCAGTACCGTGGGCGTGCCGCACATGGAACGCATCTAGATCCGCCCTGAGATCCAGCCTGAGCGCCGACGGGGGGACGAGCCGCACGTCCGCCCGGCGATTGATGACAGCCAGGATGCGTTGCGGGTCCGGCACGCGCGACGAGCCGCCGTCCTCCCGGAACCTCAGGAGCGCGATCCGACCCTGCCGCTCGATCGAGTCGAGGCCAATCCGGTCCGCCAGCACGCGGATGCGCCCGTACTCGGCCAGATTCAACACGGAGTCGGGCGGGGAGCCGTAGCGGTCGCGAACTTCAGCCAGCACCTCGTCGAGTCCGGCCTCGGAGCGCGCCGCCGCGATCCGCCGGTACACGACCAGCCGCTGAGCCATATCCGGCACGTAGGTCTCGTCGATCCGGATGTCGATCCCGAGATTCACGGTCGCCCGCGCCTCGTCTTCCACCTCTTCACCCTTGAGTTCGCGAACCGCCTGCTCGAGCAGCTTCATGTACATCTCGAATCCGACGGCATCGATGTGTCCGCTCTGTTCGCCGCCAAGCAGGTTGCCGGCTCCGCGGATCTCCAGATCGAGCGCCGCCACGCGGAACCCGCTGCCGAGGTCGCTGAACTCCCGGATGGCCGCCAGGCGCTTCTTCGCCACCGGCGAGAGCGACACCTCGGGCGGGATGAGCAGGTACGCGTACGCCGGGCGGTCGGATCGTCCGACCCGGCCGCGCAACTGGTAGAGCTGCGCGAGGCCGAACTTGTCGGCGCGGTTGATGATCAGCGTATTGGCATTCGGAATGTCGAGCCCGTTCTCCACAATCGTGGTGGCCAGCAGGACATCGTACTTGCGGCCAACGAAGTCGATCATCGCCTGCTCGAGCTGGTGCTCTCCCATCTGCCCGTGACCAACGACGATTCTGGCTTCGGGCACGAGACGCGCGAGCAGGTTTCCGATCGAATAGATGGACTCGACGCGGTTGTGCACGAAGTACACCTGCCCGCCGCGCGCGAGCTCGTTGCGCACGGCCCGGGCAATCACGCCCTGATCGAACTTGATGACGTTGGTCTGGATGGCGAGCCTGTCCTTGGGCGGCGTCTCGATGATCGACATGTCGCGTATCCCCACCAGCGACATGTTCAACGTCCGTGGAATCGGCGTCGCGCTCATGGTCAGAACGTCGACCTTGCGGCGGAGCTGCTTGATCTTCTCCTTGTGCGCCACGCCGAAGCGCTGTTCCTCATCGACCACGAGCAGGCCGAGGTCCTTGAAGACGACGTCCTTCGAGAGCAGGCGGTGCGTACCGACAATGATGTCGACCTTGCCGCCGGCGAGATCCGACAGCGTCTGCGCGATCTCCGGCTTCGCGCGGAAGCGACTGATGAGATCGATGCGGATCGGGAAGCCGCCGAACCGCTCGCCGAGCGTCTTGACGTGCTGGAAGGCCAGGACAGTCGTCGGGGCGAGGAAGGCGACCTGCTTGCCTTCCATCACGGCTTTGAAGGCAGCCCGCATCGCGACTTCCGTCTTTCCGTAGCCCACGTCGCCGCAGAGGAGGCGGTCCATGGGCACGGCGGACTCCATGTCATTCTTGATGTCTTCGATCGCCGTCTGCTGGTCCGGTGTCAGCTCAAAGGGGAACGCGCCTTCGAACTCCTCCTGCCAGTGCGTGTCGGGCGAGAACGCGTGGCCGCCGATGGCCTTGCGTGCGGCGTAGAGCTTGAGGAGCTCTTCGGCCATCTCGCGCATGGCCTTCTTGACGCGCGTCTTGGCCTTCTCCCAGGTCGTGCCCCCCAACCGGTCCAACGCCGGGCGCGTACCGCCGCTGTACTTCTGGACGAGGTCGAGGCGCGAGACGGGAACGAAGAGCTTGTCGCCTCCGTGGTAGCGGAGTTCGAGGAACTCCTGGTCTGCGCCAATCGCAGCGGGCGTGACGCCCGGATCGCCGGGTCCCGGGGCTGACCAGCTTCCACCAAGGCTGCGGCGGTCCGCCGAAGCGTCCCCGAAGACGGAAGCCCTGGGGCGACGACTGACCGATTCGCCCCACACGAGGGGTTTCACGGCGAGCTTCTTGAGGCCCACGAACTCGCCGATGCCGTGATCGACGTGCACGACGAGATCGCCGACCTTCAGATCGCGCAGGTCGGAGAGGAAGGCGCGCGCGGCGCCTCGTCGCCGTTCGGCGCCCCTGCGCTCTTCTTCGAACAGGTCGGCTTCGGCGTAGATCTGCAGCGCGGCATCTGGCAGGCGAAATCCCCGCGACAGATGGCCTGTTGTGACCAGCACGCTTGCGCCGAGCGTCTCCGCGGCGTGATCGATCTGCACCCCGCGCAGCCCATAGTCCGCCAGGACCTCGACGATGCGCTCGGCGCGGCCTGGAGTGGCGGCGGCGAAGAGAATGACGTCACCTCGGGCCTTCGCGGTCTGCACCTCCCCTATCCAGTCCGCCAACCGGCCATGGAAGGAGAGGGAGGGCTGGCAGTGTATGTGCACAGGGCGGGGATTCGGGATTGGGGATTCGGGATTCGGGCTGCTCTCGGGATTCAGGACCAGTGCCCCGATGCCAAGTCCTTCCAGGCGGGAGGCATGCCGAAGCTGCTGTTCCACCTCGTTCCAGGAAACGAGAATGTCTTCCGGGTCGGGGTAGACGCCTCGCGTGAGTCCCGCCGTGTCGCGAGCCCTGCGATCCAGCCGTGTCTCACTCGAATCCCGAATCCCCAATCCCGAATCCCGGCGGGGATGTGAGGTCGCGGCGGCGTAGCTGTCCGCGACGTGGACCAGGAACTCTTCGGCTCGGTCGCGGACCTCGTCCGGTTCGCAGACGATGAAGACGGGACGTCGGTTCCCTCGCAGGTAGTCAAAGAGGGAACACCCCCGCTCTAGAGCGGGAGTGTTCCCGGAGTCGTCCCGCTCTCCTCCCGGAGTGACCCCGGAGTAGTCCCGCTCTAGAGCGGGAGTGATGGGGGCGTCGGTGAGGGGCAGGACCCGCAGCCGATCAACCAGGGCCAGCGACCTCTGAGACTCGGGCGAGTAGCGCCGGATGCTCTCGATCGTGTCGCCCACGAACTCGAGGCGGGCCGGTTGGTCGTCGCCGGCCGGAAAGATGTCGACCACGCCGCCGCGCACGCAGAATTCGCCGTGCTGGTCGACCGGATCCTCGCGGGTGAAGCCCGCATCGACCAGGATGCTCGCAAGCTGCATCGTGTCGATGTCCGTCCCGGGCCGAAGGTCGAGGGCGAGGGAGGTCAACGCCTCGGGTCCGTTCACACGCGGCAGAAGCGCGGTCGCCGAGGCCACCACGACGCGGGCGCGGTCCGTCGCCAGGGCATGCAGCGCGCGCGCACGGGCCGACGCAATGCTCATGTGCGGTCTGAGACCGCGGTACGGGTCGATCTCCTGGGAGGGGAACGGGAGGACGGTGTCGTCGAGTTCGTCGAGCGACGCCCCTTCCAACCCACCCAGGAAGAACCGCACATCGCCCACCGTCTGCTCGACATCCCGGTCGGACGCGACGATGACAACGACGGTCTCATGGCGCGGATCGCGCGCCGCCGCGCCTGCAATCCAGAGTGAGCGCGCGGCGGGTGTGAGCCCGGAGACGGTGAGCGGCGCCGCGAGCCCGGGTTTCGCTGCCGGGGCGAAAGCTCCGGATGCAAGTACAGACCGCAGCAGCTCCTGAAGCCTCAGGGACAGGGTCACACTCGACACTCGAGGTCCTTGACGTTGCGAGGCGCGCGACCGCTGGGCACCGTCGCCACCCGCCATCCCGCCGGTTTCAGTGTAGCAGCCCGTGGTGCAAGTCTGTCTGCATTCGACCGGCGCGGCATCCCGCCTCGCTGCGTTGCTCAACGCTCACTTCAAGCCCTGCACTACGTGCTCATGAAACGGGCTCTCGTGCGGTCCGCGTCCTGCAGTCTGTCAGGGGGGGTAGAACGACACGCTGCGGACCCGCACGGACAGGCTGGGCTCGCCCACGGGCCCACCCTCAGGCCGGCTGGGGGTCCCGAGGGGAAACACGCCGATATCCAACCGCCTGAACCGAGGGGAGGGCTTGGCCGTCGGCATCAGCAGGCTGACGTCTCTCCACGTCGCATCGCGAACCATCACGCGATTCGCCAGACGCCCGTCCACCCAGAGCGCCAGCTCGACCCCGGGTGCGTCCCGCTCGGCGGCCACCGCGAGGGTCACGACTCTGGCCGCACCGGGAACGAACACAGTGGCGCGGGGCCCGGCGAGCCGGAAGGGCTCGCCTGTCTCCCGGTCCCTTTCGGCCGATTCGAACCCGTAGCGCACGCCCGAGAGGTCGACATGCCGGAGGCCGAGGGCAGCACGGATGGGCACCGAGACCGCCAGCAGGAGAACGAAGATGGACAATGCCTCCCCAAGGTACCGCGCCTTCTCGGCTGCGCCGTTCCGGGCACCCGCCCTATCAGCATCGGATCCGCGAAGCACCTCCGCGATCGCAACGCCCGCCCCAGTGGTCAGCCAGAATGCGACCGAGACCGGCGCGACAAGCAGCGGATGGCCGGTCAGACAGGTCAAGAGGAATGCCGCAAGCCCGAGCGCGGTGCCAAGCACCACGACTGTGTCGCCCTCCCGGGGCGAGCGCAGAGCCAGCCACATCCGTCTGAACGCCGTGGCGAGGATCCCCAGGAAGAGCATCAGCCCGATCGGGCCAAGCTCGACGCCTATCTGCGCGAAGTTGTTGTGGGCATTCTCGGTGAGGTACAGGGCGCGCAGGTCCGGAGGCATGAACCTCTCGGACGTGGGTTGGTACTGGCCGATTCCCACGCCGAAGACCGGGGCCTCCTGCCAGATCCGCCAACTCATCTGCAGGAACAACAGGCGGTGCGATACCCCAGTCGCCGGGTTGATCCGGTCGATTTCGTTGGGGACGGCCCGGGTCGACCAGAGCCAGAACAGCAGAACCACACACGCGGCGGCAACCGGGAACACGAACGCCCGGCGCCAGCGCCGGTGGAAGATGCCGAACACGGGGACCAGCAAGATCGCCAGCACGGCGGCGCGCGATCCGGTCAGCCACACGGCTGGCAGGAGGGGCAGCCACGCGAGCGACCACACCCACGAGAGGCGGCGGGCACTGAGCACCATTCCCACAAGGGCGACGATGACCATCGCGAAGTGGGAGCCGGCCGCGTTCACGTCGGAGACATGGAACGTCAGTCTCAGTTCCGTGAACGTGCGCCACACGAGACTCATGGGATCGACGTTGCGCAGCATCCCCATCGCCAGTCTGACGCACGACAGGACTGCAGCCGCTGCAGTGCTCACGACCAGCATCCGCAGCAGACGCATGGGCAGATCCGGTGCCCGCCGACTCAAGGCGACTGCCGCCATCAAGAGCAGGCCGCCCTCGAGGAGGAGCCCGGACTCATAGAAGGCACTCAAGCTGGGCCGCACGACGTCCAGGTAGTGGCGAACAAGCTCATGGAAGAGGAACGCCCCGTATCCCAGCGGTGGCCCCCAACTTCGCTGTCTGACAACCTCGGTCACCAGCAGCGAGGCCACAACGAGCGCCCCGAAGGCCATCGTGAGCGTACTCAGGCCCTCCGGCCTCTCGACGTTGCGCTCACGCCGCCAGATCACACGCGCCAGCCAGCCCGTCAGGAAAGCGAGGACGATGGACTCCGGACCGCGGTTGGGGATGGCGCCGGTCAGTCCTGCAAGAGGCCCGCCGAGGATGGCCAAGCCCGCCACCGCTAGCAGGCCGTCGGCGGGGCGCGCGGCCGACAGCAGCGTGAGACCCACGTAGCCGACCTTCGTCCATGCCGGGATCTCGCCAATCCAGAACAGCGATTGCCAGGCCAGGATGCAACCAGCGGGAACGAGGGTCCGCGCGCAGCCCGCAACGACACGTGACAGCCAGTCCAGCGCCTTGTCGGCCGACGGCCATCGTCCTGCCATGCGGGCAGCTATCAACTGAGGGCCGAGGTTCGTCAATCCCTGGCCCTCATCTTCTCGACGAGTCCCGTCGTCGAGTGGCCCTTCTCGAGGGGCACCCGCACGACCACGCCGCCGCGGGCCTCGACAATGTCGCGTCCGACGATGGCGTCAATGGCCCAGTCAGCACCCTTCACGAGCACGTCCGGCTGGAGCGCACGGATGATATCGGCTGGCGTGTCTTCATCGAAGATGACGACCGCGTCGACCACTCCGAGGGCCGCAACGACCTCGGCGCGCTCGGCTTCTGGATGGATCGGCCGCTCGGGGCCCTTGATGGCGCCGACCGATCGATCCGAATTGAGCGCCACGACGAGCGCATCGCCCAGGGCGCGCGCCTGCTTGAGATAGCGCACGTGCCCTGGATGGAGGATGTCGAAGACGCCATTGGTGAAGACCAGCCGCTTGCCCGTGCGGGCGAGTTCCGCCCTCCAGGCGACGGCGTCAGGCAGGGACAGGACGCTCACGAGATAGTATTCTATGCACTCCGCCTGCCGGGCGGGAGAGCGCGGGAGCGGAGGGGCGGAGATGAGGGGGAGAACGCGGCGAGAGCGGGGAGCGGGAAGCCGCGAGTCTATCAGGAGTGCAAAGGATGCGGGGTGTGCTGGGCAGGGCGGGCGGGGCGACGCGGGCGGGGATGCTGGCGGTGGGATGCGTACTGGTGGCGGCCGGCCTTGCCCGCGCGCAAGATCAGACCACGCCGGTGGGTCCGTTCATCGTTGATGTGCGCGGCGTCATGGCCAGCTTCGGGCCGACCGAGGAGCAGGCGGCGGCTTTCGCCTACGCGCCTGGCGATCTGCCGTCGCTCGGCTTCGGCGTCGACCTGGGAGCGCATTACTACCCCCTACGATTCGGCCCAGTGGCCGTGGGTGTCGGTGGCAACGTCATGTTCTCGGCCGGGCACAGCGCCCCGGAGGACTCCGACGGGAAGCCGACGGGCCGGAGCGCCGATACGCGTCTGCGCGCGATGGCGGCCCAGGTTTCCATCAACTTCGGGGGTGAGGGCGGCTGGAGCTACATGAGCGCCGGGTATGGCGTCACGACCTTCACGATCTCGAACGAAGCCATCCCGGAGCCAGCAAGTCCCATCCGACGGGCAACCATCAATATCGGTGGCGGGGCCAGGTGGTTCTGGAACGATCACCTCGCGTTTTCGCTCGACCTGCGCGTCTACCGTATCCCGGCCGCGACGAACGCAGCTCAGGATCCGGCCGCGGCCGCCACCTCTCGTTTCGTCCTCGGTGCGGGGGTGTCGTTCAGGTAGAGGCGCGCGGGGGTCTTCGGCTCAGAGTAGAGCGAGAAGCGTCTCGCGCGTGAGGTACGCCGCGTCCTGCGGCCGCTCCAGAAACGGCAGCACATCGTCGCGCATGGCGTCCATGTTGACGGCCACCAGCGCCTCGCATACGAGCGTCCGCCACTGCTGCGCGTCCAGGTGGCCCCGGCCCGCTCCCCTGGTCTGGTCGAGGGCGCTCTGGAGCAGTGGCAGATTGGGCTCGACGGGTGGCCGCTGCGAGAGATACCAGAGCACATCGTACCAGTCGCGGCCTTTCGCGTAGGGTCGCGTGAGGGCCGCGCAGAGCTTGCCCCCAAACAACGACGGCCGGTCGTGGTGGTGCAGCAGGAACGTCACATGGCGCGTCACCACATGGCGCTCCGAGCGCCAGCCTGCCGGCGGTCGGGTGTCGATCTCGAGCTTGATCGCCAGTTTCTGGGCAGCCCGCCCTGCCAGGCCGGCCTCCTGCAGGAGTCCGCCGATGTGGACCCACCCCACGTGGACCGTCCGGCTGGTGTTCCACGTCACCTCAGGAGCGAAACCCGCGAGCTGAAGGTCGCGCTTGGTCTTCGCGAGCCAGGCCTGGCCATCGGCGCCGGTTCCGGTGACCTGGCAGAAGTCGAGGTCCTCGGAGAACCGCGGAAGACCGTACAGGAATCTGAGCGCCGTGCCGCCGACGAACACCAGCGACCGGAAGGCTTCGCTCTCGTGCAGCGAGCGCAGCACCAGGGTCTGGATGTACTCCCGCAGCCGGTTGCGGGCCTGTCCGGGATCCGGGGCATCGCGCGCCAGCGCCAGCGCGTGGTCCTTCATAGCGTGACCGCGCCCGCGTCGTGTGCGCGGGCCTCGCCGGCGGCGAGCGTGATCCATCGCTTCGTCGCGCGCGACACTCGCGGGCTGCGCAGGCGGTCCGCGCAGGCCTGAAGGCGATCGACGGACACGAGATCGGTCTGCTGGTAGCGCATCTCGGCGAGGCGGGCGCCGGTCCACTCCCCCGCCGTCAGGTACCAGTGGTCGACCAGCGCCTTTTCCGGCGTCGCGACGAGGATCGCCCCCCCGGGCTGCGGCACCCGTTCGTAGCCGAAGAAGCCGGCGAGTTTGATGTGCCGGTAGTCGAACGTCCCGACGGCGTTCTCGAATCGCCGCGGGCCGCGGCTCGTGACGCTCGTGAGCCATACGGCCGCATCGGGGATCAGGCCATGGAAGCTGAGCGCCCAGATGCCGCTCAAGTACGACGGCGCGCAGAGGTGGTTGGCGAGAACGGCGGGAATGAGCGGCGTCCGGCGGTAGATGTCACCCAATGTGTAGAGGCCGCGCCTGAGCGGGATGATCTTGCCCTGCCCGATCCAGCGCGAGAGCTGGACGCGGAGGCTCGGCCGTGGATCATCGAAGGCCTGGACGAGCAGCGGCAGGTCGAAGAACGGGAGCCCTCCGGCGAGCGTCGCCAGCGCGGCAAGATTCATCAGTGAAAGATAACATAATTGTTAATACCGCCAGCGGTGTTTCCCCATCTCGGGCTCCAAACGATAGGTCATATTGTGCGTCTAAGCAAAAATAGTCGCAACATTTCTTGCCTGGGGCAGCGTGGGTTCTCTGCTGTCGCTGAACGCACTTCGCGAGAATCTCGAGGTCAGTCATCGTGCTGTCACGCACTGGATGGACGTGCTCGAGCGGCTGTATCACGTGGTCCGCGTCCGACCGTTCACCGCACGGCGGTTCGCGGGACTCAAGCGGATGCCGAAGGCCTACCTGTGGGACTGGACCCTGGTGCGGGATCCGGCGGCTCGTTTCGAGAACCTGGTGGCGATGCACTTGCTGAAGCTGTGCCACGCCCTGCAGGACTGGGAGGGCTACCGTGTGGATCTGCGGGTGCTGCGCGATCGCGCCGGCCGCGAGGTAGACTTTCTGCTGACGTACGATGGCCGGCCGTGGTTTGCCGTTGAGGCGAAGCTCGCGGAGACCGATCCCGATCCGGTGCTCCGCTACTACCAGCAGCGTGCTCGGATCCCGTGGGTCTACCAGGTGGTCATGGAGACCTCACGCGATGTCGTCGCCGACGGTGTACGGGTCGTGCCCGCGGCGACCTTCCTGGCGGCGCTGGTCTAGCGCTGGCAGCCGGCGCCGGAGATTCCAGAACCCGCGGGCCGCGCCGGCACGATGACCGGCCGGGTCGGGCGACGGCAGTCTGCGATGCTGACGACTTGGGTCGAATGAGCGGCAGGAGCGGGAGAGCGGGCCGTACAGGCGGTTGGGGCAGGAAAGGCGGGAGAGCGATGGAGGGAGGGCGCGATCAGGCCTGTGCTTCGTCGTACACGAACGGGGTACCGTGCAGGATGCCATCGCAGATGACGTCGAGGCCACCGTGTGCGCCAGGCTGCAGCTCGCTGAGACTCGAAAGCTGAAGGGTGTAGATTGGAAACCCAGGCCTCGGCCGGACGAACGGCAGCGGGATCATCCGACGGAAGAAGAAGTGGTAGGCGTACTGCCTGGCTCGTCTCAGCGCCGCGTGGTCCATTCTGGCGGTGAACGGCAGCCGGTCGAGGATGGCGGTGTACTCCGCCGGGTCGCGCGGGTCGTGAGTGATGCCCTTGTTGCGAATCCACGCCTCGCCTGCCACGATGACGGGGATGCCGACACTGGTCAGCTCCACGCCCGTCTTCGTCCCGTAGATGACCACGGCGTTGCAGAGGGACATCAGCGGATAGGTGCCGATCTCGCTCTCGGGAGGCACAACGGTGATGTTGGGCGACAGGTGCGGGACGCGTCGCACAAGCTCCCGGAGGATCGGCTGCCGAGACGGCGGAAAGCCAGAGATCTCGGCTGGATGCACGCGGATGACGAGCTGCAGGTCGGGTCTCGTGGCGAAGTACTCGCAGGTGGCGACCAGCCACTCCAACATGTTCGGGAACGCGTTGGCCGGATAGTGCAGCCGCGCGTCCCAGCTCACACTCGTCAGCAGGCCGACGATCGGCCGTGACTCATCCAACCCCAGTTCGCGGGCAATCGCTTTCGGGTCGTGCTGGTTTGCACGATGGAAGACGATCCAGTCGAACATGCCGTCACGCCGGCTCTTGAGATACTCAAGCAAGCTCTGTTCGCGCTGAGGCGTCAGCTCGACGTGCTCCCACTCTACCGTCGGCTCCGACATGAGCGTGTGATGGTAGGTGTCTCCGTGACTGAAGATGAAACGTCGCTTGCGGTACGCCACGTTCCAGGCGGCCAGGCGTACGCCCATCTGGCGGGCGACGGCTCCGACGACACCCCAGGGCACGTAGATGCCGTGCGTCACCGTGACGCTGGCGAAACGGTGCTGCCGCAGCAGGCGGCGATGGACGAAGGCTGTCAGGAGCGCCGCCTCGAAGTAGCGGCGGAGAATGGCTTCACCCTGGGGCTCGCTTTCGAGAGTGCCGGCCGCCAGGAACCGGAGCGCACCTGCCATCGCGTGTTCGCCGATGGCCAGTCCTTCGTACTGGAACGCCGGAATCGCGGCGAACGGGACCTCGCGCGCGAGCCTGGCGGACTCCTCACGCTCGCCGGAGGCGAGCAGATCGGAGTAGTGGTGGATGGTGACGCCGATCTGCCGAAACACGCGTTCGGCGGGCCACAGACAGTCGCGGCAGAGGTCGTTGGCGGGACCCCGGTTGGCGAACGCTTCGAGATCCGGGTACAGCGAGGCTTCGCATTCGGCGCATGCTGGCAGCACGCCGTCACAGAGCACGACGTGCACGTCCGCGTCGCGAAGCATCAGGGCCGAGGCCAGAGCGCTCTCAAGCGACACGGCGTGCGCGTACGAACCGATGGCCGTGGCAAACAGGACCTTCGGCCTCTCCCCGTGCCGGGTTCGGGCTGATTCGAGAGGGTGCCCGTTCGACGCAAGGACTGGCCGCCAGTCCGGGTAGGCAACACGGCGGGCGTGGTACCAACGGCGAAGCAGGCGGCTGACACGCCAGAGGCGGGGAAAGCGGCGAATAGCCTGTCTCATCACAATCTCGCGGCCGCGACGTTCTCGATCGTATCACGCGGTTCTGGGCGCTCCGAAGCGCCTGGGCCGTATCAATCCGGCGACAGCCTTCGCGATCCGTGGCGGCGGAGCCGGTGCTTCACGGCCGTGCCGCTGTCGATCAACGCTTCGAATGCGGGCGGGTCGGGAACCCGTTCGAGGACCATCCACGCTCCGTGCGCCTCGAGCGCCGCCTGCGGGTAGGCGCCGGTGGCCACGGCAATGCATCGGGCGCCGATCGCTCGGGCCGCGTCGATGTCGTGGGGCGTGTCACCGATCACGAAGATGTGTCCGGGTTCGATCGCGGCCTCGGGAAACTTCTCGCGCACGCTGGCCAGCGCCCGCACCGCGATGCCCGCACGAGGGCCCGTGTCCTCGGAGAACGCCCCGCCGTCGAAAAGCTTCTGCAGGCCGTAGTGCGCGAGCTTGGCCCGTGCCCCGGCTGCTGTGTTTCCTGTCAGCAGCATCGAGTGAATGTCCGGACGCCGCTCACGCAGGTACGCCAGCGCCTCGCGGATACCGTCGAGCACGCGGCCACGACGCTGCGGCAGGCGGTGGGGCAGGCGGGATTCGTGATGGCGCAGGAACCGTTCGACCAGTTCGGTCGTGGGCTTCCTGCCGGCCTGCTCGAGGATCTTCACCGTCAACTGGTGATCCGTCAGGCCGTCGCTCTTGATCGCCTGCAGGTCGAGGGTGTGCCCGGTGACTTCGCGACAGGCATCCTCGAGGGCGAGCACGCCCGCCCGGGCCGTCGTCAGCAGCGTGCCGTCGATGTCCCAGAAGAGGATCGTGCGAGTCATCCGATCAGTGTGCGCACGGCCGAGGCGATGCCCTCTGCCGTCAAACCCTCTTCGGCCAGCAAGTACGCCCCGGTGCCGACTCCGCAGAAATGATCGTTGATGCCCATGACCTTGACCCGGCCGATGCCGGCTTGCGCGACGATCTCGCACACCGCACTGCCGAGACCGCCGATGACGTTGTGCTCCTCGATAGTGACGATCCGGCCGGTCTCGGACGCCGCCCGCAGGACGGCGTCGCGGTCGATCGGCTTGACGGTCGCCATCTGCAGCACGCGGACGGAGCGGCCCTCGGTGGCGAGCGTCTGGGCGGCAGCCACCGCTTCGGACATCAGCGTGCCCGTGCTGATGATGGTGGCATCCTGCCCGTCCCGCAGAAGTGTGGCCCTGCCAAGCTGGAAGAGACAGCCCTCTCCGTACACGTCCTCCGCATCGCTGGCGGAGCCGCGAATGTACACGGGGCCGACATGCTCGATGACCGCCTTCGCCGCCTGCTTCGTCTCGGTGAAGTCGCCGGGCACGACCACGGTCATGTTCGGGATTGCCCGCATGATGGCGATGTCCTCCGTCGCATGGTGCGACGTCCCCGCCGATCCGCCGCTCACCCCGCTGTGCGAGACGAACAGTTTGACGTTGGCCCTGGTGTAGGCCACCGACGTGCGCACGTGTTCGGCCGCGCGCATCGACTGGAAGCACGCGAAGGTGTGCGTGACGGGGATCTTGCCCGAGAGTGCGAGCCCGACGGCGACGCCGGTCATGTTCTGTTCCGAAACGCCCATCTGCAGGTGCCGCTCGGGAAAGCGCCTCTTGAACTGGATGGACTGAGTGGAATCCTGCAGGTCGGCCTCGAGGACCACCAGATTCGGGTACTGTTCGGCCAGCTCGATCAGCGCTTCGGCGAACGCGTGGCGGATGGACCGCTTCGCCATGGCTACTTCCCCTCCAGCGCGGCGGCGAGCTCGCGCCTGGCTATCTCAGCCAGCTCGCCATTCGGGGCGCCTCCATGCCACACGTAGTTATTCTCCATGAACGACACCCCCTTGCCCTTCACCGTGTTCGAGACGATGAACGAGGGTTTGCCTGGAGCAAGTGGCACGGCGCGCAGCGTCGAGACGACGTCCGCCATCGAGTGGCCGTCGATCTCCCGGACCTCCCAGCCGAAGGCCCGCCACTTCGCGGCGACGGGTTCGAGCGACATGATGTCTTCGGTGAAGCCGTCGATCTGGATGCGGTTCCGGTCGAGGATGACCGTGAGGTTGTCGAGTTTGTAGTGAGGGGCGCACAGTGCGCCCTCCCAGATCGAGCCTTCCTGCGACTCACCATCGCCAATCATCACGAAGGTCCGGTAGCTCTTGCCGTCGAGCTTCGCCGCCAGGGCCATGCCGATGCCGGCCGCGAGGCCGTGCCCGAGCGAGCCGGTGCTCATCTCGACAAACGGCACCTTGTGCATGTCGGGATGCCCAGCCAGGCTGCTGCCGTTGGCCCGAAACGTGAACAGGGTGTCCCTGCTCATGAGGCCCCTGAGGTGCAGGTGCGTGTAGAGGCCGACGGCGCCATGCCCCTTGCTCAGGACGAAGCGGTCGCGGTCCTCCCACTTCGGATTGTCTGGGTCGATCCGCATGACGTCGAAATAGAGCGCGGTCATCACTTCGACCGCCGACAGCGATCCGCCGGCATGGCCGACGCCAGCATGAATGACGGTCTCGACAATGAGCTGCCGCGCCTGTTTCGCGATGTGTTCGAGTTCGGGAATCGTCACGGGTATGAGTTCCTCTGGTCTATCGGAGCGGCCGTGCGTCCGCCCCCGCGTGGCGGCGCGAACTGCTGATCTTGGAGGCGCGAGCCGCCGGTCGTGCGTCACATCCGCCGGCCCGCTCGCGCGAGCCGGCAAAACGCACCTTGCCGGGCGTTCGTCTCGTGCACGGCGTGGGGGCCCCCATCCCCACGCCTGTCACCCCTTACGGTGCGTCTTGCAGCGCCCAGGGCCACGGCTCTGGGCCGACGAGTCGGCTCGGCTCAAGGGCCGGCTCCGTGACGCAGGACCGGCTCAGCGGGCCGCTCCTTGCCACGCCGGCTGGGGGATGTCGGGCAGTCTGGCTTCGCCGGTCTGCAGCAGGTGCTCCGCCACGATCCAGTCGAAGCGGTTGTTGATGTCGAAGCCCTCCAGCTCGTCACTGAAGAACGGCACAATCACCTCGCCGGCGATTGTGCGGCTGTCGAACACGACGCGCGACCAGGCCATCTCGAGACTGGCGTTCTGCACGAACACGACCGGAAGCGACTGGTACTGGCTGCTGTGCCAGGGCTGTGCTTCCGGCCCGAAGGGAAGGATGGACAACAGCCGGTTGTGCCGTACGACCCACATCTTCGCCGGATGCTGGGTGCACTTCTCGACGGCGCGCAGTGAGTCCGCCCGGCCGTCGGCCAAGAACGCTTCCCACGCCCGGCGGAGTGTTTCTGGTGTCCTGAACGGGCTCGTCGGCCGCAGGAGGCTGAAGCAGTCATAGGACCGCCCTTCGTCGCGCAGCCTCGTGAGAGTGAACTCGAGCCATTCGATATCCGGCGATGTGTCGCCGGCGAACTCGGCCGGCCGCATGAACGGCACCTCGGCGCCGTAGTGCCGCGCGATGGCCGCCGTCTCTTCCGAATCCGTTGACACGATGACCGCATCGAACACGCCGCTCTGCAGGGCCGGCGCAATCGTGTACGCGATGAGCGGGTGCCGGTGGAGCAGCCGAACGTTCTTGCCCGGAACGCGCTTCGACCCGGCCCGGGCCGGGATCAGGGCGACGATGCTTGGCTTCGCAGCCATCAGCCGTCACCCCACCGATTCCTGCTCCGCGACCCTGCACGAGGCGGCCCTGGGATCATCGTCTCTCGGCCGAGCTCGAAACGACCCCGCGTCGGGAATCCTGAGCCATCGCTACACCGCCTGCGGGTTGTGCATGATGTACACGGTCTTGCACTCGGAGTACACATCGAGGGCCTCGGTGCCGGCCTCGCGCCATCCGTTACCCGACTGGCGCAAGCCGCCAAACGGCATGTGTGGTTCGCTGCCGTAGGTCCCGCCGTTGATGCTGGCGACGCCGGCCCTGATCCGGCTGATGAATGTCATCGCCCGGTGGATGCTTGCGGTGTGAATCGCCGCGGTCAGCCCGAAGGGAGAATCGTCCGCCAGCGCCACCGCCTCATCGAAGTCCCTCACGCGGTACAGGCAGGTGATTGGCCCGAACAGCTCCTCCTTGGTGATCTCGGCATCCTGCGCCGCCCTCTCGATGATGGTCGGCGCCAGGTAATAGCCATCCTTGCGCGCGTCATCCGTCAGTCGGTGGCCACCGGTGACGACGGTTGCGCCGGCAGCCTTCGCCCGCTCGAGCGACGCGAGCATGTTCGTGAGTTGTGTTTCGCTGATCACGGGGCCGTAATCGTCATCGTCTGTCGGCCCGACCCTCAGCCTTTCGGTCGCCGCTACGAAGCGCCGTTTGAACTCGTCGTAGACGCCGTCGAACACGAGGATCCGGCTTCCGGCCGCACACCGCTGTCCGGCATTGCTGAAGGCGGATCCGACGGCCCACTGCACCGCCACATCCAGGTCCGCATCGTCGCACACGATGAACGGGTTCTTTCCGCCGAGCTCGAGGCAGACCTTGGCCATGCGCTTGCCGCAGGTGGATGCGATCCAGCGTCCGACTTCGCACGAACCCGTGAAGCTCACGAGGTCGACATCCGGGTGCTCGACGAGGGGCGCACCGGCCTCGTCGCCGAAGCCGTGGATGGTGTTGTACACACCCGCCGGCACGCCGGCTTCCCTGGCGAGGACTCCGAAGACCCACGCGGTGGCCGGGGTGTCCTCGGATGCCTTCATAATGGCGGCGTTGCCGCACAGTAGCGCGGGGAATGCCTTCCAGGCCACATTCGCAATGGGCGTGTTGGCCGCGATGATGAGTCCCGCGACGCCCAGGGGCTGGCGTATGGTCATGGCGGCCTTGTTGGGCACGCCGCTTGTCGTCGTGCGGCCGTAGAAGCGGCGTCCCTCGCCTGCAACGAAGAACCCCATCTCGATGGCGGCGTCGGTCTCGCCAAGGGCATCCTTCAGCGACTTGCCCGTCTCGCGCGCGACGATGGCGGCGATCTCCCTCTTGTGCTGCTGCATCAACTGGGCGATGGTCCGGAGGATTTCACCCCGCTTTGCCACGGTGTGGGCCGCCCACGCGGGTTGCGCCTGTCTGGCTGTCGCGATCGCGGTGCCGATGTCGGCGACGCGCGATCGCGCCACCTGACAGATCTCGCGTCCTGTTGCCGGGTCGAGCTTCGGGAAGAGCTCGCCCGCCGCCGCGAAGCTCTCGACGCCATTCACCTGGTTGGGGAGACGTGCGGGAATGGTCAGATCAGTCATGGCTCTCGTCAGGATGAAGTCTGCACCGGCGGCGTGCTACCAGGCGGTGAACCCGCCGTCGACACAAAGCTCCTGCCCGGTCACATAGGATGACGCTGATGAGGCGAGAAACTGCAGCGGCCCTTTCAGGTCGTCAGCAACCGCCATGCGGCCCAACGGCACGCGGTCGCAGAATTTCTTCTTGAACAGATCGTCCTGGCCTCCCAGCACGCCACCTGGCGACAACGTGTTCACCCGAATGCCCTTCAGGCCCCACAGCGTCGCGAAGTACTTCGTCAGGCTGACCACGCCGGCCTTGGATGCCCCGTAGGACGGCACTTTGATGAACGGGGGGTCGCCGGGAAAGTGATCGTAGAAGCGCTGGTCGTTGGCCACCGACGCGTAGAGCGATCCGATGTTGACGATCGATCCGCGGCCGGCCTCGAGCATCGCGCCGCCGACGACTTGGATCATCTGCAGCGTGCCGAGCAGATTCACGTCGACCATGCGGCGCATCATCTCCACCGGAAGATCTTCGGCGCGGGCGCGATTGCCTCCCGAGTCTGGCGGCTGGTCGATGCCGGCATTGTTCACCAGGACCGACGGCGTGCCCCACACAGCAACGGCCTGACGGAGCGCGCGCTCGATCGAATCGCGCTGGGTCACGTCGCAGTCGAACCGGCGCAGGCGCGACTCGTTGGTCCGCGCCGCCAGGTCAGCAAAGGGCGGGGTCGGCGTGACGCCCGGCAGGTCCCAGGCCGCCACGCGCGCGCCGGCCTCGAGCAGGGCGTCGATCCAAATAGGACCCAGCTTGCCCGTCGCGCCCGTCACGACGGCGATGTCGTTGTCGAGGCTGAACGAAGGAGCTAGTTCATTCACGCTTCGGGCTTTCCGAGCATCTCAAAGAGGATGGTCTCCTCCTCGATGAGGGGCTGCAGGAGGCGCCGTCCGACGACGTTCTCGAGCTCGTACGGCGGGATCCCGTCTGCCGGCGACTTCAGGCAGATATCCTCTTCCCTCAGGACGTGGCCGACCTGGAGCGTCCGCGCCGCGACGAGCTTCTTGCCCATCTTGATGATCGGACTCACCTCGCTGGAGTAGATCTTCTTGACACCGTCCCCCATGGCCAGCCAGGTACGCTCAAGGTCGCGTACCATCTTGCGCATGCCAACCGGTTCCAGCGAGAAGGGGTGGTCCGTTCCCTTCCAGGCCCGGTTCAGGGTGAAGTGCTTCTCGATCACTCTCGCCCCGAGGACGAATGCCGCGACCGCCATCGCGATGCCGTTGTCGTGGCCAGAGTAGCCGATGGCGCTCTCTGGGAACATCTCCCGGTACGTCGCGATCACCCGAAGGTCGAGTTCCTTCCACTCGGCGGGATAGCCGGCTGTGCACTGCAGCAGGCACAGCTGGTGGTTGTGCTCCAGCACAACGTCGTGGGCCCGACGCACGTCATCGATGGTCGCGCCACCAGTGCTGACGACCAACGGCTTCCCGAACTTCGCCACGTGACGCAGCAGCGGGGTGTTCTTCAGATCACCGGACGCGATCTTGTAGGCAGGCACATCGATTAACTGGAGGAAATCGGCCGAGTCGAAGTCGAACGCGGTCGCGAAGAAGTCGACATCCAGTTCCTTGCAGTACTGCTGGAGGTCGCGGTACTGCTCGGGACCGAATTCGAGGGCCTCGCGGTGGGCGCCGTAGGTCGGGCCGTAGCTGTTTTCGTTGTCGTACGGCTTGTTGTACATGGCCGTCGTGTAGAGGGCGCGGTTGTTGCGCTTCTGCAGCTTGACCGCGCTGACCCCGCAGTCCTTGGCGGCCTTGAACAGCTCCATGCACGTCTTGACGCTGCCCTGATGGTTGTGACCGACCTCCGCGATGACGTAGCACTTCCCGGCATCGCTGATGTCGTGAGTCCCGATCGTGAACTCTCTCGCCAACGTCTTCCTCCTCAAGCCAGCGTCGAGGGCCTGATCTCCCCGATGAGCCGGTCCCACCCGTACCGCCCGTGGGCGACGTCCCGCGCGGCCCGACCGATGGCCGCAACCTCGTCAAGGGACGGCAGCACGTCGAGCTGGTTGATGTCGAGAATCGTCCGGCCGTGTTCGTACCCCGCCGGAGAGTATGCGTCGAGGTTCGTCATCACGGCGCAGCCGCACTCCATGGCGGCATTCACGGTCGTGTTGTTCGCGCGCAGGCCCTTGTCAAAGAAGGCTGCCAGGAAGGTCGCGTCCATCAGGTGGTTGTAGACCGCGGTGTCCGACAGGTATCCCATGAAGTAGATCTGCCCGGCGAAGATCGCCTGAAGTTCCTCGAATCTGACAATGAACGTGTCGTCGAAGTTCGTGTTTTCGTGCAGGGCGGTCGACACCAGGACCTTGTAGGTTCGGCCGGCGGTCTCCAGCAGATCGCGCAACTTCCGATAATAGCCGACGCGGATCTTGTGGGCCATCCCGAACGTGAAGACCGAGATCTCGGCCGGCTCGAAGCGCTGGGGAAGCAGGATCGTGCCGGGGCACCAGAGTTCGCGGACGTCCGGGTGGCGACCCTCCAGCTGCTGGACCAGCTCGGCATTGCCGACGAGCACGCGGCGAGAGGCGGCGATCAGACGATCTTCCGTCTCGCCGCCATCGATCGCGTGGAAGAAGGTGTCGAAGGTCCCGGCATGCTGCCGCACCCAGGCGTCGAGCTGGCGGAGGTCTGTCCCTGAGAACTCCGAGAGTTTCACCGACACCAGTGGGCGGTTGTATCGGGTGTGCTGCAATCCGAGTACGCTCACCACGGGCAGGCCGAGCTGCTGGGCCAGGATCGCATTGAACTTGGCGATGCCGCACGTCCACGGATTGAGGTGGTAGCCTGCGACGCAGTCGATCATTGAATCGGTTCCAGACCGCTGGATTTGGGCCGGTCGGCCGCGACAGCGGGCGGTGACGTCGACACAACGCCTGTGGTGTTCATCGTGCGGAGGCCTTCGGTCCGCGCCGGCTTGTCCAGAGTCCCAGGAGGCCGAGCGCGACGAGCGCCCCGGCAATCCGCGAGACATTCTCCACCAGGCTCCGCGAGCGGAGGATCGGAAGCCGATCGCCGATCCACCGTCGGGTCGTTCCGAGCTGCGTGTTCGGGCCCAGGACGAAACGCTGCCGATCCAGATCCTGAGTGTCCTCCACGAGGCGGTGCTTCACGATTCGCTCGATGTTCTCGGATGTCGAGTCGAGCAGGTCGTAGGCCCAGGTGTGCTCTCCGAGGAACTCCGCGCGCGCGAGACCGAGCGTCCTCTCGGCATCCTCCCTACCTGCGACGGTCGTCCGGGGCTTCCACCTGACATGAATCGAAGGCGCGATATCGTGTGTGCCCTTCCACAAGATCCCCACAACCGCCAGCCACAGCACTCCGGCGACAGCGCCGAGCAGCGCCACTCGCCGCATGAGCACGCGAATGGTCATCGTCTCTTCCCCACCGTGATTCCCAGGCCCTCCTGCCGGCGGCTGCCGCCGCGCAAGACCCCGATCACACTCCGCAAGCCCAAACGGTTATTTTAGATCTGATCTCCCAGGCGCGCACGAACAGGGCCCGCCATGTTACCGCCATGTGCCGGCCATGTCGGTGAGCCCGCACTCAAGGTCAGGTTCCTACCTGAGTGCCCTCAGGTAGGGGGAGTCGGCATTGAGCACGACCGTCGTGCGTTGGTTCAGCGTCTTCTCGTAGGACTCGAGTCGCTTCACGAACGCGTAGAACCCTGGATCCCTGCCGTACGCGTCCGCGTAGATGCGTGCGGCTCTTGCTTCTGCCGCACCGAGCCGGGTCTGCGCCTCGCGATAGGCGTCGGACTCGATCCGCATCAACTCCTTCGCCCGCTCGCCTGCGACGCGCGCGAACTCGGCTTCGCCCAACGACCTGTACAGCTCGGCGACCCGCTTCCGTTCCGCAATCATCCGGGCGAAGATGGCATTCTGAACGGCGGGAACATAGTCGATCTGCTTGAACCGGATGTCGATCACGCTGATTCCGAGGTCCGCCATCCTCGCCGACGCGCGCATCAGCGTGTCGCGTTCGATTGCCGTCCGACCGATCTGAATCGGCGCCAGGGTGACCGGCTCGCCCTCCAGGTCGGGGCCCGACGCGTCGGGCGTTCGATTCGATGTCCTGACCAGCTCAACGAGATCGTGGCCGGCGACAGTGTTCCGGATCTCGCCGCCGAGGATCTCGTCAATCCGCGCGAGCGCGCCTCGTTCGTCGTGGACACGTTCAAGGAACCGCAAGGGACCCGCGATCCGCCAGCGGCAAAAGTAGTCGACGCGAATGAAGAACTTGTCCTTCGTGGGGACTTCGACGGTCTCGGCATCGAATTCGAGCAGCCGCTTGTCGAAGATGTGCGGCCGCTGAATGAGCGGCGCCTTGAAGTGCAGGCCGGCCGTCTCGACGGGCGTTTCGACTGGATCGCCAAACTGCGTCAAGATGACCTGCTCGGTCTCGTCGATCTCGAACACCGAGTCGACGACGAGCACGGCCGTGATGATGCTCGCCGCCGCCGCCGCAAGGATCCTCCTTCGACGCGTCACTTTTCGCCTCCTTCCTTCTTCGGCGGACTGCTCTCCAACGAGCGGAGCACGTTCTCCGGGACGATCAACGGGATGAGACTCTTGGCGTCACTCTCCAGCACGAGTTTGTTGCCGATCTGGCCCAGGACGCGCGTCATCGACTCCAGGTAGAGACGCTCCCTGGTGACCGCAGGGGCCTGCCGGTACGCTTCGTACAGCTGAACGAAGCGCCTGGCATCGCCTTCAGCGCTCGTGACGCGATCGAGGGCACGCCCGTCCGCTTCGAGGATTCGCTGCTGGGCTTCGCCTTGGGCTCTTGGTATCACCCGGTTGTACTCGCCTCGCGCCTCGCTGGCGCGACGCTCACGTTGCTGCTGGGCCTCCGTCACCTCGTCCCAGGCTGGCTTCACCGGATCGGGAGGACTGGCATCTTGCAGCGCCACCTCCTGGATGCTCACGCCCATGTCGTACGACGCGACGAGAGCCCGGAGCCGTTCGCGGATCCGGGTCTCGATGCCGATTCGGCCAACCGTGATGACCTCGGTGACGGTGTGGTCGCCGACGACCTCGCTCACCGCAGCCTCGCTCAGATCGCGCAACGTCCCGGTGACGTCGCGGACCTTGAAGAGGAACTTGTAGGGATCGTCGATCCGGTACTGTACGATCCACTCCACGTCCGCGACGTTGAGGTCACCGGTGATCATCGCGGATTCCTCGAGCATCGGCGTGAGCTTCATGGGGTTGTCAGCCGCACGGCGGAAACCGAACTCGAGAAGCAGTTGGCGCCGAATGGGGACCTTCAGCATCCGTTCAATCAGCGGAATCTCCAAACGCAGGCCGGGCTTCACGGTCCGGACGTGCCGGCCGTGACGGAGGACGATGCCGACCTCCTCCGGTCCCACTTGCGACACGGTGTCGAAGGCCAGGACGGCCAGGACGGCCCCCATCACGGCATGTCTCGCGATCCGGGGCGGCATTCGCAAGTTCCGCAATCGCCCGATGTTGATGACCATTTCCTTCATAGGTGGCTCACAATCTGGCCCTCACGTTGGGGTCTCGCCTTCTGCCGGCAATCACGCGCGTGCCTACAGCCTGTCGACCGCCGCAGCTTCTGAACGCATGAAGAACCACACTCCGCTGGCGAACACGATGCCGATCACGGCCAGGGCAGACCCGAAGGACGCCCAGTTCAACTGTCCGACACCGATCGTCCCGGCCTTGAACATCTCGACCAACGGCGCCATCGGGTTGAGAAAGACGATCCAGTGGTACTTCTCGGGGACCTGGGAAACCGGGTACAAGACGGGTGTCAGGTAGTTCCAGAATCGCGTCACGTAGCGGAGCGTGAACCGGGTCTCCTTGGCCTTCACCTGGATCACCGACGTCCAGAGCCCGACTGCGATCGCGAGCACCACGCTCAGCAGCGAGGCGATGAGGGCCAGCCCGAGTCCGGGGCCGATTCGCAGGTACCACCTGCCGCTCTGGATCCAGAAGTAGACACACGCGACAACCAGCAGCCCGGCGTAAACGAACGCGTCGACGACGGCGGGAGCGACCGAGGCAATGGGGACGATCAGGCGCGGGAAGTACACCTTCTTGACCAGCCCCTTGTGCATGTCCAGGCTGCGCGTCGCCCACAAGAGGGACCGCTCGAACAGCATCCAGGCGGTCGAACCAGCGAGAAAGAAGAGGAAGTAGGGGACACCCTCGGAGGGCACGTTGAGCAGCCGCCCGAAGATCAACGTGCTGATGACAATCGGGAGCAGCGGGCGGACGAACAGCCAGAAAACACCCAGGTTCATGCCCTGGTACATGCGCGTCACGCCCTTGGACGCCATGAACCAGAGCATCTGCCGATAGCGCCAAAACTCCTGCATGCGGGGTATCAGGCCGGTCTGAGCCGGCTCGATCACCCACCGCTGGTCCTTCTGGACGATTGCCGCCCCCTCGACGGCAGCTCCGTCTCGGCCGAGCTGAATCGCGATAGCTGCCAGTCGCCCAGCCTCGTCACGGCGGAAGACCACCGACGGCAGATGTTCCCTGACACGTCCCAAGAGCGCACCCAGCGCCGCAGGCGCGGCAGCCAGTCTGGACCGGGCCTGGAGAACGCGGAGGCCCAGGCCTGGCCCCGCGTGCGCGCCGAGTCGGATGCGTATCCTCGAGGCGCGCCCGTGTTCGCGGTCGATCGCGATGGACGGGATCGCCAGCGCAACAACGCGGACTGGCCACGAGGCGATTCGCCCGGCCATCCGGATGAGCGGGACGTGGCCGGCCCGGCGCCATCCGCGCACGAGCAGGCCTGGTGTCCGGCTGGCCGTGTCGGTCTGACCGAACCGGATGCGGATGGCCTCTGGACCGCCGCCGACGCCGCGGGTCAGTTCAATCTGCATTCGCCAAGGGCGCGAGGCGCCACTCGAGGCGGGGCGCCAGCAGCGCATCCTTCAGCAACCTCTGGCCGAATGTGGACGGTTCCTCGGTCGCGTAGCTCATGAACGACAGCGCGTTGTGGACCACGAGCGACATCTCCTTGCCTTCCCTGCTGAACACGACGAATGCGTTCAGGGTGTACACGATCTCCGAGAGGAAATGCGCCGGAATGCGGCCCCAGGCTTCGTAGATGCCCACCTGGCCGATTTCCTTCGGGTCGTGGTCCGCGGAGCGGAAGAGCAGCACCGTGCGCCGGTAGAGGTCGAAACCACACCGGACCTGAGAGAGGCCGGTCTTGGCCGCGAATCGGATCCGGATGAAGACGTCTTCCGAAGCGGGGGCGGCGCCGACTTCCTTACCGGCGGTCGTCACAAGCCGGACATTGAGGATCTCCGCGTAGCGGTTGACGTGCCGTCCACGTTCGGACCTGGCGACGTCCGCCGTAGCCCAGGCCGCGTTCTGGTAGGCAGTGACGACCTCCTCGGGATCGCCGATTCCCTTCGTCTGGCCTGCGCTCAACCACAGCGCGCGGTCACACACCCGGATGATGGCGTCCATGTCGTGCGACACGAACAGGACCGTCAGTCCGTTCTTCGCCATCGCCTCGACCCGCTTCAAACACCGTTCCTGAAACGCCATGTCACCGACGGCCAGTATCTCGTCGGCCAGCAGGATTGCCGGTCTCATGTTGATGGCCACCGAGAAGGCCAGTCGCAAGTACATGCCGCTGGAGTAGAACTTCAGCGGATTGTCCACGAAATCCCCGATCTCCGCGAAGCCGACGATTTCGTCGAAATGTCGGACGACATCCGACCTGGGGACGCCGTACATGGCGGCGTTCATGAAGATGTTCTCCCTCGCCGACACCTCCGGATTGAACCCGGCGCCCAGCTCCAGCAGGGAGACGACGCGCCCGATTCCAACGACGCGTCCCTCGCTCGGCAGGATCACGCGCGCGATCACGCGCAGCAGAGTCGACTTGCCGGCGCCATTGGGTCCGATGATGCCGAGGACGGTACCCGGCTGCACCGAAAACGAGACATTCCTCAGCGCCCAGAACTCCTTGACCTGACGGGATGGCAGGCGTTCGCCTTTCCGCCCCCAGGCGCGGGCCCACACCCTCCCCGCGATGTTGCCGCGGGAGGCATCACGGCCCCTGCCCTGGGCGATGTAGAAGCACTTGCCCAGATTGTCTGCGGTGAGGCTGTTCATCCGGCGAGACGGCGCTATGGCGCGGTGAGCACCTTCTCGAGAACGAGGACCCGCCCCTTGTTGGCCCAGTCCATCCTGGCCTCGAGGTCGGGCCTGGAACGGCATCCCTCAAGCACGAAGAGCAGTCGGAGGAAGTCCTTGTTCAGTACGGTGATGTGCGTCGGATCCACGTCGAACTGGGTTGTGAAGTCCAGCAGGCTCGATGGATGCGGGTGAAACCTCGTTGTCACGTAGACGAAGCGCGAGGTCAGCCGGACCATGTTCTCGACGGTCTTCTTCACCTGGAAGACCGTGAGGTGCTCGAAGACCTCGCGGCAGATCACCAGGTCGTAGGCGTTGGACGGTTTGATGGGGTCGTATGTGTTCCCGATCGCGATCCGGTCGCGAACCTCGGGCGTGGCGAGGCGCCGGCTGCTCTCCGCGAAGTCGATACCTTCGACGTCGACGCCGAGTTCCCAGAGCAGATGCATCAACGCTCCCGGCCCGCACCCGAGGTCGAGGACCTTCACCGGAGCGAACACCTCCTTGATCAGGACGGGGTTCTTCGCCTCGATCTGGCGGCGCGTCTCGAGCGAATAGTTGTTACCCTCAGCGCGCCAGTCGCCGGTGAAGTACTCGGCGTCGTAATGCTCTGAGGCCGTGGGAGCCTGTGCGAAGATCGCGGCTTCAAACTCTGAGATGGTCATGGCGTCCTGTCGTTCATGAGGGCGGCGAAGCGTTGCAGGAGCCGCGTAGAGGAGTCAACCACGGTGTCGAGGTACACGATGCCGATGCCGAGCCGCTCGCAGATATCACCCTGTCGCGGCGGCAGGCCGCGTGATTCCCAGTCCTTGCCCTTGACGTAGTACCGGGGACGAAGCTGTTCGAGGATGGTCTCGGTGTCGAACCGGTTGATGTGGGTGTAGCTGATGTATCTGATCGCGTCCACCACCACAGCCCGCTGTTCCTCGGGCAGCAGTGGCGGGTGCTTCGACGACACATAGCGGTCGGAGGCGACGTTGCAGAGCAGCGGCACACCCAGCTCGGAGGCGGCGCGGAAGTACTCGATGTGGCCCGCGTGCAGCGGATCGAACGCGCCATCTACCATGGCCACCCGTCCCGCGTAGGCGGGCAGTTCGTCAAACGTCAGGATCATGACGCGCAGACACCCGGAGGGCGTGCGCCCACGTCCGGGGTCACGATCGATCCGATGTTGACGGCATCCTCGATGACCCACGCTGGCCGGCCCCGCGCTTCGTCGAGGGCGCGCCAGAGATACGTGCCCAGGACGGCCATGCCCGCGAGCTGGAGCCCCACGAGGAGGGTCAACACCGGAAGGCTCCACGAGGGTTCCGGCCGGAACCCCAGAGCCACAGCCCACACCCCCCCCGCGCCGAGCCCGAGCAGGGCAGCAGCCATCCAGCCCACAAGCGCAAGCGGCACTGCGCTGAAGGCCGTCACTGAATCAACGAGGAGCTTGATCTTCTTGCGCAACGTCCAGCCCGACTTGCCCGCGTGCCGAGGCTGCTTCTCGTACTGGATGGTCGCCTGCCTGAAGCCCAGCCATCCCACGAGCGCCAGGAGGCTCGTGTGGCGCTCGCGCAGCACCCGAACGGTGTCGACGACGCGCCTGTCCAGCAGGAAGCAGTCGGATCCGTCCCGCGGTAGCTGTCTCAGACCGACCATGTTCCGCATCACGACGTAGTAGAGCCACGAGAACGCGCGCGTCGACACGGGTTCTCCGTGGCGCTTTCGTCGGACGGCCCAGACGACCTGGGCCCCCAGGCGCCAGGCCTCCACGAGCCCGGGGATCACTTCGGGCGGATCCTGAAGATCGGAGGCCAGCACGATCGCCGCGTCTCCGCGAGCGTGCTGAAGTCCGCAGGCAATCGCTGCGTGGGACCCCGTGTTGCGGGCCAGGCGCAATCCGCACACACGGTGATCGCGCGATGAGAGCCGCGCGATCGCCGCGAACGTGCCGTCCACAGAGTGATCGTCCACGATGATCCAACGCCAATCGATCCCGGCGCGATCGGCCATCGCCACGACGCGCCCGTACATGGCGTCCAGATTGAGCGCCTCGTTGAACGCGGGCGTGACGAGCACAACGCGGGTTGTTTCGTTGCTGCTCATGATGCGGCACACGCCGACGCAAGAGCCTGCACGATCCGGCCCTGATCAGCCTCGGTCAGCGCATGGAAGAGGGGCAGGAGGATCGTGCGGTCCTGGGCGTGCTCGCTCACAGGGAGCGCTCCCACCCCGCGCGCCGTACGGTAGGGGTCTTCACGGTGAGCGCACATCACGCCCCGTCTCGTCGCGACGCCGTCGTCCAGCATCCGCTGCATCACGCGTCGTTGGTCGCAGCCCAGCGGCAGCTCGAGGGCGTAGCTCTGGTAGTTGCTGCGGGCCCAGGCGGGCTCGACGGGTGGCCGCGCCCCAGGAATGCCGGCAACCAGCGCGGCATATCGTGAAGCCAGCTTGCGGCGGCGCGCGACGGCCTCCGGAAGACGCGAAAGCTGGATCCTCCCGACGGCTGCCTGCAGGTCGGTCATCCGGTAGTTGAACCCGACGATGGGATAGCTTTCGAAGATGACGGTGTGCGAGTCGTGACGCACCGTGTCGGGCACGCTCATCCCGTGCTGCCGGAGCAGGCGAAACCGCTGGTCCCATTCCGCGTGCCCCGTGGTGATCATGCCTCCGTCCCCCGTAGTCAGCACCTTACGGGGATGGAACGAAAAGCAGGCGGCGTCGCCGTGCGGGCGACCGATACGCTCCCAGCGGCCGTCCCACAGAATCTCGGAGCCGACGGCGCACGCAGCATCTTCGATCAGCGGCAAGCTCAGGCGCCTGGCGAGGGGCACGAGCCTGGCAAGGTCACAGGGCATGCCAATCTGATGCACCGCCAGAATCACGCGGGTTCGTGACGTGACCGCCCGTTCGACGAGTGCAGGATCGAGATTCCACGTGCCAGGCTCGACATCCACGAAGACCGGCGTCGCGCCGGCATGCCGGACCGCATTCGCTGTCGCGATGTACGAATGGCTCACGGTGATGACCTCGTCGCCGGAGCCGACACCAGCCGCCACGAGCGAAAGATGGAGTGCCACCGTGCAATTAGCGACTGCGCACGCGTGAGGCGCCTGGGCGAAGTCCGCGAACTCACGCTCGAAGGCCGCAACTTCAGGGCCCTGGGTGATCCAACCTGTGCCGAGGACGCGCGCCACCGCCTCGGCCTCTTCGCGGCCGAGAACAGGCCTGGCCAGTGGGATCGTATCGGCAGCCATCAATCCGCCTTTCCGATCGTCCAATTGCGAACCTGCTCGTGCTCGAGCAGCTCGGCAGGGGACTGCGGCTGATTCGTGTACCAGGCGAGCAGCAGCTTCAGTCCCTCCTCGAGCGTGACGGAGGGCGTGAAGCCAAGCGCTTGCCTGGCCTTCGACGTCTCTGCCATCAGACGGCGGACATCGCCCGGCCTCGCGGTGTCGTACGTCACGGGCGCGCCGGGCTTGTCCGCAGCCAGGGCCACGAGCCGGGCCAGGTCGGCGACCGACACTTCGATCCCCGAGCCCAGATTGACGGTTTCGCCAACCAACTCCTCGGTGCCTGCAGCCGCGATGATGCCTCTGGCCGTGTCGGCCACGTAGGTGAAGTCCCGCGTTTGCCGACCGTCCCCGAAGATGACCATCGGCTGACCTGCCAGGCACCGCAGCATGAATCTCGGGATGACCTCGCCGCTGTCGCCTTCGTGGTGGCACCGCGGCCCATAGGTATTGAACGGGCGCACGACAACCGTCGGGAGTCCGTAGGTCCGATAGCAGGCGCGCGCGTAGCATTCGCCAGCGAGCTTCGACGCTCCGTAGACGGTCTCGGGATAGGTGGGGTGTTCCTCGCTGATGGGCACCCATCTGGCTGTTCCGTAGACCTCCGAGCTGGACACGTGGACGAAACGGTCCACGCCTGCCTCGCGGGCTGCTGCGAGCAGGGTGAGCGTGCCGGTCGCGTTGACGTCGTGGTTCTCGCGGGGGGAGTGGATCGAGTGGCGCACGCCCAGGCATGCCAGGTGGAGCACGGTTGCCACGTCACCCATCAACGCGCGCATGCGTGCCGCGTCGCGGATGTCTGCGACCTCGATCGTCACGCCGTCTCCGGCGCCCGACAGGTTCTCGCGCCTGCCGTTGACCATGTTGTCTACGACGATGACGCGGCGGCTCGCGGAGGCGAGCTGCCTGGTCACCTCCGAACCGATGAAACCGGCGCCGCCGGTAATCAGTATCGCGTCACGCATCAAGTGCGGGTCTGCCTGCGGCTCCAATCACGGCCGGGCGCTGCGCCGAAGCACGAGGAACAGCACGCGGCCAAAATCGCCGCCCTCCTGGTGGTCGAGGGCGAGCCTGGCCGCCACCGTGGTGCAAGGCAAGTCGTGCACGGGCATGGCCGGAGCTATGACGCCGTCGAGGTTCACGCGTCGTTTGCTCTGGGTGTCTCCGGGTCGTGTCCCTGGCGCCAGCGCAGGTGAACCGCGGGGACACCCACCACAACAGAGAACGGGGGGACGTCTCTCGTCACCACGGCCCCGGCACCCACGATCGCGCCGCGGCCGACCGTCACGCCAGGAAGCAGGACGGCGTTGACCCCGATGTCCGCCCAGTCTTCCACGACGACCGGCCTGATGAGCAGGTCGGTCTCGATAATGGGCCGGTCTGCCGGCACGCCCGTGTGTTCGGAACCGAGCACTCGTGCGCCGGGGCCCCAGCCCACGTACTCACCGATTCGCAGGTGGCGCGCGTCGAAGTAACTCTGCGGCCCAATCCACGCGTGGTGACCGATCACGCAACGTCCGTCGACTCGGCCCTGAATGTAGGCATGATCGCCCAGGAACACGGCGTCTCCCAGTTCCAGCGTCTCGAGGTGCTTGAATCCCACGCCGACGCCCACAGAGAGACCGTGACCACACTCCCGTGCCACGGCCTTCACGACGATGCGCCGCATCAAAGCGTCGAAGGGTGTCTGACCGTGCGAGAAGCGCGCGAAGATCTCGAGGAGGGAGTCCCGGCTGCAAGTCCCGCGCAGATGTCGGGCGAACTCGTTTTCGGGAATGGGGTCCGGCGCCACCAGTTGGCGCCCGTGGATGGCTGGCACGACTCGTTCACCGGGTCCGTTGCGATCAGTGTCCATCACCGTACTCCCGCACGCCCGTCGCAACCTCCGCCTGCTGAGCCGGCGTGAGTTCTGGAAACATCGGCAGTGACAGCACTTCGGCCATGATGCGCTCGGACACGGGAAAGTCGCCGGTTCTGTACCCGAGATCGGCGTACGCCGGCTGCACGTGCACGGGCGCTGCATAGTGAATGCCCGTGTGGATGCCACGTTCGCCGAGATACCGCTGCAGCGCGTCCCGCCTGGGCGACCGGATGGCGTACACGTGGAACACATGCCGGGCACCGGGCCGCGACTCAGGGAGCCCGACCGGTCCGCCGGCGAGGAGCCTGTGGTATTCGGCAGCCCGGGTGCGGCGTGCTTCCGTCCACAGCTCGAGGTACTTGAGCTTGACGCGGAGAATCGCGCCCTGAATCCCCTCGAGCCTGTAGTTGTACCCGCGAAGTTCGTGCAGTCCCTTCCGTCGCTGTCCCCAGTCGCGCAGCATCCGGAGGCGCTCCGCGTGGTCCGCATCGCTCGTGACGACCAGGCCGCCCTCTCCGTAGGCCCCGAGGTTCTTGCCCGGATAGAAGCTGAAGCAGCCCAACGCCCCGATCGACCCGGCACGGCGGCCGCCATACTCGGCGCCATGAGCCTGTGCCGCGTCTTCGATGACGGCCACGCCGTGCCGGTGGGCCACGTCCATGATGGGCTCCATGTCGGCCATCTGGCCGTAGATGTGCACGGGCAGGATCGCCTTCGTTCGGGGCGTGATCGCCGCTTCGAGCCTGGCGGGATCGATGGTGTAGTAGCGCGGATCGACATCCACGAGCACGGCCCGCGCGCCCGTGTAGCCGACGGCCGCGACGGTCGCCACGAACGTGAAGGGCGTCGTAATGACCTCGTCGCCGGGTCCGACGCCTGCGGCCAGGAGCGCGAGGTGCAGAGCGCTCGTCCCGGAGTTGACGGCCACGGCATGCGCGGCGCCGCAGTAGGCGGCGAACTCTCGCTCGAAGGCCTCCACCTCGGCCCCAAGTACGAACTGGCTGTTCTCGAGGACCCGGCCGACAGCCGCGTCGATGTCGGACTTGATGCTGTGGTACTGCGCACGCAGATCGACGAAGGGAATCATGAGGCCCCAGTCAACAGGCTGACCGGCAGACCCCGCCGGTTCATCGAGACGGTGGCGGCCTCGAGCATGCGCACGACCCGCAGCCCGGCCTCACCATTGGTGATTGGAGTCTCGCCTCTGCCGACACACTCGACGAAATGCCTGGCCTCGACAGCCAATGCCTCGGTCATCGCCAGCCTTGGCGCCCACATGTCGCCGGTCCGGTAGCCGACGAGCATCTGGTACACGCTTTCGGGATCCGGGGCGTGGGTGACGCCCTTGTCGTAGATTCTGACTCCCTCGCTGGACTCGAGATCGTCGTAGACCACCATCTGCCTGCTACCCCCCACGAGCGTGCGCCGGATCTTGACGGGGGCGAGCCAGTTGACGTGAATGTGGCCGATCAGCGGTCCGTCGAAGAACATGGTCAGGTAGGCGACGTTCTCGGGCTCACCCGGCAGGTGCGCCATCCCGGTGGTCGAAATGGCGGTCGGCTCCCGCCCGAGCAGGAAGTCCATGATGGAGAGGTCGTGGACGGCCAGGTCCCAGACCACGTTCACGTCATGTTGGAACAGCCCGAGGTTGATGCGGACCGAGTCGTAGTAGTAGAGCTCTCCTAGTATGCCCTCCTGGATGAGCTCCCGAATCTTGCGAACCGCGGCCGCATACACGAACGTGTGGTCCACCATGAGCGTGAGGCCACGGGCACCAGCAAGGTCGATGAGCCGTCCGGACTGGTCGCTGGTGGCGGTCATCGGCTTCTCGATCAGCACGTGTTTGCCGGCTTGCAGTGCGGCGTTTGCCAACAGGTAATGCGTCGAGACAGGCGTGGCAACCACCACGGCGTCAACGATGGGCGACCCGATGAGTTCGTCTGGGTCGGCTGTCACCTGGATGCCGGGATATCGCCGCCGGGCGAGATCGAGACGCTCGGGCCGGCGATCGCAGACGCCGACGACACGGGCGCCCTCGGTCTCGGCGAAGTTGCGGACCAGATTCGGGCCCCAGTAGCCATAGCCGATGACGCCGATGCCAATCATCTGCGGCTGCCCTCGCCAACCGGCCGGCGGACCCGGGCCGGCACGCCAGCCACAATCATTCCTGCCGGCACGTCGTGGGTGACCACGGCGCCGGCTCCCACCATCGCACGTTCACCGATCGTGACGCCACCCAGGATGACGGCCCCGCTGCCGATCGACGCACCTTTGCACACACGCGTCGGGACGACCGACCAGTCGGCCTCCGTCTGCAGCTGGCCGCCGGTCGCCGCCCGGGGGTAGATGTCGTTGATGAACATGACGCCGTGGCCGACGAACACTTCGTCTTCGATGGTGACGCCCTCGCAAACGAACGTGTGCGACGAGATCTTGCACCGGCTGCCGATGCACGCGTTCTTCTGAATCTCGACGAACGCGCCGATCTTCGTCTCGTCACCGATGGTGCAGCCGTAGAGATTGACCAGGTCGCGTTGGAAGATGACAACGCCGCGGCCGAGCGTGACACTTGCGGCAACGGGCATGGCGCTCCTTCGTGGTGGTTCCGAAACGTTAGCGAAGCGGCAGTTCGACGCCGTCGCAGCCCGAGTCCGTCAGAGGCACCTCGGCAAGGGACCTGGCAATGGCGTCCGCGCCAAGGGCGCTGGCGAAACAGAACAGGCGCAGTCGATTCCCGGCATTGACGACGGCACCCTGACTGCGGATGAACTCGAACAGGTAGTCCTGCCGAGTGGTGATGGCCGCCTCGAGCGGCGTCAGCTCGATCGGATCGGATCTGAGGATGCCAGGTCTCACGGAATATCGAGCGTTCGGGTCGGCGCCGCGGGCGACGAGCGCCATGATTGTAGCCCGGTTTCCCAGTGCCGCTGCCTCGGCCAGCGTTTCGGTGTCGGCTGGCCAGAGCGGATGCCAGCCAAACAGCGCACCGGCCACGATCGCGGCGGTCGCCAGGCCCAACGCCATCTGTGGCAGGGCGGGAATGCACTCGGTGACAGTCTCGACCACCCTCGAACCGGGGCTCATCGTCAGTGCTGATCGAAATAGCTATCGCCGAGACGACGGTAGACGAGAAACGGAGTCGGTACGGGCATGGCCAGAACCTCCCGTTGGAGCGCACGGGCAAGGGCGACCACCTTCGGATTCTGTGCGGCGCCCGGGTGGTCGCGCAACCACGTCTCCAAGCCGAGCCAGTCATTCCGGTGACGGGACGCGGCAACCGAGATGTTGTAGTGGAGGCCGGCGGTCCGGATCGCCCAGCCCGAAGTCAGCACAAGGAGGCCCAGCACGGCGATGCTTCGAAGCACGGGGCCGCGCCGCGGAAGTCTGCTGAAGACGGCGCGCAGGACCATGGCGGCTGCCACGGCGTACATACACGCAGCCACGGTCATGATCTGATCCTTCGTGTACCCGTAGCTGATGACCGCGTTGGCGGCCGCCACCGCCCAGAACACCACGATGGGCCGGTCGTTGGCTGACACGGTGAAGCGGATCCAGTGCTGGGCCTTCCGCAGACTGTAGACGAGGATCAGGAGTGACAGAATCGTCGAGCTGCAGACATTGATCAGCATCCACGGCATGACGTCGTGACGCTCGGTCACGAACCCCCGCGTCAATTCCCACACGCCCATCCTCGGTTCGGCAAACAGCAGCATGCCGAGCGCCGCCGCGACGTTGTGGGCATAGAAGATTCCGGGGCGCGTTGCGAAGCGCGCCACCAGCTCCGGTGGGTCCAGCACGTGGAACCCGAAGCCGGAACTGCGTTCCTCGACACCCGGGGTCCCGCCGCCCAGCAGGCCGAAGCGGATCCAGAAGTACAGAATCACGACCACGGTGCTCGCGATCACACCGCGCGGTGAAACCCCGCGGGCACCTACCAGATAGGCTGCGACCAGCGCCACCCAGACGAGCAGACCCGACTCGACGGTCAGGACGGCTATGGCCAAGACGACGGGCGCGGCTGCGTCACACACCCACCCGCCGCGCGACTCGGCCAGGTTCACGACGAGTAGCACGCAGATCGCCACGGTCAGGAACGCGTTGATGGGGTAGATCTCGATGACGAATCCCCCGAACGTGTGACCGCCCACCAGAACGCTGAATGCCACGATGGCAGCGACGAAGTCCACCCTGGTCCTTACTGCCAGCAGCCGGGCGAACAGCACGAGCAGGACGCCGACCTGCAGCACCTCGACCACCGTGAATACTGCCAGGTAGTGCCCATCCGCTGCATCGAACACGATCTTGAAGGATCCCCACAGGAAGGGCCTGAAATACGGGCCCCCACCGAAGTGGGCTTTCAGCAGGTCACGGAGGGAATGCTCAAGCAGTGCCTGCATGTTGCCGAGGTTGTCGGTCAATTGCCAGGGTTTACGCACAAGGAAGTACGCGAGTCCCATCCAGACAAGCCAGGCCCACCCGCAGGTGGCCCAGGTCCATCCATTGGCCGGCCTCGACGCCGACGGGGTGTCCCACGCAGGTTGCGCAGGCGTGGCAGTCACCCGTCCACCTCAACCAGCGGCAGGTGGGCCTGCGCAATCACACCGTAGATGTCTTCGAAGCGGCTGTTCTCGACTTCCGAATAGGGCAGATCTTCCAGCAAGCACCCCGGGATGTCTGGCGCCACATCGTCTCGCAGAAAGAAAGCGTTCAGGGCATTGGGCTCGACCGTGACGAGGCGGTACCCCTTCTTGGCGGCGAGCGCCATCAAGGCCGGCAGCGAGGCGCCGTAGTACCGTTTCCGCAGCGCGCCGCTCAGTTGCGTCCGATCGAACATCGCCTCGTACGGGAGCGTGACAGCGCGCCGGAAGCCAAACAGCGCGTTGTACTCGATGACGACCAGCCTGGGGCTGCTCGCGGTCAGCGCATGCCAGATCCAGTAGTCCATGCCGTCGACGTCGATGCTCAGAAGATCCACTTCTCCGTCGAAGCCGGCATCGACGACCAGGCCGTTGACATTGTCCCGGGTGACGAGCGCCGCAATCGAGGTGACCCGCGTGGGGCTGAAGCGGTCTTTCAGCACGGCGACGTGGGCCTCCTTGGCATCGATCATGAGGCCGCTCCAGCCGCACTCGCGCGCGTAGAACCCCGAGATGCCCCCGTTCATCCCTGAGCCGATGTCGATGAAGCGACGGGTCGTGGCACCCGCATGCTGGAAGATCGCCCAGCTGATGCCATCTTCCTCCCGTTGGGACGTAACGCTCGCCCGCTGCGCCGTGAGTCTCTGTGGGTATGGCAGGGTTGCGGGATCGAGCAGGGCACGCCTCAAGAGCGCGCGAGTGTCGAGCCTCAGGAGCTTCAGCAAGTGCGGCACGCCGCGACTGCCGAGCTGCGAACGGATCTCCTGCAGGTGCTCACCCACGTCGTTCAGCCGCAGGCGAACGTCCTTCATCTGGGTTTGACCGACGTCCTGAAAGCGCGCGGTGTGCCGTTCGACCGAGCGCACGCGCGCATCGATCTCGCGAAGGAGCCTGGCGTTCTTCTCCGACTCCTGGCGCACGCGCCGGATGTCCTCGCGCAAGTCGTGGACTCCCAGCCAAGCGCGTACCCTGTGCGCAAGTCGCGTCTTCCAGCCGCCCGTCGTCTCGGCCACAATCGCCTCGTCTGTCACCCGCCCCTGCAGCGGGGCGGCCGGTTCGGTCGTGTCTGGTAGAGGCCGGGGCTTCAGCCCCGGCGGGCCGGCCGGTCGCTCGTCCGATTGGCGGCCATGAGGCCCTTGTCGCGCAGCTCGCCCAGCGCCCGGTCGAACAGATCCACCGCCCCGTCGCCGGTCGCCCGGGCCCAGTCGATGAGCTCTGCCATGCCGGTGTCCAGATTCACCGCCGGTTCGTAGCCGAGCGTCTCCCGCAGCCGTGACGCGTCGCAGAAGCAGTGGCGCACGTCGAACAGCCGGCCCTCGTGCAGCATGTGCGGCTCGATGGACTTGCCGAGCAGCCGGTTCAGCACGCGTGCGATCTCCAGGATACTGATCCGCGTACCGGATCCGATGTTGACCGGCAGGAAGTCGGCTCCGCTTCGCTCGAGCATCAGCACGAGACAGTTGACGACATCGCGGATCGAAACGAAGTCCCTCAGTTGTCCGCCGTCCTCGAAGATCATGGGCGGCCTGTCGTTGAGCAGTCGGCTCAGGAAGATCGCGGCCACGCCCGCATAGGGATTGCTCAGGCTCTGGCGGGGACCGTACACGTTGAAGAACCGCGGGGCGACCGCAGGGATGCCGTAGGTCCTGCCGATCAGCAGGACCATCTCCTCCTGGTGGTACTTCGTCATCGAGTAGATGTTGTCCCGGTAGAGCGGCTTGGCCTCTGGGGTGGGCACGGGCTCGACGCTGCGCCCGCACGTCGGACAGTGCGGCTCCCAGTCTCTCGCGGCGAGCTGTGCCGCGTTTCGGAGCCCCGGGTAGCTGGGACCGCACGAGCCGCACCGATAGGCACCCTCCCCGTAGACGCCGACCGACGAGGCGACCAGCACCTTCTGCAGGTGATGCTTGTCGTTCGCCATGATGTCGAGCAACACGCCGGTGCCCCCTGTGTTGACGCTGACGTACCGCTCGATCTGATACATGCTCTGACCGATGCTGACCGCAGCGGCGAAGTGTACGACGGCGTCGGACTCGAGCACGAGTGGTGCGACGGTGGCCCGGTCACGCACGTCACCCCGCACGTAGGTCGCCCGCGGATTCGCGTAGGCCGGCCACGTGCCGCTCCGATGCACCTGTGGCTCGAGGCTGTCCAGGACGGTCACCCTGTACTGGCGGTCCACGAGCGCGTCGACGAGGTGTGATCCGATGTAGCCGGCGCCCCCTGTCACGAGGATCTTCTGAATGCCCATCAGGTGTCGTCTCTCAGGTCTGCGTCTGCGCGTGCGTTCCGTCCAGCACACGATCCAGGCCGATGTGGAGCGGTCCGGCGGCGTTGACATCGACGGTGGCAAAGAGCGCGGCGCCCTGTTGGAGGTACACCTGCCGCGCGAGGTAGAGGTGCGGATACAGGAACCTGCTGTCGCTCATCAGGGCAACAGTGGGAATCCCGAGGAGCGGGGCCAGCCAGGTGAGGCTGCCGCACGTCCCGACGAAGGCCTCCGCGCGAGAGATGACCTGTGTCTGCAACTCCAGGTTGTTGGCCGGCGTCAAGAGGCCTGCGAGCGAGTGCACGCGCGAGTGGCGGCTCAACAGGTAGTCATCGTGGTCGTCGATGGCCAGACCGGTGTCGAGCGTGACCACGTCGATGTGATCCGCGAGGTGCTCGACAATGGCCTGCAGCGTCAGGCGGTTGCGCGGCGTGTCGGGAAGCGAGGCAGCCGTGTAGGCCTTGACCGCAACGTAGCGCCGAGGCAAGAACGACAGATCGAATGTCGAGGGTGGCGCGGGGCGGATGTGGCGCACGCGCTCGAGCACGAAGTTCACCGGCCGGTGTCCGAGCCAATACGCCCGGAAGAGCCTGTACATCGCCGAGGGGTGGATGACGATCGCATCCGCTCGGCCGGTGGCCTGCCGGGCGAAGTCGAGGATGTCGCGGTCGAGGACGGCAAGGTCGAGCTGCTTGTGCGTGCCCTCTCCGGCCTCTCGGCGTTCCTGACTTCGCCGCGCAAAGGTGGGTGGATCCATGACGTCGAACACGTCGACGTAGTCCGCCGCCAGATCGGAGTACCAGGAGCGCACACCACCGCGGGACACGGCAACGACACGTTGAGGGTCCCAGTTGTGCTCGGCCTTGAGCCACCGGAGGAATGGCACCCAGTAGAAGGTCTCGAACCCGACTTCCGAGAGCCATGGTCCCAGAAGGATTGGCCGGCCACTTGCCGCCAGCCGCCGGACGCCGCGCTCGGTCTTCCGCTCCCGGCGCTGCCAGGCCGCCTGCTCCCGGGCGCGCTCCATCCGTCGCCACCGGCGCACGAACGGCTTGTGGAGGCCGAGCAGACGCCGCCACAGCCATCGCGAGAGGTTGCGCAACGCGACCATCGCGTTCTTGCCCGCCTCCCGCGTCGCCCGCCACATCCTGGCGGCGGCGCGGGCGCGCCTGCGGAGCGCCTTCCGTGCCAGGTTCGACGCCCGGACGGTCCGTCGAGCGGCGAGCCGCCCGACATTGCGAAGAAGAAGCAGGGGGCGCTGAAGCGACGCGTGCGCCGGATCCTGATCGCCGCTCACGTGGCCGCCGCCAGTCGTTGCACGTCCGCCACGAGGTCGGCCGTCGCCGTCCACCGCAGATCGCGGAGTCGAAGTGGGGGCGTACCCAATTGGGCAGCCGTCCGCTGGCAGATCTCGAGATGCGCGGGATCGAAGCCGCCCGCTTCCGTGAACAACGCGACGCCAGGCACACCGCAGAGAGGGGCCAGATACGAGAATCCCCCGTAGGTTCCGACGAACACCGACGCGTTTGCCACGATCGCCGTTTGCAGATCGAGGTTGTGTCTCGCGTCCTGCAACCCGGCCACGGTGGCCGCCGCCCGCGGGCCCGGTTCGCTCCGGTGGTCGTCCACGGAAAGGTCCACGGAGAGGGAGATGACCCGACACGTCGTCGAAACCGACTCCACGAGCCCGGAAATCGTTCGCCGATCCGCGTCGGACGGGCGAAAGCAGTCGTTGTCGTAGAACTTGGCGGCCACATACGACCCCTGCGGGACGCCCGACCCGGCTGGGGGCTGGACTTTCGGGAGCCGCAGGCGGAGGGCATGCCGCTCGACCCAGTTCGCCGACGTGTGCTTCCACCAGTAGTGGCGCACCAGCTTGAACATCAGCGAGGGGTGAAGGACCAGGGCTGTGTCGATTCGGTTCCGCCGGCGAACCTCGCCGACAATCCGGTCGTCGATCTCAGTGGACCGAATCTGCTTCTGCTCGCCCAGTGCCCGCCGCCGCTCGGCATTCGCCTCTCTGAAGCGATCGGCTGGCATGACGTCGAACACGTCGACGTAGGCCGCCGCGACATCCCGGTACCAACCCTCCGGCCCGCCGCGCGACACAGCCGTCACGCGGGCGGGATTCAGCCCCAGCGCGACGGTGACCCACCGGACGAATGGCACCCAGTACAGCACCTCGAAGCCCATCTCTCCGAGCCACGGGCCTGCAATCACCTGCCGATTCGACCGGACGATGTCCCGGATCTCGCGCAAGACGGAGGCCCGGCTGACGAGCGCGCGTGCCAGCCCCAGCGCGCGCCTGGCGGGCATCACTCTCCATGCCCGGCGTGTGCGGTTCACGGAGGCGGCGCAGTTCCCAGCGCCAGACGCCGCTCGGCCTCCGCCCAGTCCTCCTGCGTGTCGATGGTCACGGATTCGGCGGCTGGAATCACGAGGGGCCGGCAGTCCTGTCCGTACAGACTGTGGTACTCGGCGACCGTGCGCCGCCAGAAGGCGTACACCGTCCCGTCACGGACGAATGCCGGTCGCGCATCCTGACGGCGGCCAATCTGCTCGGTGCCGGCCAGAAACGGCACCAGGCGTCCATCCTCGACGCGCATAACGTAGTCCGGCGAGAAGTGCCGCGGCACTTCGACGACACTCGCGACGGCGTCGGCGCCCGTGTCGCGGAGCATCGCGACCGCGCGTGCGAGCTGCTCCGGGCGCCTCAGGGGCGCCGTCGGCTGGATCAACAGGACGATGTCGCACTGCCAGCCCTCTTGTTCGAGCATCGCCAGGGCATGCTCGACGACAGGAAGCATGGGTGTCGCATCCTCGGCGAGTTCTGCCGGACGGATGAACGGGACCTCGGCACCGCACAGGCGACCGGCTGCCGCGATCTCGTCCGAGTCGGTCGTCAGCACGACGCGGTCGACCACGCCAGACCGCGTGGCTGCCTCGATCGCGTAGCGCAACAGCGGCCTGCCCACGAGCTGGCGGAGGTTCTTCCCCGGGAGGCCTTTCGAGCCCCCCCGGGCGGGCACCAGTCCGAGCACGGGAGAAGTCGGGGTCACGAGGGCTTAACTGCGTTCTGCACGTAGCGCACTTCGGAGAGCAGGGCCGCCGGTTCGTCCGGTGCGGGCAAAGCCGCAACGTCTGCCGGTCCAGGCTGGCACACCATGCCGATGTGCAGGCGGTCGGCGGCGTAGTCCGTGCGGAGCACCTCGAGGCCGGCTCGCCGCAGGAAGGCTCGGAACGTCGGCTCCGTCAGAGAGTACGGATGGTCGATCTTGATCGCAGCTTCGACAGACCAGTTGCGGAGGTAGGCCGCGCGGAAGTCGACGAAGTCGACGAAGAACAGGCCGTGCTCACTCAGGAGTCCTCGGATCGCGGCCAACGTGCTCCGGATGTCGAGCAGATGATCCACCGTCTGGCACATCAGCACGACATCGAATCGCCTGCCCGACGCCTGGTATTCCTCGGCCATGCCGGCGACGGTGTCGAGGCCCAGCCGGGCGGCCTCGGCCAGTTCGAGCGGAGAGGGATCGATCACGGTTCCGGCGAGTCCGAAACGCGAGCAAAAGGCGTTCGCTACAACGCCGGTGGAGCCGCCGATATCGAGGAGGGTGCCACGATCACGCTTGTCCAGGAACGGAGCCACGAATTCCATCCGCTCGGCGGCGTAGACCCGTTGTTCGGCCTTGATCGACTGCGCATCGATCAGCCGTCCGTGGTATGCGCTCACGAGCGGTCTGTAGACCTCCGCATAGAAGTCCTTGTAGGCGCCCCTCGTCATGACCGGGTTGAGGAACACGAGTCCGCAACGACGGCAGCCCCAGGCCCTGGCGGGGAACCCGTACCGATCGCGATGGGCCAGGACGACCAGGTCTTGACCACCACAGAAGCTGCACGCGTCCAGCAGATGCTTCGGCTGGTTTGCGTAGTCGAACCCCACGGCCCTGATGCGATCGAAACGCGCGGGCGGTTGCTCAGTAGGCAAGCTGCTTCTCGATCTTCAGTTCGGCGGACGCGAGGTGGGCGGCGATGCGCCCACCGGCCTGCCCGTCGCCGTAGAGCGTGTCCGGCGGCAGGCGCCCGGTCTGCAGGTGTTTCCGGATGGCGTCGCCGATAGCCTCGCGGTCGTAGCCGACATCGATCACGTTGCGGCCGCGCTCGCGGCCCTGCTGCCGTGTCCCGACGTTGACCGCCGGGACGCCCAGGTACGAGCACTCCCGGATCGCGACGCTCGAGTTTCCGACGATGCACGAACACCGTGTCAGCAACTGCAGGAAGTCCTCGGGAAACATGTTGCGAAACAGATGGATGCGCGCGTCACGATGCTGCTCGCGGAACATGCGGATGCCCTTCGAGGTCCCGTCAGACCCGGCATCCACGTTGGGCCAGAACCACAGGGTTGGCAGGTTCAGGCGGTTCACGGCAAACAGCGTCTCCTCAACCTGCCGCCTGGCTTCGTCGTACTCCGTCGTGACGGGGTGCTGGACGACGACCAGGAAGCCGTCGGACAGATGCACTCTCTCGCCGACGCCACCGTATCGCTCGAACGGGTCGAACGCCGGGGCACTGGTGGCCTGCACCTCGGCGGCTAGATCGATCGACGGGCACCCCGTTAGGAAGATCTGAGCCGGATCCTCACCCAGCTTCACGACACGCTCGCGCGCCCTCTCGGTGGCCACGAAATGGAGGTCCGCCAGCTTCGTGACGGCGTGACGGACCTTCTCGTCGATGGAACCTGTGACTTCACCCCCCTGCACGTGCGCGACTGGCACGTTCATGTACGAGGCGGCCACAGCGGTCGCGAGCGTTTCATACCGGTCGGCAACCGTGACGACGACGTCCGGCTTCAGGTTGTCGAACACGGTCGCCAGCTCGACCAGCCCGAGGCCGGTGGACTTGGCGGACGTGACGAGGTTCTCGCCTTCGAGAATCATGTAGACGCGCGCGGCGACCTCGAACCCATCGTGCTCGATGCTGCGGATGGCGAACCCATACCGCTCGAGCAACGCCGAGGCCGCGACGACGAGCTGCAGCTCGAGATCGGGATGACTGGTGATGGCGCGCAGTGCGGACTTGATCCGCGCGTAGCTCGGTCGCGCGGTGACCAGGACGCAGACCTTTCGTGTCAAGACGTTGCGTCTCCCTCCAGGTCGGCTTCGCGGAGTTGCGCGTCCGCATCGACCGCTCGTAGCAGCCGGCGACCCAGGATCTCCGCGACCCGGGCCGCGGGAATGCCGGTTCCCGGCTTCTTGAACGCCAGATGTTCCGCGCAGAGCACCGTCCCTGCCGGGAGGGGCCCGCGGGCGACGATACTCTTCGTGAAGATGGCGCGCAACTCGCCCATTTCGGCTGCGGCCCGGTCCTTTTCGACCGGACTGGCCTTCATGCGTTCGATGAATCTCACGCCGTCGACGAGCTGGCGGAACTCGGCGGTCGTGACGGACGCCACGACGTCCGGGCCGAACATCTCACGGCTGAGCGTGACGTGGACTTCGATGATGTCGGCGCCAAGTGTCGCCGCTGCGAGCCCCGGGTAGATGGTCCCCGAGTGGTCGGATAGGCCGACGGCGCAGCGGTACCGCTGCCGGAACTCCTCCATGACGTTGAGGCCTATCCGTTCGGCGGGGCACGGGTAGGCCGTTGTGCATTGGAGCACCGCCATGGGCACGCCTCTGGCCTGTATCCGCGCAACCACGCGGTCGAGCTCTCGAAGCGGGCTCATTCCGGAAGACAGGAGAATGGGCCGGCCGGTGTCTGCCATCCGGTCGATCATCGGGTCGTTGCCGACTTCGCCCGAGCCGACCTTCCACATCGGGACGCCGATGCGGTCGAGCAGTTCGACGGCCTCGATCGAAAACGGCGAGCTGAGAAACAGGAGCCCGCGATCGCGAGCGTGATCGGCAAGGCCCCGCCACTGGTCCTCGGTGAACTCCATGCGCGTCCAGTACTCGAAGCGCGTCCGGTCCTGCGGGCTGAAGCGCACGCGGAACGGCTCCGACGGGGTGCTTTCGGCCTCGGCGATGTGGGTCTGCAGCTTCACGGCATCGGCGCCGGTCGCGGCGATGGCATCGACAAAGGCATGTGCGAGGCCGAGACTGCCGTCGTGAGTCAAACCGACCTCGCCAATGACGAGGCAGCGACCTCCGCCGAAGGCCGGTGGCGGTGCGACGGTATTCATGATCGCGATTCTACCAAGCTGCCAGTCGCGTCGAAGTACCTGTCAGCGAAGGACGCGGCGATCCTTCCCCGGCCCGGGGTGACCGGAAGCGCGGTCCGCGGGTTGACTGACCGGCCGGGCCATTGCCGCGCCACGGCAGCCAGCTTCTGCTCGAAGGCCTCCTGGGCCGGCGACGCGACCGCGCAGCCGTGCAGGAGCTGCCAGCACTCCTGCACGGCCGCCAGGATGTCTTCGGGCGCATTGTCTTCGTGGCCGTACCGCTGGTCATACGCATGGGCCAGATACGATTCGTCCAGCATCTCAAACAGACTGAGCCGGCGCGCCGTCGCCTGATCCACGGCGTGCTTGAAGACATATCGATCCCAGGGCGCCCAGACGCAGGCCGTGAACTGGATGACGTTGGTGGCGAGCAGCGGAACCTTGAACAGCCGGCCGAACAGGTTGGGACCGGAGTCGCAGACGATGAACAGCTTGCAGCGCCTCACGCACCACAATTCGAGTTCGGGTGTCCTGGCGGGCATCGTGGCGAGGTCGACGACGCCTGCGCGCGCGACGGGAGTCATCGTCGAATCGCCGACTCTGACGACGATCGCCCCCTTCGATACCAGCCAGTCAATGGCCGGGAAGTAGTCCTCGATCTGCGCGCTTCTCTCGTCGTATGCGGCCGGCTGGCGCAAACCGAGCGCCGCGCGGTATCCGGCTTCCCGGACGTGAAGGCAGACGATGACTGAATCGGCGGAAATCCCCATCGTGGCGGCGAGGCGCGCTGCCGTGCGCTCCATCTCCTGGCGGAGCGTCACAGAAAGGGCACCGAGCCTGCCCGCGCGCTGCGCCTTGCGTGCGCGTCTTCCAGCCTCTTTGAGGCGCGACGCCCACAACTGCCGGACGCGGCGTGCGTACGCCTCGACGTGCGCGTGGCCCCACCGCTCGAGCCGTCTCGCGACTCTCTTGATGGACTTGCGACGGACCGATCGCTCCGGAACCGCCAGCACTGCCAGCCCTGCCAGCCGCCGGATTTCCCGTCCCAGGACGCTCCCGGCCCACGCGACCGGCGCGCCGTATCGCACCGGAGTCGATGCCCACCAGACGATCCGCAGCGCCGAAGCGGCCACGCCGGCCGGTGACAGCGTCGGGGCCGTTGGACTGGTGAGGTCGAACAGTGCCGGGTTCAGGGCGTGGCGGGGCCTGAGCATGAGCAGCCGGGCGCCGAATCCGTGCGCCACATGGAACGCCTCGTCCACGCGCCAGATCAAGCCGCCGTAGCCGACGGCCTTACCCAGCGAGCTCTCGGCCGGTGTCACCATCAGCAGTGAGCGTCGCCCGACGCGTAACAACAGGTGGTCCATGGTGCGGTCGACCGCAGCCACGATTGGTCACGAGGTCTCCCCGGTTCCCGAGCCGTTCGACGGCGTAAGGGTCAGCCGTCGAATCCGGGCGTAGACGCCGGTGATGAGGCTCTTCGCCCGAGCCCGCCGGCGTCCCCGCCTGGATGCCTTTCGGTGGGCACGCACGCGCCGGTTCCTCGCACACACCTCGGCGGCTTCGCGCTCGTCCAACATCGCAGCCCTGAGGAGGGGATGATGGCTCAATCCAACGACGTGCCGAGCAAGCGCGCGTTGCCAGTGGGGTCGGCTGTCGGGCTCCGGCTCAGGCCGGAGGCGGGCCACGGCTTCCACGGACTCGACGAACAGCGGGGTCGCCGGCCGTTCGAGGCCGAACGGCCGGACGAACGCCTTCAGGAATCGCTGCTGGCGCTCCTGGTAGGCCGAGCCACCCCGCACAGCCGCCTCGAGTTGCCGTACGTGCTCGACAAGGGTGCGCGCCACTGTCAGGAGGCCATCCTCCACCTCGAGCAGATACCGGAAGTGCAGCATCCCTTCCTGATGAACGCGCATCTCCGGCGGCGTCACCGTCAGCACCGGTCGGCCGGCGATCGCGGCCTCGAGAAAGGAGCTGGTGACCAGACCGACGACCGCCGAGCTGTAGTGCAGCGCGTCGAAGTAGTCGGCCTTGGCCGCCTCACCAGTCTGGCTCGTGGATGTGACAACGACATCACCCAGGTCCTGCCAGTCGCGGTTCTCCCACCCCTCACGGCGTTCTGGATGCGGCCTGATAAGGAACGCCACGTCCCGCAGATCAGGACTGCCGCTGCCCCGTATGGCCTTGATCCACTGGCGCACGAACGTGCTCTCGCCGGGCTCCGGGGTCAGGGCCGAGCAGACGTACATGAGGAAGGGTCGGCCAGTCGGCAGGCCGGCGTCACGGGCGAAGGCGCTCGGCGACCGGCTCGGCCGGCGTCCAAACCACTGGTCGTAGACCTGGGCACCCGTGACCACGATGCGCTCGGCAGGGAGGCCGTGCATGTCAATCGCCTCCTGCTTCTGCGTATCGTTCCAGACCAGCACGCGGTCCGGGACGATCCGGATCAACCCCTTGCTCGACAGATGATCCCAGCTGTAGACGCACGCGATCGTTGGGATGCCGGCGGCCCTCGCGCTCCGCAGGTGATCCAACTGCGGCGCCCGCGGCATCGTCGTTGACGCCAGCAGGAGGACGTCCGGCCGTTCGACAGCCAGCCACTGATCCATGGCCGCGTTCCGGGGCAACGCCGCGTCCAGCGCGTTGAGCGCCCGGGACACGGCGTGCCTGCCGGCACGGGAATTCACGCCGGGTACGGCAAGCAGCGCGCGCAGGCCTCTCGGTGCCCTCCCGGCGGCCCGGGTCTTCAACTTGGGAAACCGGTCGTAGCGGGGATCGAGGAACCGAAGGTACACCAACGTGCTTCTCAACCGCTGTGCGAAACGGAACCATGGTTCCTCGGCACAGCTCGGCGCGAACATCCGGCGAATCCTCGGGTGCCGCGCCACGAGCGTGTCCGCCAGGGTCTCGCCGCCGAGATTGTCGTGTTCATCGGCCAGCAGCACCACATCGTGTCCCCGCGTCGCGAGCTCGACGACGACGGACTCGAAGTTCCGGAAGAGGCCGAAGTGCAGGGCCGAAAGAGCGATCTTCACGGGCGTCCTGTCATCAGGATCGACCCTCGCCTGACGTCCACGTTCGCATCAACACCCACTCGGCGAGCTCCAGATCCCACGCCGTGTCGATGTCGATCGATTCGCGTTCGCTCATGATGAACGGCCGGCAGTCGTTCCCGAACAGGCTCCCCTGGCCGACAAGGCAGGAGGCGCGGACCACGAGGACGGCCGGGCCATTGCGGCTGTAGAGTCTCGGCTTGTCCTGACGGCGAGTAACCGTGCGACCCTCCGCGTACGGCACCAGACGGCCGTCTTCGAGCTTCATGACCGAGACCGGGTTGAACTGGTGCGGCACCTCCACCACGGAGACAACCGAGTCCGCGCCGCTCTCGGCCAGCAGGCCCACGGCGGCGTCAATGTGCGTCGACGTCCTCAAGGGTGAGGTGGGCTGCAGCAGCACCACCACATCAGTGTCGAATCCCCCGGCGTCCCGCAGCGTCTCGACCGCGTTCCTGAGCACGTCGACCATAGGCGTGTCATCCGCCGCGAGACTAGGGGGCCTCAGGAATGGCACCTCCAGGCCGAGGGCTCTCGCCGCTGCCGCGATGTCCTCGTCCTCCGTGCTGACGATCGTGCGCGTGAGCCGGCTGCTGCCGCGCACCGCTTCTGCGGTCCAGGCGAGCAACGAACGGCCGGCCAGGGGCGCGAGGTTCTTTCGTGGAATCCCTTTCGATCCGCCGCGCGCCGGGATGACGCCGAGGACTGTCACGGTCAGTAGCGGATCCGTTTCTGGATCTGCAGGGGCGCGCCGGCGAGGATGTCGGCGATCCGGCTCCCCGCTCGGCCGTCTCCGTAGATGTGCTCCGAGGGGTACCGACCGTGGGCGACCTGCCGCCTGATCGCATCCACGATCGCCTGTCGGTCGTGCGGTACGTCGATCACGTTGCGGCCACGCTCCCGTCCATCCTGCCTGGAGCCGATGTTCACCGTCGGCGTTCCCAGGTACGCGCCCTCCCGGATCGGTGCCGAGGAGTTGCCGACCAGACAGGCGGTGCACGTCATCAGCCGCACGTACGTCTCGACCGCGAAGTTCTTGTAGAACCGGACGTACGCCGGCTGTCGCTGCTCCCGGAACTTGCGCATCCCCCGGGCCACGTCGTCCGAGCCCGCGTCCACGTTGGGCCAGAGCATGATCGTGGGCATTCTGAGGATGTCGAGTGCTTCGAGCGTCTCGTGAATCTGCTGCTCGCCCTGCCCGTACTCGGTCGTGACCGGGTGCTGGCTCACGACGAGGAACGGCTTTCCGATGTCGACGTGTCCTCCGACTCCCTCGCGGTCGAGCCAGTCGGCGTCGAGCCCATCCGGCGCCTCGCGGGCGATGTCGGCCACCAGGTCGATTCGCGGGCAGCCGACGACGTGCACTGTCGAGGGATCCTCACCCATCCGGACGATGCGGTCACCCGCGGCGCGGTTGGCGGCGAAGTGCAGGTGCGAGAGCTTCGTGACGGCGTGCCGGATGCTCTCATCGATCGTGCCCGTCACCTCGCCACCCATGGTGTGGGCCACGGGGATGTTCATGTAGGCCGCCGCCACCGCGGTGGCCATCGTCTCGAACCGGTCGCCGACGCTCACCACGACGTCGGGCTGCAACAGCCCGAAGAGCGTCGGCAACTCGAGCAACGCCAGCCCGGTCGACTTCGCCATCGTGCCGGGTGTCTCGCCTTCGATGATGATGTTGACCCGCGCATCCGGCTTGAAGCCGTCGCGTTCGATGATGTCCACGACCGACCCGAAGCGGTCGAGCACGGCCGAGGCGCCGACGATGAGCTGCAGTTCGAGCGCGGCGTGGGCCCTCACCGCCGTCATGACCGACTTGATGCTGCTGTAGTTGGCTCGGGAGCCGACGACGACGCACACCTTACGCATAGGCCTGGTCCCGCACGGGAATGGGGCCCGGCGCTCCTGGACCGCCGAGCGTGGATTCTGCAAACGCCGCGTCATCCAGGCTCATGACCACATAAGGAGCGGCTGACCGCTCCCTGAACGTGCGCAGCGCCACGGCCAGATGATCTTGGCGGAAACCCTGGGGATCCGAATAGAGCCCCACCGTCGGTGTTCCGCAGAGCGGGCCCAGATACGAGAACCCGCCGTAGGTGCAGACGAACGCCTGGGCGGCCGTGACGATCTGGGTCTGGACGTCGAGATTGTTCGACGGGGTGAGCAGGTGTTCGACCTGCACAACCCGCTCTGAATGCTCGATCGGCAGGTCGACGTGGTCATCGTACTGGCGGCCGCCATGGAGCAGCACGACGTGCCCCCTCCCGGTCAGCCTCGACAGAAGACGGCCCGTGAACTCCCGCGAGACCGAACCGGCCGGCAACCCGTCGTTGCTGTACAGCTTCACCGCCACGTACGGCCGAGGAAGCGTGGCTGCGGCCTCACGGCTCGGCACGCTCAACGTCCGTGGCGCCGTGTACCGGCGCACCACGTTCCAGCCCGCCGCGTGGATCCAGAACGGACGGAACGTTCCGTACATGAGGCTGGGGTGCAGCCAGTCGACTGGTCCCAGTCCAAGCCGCCGCCGGGCGGCGCCGAGCATCTCTTCGTCGAAAACCGAGACGCTGAAGTGCTTCTGGCCATCGGCCTCGGTCACACGCTGCTGGTTGCGGCTGCGGAACTCTTCCACGCTGCACAGGTCGAACACCTCGACATAGCGTCCGCCGATGTCGCCGTACCAACTCGCGGCCCCGCCCCGCGACAACACGACCACGCGTTCGCGGCGAACCTGCGCGTACGACTTGGCCCAGCGCAGGAACGGAATCCAGTACAAGAGCTCGAACCCGACCTCGCTCATCCACGGCCCGACGACCACCGGGCGCCGGCTGCGCCTGACGTCCTCGAGGGTCTCAAGCAGGTGCCGGATCTCGTCCGAGCGGTCGAAGTCCTCCAATCGCAGCGCCCGGCGCCGCGTGGTCGAGGGTTTCAACACCCGGCTGAGACGCGTGATCTCGTCGCGACCGCGACGGCGGCGTCGCTCGATCGCACGGGTGGAACGCTGGTACCGCTTGCGCACGGCGCGCGCGGCGGACTGGGCGAGATGGGGCGCCCGGCTCCGTACTGATGCCGCATGTCCGTAGGCCCGCAGCACACGCGCGGTGCCCCGTTGATACCAGGTCTGCTCCACCGGAGCCGGAGACGGCGCGTGCGTGAGGCCCTCGACGGCATCGGCAAAGCGCGGCGTGGCAGGCTCGCGGAGACCGAACGGCCGGATGAATGCCTCCAGGAATCCGTTGTGGTCGACCCGGCCTCCAGACGCCACCGCAGCCGACAACTGTCTGAGGTGTTCGTCAATCGAATCCGCCGTTTGCAGCAGGCCACCGCCAACCTCGGTCAGGTATCGAAAGTGAATCGTGCCCTGCTGGCTCTTCCAGAACTCCTTCTGGAGAATGGCGAGCAGCGGCTTTCCGGCGATGCCGGCTTCGAGAAACGCGCTGGTGTTGAGGCCCACGACCGCGCTCGCGTAGAACAGGGCGTCGAAGTAGTCCGCGCGGGCGAGATCATCGATCGGATTGGAGCCATGGACGGCAACGTCCAGGCCCGCCGCCTCCTGTCCTCGCCACTCGTCCAATCGGCCGGGGTGGGGTCTCAGGAGTATCCCGAGTCCCGCGAGCGTCTCGTCGGCGCTCTCGCGCACGGCGCGGATCCAGCGCCGGGTGAACTCCACCTCTGGCGGATCGCCGCGAAACAGCGACGAACAGACGTACAGCACGAACGGGCGATCCGGCCGCAACCCCATGTCCCGGCAGAAGGCGTCCCGCGGCCGGCTCGGTGTCCTGTCGAACCACTGGTCGTAGCACTGCGCGCCGGTGACCGCAATCCGCTCCGGCGGCACGCCGTGCATCTCGATGGCCTCACGACGCTGCGTCTCGTTCCAGACGGTCATCACGTCAGGCTGGATCCGGATGAGTGCCTTGCTCGACAGATGGTCCCAGCTTCCCACGGCGAGCATCGTCCGACAGCCCGCCGCCCTGGCGCCTTTCAGCAGGTCGAGTTGCGGCGAACCGAGGTCGATCAAGGGGGTGAGGATCACGGCGTCCGGACGCTCGTCGTGCATCAATCGGACATACGGCGGGTGAGCGGGAACGCCGTCTTCGAGAACGGCGAAGAGCCACCGCAGCAGCGCGCGGCCAGGACGGAACCTGAAGCCCGCCCGCTCCACGAGCCAGACCGTGCCCGGCGGCGTTCGTTCCTTCGCCCGGCGGCGCAGCATCGGCGCAACGTCATAGGTGTGTTCCAGGTAGCGCAGGTAGTCCTGGGAGAGCCGGATTCTCGACGCCAGTTCCACCCAGAGATCGGTCCTGTCGCGGCGCGGAGTCCATCCGATCGTCACACCGGGGAACCTGGCAGCCAGGCGCTCGACCATCGCCAGGCCTCCGGATGCGTCCTCGCGATCCGCCAGGAGCCGTAGTATGTGGCCCCGGCGCGCCAGCTCGACCAGGGCCGACTCGAAGTTGCGCAGGTAGCCGAAATGCCTCGCACAGACGAGGATCTTCATACCGGCCACACCGTGTCAGGGTAGGTTCGCGAGCGCATCCGCCATGCCGAGACCGAGACGCAGCACCGCGACGTCCCGCACGTCGAGCGGCAGGAACGAGGCGGCGTTCAGGTCCGTGAAGACGCGCTTGGCGATCTCGAGGTGATCGATGCGGAAGCCCGAGCCGTCCGAGAAGAACGCCAGCGTGTTCACGCCGAGGAGCGGGGCCAGGTACGAGAATCCCCCGTAGGTGCCGACGAACGCCCTGGCGTGGGCGATGATCCTCGTCTGCACGTCCAGGTTGTTGCGGGCGGTCATCAGGTGGTCCACGCCGTGCATGCGCCGCAGCAGCCCGGGCTGGAAGTCGTCGTGGTCGTCGAAGCGCACGCCGGTGTTCAGCAGGACGATCTCGTGGCGTTCGGCGAGCTGTGCCAGGCAGGAGGCGACGAACGCACGGTTCCCGGCGGTGTCGGGGAAGCTGTTGTTCGTGTAGAACTTCACGGCCACGTAGTCGCTGGGCAGAGCGCCCGCGAGGTCGCCCAGCTCCGGCCGCTCGATTCGGCGGTGGACGGTGAATCCCTGAACCAGACCGACGGATGCCTGCAGCCGCCAGAAGATCCTGAACAGCCTGTACATCAACGACGGGTGCAGCCACTCGGCCTCGCCCGTTTGCGCCGCGTGCTGGGTGCGCTCGAGGATCTCCCGGTCGAAGTCGGCAATCTCCACGTGCTTCTGGAGACCGCCCTGCTGGAGGATCCGCTGTTCGTTGCGCGCCTTGAACTCGTCGGGGCTGTAGAAGTCGAAGGCGTCGTGGTAGCGGGACGTCATGTGCCGGTACCACGGCGAGCACCCACCCCGGGACACCACGATGAGACGGTCGTTCCGGAAGTTGCCGTAGCTCTTCGCCCAGTTGAGGAAGGGAATCCAATACAGGAGCTCGAACCCCGTTTCGCTCAGCCACGGGCCGATCAGAATGGGCCTCCCGCCGCGGGCCATGCGCGTCAGCGCTTCCTTCGTGTCTTCCACTTCTTCGACGGAATCGAAGAGGTTCTGTGCGCGGTTCCTGATGCGCTCCGATTTCGGCAGGACGACCTCGGGTTGTTCCGTCCGGACACGCTTGAGGATGAGCGCTTTCAGGAACTGGCGCAGGCCCCGCTTGCTGCCCTGGATCGCGCGCTTGATGGACCGCCGGCTCTTCTTGCGGAAGAGCTGCCACTGGGATCGCAGGAACCGGAACCAGATGAGGGGGTAGAGCAGCGGCCGGACCAGGAAGGACCACAGCGGCGCTCCCAGCGGCGGAGTGCTGCCAAGCCGCCCCAGTTCCTCTACGGCATCCACGAGAATCGCCGTGGCCGGCACGTCGATGCCGCGGGGCCGCACGAAGGCGCGGACGAAGTCGGTCGCGTCTGGCTTCGCTCCCGCCAGCACTGCCGTCAGTTGGGCGAAGTGGTCGTCGAAGCCGTGGGCCACCTGGAGGACGCCGCCTCCGACTCGCGCCAGGTAGGGCCAGTGGAGTGTGCCCTCCTGGTTGCGCGAGTAGCTCCGATGGACCAATGAAAGCACCGGCCTGCCCACGACACCGCCCTCGATGAGCGCGGTGGTGTTCAGGCCCACGATGACATCGCTGTGGTAGAGCGCGTCGAAATACGCCGCCTTCGACGCGTCGTCGATGGGGTAGCCACCGCGGATGGCCACCCGGCCGTAGTCGGACAGGTCGACGGCGCGCCACTCGTCCTGGCGCTGCGGATGGGGTCTCACGAGGAGATTGACGTCGCGGATCGCGGGATCGGTGCTCTTCCGGACACGCGTCATCCATTCCTCGACCAGATCGGATTCCGGGGGGCTGCCCCGGAAGAGCGACGAGCAGACCCAGAGCACGATGGGCTTCTCAGGGGCGAACCGCAACGACGCGCAGAAGTCCGCTCGCGCAGTCGAAGGCTGGCGGCCGAACCACTGATCGAAGCACTGGGCACCGGTCACGGTCACACGCTCGGCAGAGACCCCATGCAGATCGACCGCTTCTGCCTTCTGCGTGTCGTTCCACACGAAGATCCTGTCCGGCCACACCCGAATGAGCGACTTGCTCGACAGGTGGTCCCAGCTCCCGACGCACAGGGCCGTCCGGACCCCCGCGGCCTGGGCCGCGCGCAGGTGGTCGAGCTGCGGAGAGCCCAGCTCGACCAGGGGCGTGAGCAGGACGAGATCCGGCCGTCGATCGTCGAGGTAGTCGCGCAGGGCGGGACTGAGCGGCACGGCGCGATCGAGCAGGTCGAGGGTGCCCTGCAGGATCATCCGGACAAGTCCCAGCCGGTAGCCCGTCAGCTTGAGTGCGGCAAGCACCGTCGTGGGAATCCGTTCCTCGGCCCGCAGCCGCAGCTGCGGCGCCACGTCGTACCGGGGATCCTGGTACCTGAGAAAGTCCTGGGCCAGGCGGATTCTCGTCGCGAGCCAGAACCAGGTGTCACCCTCCCGATCGGGGGACCAGCCCATGGTTATGGCGGGATGCTGGCGCGTCCAGGCTTCCACCATCTCGCGGCCGCCTAGGGTCTCTTCACGGTCCGCGGCGAGGTGGACGTCGTGGCCGCGGCGGGCCAGCTCGAGGATCGCCTCTTCGTAGTTGCGAAGGTACCCGTAGTGGCGAGCGAGAAACAGTATCTTCATCGACCGTGCCTGCTCACTCTGGCGGGGCTGCCCTGGCGGCGCGCCGTCCATCACGACCGCCCGCGAAGGATCGCCTGGAGGCGGTCACTCAAACGGCCGTACAGGTACGCGATCCGCTGGTGGCGCCGTTCCCGTTGTCGCGCGCGTTTGTGGGCGATCCGCGCCTGCTTTCGTTCCTGCTTGGCCGCCACCTGCTGCTGCCGCGTGCGCTGAAGATCGACGAGCCGAGCCGCGCGCGCGCGGTCGCGTGCCGCCGTCCGCTCCGCGTGGTCGCGAAGCCGTTCTGCCTTCTTCTGGCGGTCAGCCAGTCGTCCGTGGCGCAGGCGGGCGCGTACCGCACGTTCCTCCGCCGCCTGGCGCCGGTCGAGCAAGGCCGATCGCAACAGTCCTGACGTGCCGGAGCGCACGACCCAGCCCGCCACCGCCGTGTGCCACCTGGCCGCTCGAGATTCCACGATCCTGCCGTTTTGAAGCGCCAGAGACTCGACCGCGTCGACGAAGCCCGGCGTGGCCGGGCAGTCGAGGCCTGATGGCCGCACGAACGCCCGCAAGAAGCGCTCCCGCCGTTCCCGGCCCGTGTCGCCGCGCGCGAGCAGCTCCTCGAGCTGCCGAACGTGGGTGGCCCAGTCGGGCGCCGCCACCAGCAGGCCGTCTTCCACCTCCAGCAGGTAGCGAAAGTGCCGCATCCCCATCTGGTGCGTTCGAAGCTCCGGTGGCGTCACGGTGAACACGGGCTTGCCGGCGATCGCCGCTTCGAGAAAGGCACTGGTCACGATGCCGACGACGGCCGCGGCATGTGTCAGCGCGTTGAAGTAGTCGTCCTTGGCCGACTGGTCGACGGGAATGCGACCGGTGACGCGGACAATCCCGTCACCGCTCCAGTCGATCGCCTCCCACTCGGCGCGCCGTTCTGGGTGAGGCCGGACCAGCACCGACGCGGCCCGCAGCGCCTGGCAGTGTGAGCGACGCAGCGCGCCGATCCAGTCCTTCACGACGCGCAGTTCGCCAGGATCAGGCGTCATTGCCGAGCAGACGTACAGCAGGATCGCTTCGCCGGGAGGGATCGCCAGGTCGGCGCAGAACTGCTCTCTGGCGCGGGTGGGCTGGCGATTGAACCACTGGTCGTAGACCTGGGCGCCGGTCACGACGATCCTGTCCGGGGGCAGCCCGTGCAGCTCGACCGCTTCGCGCCGCTGAGTCTCGTTCCACACGAAGACGCGATCCGGCGTTTCGCGGATCAGCGTCTTGCTGGACAGGTGATCCCAGCTGTACACGCAGACGCCCGTCGGAATGCCAAGGCGGCGCGCGCACCGCAGGTGATCCAATTGGGGTGCGCGGGGGTTCGTCACCGAGGCGAGCAGCAGCGCGTCCGGCCGCTCGCGCGAAAGCCAGGCCTCCATCGCACGACTCACCGGCATCGCGTCGACGACCAAGCCAAGCGCGCGGGCCAAGAGCGCGCGAGACGGGCGGCTCCTCGCTCCGGGCAGGGCGAGCAGTCGCGCAAGACCGCGCGGCGCGCGTTCCTCGGCGCGTTCGCGGAGCTTCGGGTAGTCGGCATACAGGGGATCGAGGAACCGGAGGTAGTCGAGGCCCTGGCGGAGCTTTCGGGCCACCGGAAACCAGTCTTCGCCGCCATACGAGGGCGCGTATTCGAAGCGCACCTGGAGGTGCCGAGCCTGAAGGTCGCGGGCCAGACGCTCTCCGCCCAGGTCTTCCGGTTCGTCGACGAGCAGCGCGATGTCGTGGCCTCGGTCGGCGAGCGCCGCCACGGCGGATTCGAAGTTCCGAAAGTACGCGGCGTGCAAGGCGCTCACGACGATCTTCACGACGGCCCGCCGCGAGAAGCCGGTTCGATCGGTTGCCTGGCGCCGACGACCCGGCGGAGGCGCGCGGTGATGGCGGCCCGAAGTCGTTGGTGCCGGGCTGTCGCGAGGCGGCGCCGCTTCTCACGACGCCTGGCCGCGCGCTCCCGCCGGCGCTCTGCCTTCAGGCGCCGTTCGCCGATGAACCGGGACGGCAGTGATACGGCTTTTCTCCACCGCCTTCCCACGAGGCGGCGGATCTCCTGACGGCGATTCTCCGCCAGCTCGGCCTGACGCCTGGCGTGTTCGTCCTGTTCCCGCGGCCCCCGTAGAAGGGACGTCACGGGCCATCGCCCGGAGGACGCCATGAGGACGCGGGCGGTCAGAACGGCCAGGCGAGCGGGTGGGCTGTCTGCCGCTTCGGCGTGTGCGCACGCTACCCGTTCGACGACGTCGACGAAGCGCGAGGTGCCGGAAACATCGAGACCGAGCGGCCGCACGAAGTGAGACACGAACGCCCGGCTCCTTGCCACGGCATTCTCCCGGCTCGCCAGGACGGCTGCGAGCTGGCCGACATGTTCCTCAAGGCTGTGGGATGCGTGCAGCAGACCGTGTGTCGCGTCCAGCAGGTATCGGAAGTGCAGCGTCCCTTCCTGGCTTTCCTGGAACTCGGGCAGGAGGATCGTGAGCACCGGGCGCTCCAGGATCGCCGCTTCGATCATCGCGCTGGTGTTGAGGCCAACGACCGCGTTCGCCCAATAGAGCGAGTCGAAGTAGTCGTCACGCGCCTCGGCCGTCACCGGATTACTCCCCCACAGCCTGACGGCCGGGATCTCATCCACGCCAGCACCATCCCACTCGCCGAGGCGTGATGGGTGCGGCCGCACGAGGATCGGCATGTCACGCAGATCGGCTGAGGGATTCGATCGAACGGCGTTGATCCAGCGGCGCACGAACGCGGCCTCCGACGGGCTCCCACGAAACAGCGCGGAGCACACGTAGAGGACGAATGGCCGATCGGCGGGCAGGCCCATGTCGGTGCAGAACGCTTGGCGGGTCCTCGTCGGCTGGCGCCCGAACCACCGGTCGAAGCACTGGGCGCCGGTGACCAGGACGCGGTCGGGAGGCACGTTGTGCAGGTCGATCGCTTCCCGCTTCTGTGTGTCATTCCAGACGGTCACCGCGTCCGGCATGTCCCGCAGAAGAGACTTGCTCGACAGGTTATCCCAGCTCCACACGGCAAACAGGGTTCTCAATCCCATCCGCCGGGCGGCCGACAGGTACTCGACTTCCGGTGAGCCCAGGCCGATCAGCGGCGTGAACAGCACGATGTCCGGCGCGTGCCCGTCGAGAAAGGAGCGGATGCCGGTCTCAATCGGCAATGCCCGTTCGACTGCGCGCAACCCCGCGGCAAGCACGCGGCGAGCGGCCTGCCGGCTCGCGCCCGGGACCCGAAGGAGCCACAGCAGGCCCCTGGGAGCGCGTTCCCATGCCCTCGCACGGAGGCGAGGGGCGCCGGCATAGGTCTCATCGAGGTAGCGGAGGTAGTCGAGCCCGAGGCGGAACCGTTCCTGCGCCGTTCTGAATCGGTGCAGTTCGACGGACGGCGTCCAGCCGTAGGTGACCGAATCGCGACGCTCAGCGAGCCGCCTGACCAGCTCTTCTCCTCCCTGAGCCTCCCGCTGAATCGCGGCCAGGTGAACCGCGTGGCCTCGATCGGCAAGCGCGGCGATCGCCGAGTCGAAGTTCCTGAGGCAGCCGAAGTGGTGCGTGATAAACAGGACCTTCATGACCGGGGCAGGTCCTCGACGAAGGGCGGGAGGTCCCGGGTGTCGAATCGCGGTATCAGGAAGCGCTCGTCCTCACCCGTATTCGCGAGACGCCGCGTCGTCGTGAAGCCCAGGCTATAGCCGGACTCGGCGAGCACACGGAGCGTGTGTCCGTCGTAGGTGTGGGGATGGCCGTACGGAAAGCAGAACGGTACGGAGGCCTGGCCCGACAGGGCCCGTACCCGCGCGACGCCATCGCACAACTCCAGGCGCTGCTCCTCCGGCGTCAGACGGGAGAGGACCCGGTGATGTTCGGTGTGGAAGCCGAACACCATCCCCGCTGCAGCCATCTGGGCAATGCGGTCGCCGGACAGGTAGAACATCGAGGCGAAGTCGTGCTGGTCGCCAAACTCGCGCGCGAACAGCTCATCGAGGATGCGATCGGTGGTTTCGAAAGGCAGCTCGTAGTTCAGGAGGTGTTTCACCTCCAGATTCGAGGTCTGGTCGTACCGATACACCTCCTGCCGCCACCGGACCCCTATGCCGGCCGCGACGGCGTGCCTCGGCATTGATTCGCGGACAGCCTCGCTGAACACCTCGGAGCCGAGACGGTCGAGCAGCAGGTGCGTCTTGTGGACGTTGGCGACTCTCCGCCGCTCGGCGTGAGCCTCGCCAACCAGAAAGAACACGCCGGTCCAGCCGCGCGACTCAAGTACCGGAAACACCGTCTCGAAATGATCCGCAAACCCATCGTCAAACGTCAGGAGCGCGGCACCGTCGAGGCGGCGTCTGGCGGCCAAGGCGCGCTCCAATTCGTCACAGGCGACGATTCCGCGCTCCGCGGCAATGCGATCGAGCTGACGCCCGAAGTCGTCCGGCGAGAGTGCGTTGAGCCCGGAGGATGGCCCATTCGTGTCCCGAATGTAGTGGTACATCGCGACGAGACAGCCGGTTGGTGTCATGGCGTCACACCACGGAGCGACACCAGCCGTACCCGCTCGTCGCGTGCTACACGGTCCGAGAGGTACTCGGCGACCATGCCGGTCTCGAAGTTCCGGTACAGGGTGTGGACCGCGGCCGCCGAGAAGTCCTTTCGCTGGTACAACCGCCCCTTTGCCACCTGCGGCTCAGCCCTGACATGGCCTGCCGCGTGCGCCAGCGCCGCCTCGGCAAGCATCCGTGCCCCGGTTACGATGGCCTTGTTGCCGATCTCGTGAGGTCCGTCCCGAGGCTCGATGCCTGGCCTGGTGTGCGCAATGATCGGGCCCGTGTCGATTCCCGCATCGAGATAGTGGACCGTCGAGCCCACGAATTCCGGTTCGCGATTGACCAGCGGCCAGAAGTTCGTTCCGGCGCCCCGGTAGTAGGGTGAGAGGCCGAGATGGAGGTTGATGATGCGACCGTCGAACCGGCCGATGATTCCGGCCCTGAGCAATCCCGTACCAAAGACGAGCACGACGTCGGGGTTGCAGGACGCCATTCTCGAGATCTCCGCGGGCTCGTTGATGAAGCCCGGCGGCCCGGTCCTTTGCTCGACCCCGGCAGGCAGACGAAGCTGGCGATGAGCCCCGAACGCCGACTCCTCGGCGGCATCGCGTGCCGCGAAGTGACTGCGGATGACGGCTTCGTCGTCCGGACCGCCTGCGTAGCGCTCGGGGACGAATGACTTCTCTTCCTGCCACACGCCGGCGAGGTTGCACCGTTCGGCCACGCAGCCGATCGCGAAATGGTGCCGCAGGAACGTGCTCGTCAGGACGATGACACGGGGAATCACGGTAGTCGGATGGCCCGCGGGACCCGCTGCGGGCGGGTGAACTCGAGGTACGCGGGCGCGCCTGGCTTCGAGCGCTCGGTCACGGACACTCCCTCAAAACCGTGTTCGGTGAGCAGGGCCTCGACTGCGGGGCGCGTCTCGTCTGCGACCTCGATCAAGATGGTCGTCAAGCTCGCTGATCTGAGAACACCGGCCGCCCCTCTGAGCACCTCGAGCTCGCCGCCATCGACATCGAGCTTGATGGCCGTCGGCAGGGGCAGGTCGTACTCCCGCACCAGGGCATCGAGCGTCGTCGCCAGCACCGGCTGTTCGTAACGTCCGTCACGGGCACTTGGCGCCCGCCGCGGCCGGCGCTCGCGGATCGCGTGCCGGCTCTGGCCTGGTTCGCGGCTGCGGTACTTGAGGCCCACCAGTCCGGAGGCCGACCAGAGGGGCAGGGGCACTGGGATGACGTTGCCCTGACACCGGTTGAGAACGAGGTTCTCACACAGGTGTGCGAATGAGGCGTACCCTGGTTCGAACGCCACAACGGTGGTCTTCGGCTGACGGCGGGCAGCGATCAGCGTGAAAGTGCCGACATTCGCGCCGATGTCGTACAGAACCGTGTCGACGACTGCCACGCGCTCGATCCAGGCCACGGTCCACGGTTCCTTCCGGCACGAGTACGCCCGCCATTGGCGCTCGGCGTCGGATGTTACGCGCAGGCGGATGCGAATGGGCTGGTAGTCGAGATCGACGAGCTCTCCCTCGCGGGCCGCGGCGTGACTGGCCGGGAGGCGCACGTCACCCGACCTCGTCGCCTGCTTCTTCCTCGTGATCTTGGCCATGCGCTCGACGGCCTGTACGAGATACTCCGTGGCGGGGACCTTCAATCCGCGCGGGCGGACAAACGATCCAATGAAGCGTCGGATCGCCTCCCGATCGAAGTCGCCCGCCACGCCACGCGCGACCTGGGTCCTGTGTTCGTCGAGCGTGGAGGCTCTTTCGACAAAGCCGCCGCGTTCCTTGAGCAGGTAGTGGAAATGAATCGAGCTCTCCTGGCCGTCGGCGAATTCCGTCGGCGCGCGAATCGTGAAGACCGGCCGGCCGACAATCCCAGCCTCGATTTCCGCGCTCGTGTTGAGTCCGACGACCGCCGCGGCGTGGTACAGGCACTCGTAGAGACCCTGATAGGCCGTGAACGGCGCCCGGACGACGGCGACCCGCTCGTGGGCATAGGGCGTGGTGACCCGCATTCTGACGTCGCCGCCGGGCCCTTCCCAGGCCATCAGGTGTCCCTCGGCGTCCCACTCGGCGTGAAGGTCCGGGTGGATCTTGATCAGGATGTTGGCCCGCGCGAGGTCCGAGTGCCGGCGGAGGGATTCGATCCACGTTCCGATGAACCCCTCCTCCCGCGCTGCGACGAACTTCGACGACCCGAGGTAGACGATGATGGGCTGCGCAGGGTCGAACCCGAGGTGCTCGCAGAACGATGCGCGGTCTAACGAGCTCTCCAGACCGAAGAACTCGTCGAAGCGCGGGGCCCCGGTGACGACGACCCTCTTCTCGGGCACCTGGTGGAGGTCGACGGCCTCGCGAACCTGGATGTCGTTCCAGACGAACACGCGGTCCGGCACCTCGTGGATCAGACCCTTCGACGAGAGGTTGTCCCAACTGAAGAGAACCATCGCGACAGGCACGCCGAGTGCATGGCAGGCCTTCACGAAGTCGGTCTGCCCGGACCCGAACTCCACGAGCGGCGACACGAGCACGGCATCCGGGTTCTCGTGACGGATGAACGCTGTGATGCTCTCGTCCACCGGGATCTGTGCTTCGAGCAGGCCCGCGAGCGATCGCAGCCGGTCGAGTTCATCTCCCGTCAACCCCAGGCCGAACTCGGCTGGCAGCGAACCCGGCTGCCGCCTCCCGTAGGACAGGGTGTGCAGCAGCTTGTCCAGCGCCCGCGCCCGGAGCTTGAACGCCTCGCTGAACGGCGGGGTCTGGTACCGCAGGTAGTCCCTGAGCCGGCGGAACAGGCTCGCGTGGTCGCTCCACTCGTCCGCACGCTTGCTGGCGCACGGCGTTGCCGAGACCCCAGGGCACCGGTCCAGTGGAGACGGAACGCCGTGCTCGCCGTCCTGGTAGGCGAGCCGTACCGCATGCTCGCGCTCGGCAAGCCGGGCCACGACACTCCTGAAGTGTCTCAGGTAGCCCCGCTGCTTCAAGACGAACAGGATTCGCATGCCGTGCGGTCCGTCCTTCAGGCCACGCGCCTCGCCAGCACCCGCAGGTTCTTGCCGTACCCACCGGCGTTCGCCAGGAACTGCATCGTATCGGCAACGCGTTCGAGGACGGTCATGTCCTCACCGAAGACCTCCTGGCGCTGCCAGACGTAGTCGGCAATGTCGAGCCCCTCCGTCTGGACGAGCTCGACGCGAAGCCCATGACGCTCGAGAAACGTCCGCGCCGTCATGGGAGTGTAGTACGTGAGGTGGTGGGTGGGCCAGATGAAGTGCGCGTCTTTGCCCATCAGCAGCCTCGACGCCGAGTCGTAGTTCGGCACGTAGATGTAGAGGATGCCCCCGGGGCGGAGGGCCGCGACGCACTGCCGCAGCGTCTCGGACGGATCGAACAGGTGCTCCAGCACGTCGAACAGCGACACGGCGTCGAGCGAGCCCCCATCCAGGCCGGATTCCGAGAGGGCGACGGTCTGCAGATCGAGGCCGCGACGACGCCCGAACTCGACCGCGGACGGGTTGAGATCGATGCCGCGCGCCCGCCATCCGAGACGACGGGCGGCTTCCACGACGAATCCCGTGCTACAGCCGACGTCGAGGTACTCGGGACACGGACCGGCGTCAGGCGCCAGGTAGCGGGCCATGGTCGAGACGCGCTCGGTCCCGAAGCGTTCGACCCGGTAGAGATGGCTGGCCTCGCCGAGGTCCCGCATGATCTCCTGATAGGCCGGCGACCCGTAGACGGCCAGGTAGTGCGCCTCGTCAAACGCCGGGCTGACGTAGACCGTGTCGCACGAAGGACAGCGCACGATGGTCAGGTGGTCTTTGTCGATCTCCGGGCGGCCGTCACGTGCGCCGCAGGTCGGGCAGGATCTGGGCACCAGCAGCTCAGGCGGAATCCGTCCGTGCTTCGCCACGAGTTCGTCGATCGCATGCGTGCGCTTCTCGAACAGACGGCGGTAGGAGTCCTTCGGCCGCAGTCGCGACAGATCGACCGGCTCGTAGTCGCCGATGTGCCGGTAGGGCAGCAGCAGATCCCGATCCTGCGTCGCTTCACCCATGTCAGGTTTCCTTGTTGGCGCCCAGGATGGCTCTGACGCGCGTCGCCACGCCGTAGCGCGCGTGCCGGCCAACCCGTCGTATGCGTTTCGGGAGGCTCGACGCCGCCGTCCGTGCCGCGCGCGAGGCGTCGCGGGCAGCCTTGGCGAGACGGCGCCAGGCGGCGGTCCGCGGGACCTGCTTCAGGGCGCGAAGGATGCTCTTTCGACGACGGTGGACGGCGAACCGGACCTTCTTCCGGAAGCGGCCGAAATCGGGCCCGAGCACACGCCCGGGGCCGCGGCGGAACAGCCAGACGCCACCGACGAGCGGAGCCAGTATGAACCTGAGCGCCACCGCCCCCACCCCGTCCAGAAACGGCAGCGGCGTCAGCGCGCTTGCGCCCTCGAGGACATCCGTGAGAATCGGGACACACGCCTTCTCGAGGCCGTGTGGTCGAAGGAACGTGGCGACGAAGCGCTCCGACCGGGCCCGAGCCGCGTCGGGCGCGGCAATCGACGCGGCCAGTTGGTCCAGGTGCTCGGGGAGTGTCTTGGCGACGATGAGGCAGCCCCCGTTCTCCGGCAACAGGTGCTGGAAGTGCACGGTCCCTTCCTGTTTGGCGCCGAAACCCTCACTCAGCAACGTGTGAACCGGCCTCCCGATGACCGAGGCTTCGATCATGGCGCTGGTGTTGATGCCGACGACAGCCGCGCTGTGGAACAGCGAATCGAAGAAGTCGCCGCGGTTCTGTTCGTTGGTGGGATCGTGCCGGCCGCGCGGCCAGATCGCCACGTCGGTCAAGTCCGAGAGATCCGCCCCCGCCCACTGGTCGGCGTTGTACGGATGGGGGCGAATCAGGATGTTCGCCTCACGCACGGACGCGTCGCCGGCGTTCCGCACCGCATCGACCCAGCTTCGAACAAACGGCACCTCCGAATGCCTGCCGGTGATGAAGAACGACGAGCCGGTGAAGAGGATGATCGGCCGCGCAGGATTCAGGCCGACCATGGCACAGAATTCCACGCGCGTGCGGCTGGGCTCGCGGTCGAACCATCGGTCGAAGGCCTGTGCGCCGGTCACGGCCACCCGCTCCGCCGACACATCGTGCAACTCGACGGCCTCGCGCTTCTGGGCCTCGTTCCACACGGTCACGAGATCCGGCTCGATGCGAAGGAGCCCCTTGTTCGTGAGGTTGTCCCAACTCGCGATGCAGGCGACCACGGGTATCCGGCTGGCGCGGGCGGCCCGTACCAGGTCCATCTGATCCGACGCCGCCTCGACGAGAGGTGTGACGAGCACCGCGTTCGGGCTCACGCTCTTGACAAACTGCACCACGCGGCGGCCCGGCGGAACGACGGTCTCGAGCCACGCGAGACCGCCGAGCGCGCTTCGCACCAGTCCGGGCGGCCATTGGTGGAACCGGTCCAGCCACCGCAAGAAGCCCGGAAGGGCCTTGATCTTCATGCGTGCCCGCAGGGCCGGGACGTGGCTCAGACGGGGATCCAGGTAGCGGATGAAGTCCATCGTGCCCCGTACCCAGTCGGCCAGCGAACCCCATGCGTCGCAGCGTGCCGGCACGTCCCCTATGTACCGGATGCCGTCGGATCCTCCCCTGAACCGGGCCTGTTTGGGTCCCTTGGTGGCATTGACCGCCAGCACGACATCGAGACCGCGCGCAGCAAGTGCTTTCAAGGTGTCGTCGTAGAAGCGCAGGTACTCGGGCGAGCGCATGACGAACAGCAACCGTCGCCCGCGAGGCGCCCTATCCGCGCCCGGGGATGGCGGTTCTTTCGGGCTCCGCCGCAACCGTCGGGCCAGGCGCGCCAGCACCATGGCCGCCGGTCTGAGAACCGCGCTGGACAATCCGGGGCCTCGGGCTGCGATCGGCCGTTGTGCGACCTCTTCGATGGCGTCAGCCAGAATCGGGCTGGCCGGACGGTCGAGACCGTGCGGCCGGACGAACGTCTCGATGAACGCGCGGCCCCGGTTCTGGAACGCGCCGGGGTTCTCGAGAAGCGCGCCGAGTTGGGCCACATGCTCATCGAGCGACGCTGCTTCGACGAGCAGACCCCCACTGACCTGCTTCAGGTGCTGGAAGTGCAGCGTGCCGTCCTGCGTTCCCGAGAACTCCGGGGTCCGAACCGTGAACACCGGCCGGCCGACGATGCCCGACTCGATGAGGGCGCTCGTATTCACCCCAACCACTGCGGCGCTGTAGTACATCGAGTGGAAGTAGTCGGCCCGCGCTCCAGCGTCCACCGGGTTCGAGCCAGCCCGCGGCCAGATGATGACGGGTCCGAGGGCCGACAGCTCTTCGTCGCGCCATTGATCGGCGTTCTGCGGGTGCGGCCGGATCAGCACGGCCACGCTCCGCAGGCGCGCGTCCGGCGCCGCGCGTAGCGCGAGGAGCCACCGCCTCACGAAGCCGACCTCGTAGGGCGTGATGAAGGGTGATGAGCACAGGTAGCAGAGCATCTGCGACCCGGCCGGCAGCCCTGTCCGGCTGCAGAACTCGTCTCTGGTCAGCGTCGGCGCGGCGGCGAACCAGTGGTCGTAGGCGCTCGCGCCGGTGACGCGCACGATTCCCGCCGGAATATGGTGTAACGACGCCGCTTCCTCCCGTTGCGCCTCGTTCCACACCGTCACCGCGTCCGGTATCTCGTGAATGAGGCCCTTGGTCGTCAGGTGGTCCCATGAACCGACACACAGCACGCTGGGAATGCCACGGCGGCGGGCAGCACGAACGTAGTCCACCTGCTGCGAGCCGAAATAGAGCAGCGGCGTCACCATGAACACGTCGGGCGCGTGCGTCCGGAGCACGTCGTCAGCGAAGGGGGCGCCGGGAACTGCACGTTCCATCGCGCGGATGGCCGCGGAGAGCATCCGTCGCACGGGCGGGTGGCGCCCTATCAGGCTCCAATTCCCGATCCGCACCGCCGGTCGCGGCACCTCCCGGGCGGCGCGCTCGCGCAGCGCGACGGCGCTCGCGTAGACCGGATCCAGGTAGCGCCAGTAGTCGAGGGTGAGCCGGAGCGACTTCTTGAGCAGATGCGCCGGGTCGCTCTTCACGCTCGGGCTGATCTCCCACGTGAAGGCGTCCTTCGCCACCCGCTGGAGGTTCTCGAGCGTGCGCATGCCGCCAAGCGTGTCCCGCCGGTCTGCCAGGAGGTGGATTCTGTGACCGCGCCGTGCGAGCTCGGCGAGGCCGTGCTCGAAATTGCGAAGGAACCCGAAGTGGCTGGTGGAGAAGAGGATCTTCACCGCAACAACCCGTTCACGGCACCCCTGATCCCGCGTCGCGCGAACCCGCGGACTGTCTTCAGCCCCCTCCGCACCCGCTTCGACAACAGGCCGCCGAATCGCCGGACCCGCTGAGAGCCTTCGTGTCTGGCCCGCCGAAGGGAACGGCTGACGCGCCGCGCTGCACGATCCCGCGCGCGTCTCCCTCGGTTCCACGCCGGCGTCACGAGTGCCTGCAGCCGAAACGCCACGGCGAGGACGCCGACCGCGACAGCGACGGCGGGCCGGATCAAGAGACCTGCCCACAGGGGCCGGTTCCTGGTCGACCAGAGGCTTCTGAGCACGATCGCAGGAAGCCAGAGGACCGCTCGAGCCGCCGGAGCCCACCAGGAGGGTCCCGTTGCCTTGACGTCCAGCGAGGCGCACGCCTCGACGGCCTCCGCCAGCAGCGGTGTCGCCGCCATGTCGAGTCCGAACGGACGTACGAATGCCTCGACGAACCGCCGGCTCTGTGTTGCCGTGTCGTGGCCGGGCGCGAGGACCGCTTCCAGGTCCTCGATGTGCGCCCGCATGCTGTCTGCCGCCCGCACTACCCCTCCTGCCACCTGCAAGAGATACCGGAAGTGCAGCGTTCCCTCCTGGGAGTGGGCAAACTCGGGCGCCAGGACGGCGCAGACCGGTCGCCCCACGATGCCGGCCTCGATGAGGGCGCTGGTGTTCACACCGACCACCGCTCCACTGTGGTAGAGGGAGTCGAAGAAATCCTTCTTGGCATTGGGCGAGAACGGATCGGCTCCAGGCGGGGGCCAGACACAGGCATTGGCAAACCCGCTCAGGTCGACGCGGCCCCACTGGTCGAAGTTGTTGGGGTGGGGCCTGAACAGCACCCCCGTGCCGGCCAGCACTCCTGGCGTCGACCGGAGCGTGGCCAGCCACCTGACCGCGAACGCCGCCTCGTGCGGCGCGAGGAAGTAGGAGGATCCGACATACACGAGGATGGGCCGGTCTGGCGCCAGACCGACGTCGCGGCAGAACACTTCCCGCGTACGGCTTGGCGTCCAGCCGAACCAGTGATCGAAGATCTGGGCTCCGGTCACGACCACACGGTCCGCTGGAACGCCATGCATCTCGACGAGCTCGCTTCTCTGGACTTCGTTCCAGACGAAGATGCGGTCGGGCGCCAGTTTGACCGTTCCCTTGTTCGTCAAATTGTCCCAGCTCGCGACGCCGAGGGCCGAGGGGATCCCGCTTCTCCGCGCCGCCTTGATGTAGTCGACCTGCGGCGACCCGAAGTCCACGAGCGGCGTCACGACGACGAGGTCGGGCGCCTGCTCGCGAAGGAACTCGGCAATGGCGCGGCTCGGTGGGAGCACCGATTCAATCGACCTCAACAGGGCACTCAGCGCGCGAACCGCCGACGGTCCGGCCTTCGCCACCAGCCCCGCGATCGTGAGGTAGCCCTTCTGCAGGAACTTCTCGGCTCGCTGCCGCAGCAGGGGCGCGTTTCGATAGCGGGGATCGAGATAGCGGAGGTAGTCGAGCAGGGTGCGGGCGATGGTCGCCAGCGTGTTCCAGGTGTTGTCCTCCCGCTGCGGACATAGTCCGTAACTGACACCGGCACACCCCGCCGCCAGCCGATCCGCCAGCACGGTTTCTCCGAACTTGTCCCGGTCGCCTTCGTAGGCAATGTGAACGCGGTGACCGCGAGAGTCCAGCAGCCTGATGAGCGGGTCGTAGTTCCGAACGAACCCGGCATGGCGCATGAGCCACAGGATCTTCATGGCGCCATCGATGCCGGAGCCGAGACCCCTCGATCGGCGTAGCGTTCCGCGAGGAACCGTGCGATGCGCCCGTCTCCCAGGAACCCGTCATCCGCGCCCCACTTGCGAACGTAGCTCAGCTCCCGGCGATACGCCTCGGCAGCCTCGGTGGCTCGATCCCTGAAGACCGCCTGTGCCTCGCACTCCGACCATCGGTTCGAAAGGCCCTGCAGCATCTCTTCGACCGCCAGGACGATGTCTTTCGGTGTGTTGTCCACGTACGCGAATCGGCCGGTGTCGCGGAGGTGCGCGAGGTAGTCGGCCCCGAGGAGGTCCACAGGCTTCAGCGCCTGGCCGGTGAACCGATCGACGACGGTCTTGAAGACGTAGATCCCGTCCTTCCTGACGGGATACGAGCTGATCGGATCCGTGACGTTGACATTGAGAACAGGTGTGTTCGTCAGGTAGCTCACGCCAACGGGTCCGGCTTCACCGGAGAGGAGGAAGTCGCTCCGCATCAGGCTGTGCACCTGCACTCTGGCCGTGGCGCCGCTGCACGTGGCCAGGTCGACGACTCCCGCCCGTCGCAGCGGGGTCATCGTCCGGTCGCCGAGGCGGACGATGGTGTAGCCTCTTGCGACGAGCAGGTCGATGGCGTCGAAGTAGGTCTCGATGCTGGCATTGCGGGCGCCATCGTCGCGGACGTCCGTGCTGCCCAGACGCCGGTGCTTCTCGTGGACCTCGTACCCCATCTTGAACCCGCCCTCGCGGGCGTGGATGGTGACGATGCGGCTCGTCCGGCCGATGCCGAGGCGTTCGGCTTCCGTGCACGCCCGTTCATGGACGTCCGCCGGCAAGTACACGGGAAGGCAGTCTCGTATCAGGCGGCGGTGGAAGTACGGCACGATCTGCCCGTTTCTGGCCGCCGTCCTTGCCTGGTCTCCTGCCAGGCTCCTCTTGAGCTGTCTCAGGTAGCCGCGCAGATTATCGGGTAGGGTCGGATCGAGGACATGTGACGCCAGCTCCTTGCCCAGCTCGTCTCGAAGCGAGTCTGTGACCCGGCTCACCTTGGGACGGATGAGCCGGACGACATCGGCTGCCGCAAGCCGGGCCCGGTAGCCGACCCGCGCGGGCAACCGGGGATGAACCCGGTGCACGACCTCGGATTCCAGGTCCAGAAGCGTCGGGTTGACGGGACGCCTCGGCGGCAGAATGCACAATGGCACTCGCCTGGCTCGCGCCTCCGCCATGGACATCAAGATCTCGAGCGCCAGGTGTCCGAACTGGCGTCCATTTGGCCGCGATATCAGGAGGCCGTCGACCGCGTAAAGGAACTCGACTGTCACGACTCCCGGTCGACCTCTCCCTGGACACCACGCATGCTCGAGGAGCCTGCCGGGTCGGCGGCTGTCGGGAGGGCCGTGCCGTAGCTGGCAACGAGGGCCGCGTGGCGAACGTCCAGAGGGATGAATGTGCCGGCACCAAGGTGCGCGAAGACTTGCTGGGCGAAGTTCAGGTGGGTCCGGCTGAAGGTGTGACCTTCCGAGTAGAACGCCAGCGTGGCGACGCCCAGCAGCGGCGCGAGATACGAAAACCCTCCATAGGTGCCGACGAAGGCTTCGGCCCCGGCAATGATGCGGGTCTGCAGTTCGAGGTTCGCCCTGACATCGTCACCAATGGGAGGCGTCAGGACCCGCGAGGACGTGGCCTCGGTGTGCTCGCTGTGGTCGTCCACGCCCGATCCGGTCGCCAGCAAGACCACCGGCACCTGTTCGCTGACCTGCCGGATCACTCGCCGGACAAAGCTGCGGTTCTCCGGAGTCTCGGGAAACGCCAGGCTGTAGTACCACTTCATCGCGACGTACCGAGAGGGAAGGCCCGCCGGTCTCTCGTGCTGTCCGACGTCGATCCTGCGGTGGCACGTGAGGCGATCGAGGATGCCCGGGTTTTCGCCGTCCTTCCAGACGGGCGTGAACGCCTGGTACATGAGCCTGGGGTGCATCAGATGGATGGCGCACCCGAGGCGCTGGCGCACGGCAGCAATGATCTCGCTGTCGAGCTCCGTCATCCGCAGCTGCTTCCGTGATTGCGACGTGGCCACCTGGAAGCGGTCGACGGTGATCAGGTCGAAGACATCGATGTACCGGTCGGCCAAACCCCGGTACCAGAGCCCGGTCCCGCCTCGAGACACGACGATCAGGCGCTCGGGTGGCACGTCGAATGTGTTCACGGCCCAGGTCACGAAGGGGATCCAGTACAGAAGCTCGAATCCGACCTCACCCGTCCACGGCCCCACCACAATCGGACGTTTCGTCGACCTCATATGGGCGAGGTGCCGCCGGAGCCGCTCTTCGGTACGGCGATGGCCCCGGAACAGCGTTGCGGCCTCGGCGAAGGTGTTGACGCCGGCCGCGAGGCTCTGCTGTTCCCGGCGGATCTCCGTGACCGACTTCGAGACCAGGCGTTCGATGCGAGCCAGATCGGCTTCGAAGCGCTTGTCCGTGACCTTCCGGCCCGTGCGGTCTTCGTGGTCCCGCTCTCGCTGCTTGTCCCAGTGCCGCCTGAGGAATCTGAGGTGCTCGACCGCTTCTCTGAGGTGCTCCTCGTCTGTCGAGGTCAGCAGCCGCCGCAATGCCACCCGGGCGCGCGATGCAACTCGATTCAGCCAGCGCATCAGAGGCTCCCGGATGAAGGGGTCATGGGCACGCCATCACGCCCGCAAGACGTAGTCGGACGACAGGAGTCTCAATTGGGGCAGGTACTTCCGTCCCCACTCGACCATGTCCTTCAGGCCTTCCTCCAGGGAGATGCGTGGCTTCCATCCGACATCGCGATGGATGGCGCTGCTGTCGAGCCAATACCTGGAGTCCTGGCCGAGGCGGTCCGGCACCACCTCGCAGAGCTGCTCGAAGGGCATCCCCAGGGCCTCGGCCGTCTTCTCGACGAGGTGGCGAATCGAGATCGGCCGTTCGGGTCCAACGTTGTAGACGCGCCCGAGCGGCGCGCCTTCGGAGACCAGGTGGATCGCACGGGCGAGATCCCGAGCGTGCATGTACGATTTCTCGGCCCGTCCTCCACCCTGGAGCGGCAGCTTCTGGCCGGTGAGCCCGCACAGGACCGCCCGTGGGATGACGCGGTGCAATTGCTGGCCCGGCGCGTAGGCGTTCGACGGGCGGATGATGTTCATGGGGAACTTCACGACGTTCGCGACCGAAATCAGGTACAGGTCGTACGCCGCCTTGGACGCGGCGTACGGACTCGTGGGTCTGATCGGCGCATCTTCCGGCACCGGCCCGTCCACCGAACCGTAGAGCTCCGATGTGCCGATCTGGATGAACCGCTCGAGGTAGTCCCGCGACATCAGCGCCTCGGTCATCTTCACCATCGCCGTGCTGTTGGTGTCGAAGAAGCGCCAGGAGCGCTTCCATGACGCGGCCCCTTCTCCCTGCGCGGCGTAGCTGATGATGATGTCGGGCCTCTCCCGATCGAAGAGATCGAAGAGCCGGTCCTGCTCGAAGACCACGTGAATCTGGTGATACTGGTAGCGAGAATCGCCTCGCCCGAGGTTGAGCGTGAATGGCTCGGGCTTCTCGGGGTTGCGCCCGACGCAGATCACCTTCTTCGGACCGGCGTGCTCGAGCAGGTAGAACGCGGTATGCACGCCGAAGACGCCATTGCCTCCCAGGATGATGTAGGTCTTCACCTCAACGCCTCACGCCTTTCCTTCGTCCGGTATCGTGCTCGCTGCGGCGGGCTCTTCGTGATCGATCCTGGAGGTTTCCGTGGGTTCGACCAGCATGTTCGCGAAGAACTCGGTCCGAGGCAGCAGCGGTTCGCCGTCCTCGATCGGGCGGCCGAACTTTACCTGGGGGATCACCTGGTGGTGTGGCCGGAACTCGACATTGCAGAAGACCGGACCGGAACTGGCATAGACGCGCCCGATGCGGTCGGCCGCATCCGCATTCCGCTTGAGCGTGACGGTGGGAATGCCGTAGGCGCGCGCGACCTTGACGAAGTCCGGGAACGCGAGCCCATTCTCGACCGTGGTGGCTTCGTAGCGGCCGCCGAGCCACTGTTCCTGGGTCTGCTGGACCATGCCGTAACCGTGGTTGTTGATCAGGAAGATCCTGATCGGAAGGCGGTGCCGCACGATCGTCGCCAGTTCCTGGATGTTCATCTGAAGGGCTCCGTCGCCGGCGACGCACGTGACAGGCGCGTGGCCGGTGGCGAAACTCACGCCGATCGCGGCTGGGAGAGCGTAGCCCATCGCCGTCGTGTTGAAGGCGTGGTACAGGCGCTGTCCCTGTTTGAACTGAAACGCCTGACACATCCACGCGAGCGCGCACCCCGTGTCCAGAACGACCTGTTCCCCTGGCTGCGCCGCCTTCGCGAGTTCTTCGACGAACACGTAGGGGTTGATCGCGCGATCGCGGCGGTACTCGGGCGCACAGATCGGGTACCGCCGTTTCCAGTCGTCGATCCGGTTCCTCCAGGCCCCGAGGTCCGGACGGGGCAATTCCTGCTCACGCTTCAGCATGGCCCGGACGAACTCCCCGGCGTCGCTGTGGATGGCAACATCGACCTGCATGCCGAAGGCGCCGAGCTTCCGCAGCTCCGCGGGGTCGATGTCCACGACGATCTTCGTCCCGCCCCTGACGAAGTCCGCGTAGGGGCTCCCAGCCTCGCGTGTGTCGAGTCTGGCGCCCACGGCCAGCACCAGGTCGGCGTTCTGCAGGGCGTAGTTGGCGTAGCGCGTGCCGTGGGTCCCGAAGGCGCCGATGACGAGCGGGTGCGAGGCCGGCATGAAGTCGAGCGCGGGCCATGTCAGCAGAACCGGAAAGCCGAGACGCTCGGCCAACCGGACGGCGTCGTCCACGGCCCCGGCAAGACGGACGCCCCATCCCAGGATGAGGACCGGGCGCGACGCTCTCCCGAGGAGCGGGATCACCCGGTCGAGATCGGCCGGCAGGACGGCCGGTGCGGGGCGTGCCGGTCCGGGGTCGAACGCTTCGAGCTCGGCGGGATCGATGTCCATCCGTTGCAGGTCGTCGGGCACGTCCACCAGGACCGGGCCCGGACGCCCGCTCCTGGCGATGTGAACGGCCTTCTCGAGCTCGCAGCGGATCTTCCGCCAGTCCGTCACCATCACGGCGTACTTCGTCACGGGCCGGCAGATCTCAACGATCTCCGTTTCCTGGAAGCCCATCTGCCGGACGCCCGTGTTTCCCTTCAGGCGGAACGTGGTGACTTGTCCGGTCAGGTAGAGCACGGGCACGGAGTCGAACCACGAGCAGATGATGCCCGTCAGGAGGTTCGTGGCCCCCGGCCCGCTCGTGGCGAGAGCACAGCCCAGGTTGCCGGTGGCCTTGGCGTAGCCGTCGGCCGCCATGGCCCCGGCCTGCTCGTGCTGCGGGCAGATGTAGTCGATTCCCGGGGTCCGCGCCACCGAGTCGATGATGTGCAGCGAGGCCCCGCCGGTGATGGCGAACACATGGCGGATGCCCTGGGCGGCGAGAAACCCGGCAATGAAGTCGGACAGCTTCACGACCCGTCCTCGGGCCGACCGATCAGCGCTGCTTCTTGCCCGCGCCGACCGACCAGATGTACTGGCACATCGGCGCGTAACCCGTGTGCACCACTTCGTCATTCATGCCGAACATGAAGACGTTCTCGAAGTAGCGCTCCATGAGCTCGCGCAGCGAGGCCATGCTCTTCAGATTGATGTGCTGGACCTGGCTGCGCGGGCTCGCCCACGCGGCCGCGGTCAGATTGGGCGTCCCCGTCACCAGCACGCCTTCCGGCGTGAGGCACCCCACGATGTTCTCGATGAAGGTGGCCTCGGTGGCCGGCTCCAGATGTTCGATGACGTCGATCGAGAACGCCGCGTCAACGATGATGGGCGGGCTCTCCCTGTTGAGATCGACGTGGAGGTAGGTGACGTTCTTCAGGTGGGCGAGCCGGCGCGCGTTGCCCTCCAGCAGGCGCGAATCCCAGTCGAGGCAGTACACGTGTCCGACGTGCTGGGCAACGATCGGCAGGCCGAATCCGTCGCCCGACCCCACCTCGAGGACGCGCGGCTTGCCCTCGAGCATCTTGGCGCAGAACTTGTAACGGGAGAGGACGAACGTCATGTGCTTCGGATCGTGGACCAGGCTGAAGGACGTCCATGGACCGAGGGTGAGCTCCTGCTGGTCGAACTGATGGTCGGTGCCCTCCCGGTATGCCTGCGCGGCCGTCTTGGGCCTGTCGTTCACGGCTCCTCGACTCCATCGCGTCCGCCCGCGATCGCATTCCCCGCGCGACGCAGGCGGAACCTGTCGCGATCGTCCCGCAACGAGGCGGCGAGCGCCACGCCACCGTCCTGCCACGGATCGTGGGCTGCGGCGATGTTGCGTCCGCCCACCACGGCCCGGCCCTGTTCCATGCACCACCCGATGCACGCGTAGAGGTCGCGTGAGGTCAGGGCGCGGTCGGCGTGACGAAAGAACTCGATCGTCTTCGCGTGGCCTTCACCGGCCACGTCGGGGACCGCCAGTGTCTGGCGGTGGATCTTGGTCGGAACGAAGCCAGGTCCGATGATGAAGGCATTCAGATCCGCCACCTCGTCGTGCAGCAGCTCGCACATCTTGATCAGCAGGATCTTTGACACGCAGTACGCCGAGTAGTTCGTGAGCGGGTTGTTGGTGCCGCCACCTGCGAAGAAGGCTGCGTGGACCTCGCAACCCGGCCGTCGCAGGGGATACAGGGCGTGGAGGACGCGCAACTGTGCCGTGGAGTTGGTGATGACGGACTTCTCCCACGCCTCGAATGAGAGAGAGGTCCAGGGACCAATCGGATCGAGTCGGCCCACGGCGGACACGAAGAGGTCCCACGGCCGCTGCAGGCTCGTGTAAGCGGCAACTGCGCCGGCGACGCTCGCCGGCGACTCAACGTCGCAAGCGATTACCGTCACATTGGGCCGCCCCTCCAGCGCGGCAACGCCGGCGCGGGACCGGTACGTGCCGACCACGTGCCACCCATCGTCGGCGAAATGGCCCGCGAGCGCGCAGCCGATGTCCGCGCTCGCGGAGAGGATGAAGACGTTCTGCTCGGGCATGCGGGCGACCGATCAGAAGGGCCCCGTGAAGCTGGGATCCGGGACGTCGAGATGGGCCAGCGGGATGTCACGCCACTCGGGAAGGGCGACGTCCAGCATTCGTGAAGCGACCCGCACCAGGTCGATGGCGCGGGGATAGTAGTGCGCCGCCAGCGCCGGAGACGTGGGGGTTGGGCAGTCCGGGAGGCAGACGCGCCGCGGCGGCGTGGCGAGCGGGATCCCCTGTTCGGCAATCCGGGCCACGACCTCGGCACTGAACCCCACGGTCGCCCACCCCGTGTCGGTCACGATGACGCGGCGCGTGCGGGCCACCGAGTCCAGGATGGTGGTGTCGTCCCAGGGCCTGAGCGAACGGACATCGACCACCTCGACGCCGATACCGTGGTCGCCGAGCCACGCCGCCGCCCTGAGTGCTTCCACGGCCATGTAGGAGGTCGCCACGATCGTGAGATCTGACCCCTCACGCATCACCCGAGCCCGGCCGATGGGAACGCGGTACAGCCCTTCCGGCACGGCCCCGCTGAGGTTGTAGAGCCAGCGGTGTTCGATGAAGACGACCGGGTTGTCGTCTTCGATGCTCGCGATGAGCAGCCCTTTGACATCGTACGGCGTGGTCGCCATCACGACCTTGAGGCCGGGCACGTGGGCGAACCACGCCTGGAGGCTCTGGGAGTGCTGGGGACCCTGGCCCCATCCCCGGCCGACGAGCATGCGGACGACGAGCGGCACCCGGGCGCGCCCACCAAACATGTAGTGCCACTTCGCCGCCTGGTTGATCAGCGGCTCCATGGCGAGCAGCGCGAAGTCGAGTCTGTGGTGGGTCACGATAGGCCGCATGCCTGCCAGCGCGCAGCCGATCGCCACTCCGGCCATGGCGTTCTCTGATGTCGGGAGGTCGGAGACCCGCTCGGACCCGTACTTCGCCTGCAGGCCCAGCGTGGTCCCGAAGATCCCTTTGGGGTCGGGCACGCCCAGTCCCATGATCTGGACGCGCGCATCGGCCTCCATGCAGAGGTCGGTCGCCTCGCGGATGGCCTGGAGGTACTTCAGTTGCCGCGTTGCCTCGGCCGTAGTCACGCTCACTCGGCGTAGGTGAAGGCTGCCATGTCGTGCGCCGGAGGAAACGGGCTGGCTCTTGCGAAGGCCACCGCCTCGTCTATCTCTGAAGCGATCGTGGCGCGCACACGACCGATCTCGGGTGCGGTCATCACGCCTTGCGCCTCGACCTCCTGTTCGAGCCGTGCCACCGGACATCGTGCCTTCCAGGCCAGGAAGTCGGCTTCGGTCCGGTAGCCGATGTCGTTGTCGTAGAAGGGACCGCAGTGCTCGCGCCACCGGTACGTCTGGAATTCGAGGAACGCCGGACCCTCACCGCGCCGGGCTCGGGCCGCCGCACTGCCGGCAAGCGCGTACACGTTCTTCGTGTCGTTGCCGTCACCCTGCCAGCTTGCGATGCCGTGGCCCCGGGCGAGATCGCTGACCTGCCGGTTCGGCGGCTGGCGGACGGCCATGGGCGAATAGACCGAGAAGAAGTTGTTCTCGCACACGAACAACACGGGGAGCCGCTTGAGCGCCGCGAAGTTCAGGGCCTCGTGGAACGCCCCTTCTTCCGTGGCGGCCTCGCCGAAGAAGGCGGCGACCACGCGTTCTTCGCCACGGAGTCGGGACCCCCACGCCGCGCCCACCGCCATGGCGATCGTGCTCGCCACGATCGGCACGGCGCCAAGGAACCCCGCCTCGAGGTCGAGGAGGTGCATCGACCCGCCCTTGCCGCTGGTGCAGCCGGTCGCCTTGCCGTAGAGCTCCGCAAACATGGCCCGCAGATCACCTCCCTTGGCCAGGTAGTGACCGTGCGACCGATGGCCGCTCATGACCCAGTCCCGCCGCCCGAGGTGCGCGCAGACACCGACGGCCACCGCTTCCTGGCCGATCGAGAGGTGCACGGGACACCGCATCTCCCACTCGGGGTACAGCTCGACGATACGCTCCTCGACCAGCCGGATTCGGACCAGGTCGCGGTACAGACGCGTGAGCGTCTCGCGATCGAGAGGCTCTGGGGACGCTTCCGACATCAGGATGCCCTTCCCGCGCAGACGGCGGCTATTCGGTGATCGTCCAGTAGTAGTCGCCGGTGTAGCCGGCCTCCGCGAATAACTGCCGCCACCCTGGCGGGTCGTAGTACGTGACGGCCGTCAGCACCCACTTCAGGAGGTTGTCTCGCTGCTCGCCGGTGAACCACGAGTCGACCTGCACGTACTTGTGCCGGCGGCTCACTCGTTCGATTTCACGAAGTGCCCGGATGCACGCGGCCCGATCCAGATTGTGAAGCGTGTTGATGGAGAGGACCAGATCGAAGCTCCCGTCGCGAAAGGGCAGGTGCTCGGCCGTGCCACGGACGAGAGCGGGCCGGATGTCACCCGGCGCCTGGCCGAGGGCGTACGCCGAGATGTCCAGTCCGGCCACAGCGAGGCCGGGCACCACCTGGCGAAGATCGTGCAGCAGGAATCCCTTGGCGCACCCGACGTCCAGCACGCGGCTCCCGGCGCCCAGGCCGAAATGGTCCTGCAGGCGCCGGGCGACTGGAAGCCAGCGGCCGTCGTAGTGGTATCCGCCGTAGCCCTGGCTCCGGGTCCCGTCGAAGTACTCACGCCCGAACCGGCGGGCCACTTCCCGATGGCGCTCGTCGCCCGACCGGTGCTCGGCGATCGGGCGGGCCGACCGCGGAAGGCCGTCGAGCAGGGCCACTTCTCTCACGATCCGCCCTCGAGTCGGCCGGCCCGTGTGCCCGCCGCAATGGCCCGGTCCCACACATCGATCAGGTACCCGGGAATCGGGTAGGACGGCGCATCCTCACGCCGGATGAACTCGAGCGCCTGACCCTCCCGGCATTCGAGCGGCTGAACCCCGTCGTACATCGTCCAGAAGACGGTCAGCTTGAGCGGAGGGGCTCCGTCGACGTGGTCGTCGACGAACGCGGTCAGCAGGTGCAGGTCACCAAGGCGGTAGAGGGTCTCCTCTTCGAACTCTCGCCGAGCACAGGCCACGATCGACTCGCCGGCCTCGCGGTGCCCGCCAGGCGGCGTCCACAGTCCGGCATGAGACAGACCGGGCTTGTCATCGCGGTGCTGCAGCAGCGCCGCCCCATCCTCGCGCAGGAGGACGATCGCGGCGACTTCGTCAGGGGACCCCGTCACGACGCTCTCAGTGAAGCCTCGATCATCGACATGAGCCCCGCACGGAGCGGCGTGCAGGCGAAGGACGGGAATGCCGCGATCGTGGCGGAGACGTCGAAGTGCCGGTGCGTGATGGGATTCGCCCGGGGCGACGCCTGGATGGCAACCGGCTGACCGGTTAACTCCACGACGATCTCCGCAACGCGGGCGAACGGCACCGACGTCCCCGTCACGATATTCAGCACGCCCTCGCTTCGGTGGGCCAGCACGAGCGAGACGAGACGGCTGACATCGTCAACAAGTACGTGATCCCGCCGTTCCTCACCGCCGCCGAAGAGCTGAATCGGCGCGCCGGCAAGCGCCTGTTGCACGAACCGGTTCGGCCCGTACCCGTTGTGCGTGTCCCGGGCGCCGTACAACAGCGTTGGCCTGAGGATCGCTAGTGGCGTTCCGCTCTGGCGCGTCGTCTCGAGCAGCATCCGCTCGCGGACGACGTGCATGAGCCCATGAAGGGACGAGGGCTCACAGACCGACCTCTCGTGCACGGGATTGGCCTCATCGTCGTAGACCGCATCGGAACTGATGTACACGACGTGCGCGCATGGCCGCGCGGCCAACGCTTCGCTCACATGCTGTCCCATGCGGAGGTTCTGCATGAACGTCGCGACGGTTCTGCCCCGATCAGGAGTGAGCGCCGACACGAACACCACCGCATCGTCGCCGCGCAGCCGCGACCGCAGCGCGTCGACCGAGGAGGGTGACGTCAGATCGACCTCCGCCGATGGAAGGCCCATCACGCGCACGCCCGCAGAATCGAGGCTGCCAACAACATTCGATGCCACGAAGCCCCTGGCACCCAGCACGACGACCCGTTCGGGAGGAGTCGGCGCCTGATCATGGTGTTCGAGCATCAGTTACCTGGCGCTGCCGGTTCCGAGACGACGATGGACGAAGCCGTGACGGGCCGCCGCGTGCGCGTCGATGATGCCGTAGGGATCGACCAGGAGGCGGCCCCGCATGACGGCGACGAGCGCGGCGGGGTCGATTCCGGAGAACTCCGGCCACGGCGTCATGATCGCGAGAGCATCGGCGTCTCGGCATGCCTCCAGGGGAGAACCGGCGATCCTCAGCCAGGGGGCAACCGCTTCGCGATCGAGGCGGGCGGCAGGATCGAACGCGGCGACTGGGACGTCGCGAAGCCGGGCAATGAGCTCGAGCGCCGGCGAGCTCTTGGTGACCGCCGTGTTCTCCTTGTAGGTGAGTCCCCAGATCCCGATCGCGACGGGCCCGGGTCGGCTCAGCACACCTCTGTGCAGCTCGCGGAGCACCCAGTTCCTGCGGTGCTGCGTGTTGGCATTCCATGCCTCAACCACCCCGGCCTCGGTTCCGTACTGACGTGCGAGGTGGCTGATCGTGGCCAGGTCGCGGGTGAGATTGCCGCCTCCCACACCGAGGCCAGGCGAGAGGTACGCGTGCGGCCCAATCCGCCGGTCCAGACGAAGGGCCGGCGCAATCTCCCGCCACTCAGCCCCAACCACCTCGCAGATCTCGGCCAGCGTGTTCGTCGTGGCCACCGAGGACACGAGGAACATGTTGATGCTGATCTTGCAGAGCTCCGCACTCTCGTAGCGCATGGGCAGGACGGGGCATCCGAAGGCTCCGAGGAAGCTCGTGAGCGCCCTCGGGAGAGGTACCGCAGGATCGGGGCAGCCCACCATGAAACGTTCTGGCGCCACCGCGCGAGCGACGGCCTGGCCGAACACGAGTGTCTCGACCTGACAGTAGAGCCGGCTTCCGGCCGCCTCGACGGCCGCCTGGTGGGTCCGGCAGAACCCCGGAGGCACCTGGCTGAGGACCACGATGGCCGTATCCGGCGCCACGCGGCCGGCGACCAGGTGCACCAACCGTTCGACGGGCGTCACGTCGCTGCGATGCTGGTCGTCGGTCGGCACATCGACGGACACGTAGACGACCCGGCAACGCCCCAGTGCCGCGGGATCGGCCGTCAAGGTGATGCGCGTCGACTGCTCGTCCAGCATCTCGGGCAGCCCGGGTTCCACGACCGGCATGTGCCCGGTCTGCAGCCGCGCCACTAGATCCGGCTCCGGGTCGAAGGCCACGACATCGAAGCCCTTCGACGCCGCAGCGGCGCTCGAGACGAGTCCGAGGTGCGTGAGCCCGGCGTAGCCGATCATGCGATGAGCTCTGTGCCGAGTCGGATGGCCAGCCGGTTGAGCATCCGGCTGATCCAGACGTCATGGTCGAGGTTGGTGCCACCGACGGCACACAGCGACTTGAAGTGGTCGTACTCCAACGCCCACGTGGGATCCGGCTGCTCGAGTGTCTGCACTTGCTCGTCAGGCTTGCCCGAGGGCAGCTTGCGGTCTCGGACGATGAGCGACGTCGGGCCCCACTTGCACAGGCTCGTCACGTGGATGCTGCCGAGTTCCCCGACGATGTCGAGGAAGAAGCTGTTGCGCCATGACAGGAGGGTCCCCTCGATCCGGAGCATCGGGCGGGAACCGGGGAATCCCAGCAGGAAGTAGTCACACGCCGCGTTCTCGAAACGCTCGTACGCCCACGGCTCCGGATCGCCCGCAGGCTGCCCGAAGAAGAAGAGCACCAGATCGAACATGTGCGACGCGAGATCCGGAATGACGCCCAGCCCGCGGTCACGCCAGGGCGAGTTCCGCACATCGCGCGCCGTGCCGTTGCCGTAGAAGAACCGCGCCTGGTACACCTGGCCGATGGCGCTCCGGTCGAGCAGGTCCTTCACGGAAACCAGGTGGGGCTCGAAGCGGTGGTTGTAGGCCGTGTAGCAGGCTGCGCCCGTTTGCCGAGCCAGTCGGCCGAGCTCCTGCAGCTCGACCGCGTCCCTCGCGAGGAGCGGCTTCTCCACCAGGACGTGCTTGCCATGTCCCAGGAGGTAGGTCAGCAGCGCGAGTTTCGGCGCGTCGGGCGTGCACACGAGGGCCGCATCGTAGGCGTCCAGCGGCACCTCCTCGACCGACCGCCAGTCCGCACCCGGCACGATGGGGTCGACGGTGCCGGCCGCGTCGGCACCGGCGATGGCAAGCCGTTTTCTGCCCTGGATGCCCAGACCGACGATGAGGCACTTCATGAGTAGTCGAGCCGCTTCTCAACCGCGGTCAGCTTGTCGAGGACCTGCTCGGGGGTCACCGGTGTGTTGCCTTCGTGCTCGCAGGCCACCGCGGCCGCCATCGACGCCAGGATCGACGCGACGACCGCGTGGTCCGTTGCCACCAGCGCGAGTGTGGCGTAGGCGAGCAAAGCGTCTCCGGCGCCCATGGGGTCGACGGCGCGGCTGGCAAACGCATCGATCTGGAAGAAGGCCCGGACGTCGTGCGACGGGGCACGGTAGGTCATCATGCCCCGCTCACCCATCTTGAGGATGAGCGTCTTGCACGCCGCGCGCTTGTACAGCTCGAGGGCCATCGGCCGCACGACCGAGTCCTGGTCGCCGAGGGCGAACCTCGCTTCCTTCTCGTTCGGGGTGATCAGGTCGAACCCGTGGAAGTCGAGGATGTTCCCCCAGCGGCTCGCAACCTGGCTGTCGGCCACGCGCAACGGGCCGGGGCGCAGCGCCTTCACGAGGTCAGGAATGGTCGCCTTGCTGAAGATCCCGTGGCGGAAATCGCTGAAGACGTACGCCTCGACATCGGCCGCCATCAGAGCCGCCTTGAACTGGTCGAGCGTCCGGTCCGAGATGGGCCGGTTGTCTACGCGGTCGACTTTCAGGAGGCGGTACCCGTGTGCGATGAACGCCGTCTTGTGAGTGGTCGGCCGGCTCGGGTCGACCACCGGCTGGCACCGCACTCCGTGCCTGTCCATCTCCGCCAGCACGAAATCCCGGTTCGCGTCATCGCCGAGGATGGTCGAGAACCAGACCTCTGCGCCGGCGGAGCGCAGGTGGCGTGACACGACGGCGGCGCCGCCGGCGAAGTCGACCTGTTCGTCGTACTTCACACTGATGGTCGGCGTCTTGCTCGTGCTCGAACCCATGGGCGTGCAGTAGATGTACGAGTCGACGATCGTGTCGCCGAGCACGTGAACGCGTTTCCCCTGACACTGCTCGAGCGCCCGCCTGAGGTCGGCGAACGAAATTCCCTCCGACTCCATAAGGGCATGAAGCTTCTCGGGGGCGAGGTTGGGTGGGGTCGACTCGATGAACCGCGACGAGGACAAGACGATGTCACCCGGCGTGAGGATGATCTCGCCCCCGTACCGGCTCAGGACATCGATCTCGTCCTGGGTCCGCGGATTGACGCCGCCGGCGACGTACTCGTAGCCCTTCGCGAAGTAGTCGGGCTGGAGGTAGGCAATGTTCTCGAGCGGTGTCGGCTGCTCATCGATGATGACGTAGTCGACGATCTCGAGAGCCGCGAGATTCATGGCCCGTAACTGCTGAGGCACGAAGGGGCGGTAGTCGGCCTTCGAGATGTGGGCGTCGCACGTGAGGCTCGCGACCAGGATGTCCGCGCGGCCGCGGGCGTACATGAGATGACGCAGGTGGCCCGGGTGAACGAGGTCGAAGGTGCCGTGGCACATGATGACCTTGCGCTGCCTGGGGCGGGGTCCGAGGATCTCCCGCAGTTCGTCGCGGGTCCTGATCTTGCGGCGATACCGGTCGTCCGTGCCGTCTCGGTGATCCATCATGAGCGACGTCCCGAGAGCACCGCGAACCAGGCGTTCGTGGCCTCGGCAATCGAATCGGGATCCCACACCGGGGCGTGCCGCCAGTCTTGGATGTGGGCGAGCATCTCGGCCACGCCGGTCTCGAAGGGCACCTGGGGCGTCCAGCCCAACTCACGCCGGATCTTGCTGATGTCGGCCCAGGTGCAATCGGGCTCGCCGGGACGCTTGGGTACGTGAACCGTCTCGCCGCCGAGCAACTGGGCCAGCCTGTTCACCGACTGGGGACTCCCGGCACCGGCGTTGTACCAGGTGTGGGTGCGGTCCGATTGGGCCGCAGCCAGGAAGGCCCGGACGAGATCGGTGGCAAACACGAAGTCACGGGTCTGCGTGCCGTCGCCGACGATCGTGAGCGGTCTTCCCGCCAGCTTTTGGGCCAGGAACACACCGAAGACCGCGCCGTACGCGCCCGATGTCCGGGACCGAGGTCCGTAGGCGTTGAAGATCCGGATCGAGACCACCGGCAGCCGGTAGACGCGGCCCCAGTGAAGGACGGCCTCCTCACCCATCCACTTGCTGAGGGCGTACGGGTACTCGGGGTGAATCGGCGCCCCTTCGGTCGTCGGCAGCTCCGTGGCGATGCCGTAGCACGACGAGGAGGCCGCGTAGACGAACTTCGCGACGCCGGCAGCCCGCGCGGCCTCCAGCGCGGCGACGGTGCCCATGACGTTGACCGACACGTACTCGACCGGCTTCTCGATCGACGGTACGATGTCCCCGATGCCGGCGAAGTGGAACACGTACCGCGCGCCGGCGAACAGCGTGCTCCCGGGCCGTGCGTCGCGGATGTCCGACAGGTCGACCTCGAGCCGCGGGTCGGTCTTGTGACGATCGAGGTTGGCGAGGCGCCCGCCGGCCAGATTGTCGATGACTCGGACCCGGAAGCCCGACTCCAGCAAGAGGTCCACCATGTGGCTGCCGAGGAACCCGGCACCACCCGTCACGACGGCCATCGGCGCTGGGCTCACCTGAGGTTGATCCGCTTGACGGTCCGCACGTTGAAATACCGGTCGTCGGCCAGGGAGTTCGGTAGTTTGCCGTCGCGGAACGCCCGGCAGAGATCGCGCACGGCGTCCTCGATCGTGCGCTTCGGCATCCATCCGAGCTTCTCGGCGATCTTCCGCGAGGATACGTGATAGGAGCGAGGGTCGTCGCTGGGCGTGGTCTCGATGGGGATTGGCGCCAGTTCCGGGAACTCTTGTTCGACGACGCGCTTCACCTGGCCAGCCAGCTCCGACACGGTGAAGTTCTCGTACCCGGCATTGAAGATCTCGCCCGCCACCTTCGAGTCGGGAATGTCCAGCAGCTCGACGTACAGGTCGGCGATGTCGTCGATGTGGATGTTCGGCCGCTTCTGGGCTCCGCCGAAGACGGTGATCTTACGCTTGTTCACCGCGTGATTCGTCAGGATGTTGACGGTCAGGTCGAGCCGCGTTCGCGGCGAGTAGCCGCAAACGGTCGCGGGCCGGATGATGATGGTCGTGAACCCCGGCGACTGGTACTTGAGCAGCAGCGGTTCGGTCAGGCCCTTGTAGCGGTTGTATTCGCTCACGGGCACGAGCGGGTGCTCTTCGGTGACCTCGGGCGCGTCGCTGACGCCATACACCGAGCTCGTGGACGCGTAGATGTACCGGCGCACGCCAGCCGCGACACTCGCCCTGACCATTGGCTCGAACGAGTCGTAGTTGATCGACCGGCTCAGGTCGGGATCCAGCTCGAAGCTCGGATCGTTCGAGAGGCAAGCCAGGTTGATGACCGCATCGGCCCCGCGTACGGCCCGGGTATAGGCGGCTGTATCCCGAATATCTCCCCTGATCACGGTCAGGTCCGGATGCGCGGGCAGACCATCGGCACCGAACAGCATCAGGTCGTAGACCGTGACGGCACAGCCTTTCGCCAGCAGCTTCGGAACGAGCACGCACCCCTTGTATCCCGCACCTCCGATGACTGCGACGTTCTTCATCGTCCCTCTACCGATTCCGTGTCGGACCGTCAGATCCAGAAGACCCGCTCTTGGGCGATGCCATGCTTCGTCAGCCGCTTGGTGATTCTCGCGTCGTCGGTGAACGACATCACCACGAGGACGTCGTAGCGGACGCCGCGCGCCTCGAGTCGGCCCAGCTGCCGGTGGGAGTACACCGGCACATCGAAGAACTTCCTCACCTGGTCCTTCGCCTTGTCGTCGACGACACCGACCAGACTGAGGTCGGTGTGCTGCAGGCAGATGTACCCGACCTCGGCCACCTCCCCGGCGCCGTAGAACAGGATGCGCTTCGGCTCGTCGCCGTCCGGTGCGGCGCCAGGGCGTGACGGCCACGCCTCGGACAGCACGGCGAACCGCTCCAGGATCCGATCCCTCGCCGTGGCGTAGAAGCGGATGGACCGATCGAGGTACGCCCTCGTCATCCGGCTCTTCTCGGCCATGCCGGCCGGCGTCAGGAGGTACAGGAAGCGATTGGGACGGACGTGGACCATCCGGACCCAGCCCTTTCTCACGAACCGGCGGATGAGCAGGTTCGTGAGACCCAGCGCGATGCCGAGATTCTGGGAGATAAGCCGCTGGGAACGGGGTGCCCCGGCCGCCAGCTCGGTCAGAATCCTATGGGCGTGTTCTTCGTGGGACGTCACGATGGGCGGACCCGCTTGCGAGGATTACGCTGATGCAAGTCACTGAATGTACTGAGTTTACGAGCCAATGGTGGGCCTAATCGGCACACTCCGTGCCTGTGGCTTACACCGGAGGCGCACGGCAGAATAGGCCCCCCAGCCGGGGAGAGGCAGGGTGTTCACGCGATGAACGAGCAATTATCGGCCGGAACCCCGGCCGTGTCAATCGGAAGCGCCGCCCGGAAGGCCCAGGGCGTCGCCGTCATAACGCTCGTGCCTCTCGACACCCTTGCTGGGCCCATTGCAGAATCGGGATGACACCGATGCTGACTGCGGATCCCGAGCCATGTCTCTCGATCGTCATTCCCACCTACAACGAGGCCCGCGGCATCGCCGAGACTCTCGCCCAATGGTCGGCATCCCTCCGCACCTGGGCGTCCACCTGGGAGGTACTGGTGGCCGACGATGGGAGCACGGATGCCACGGTGGCCTGCGTGAAGGACGCGATGCCGGAAGATGCGAGAATCCGCATCATCGAGCTGCCCCATCGCGGCAAAGGCTCCGCTGTCCGCCAGGGGATGCTGTCGGCCAGAGGCGCCTGGCGGTTTCTGGCGGACGCGGACCTGTCCATGGACGTCGGTGCACTGCAAAGCTTCTTTGTCCCGTCCGGCGAGCGAGGGCTCGCCGATGTCGTGATGGGTTCGCGGGAAGCCGCTGGCGCGAGGCGCGTCGGTGAGCCCTGGCGGCGCCATGCCATCGGAAGGGTCTTCAATTGGCTCGCCAGGTTGGTGGCCGTGCCCGGCGTGCAGGACACCCAGTGCGGGTTCAAGCTATTCAGCAGGCAGGCCGCCCTGTCACTCTTTCCCCATCAGACGCTGGACGGGTTCGCCTACGATGTGGAGATCCTGTTCCTGGCCCGCCGGGCCGGCTTCTCCATGCTCGAGCTTCCCATCACGTGGACCTTCAGGCCCAGCAGCCGGGTGCGCGTCGGCACGGGATCACGCGCATTTGCCGATGTGCTCCGGATACGATGGAACGCACTGGCGGGCAGGTACGATGGGCTCGGACGCCATGTAGCGGTGTAATGCTGATGCCCTTCTTGCGGAATGGACCAGGCATCTGGGGCGCGGTGACGCTGTTCTTCATGCTCGTCGTCGCCGGTGCACTGTCGTGGTGCCTCTTCCACACGCCCCTGACACTGCACGACGGATTGGGTCCGATCCTCGATGCCCAGGCTGCGGCGTCGGCGTACGACATGTTCATGAGCGGGTTATGGAGCCGCGGCTACCTGAGGCCACTGCGCCTCGCGCAAGTCAAGTGGGTCTTCGACCTCTCGTCCGGGCACTACTTCGCCGCGTACAAGGCGGTCCACGCCGGCCTGGTCCTGCTGACGTTTGTGCTATTCGCTCGGGTGCTCAGGGTCCGGACACCGATCGAGTTCGTGGCCGCGACGGTGGCGACGATGGTGCTCGTCGGCCACCACGCGTTCTTCATGCTCGTGGGCGAGGCCTACCCGATCAACCACTTCATCGAGATCCTCGCCCTCGTACTGCTGGTTGTGGGACTTGCGCGCGGACGCCCCGGTTGGCTGCCCGACCTCTCGGCGGTGTTGGCTCTTGCCATTGCCGTGCTGGTGATTGAGTCCGGCCTGCTCGTGTGGGTCGCGATCGTGAGCTGTTACCTGCTCGGCTGGCGAGGATTATCGCGCCGCGCGTTGGTCGCGACGAGCGTGCTGGTCGCCGGCTACCTGTACCTGCGCTTCGCCGTGATCCACGTGGGCGGCCCGGGCCTGGATGAGCGGGCATCGGGGTTCCTGCTCGAACGCCTGGAGCCGGCCCAGCTCATCGCCAGGTTCGGTGACAACCCCCTGCCCTTCTATGCGTACAACGTCGCGTCGGCTTTCTCGACCGTCTTTCTGTCAGAGCCGCGCGGCGGCGTCTGGACGGTGGTCCGGGCATGGCTGGATGGCCACCTTCAGCCATGGATGGTGTTTCACGTCGTGTCCTCTGCGTTGGCCACCCTGGTCGTCGTCGGACTGGTGTTGGGACGTTGGCGGCGCTACGTCGGGCGGCAGTTCGGCGACGCCGATCGCCTGATGCTTCTGGGGCTGATGATGGCCGGCGCAAACGCGGTCATGAGCTACGCGTATCTGAAGGACGAAGTCCTCAGCGTGGCTGCGGCGTTCTACGCGTCGGCGGTTTTTGCCGCGGTGGCCGAAATCGGCCGGTGGTGGGTCGCGCGGCCGCGCCGGCTGCTGCCCGCATTCTGTCTCGTGTCGGTCCTGGCCGTCGTTTCGTGTCTGTGGACCACGCGCGCGGCCGGCTGTTTCTACAACCTCCGCAGCTTCGCGTCGAAGGTGTCGGCAGACTGGGCTGATCATTCCCTCGCAGACGACTTCCCGGAGATGGCGGCCAGTCCTGACGCCGTTCGGCTCTACGACACCCTGCGGCGCGAGGCCCTCGACTTGCGGACCCCGCACGCCCATTTCACGGATGAACGGCATGTCCAGCGATTCATCGAGATCCGGTAGCCTGTTCGGGTCCGCCTTCGCGGTGGTCGGGCTTCCGCCGATGCTGCTGGCCGCAGCCCTCATGGCGTTGGTGTCTGGAGTCGGCCCGATCCATCAAGCCTTCTGGCCGTTGCCGTCCCTGACTGCCGCAGAAGCGGCCGCCCAGGGGGACATTCCGGCCCTGCTGGCCGCCGTTCGGGCTGGTTCCAGCCTCAGGGCTCCTCAACCCGTGCGGGCCGGTATTATCCGGCGCGCGCGCTCCGTCACGCCCCTCGAGGCGGCTGTCCTGGGGAAGAGCCGTCGCGCGCTCACGTTCCTCCTCGACGCAGGCGTCGAACCGACGACCGCCGACATCCGCCGCCTGCTGTGCTTCGCCGGCGACAGCGACAGGCGCGAGCTTCGCGAGGTGTTGATTGCCCGTTTCGGACCGCAGCCGCCGGGAGACTGTTCTGCTGTCACCTGGTAGTCCGGGCGGGGGCCACTATCGCCGCGTGACGATCGAGGTGATGCTGCCGCTGTCTTTCGTGATGATCTTCACGTGGAACGTGCTCTCGTTCCTGCGCTGGAAGTCCTGCAGGAACGCGATTGTCGAATTGGTACCGTCGTATCCGTACTCGGGGTCACCCGACGTCTGCAGATCCTCGATGATGTAGCACCGCCTCCAGTTGCCCAGCAGGTTCGAGAACGTGTCCTGCTGATCCTTCACGCGATGTGACGCGTCATCGACGATGATGTCGAACACGCGGTCGGTCCGGTAGTCGGACTGTGCGCATTGCAGGAACTCGACCCTGTCGAGTCCCTCGAGGAACGCCCCAACATCCCGGTTGTCGATGCAGGTGATCGTGGCGTTGGGGAAGTAGTCGAGCCACATCCGGACCGACCGCCCCTTGCAGACGCCGATCTCCAGCAGCGACGTCACCTCGAAACGAACCGGCTCGAGTACCGTGTTGTAGTCCTCGGTGAACTTGTGGTGGAGCGCCTTGTCCGTGCGGTGCTTGACGCCCAGCGCCGTCAGGGTGTCCGGCTTCCCCGCTGTGTGGCCGCTTCCGCCTGCTGCCTCGGGAGGCGTCGCGAGCGTCGCCAGAAGGGCGTCTGCGAGTTCGGACTGTGCCTCGCGCAGCTCGGAGATCGCCGCGTTCAGGCGAGCCGAGAGGTCGTCTGCCTGGCAGCGCAGGTAGGCCGCCACGAGGCCGAGGTCGGCGAGCAGCATCTGCTCGATCGCCGCGTCGATGGGTGTCCCGACGTCCCGGGTGTCCGAGAGGATTTCGGTGAACCCCCCCAACCGGGCCAGCATCAGATCCATCGGAAAGGGAGCCCGACCGCCCAGCGTGTCCAAATCAGCCGCGCTGTTGGAGGGTGGCTTCTGCAGGACCGACGCCGGTGGCATCGATGCGAGGAGGCGTTCGAGCGCCCGGCACTTCTCCGACAGCGTCATCGCCTCCTCCCCGAGTTCGCCTATCTGAAGCAGGGCCAGCCAAGGGGGGCGTAGGTGCCCGTGGGGACGAGCGAGTTCTCAACCAGCAGTACCACCGAGAACCGTCCGTCGAGCGCCTGCTCGCCCGCCGTGCGATAGTGCGCGTCGAAGTGCTCGGCGATTCGCGGGTAGGCCTCCAGGAAGCTCGAGAACTCCGGTTCGGCCGCCACGACAGCGACGGACACCGACTGGCGCCGCAGCCGCTCCAGTGTGAGTGCCTCTGCCTCGGGCGTCCTGAAGAACCCGGCACGCAGGTCGGCATGTCCTCCGGCAAAGCCCCGCTGGGCCAGCGCCAGCACTTGCGGCAGGTACGGCTGCATGAAGACGCGGTCGGATGGACCCGTGCAGTCGCGCAGGTAGAACGCGAGCCGCATGACGCCAGGGGTGTCCGGACTGGTCCAGTTCTCCAGCGGCCAGACCTGCTTCAGCCGGCTGCCCACCAGGATGGTGCGGCGAACGGCCCGGCGCGGTCCTTCGACGAGGCCAGCCTTGTCGAGGCGCCGGTGCAGATCGTAGGTCAGCGCGGACACGGCCACGAACACGATGACCGCCGTAGCCAGGGCGAAGAGTCCGGCGGCCACGCGCGTGGCACCGGGCAGTCGGGGTGACACCTCCTCGCGGCCCCGGCGAAGAACCACTAGGCACGCGGCGACCATCCACGCGACAAGCACCGCGTGGGGCACGAATGGGTCCGCCAGCCGCGCGGCCAGCGGGTGCCGCAGAAAGCCCACGTCGAGCACGAAGGCCAGAGCGGCCACCACGGCGATCTTCTCCCTGGCATATGGCCAGGGCGCCCGGAATCCCCTGCGTGACACCAGCACGCCGGCCAACGCCACAAATGGAAGGACGATCTCGAGGTAGAACATCCACGCGACCCAGTTGTCGCGGAGGACGGCGACGGGTCTCGCCACCGGACCGCCCCGGCTCGCGGCGTCCGAGACCCCGTCGGGATTGTCGAAGAGGCCCGGCCAGACGGCCGGGGTTCGGCCACGATCCTGCTCGGCCCAGGTCGTGGCCTGCCGGAAGTAGTGGGCCACTCCGCCGTGCAGTTGGATGAAGACCAGGTAAGGCGACACCAGCGCGATCACCGTCGCGACGTAGACGACCGCGTGCTTCACCCGCTCGCGCGCGGGCAGCCGCACGAGCAAGGCTATCGCGAGACCGGCGGCGATGGCCACGAAGACCCCGTGATCGTGGCGAAACAGGAACGCCACTGCCGTCACGGCAGCCATCCAGAAGCGCCGCCGGGTGCTCTGGTCGTCGATGAACGCCCAGATGACGGGAATCGCCAGCGCGTAGACCAGGATCTTCGGGTAGTTGTAGAAGCGAGGCTCGAGCAGGACCTGGAACCCCGCCGCCGCGAGTCCCAGGACGATCGAACCGGACGCCCGTCGTGCCAGCCAGAATGTCAACGCCGCGCTGAACGACAGCGCGCCGGCCGAGAAGACCAATTCCGAGAGCGTGCCGCGGCCGCCGATGAGTTGCACCGCGGCCGCCACGTAGTAGTAGAGGGGCGCGCCGTGATCCACGAAGTCGCGCACGGGCAGGTCGCCCAGGAGGATCTGCCAGCCACGAACGAGGTAGAAGAAGTGATCGTCGGTGAGTCCACCGAACGACCCGTTGGGATCGTTGAACCTGTACAGCCACGATCCGACGAACACGACTGCGGCTGACAGCCACATCGTTGCCGCCTGCAGGCGGGACGGGGAGGTCATTCGTCGAGCGCCTGCTGTTCGAGTGCGGGGGCGCGCATCGGCCGGAAGAGCCGCACGAGCACCGCGGCCTGTTCGGGGTTCATCAGTGCAGATTATAGTCATTCCCGGCCAGGTTCCTGTAGTAGAGTTCCAACGTGGCGCGTCTGTCCGACCGGCGACGCCATCCCACCATGCCAGCACTCCGTTCGCTGATGACACGCGCGCTTGCCGCGATCGGGCTCGCCTCGGCGGGCACCGTCCGTGTTCTTCGCGAGCGCCTGGACGCCGCCGAGACGCGGGCTGACGCTCTGAGCACGCAGGTGGCAACGGTCAAGGCCGAGGCCCAGTCCGTCAAGTCCCGTGTCGAGGAACTCAAGGCGCAACTGGCCGCGGCCCGGACCGAGGCCCAGGCTTCGAAGTCTCGAGCTGACGAGGTCGCGAGAGAGCTGGCCGCGCTCCAGAGTGACCTGAGCCGGTCCCGCGCGCAGGTTCAGGAGCTGACCGCCAAAATCGCCACGTGGCGAACCAAGGGCGACCGGATCAAGGTCAAGCTGGCGCGAGCCGAACGGGCGGTCCAGGTCGCGAACGAACACCTGATGTCGACGGAGACGAAGCTGGATCTCGTGGAGGCCGCCATCACCGTGCTCGACACGCGGACCCGCAGGCCGCGCTCGGGATCCGCTTCTCCGGCGTCGGACGACGGACAGGTGACGTGAACACCTCCGCACCTCCATACCTCAGCATCGTCCTCACCGGCCGCAACGATAACTACGGCGGCGACTTCAACGAGCGCTTCTTCCGGGCCCTGCGATTCAACCACACGAACCTGGCCGCGCACGGCGTCGATCACGAGGTCGTCTTCGTCGAGTGGTCTCCGCTCGCTGGCAGGCCCCATCTTTCCGACCTGCTGGCCGCCGAGTTCTCCGATCTGGCTGCCACAGCGTTGACCTGTTACGTCGTGGACCCGCGCTACCAGGACGAGCTATCCCTGAATCCGAGCATCAAGTATCTGGAGTACCTCGCCAAGAATGTCGGTCTCCGGCGCGCGACCGGCCGGTTCGTCCTGTCGACGAATACCGATGTCTTCTTCGGCGAGTCGGTGGTTGCCTCGCTGGCGTCGGGGCGCCTCGAGGCCGGCACCGTCTACCGCGCGCCGCGGTTCGACCTGAAGCTGGGCATCGACCAGAGTCACGTCTCCTGGGAGATGTTGGACGACGAACGCAATCAGACCCGGCGCGGGACCCTCGCGCCGCCGTTGCTCTCTGGCGCGGCTGGTGACTTCCTTCTGGCGGATCGAGAGAGCGTGCATCGTCTGAAGGGATTCAACGAGGTCTACCGCCTGGCTCGCGTCGGGATCGACGTCAACTTCCTGGTCAAGGCGTATGGGGCCGGCCTTCGGATGGCCGACATCGGCGGGCCCGTCTATCACGTCGACCACATCGGCAGCCATCGGAGCTCCAAGTCCTTGTACGACGACAGCACGGCACCGTGGGGTCGCGGGCGCTGGCATGCGCGGACCGCGAGCTACGACAATCCCCACACGTGGGGTCTTGCGGAAGCCCCCCAGGTGGAGGTAGGGCCGCGGACGTTCCGCATCGACTTCGACTGGGCCGCGATGCCGCCGCTGGTGGAGTTGCGGCGCGTCGTCCTGCCTGTCAGGCGCGTGGGTCAGGCGGACGCGGGTGGTGACGCCTGACGCACGGGACAGGTCGTCGATGAGCGCGGCGTACTGGCGGGAGCAGCGGGTTCTGGTCGGCGGCGGCTGCGGCTTCCTGGGTTCGTACCTGGTTCCGCTGCTTGCCGACTCGGGTGCCCGGATCACGGTTGTCGACAATCTCGCCTCGGGGCACCCGGACGCTCTGGCCCCCGTGGCGGGTCGTGTCGAGTTCGTGGAAGCGGATCTCTCGGACCCGGCCGTCTGCGACCGTCACATGCACGGGAAGACGGCGGTGCTCAACCTGGCCGCACGCGCGTTCGGCATGGACTACTCGCGCAGCCACCACGGCCAGATGCTGGTGCACAACCTGCTCTGCACACTGGCGCCCCTCGAGGCGGCCAGACGTCACGGCGTGACGGATTACCTGGTCGTGAGTTCCTCCTGCGTGTATCCAGACGATGGCCCGACGCCGACACCGGAGCTGGAGGCGTTCTCGGGCAGACCGGAAGCCGTCAATGAAGGATACGGCTGGGCCAAGCGCATCCAGGAACTGGCGGGCACTTACTTCGCTGCCGAGCACAGGATGCGCGTCACGATTGTCCGCCCGTTCAACGTTTACGGCGGCCGTTACCGCTGGCGCGACGCGCAGACGGCGCACGTGGTGCCGTCTCTCGTCAAGCGCGTTATGGACGGCGAAGATCCTCTCATCGTCTGGGGCAGCGGGCAGCAGCGGCGCAACCTCCTCCATGGCAGCGATGCGGCCGAGCTGATGCTTCGGGTCGTGGAAAGCGCACCGGGCCCGGAGCCCGTCAACATCGGTTACGAGGATGACACCTCGATCTCGGAGTTGGTCGATCTGATCTGCGAGGTGGCGGGCGTTCGGCCGGCCGTTGTATTCGACACGTCCAAGCCGGAGGGTCGCTTCCGGAAGTCCGCCGACGCCACGCGCTTGCGCCTGCTCACCGGTGGCTACACTCCGCGCGTCTCGCTCCGCGAGGGTCTGCTGGACATGAAGGGGTGGTACGACCGGACGTTCGGTCGGGGCGAGAGATCAGCAGGCTGAGGACGGCCGGCGCGTTTCGTTCATCTGAAGCAGGGCAGGTCCAGCGGCTCGTAGCGGCGTACTGGTGACACGGACTTGGACACGAAGAACGCCAGGGTGAGGTTCCCGTCGAGAATCCGTTCACCGGCGGGCAGGTACTGCTCGTCGAGATAGGCGATGATGAGCGGAAACGAGCCGCGGAAGCCCTCGTGTCCCTCCCCGCCTGCCAGCACGACGATCGGGACGCTCTGCCGGCGAATCCGCTCGATCGTCAACTTCTGAGCGCCGGTGCTCCGGAAGAACCCGGGCCGCAGATCGGCGTGCCCACCCGCGAACGCGCGCTGCGAGAGTGCGATCACCTGCGGTAAGTACGGCGCCACGAACACGCGGTCGGCTGGTCGAGTGCAGTCCCGCAGGTAGAAGGTCAGATCCATCGCGCGAGGGCTGTTGTGCTCGGTCCATCGCTCCAGCGGCCAGGTTGACGCGAACGCCTTCGCGATGTCGCCGGCGCGGTCGACGGCCTTTGACGGCCCATCGAGAAGGCGGGCCTTGTCGAGCCGCCGTCGGAGATCGTGGCTCAACGTCACGGCCAGCAGGGTGACCAGGGCGAGGACGACCAGTCCCACGCCGCTCGCCGTGACCCGGGGGAACTTCGCCGCAGGTGGTTGAAGCGCTGCGGATCCTCCTCGCACCATCCGAACCGTCGCGGCAACAATCCACGCCAGGAGAATGGCGTGGGGCACCGACGGGTCGGCCAGCCGAGCCCCGAGCGGCCCCCGCAGGAAGCCGGCGTTCAGCACGATGCCCATGACGGCAACCGTGGAGATCTTCGCGGCCGCGTTGGGCCACCCCTGCCGGCCGGCACTCGAGGCCAGGCCCATGAGGCCGAGCGCCAGGAACGGCACCGCGATCTCCAGGTAGTACAGCCAGGCGATCCGGTTGTCCCTGATCACGGCGACCGGGCGCGTCAAGACGTCCCCGTGGCGAGCGTCCCCTGAGATCCCGTCTGGGTTATCCATGAGTCCCGGCCACTTCACGGGGGCGCGCTCCCGATCGCGCTCGGCCCAGGCATAGGCTTCCTTCAGGTACGCCGTCATCCCTCCGTTCATCTGGACGAACAGGACGTACGGCGACAGCAGCGCGATAACCATGAGCGCGTACAGGCAGGCATGCCGGGCGCGGTCACGCCACCCGACACTCTTCATGAAGATGAGCAGTGCCGCCATCGACAACGCGACGAACACTCCATGGTCGTGCCGGAACAGAGAGCCAATCACCGTAACGAGCGCGATCCAGAAGCTCCGCTGGAGCGTGGGACGGTCCGCGAACGCCCACAGTGCCGGTATCGCGACGACATAGACGAGGATCTTCGGGTAGTTGTAGAAGCGGGGCTCGAGCAGGATCTGGAAGAGCGCGGCGGCCACTCCGAGCATCCTCGACCCGGATGCCCTGGCCGCCAGCCAGTAGGTGGCCGCCGCCCCAACCGACAGCGCCGTGACGCAGAAGACGATTTCGGGGAGCGTGCCGCGGCCCCCCAGCCACTGCACCGCGGCGCCGACATAGTAGAAGAGTGGCGCCCCGTGGTCAACGAAATCGCGGACAGGTAGATCGCCGAACAGGATCTGCCAGCCACGCACCAGGTAGAAGAAGTGGTCGTCGGTCAGACCGGCGTAGGCGCCGCCGGGGTCGTTGAATCGCAACAACCACGAGAACGCGAAGATGATCGCGGCGATCGCCACCGAGCCAACGGTTCTCGAGCGGACCGAAGCGTTCACCGGACTGTTCTTGGTGTGGCTGGCGCCAGCGGGCACAGAGCCTATGGCTTGGGTTCGGAACTGACCGCAACTGCCAGAAGAACGCCGAGGAAGACCACGTGTGCGATCCCGGCAATCGTCGTCCACAGCGCGAGGCGGGCTATCGGATGCGAGCCTGCACGGAGGCGGTCAGCCACCCTCTTGGCCACCGTGTCACGCGTGGCACGAGTCTCGAATGCCAGGTGGCCCGCCTGCTGCTGCTCTTCGGCAATGAGCATCCCCTCCAGGTCAGCGCGGTCCTGGGTCACGAGCAGCCTGACGCCGACCGGAGCATGGATGGCAATGCGATAGCGATGCCCCTTGGAATCCTCGATCGGGTCGAAATTCCAGGCGAAGCGCCGGGCGCGTGCGAACGTGTGCACAGGCGTCGTCATCCGGCGCACGAGACGTTCGCTCGCATCGCGGATACGCGGATCCAGGTCGGCAGCATCCCACACCTCGAACACCACGTCCCCGCCCTGGTTGGTTGAATCCAGCGTCAGCGGATACACCGACAGCCCCGAGAACCCGGGCGCACCCATCCTGAAGGTCTGGAACATCCCGCTGGACGCCGACTTCGCCGCCGCTGTGTTGAATGGAATGATGTTGGGGAAAGCGGATGGGAGCCCGACCGGCTGCCAGAAGAGCAGGTACGCCTCGGCGGCGAGGATGAAGATGAACCCGCCGAGTGCCAAGCGTCCGGCCGGGCGAAGCCAGACGCCGCGCCAGTTCTGCAGGAGCGCCAGCGCTCTGTTACGCCAAGAAGGAGCGCGCCAGGCGAATCGTGTCGACATCGTATGCTTCGTAGGCCTTCCCGGTCGAGGCCTGCTGTCCGACAAACGCCGGACGCTCGCCGAAGTCCGGCGGACGAACGTCCCGGAGCCGGTCGAAGTAGAGGTGCTCCAGATACACGCCGTTGGGCTCGTCGACCTGTCGGTAGGCATCCAGCAGTCGGTCTTCGAAGACCTGGAGCCCGCATCTGAAGAACACGGTGTTGGCCTTCGGCTTCTGTCCCGGTTTGCCGATCTTCCTGAAGAAAGCCTCGGCGCTCGTCGTGAGCTCGCTCACGAGATCGAAGTTGCGGACGAACACACGGCCCGAAATCTTGTAGAACGTCTCGCCCATTCGGAGCAGCCGGCTGTGGGCGAACACGTGCTCCAGGATCTCGCCGTCGCCGTATCCCTTGCCCCGCTGCGCCGCATGTGTGTTGCCGTCGAAGACCAGCACCTCGACTTCCTTGCCGGCGGCCTCCAGGAATCGAACGATCCTCGAGAAGTCGAAGCCGGTATTGCTGTTCTCGGCGAGAACAACGCGACGCACGCGCTTCGGCTGCGCCCACGACACGAGGGCGCAGAGGTAGTGAAGGGTTCGTTCGTGCTCGTCGCGGATCACCAGGTACGGAGTGGCGGCCGCCGTGAACGTCGCCGTCATGACCAGCGTCTCGTCCCCAGACGAGACGACCCGCACCGTTCCGGAGCCTGATGTCGCCTTCAGCTCCTCGGCCATCGCGCGGCCGCGGAGGCGCTGCGCCGCCACCCTTGCCGACGACACCTGCTGCTCGAGGGTCTCGGCGCGAGTCTTCCAAGCCGCCGATCCGGACTCCGCTTCCACCAGCCGGAGCTTGAGTGCTTCCACTTCCCGCTCGAATCCGTCTGCTCTGGCTCTCGCCTCCTTCAGCTTGGCTCGGACGTCCGCCAGCTGACTCTTCAGCGCGGCGGCCCGCGCGCCAGCGGTCCCAAGACGCCCGGTCAGCATGTGCACCGACCTGGCAGACGCAAGCCCGAAGACGGCGAGCAGCTTTGTGAAGGCCGATCGGAGACCTGCTGTCATCGGAATGGACGCCGCGCGCTGTCAGGCTTGCCCAACACAACGGCAGGCCCGGTCACGAGGAACGCGAGCCGGCGCGTGTGACCTACCGCTCAGCCAACACGCGAACGGTCCCGAATCTTCGAATCTCTTTGTATCTTCGGGCAATGTAGTCGTCCAGCAGCGTCACGCCACTCGGAACGCTCGACAGGTTGGGCTCCTCGACGTCGTCCCAGCGATCATCAAGAATCAGCAGCCGTGGAGGATTTCCCTGCATCTCTGCAACGATCTGCCGCTGTATGCGGCTTTCCGTCTGGACGCCTGGATGTAGTTCGTACCACTTCGTCACGGGCCGGCGTTCCACAAGAAAGTAGAACGCGACCGCGTTGACGAAGATCTTGTCGTGGCGTCCGACTCCCACGTAGATGCGATCACCTTCCCGAGTTGTCTCCTTGACGAAGAGAGCAGCACGAACGTAGTCCGGATCGGCTCTGCCGCACGTCAATCTCGGCAAGACCGGGTCGCTGCACGCAGAAGCCAGGACGGACTTCCCGCTGCCGAGGTCCTGGAGCCCGGTTCCCACGTCGCGGATTCCTGGCGCGCTCGCCACGCCCAGGATGGCAACGAGGAATAATGACCCGCCCATCACCGCAGTCTTCTGAACGCCGCCCTTCTGGCTCACTTGTGAGATGGACCACGCCAGGAGAAGAACGGAGAGGACGATCGCCGGCGCCATGTGGAGTGGAGAGACCCGGACAAGGCCCTTCGCGGCGAACAGCACGCTGGTTGCCCCTGTGAGGAGGACGAGGAACGAGCCGTCATCAACCGCTCTCGTTGGCTCAACGCCGCGCGCGCTGTGCGCGCCGGGTCTCCGCGCCCAGACAGCCGCCGCCAAGGCGCTGGCGCCGAATGGAACGTAGACGCTGAAGAGCCCCACATTGTCCAAGTTCTGGATCGACGACCTCAGGGCATCGACTCCTGGCCATGGCAGCGAGCGCACGCGGGGATAGACGAAGAACGGAATGCGTACCAGGTTCTCCCACAGATCCGGGGCTGGAATGCTGACCAGCAGGACGGCGCTCACAGGCAATACGACTGTCGCGACCCCAGCGACGTAGTACCCGATCGCCCCGCCCGCTGAGAGAAGCGCGCGGCGCACCTGGCCGGGCGGACTCGCCGTCGCGAATTGAACCAGTGTTGTCGTCGCCGCCGCCAGTACGCAGGCAACGCCAAGGTCGTGCCTGAAGCAGGCCGCGAGACCAGTCGTCACGCCGGCGGCGATCAGGAAGCACCTGCGCCCGGCCATTCCCTGTTCCAGCAGTGACATGGCCAACAGCGCGAGGGCCAGAGCCGGGAATATCGGGAATGCGTCGTCCTTGGCTCCGATCAAGATGCCCAACGTGAGTGTCGCGCCGGCCAGGGCCAGCAGGCCCCCTGACGTGCGCCTGACTCCTGCATAGATGGCGAGCACGATCGCGGACTTCGAGACGATTCCAATGGCACGCGCAACGATGGGTACCGCTCCGAAGACGTTGAACAGCCAGGCCGTCAGATAGAACTGACCGGGTCCGTACATCGTCCAGAAGTCCCGGTATGGGAGCTTCCCGGCACGGATGGAATCGGCGCCGACGAGGATGATCCCTTCGTCATACAGGTTGACGCCTGGACCATACGCGAGCAGTTGCGCAATCAGGGCGAATCCGAAGACCAGGGCATGGACATGCCACTGATCGGCCGAACTGGTCGCGCCTGTCCTCTTCTCAGGAATCGGCACGCTGTCGCCGTCGCGTCCACATCCAGCCGTCGTCGGCCGCCTCCTTGGACGGGGCCGCTGGTGTCCTCCTGAAGCGGCGTCAGGCATACGCCCCAAGGAACACGGTCGTCCAGCCCACCAGATCGAAGAGCGCGAGCAGGGTCAGCAGCCCCACTCCCACGATGTGCCAGTGCCTCTCTGGCCACCAGGTGCTCAGACCTATCCACAGGAGCACGCTCAACGGCCCCAGCACGGGGAAGAGATAACGTCCCTGGGCCATGATGTGCCACAGGAAGTACGACCCGAAGATGCCCGCTACCTGGACGGCGGCGAGCGCCGTCGCAACCAGCAGGATCGGCCTGCGCGCACGATCTCGAAAGAGGCCGAAGACGACGCCGGCGCACGCAACGACGACGAGCGTGTTCATCGCGTTGAGCCAGGGGCGGGGGGCAGGGAATCTCAACCACCCCGCGATCAGCCACGAAGAATCCACCAGCGCCTTCAGGAAGCGCAGTAGAAACTCCAGCGACAAGTCCAGCCCTGCTCCAACGGGCAACACCGCCGCTCTCACTGCCGCTTCCACTCGATCGACCTCATCGGGGGCGAGGAGCCAGACCGCTGCCGGAATCCCCATCGCAACGAGCACCGCGGCGCTGACAGAGAGCGCGCGGATCACCGATCGACGTCCCGCGACGACCACTGCGATGAGGGACACGATGGCAGCCATCGGTAGGTGGAGGGCCCCTATGCGCCGCAGTCCCGAGCTGAGCACTGCAGCCATCCACACACCAGCCACAGATGAGAACGACTGTTGCTGGCCCAGAAGGCGCGCCGCCTGCCACCAGAGGAAGGCACCGCAGAGGTTCACGAAGGCGTCTGGCCCTGCCGTCGTTGACACGATCAAGAACTGCGGCAATAGCGCGAGCATGCCAGTCACGACCAGTGCGGACACCGGCTCGAGACATGCCTCCGCGGCCATCCAGCAACAGTAGACCGTCAACGCCCCGGCGATGGCTGAACAGATGCGCAGCAGCAGCAGTGCGCCTTCAGCGTCCACAGGCCCGATCCAGCCGAGCACCGCGCCCAGGACAAGATAGTACAGTCGTCCTCCACCGTGTTCCACCGACTTGACGACGCTGTCGCTCTCCTTGTCCGAGAATCCAGACGGCAGTGGGTTGGGAGTCGATCGGCTGTAGTACTGCCACCACCCATGCTTGGCCATGGAGCGGATGATATCGCGCTGTGCGCCGGCTGCCGCGGCCGGGCTCGAGACCGAGGACTGCGTGAGGACCGCCGCGACGTGCTGCGGCTCGTCGGGATTCTGCCACGGAGGGATCACGGCGAGGGAGAGCAGCTCCCTGCAGAGGAAAATGATGAAGACGAGCGTGGCGGGACTCCGGAGCAGCGTCCTCAGTCGGCCTCGCCAGTATTCGTTCGTGCGGGCGGGACGGTCTCTGTCGACCTCAACAACCTCCCGCCGCAATTCGGGCCGCATCGAGGATGAGCCGGCAGATCGCGTCGCCGTGGTCTGTGTCCTGGCCCTTCCGACTGCGCCTCCCGTGCCCGGCTCGAGCGGCATCTTCCCAGCCATCTCGTGCGGTGACGCGAGGAGTTCATCGTACAGACCGGCAGCGTCCCGCAATAGCCGGTCCATGTGGAATCGGGAGAGCACCGCCGCCCTGGCACGCTCGCCCATGCTGCGTCGTCGGTCAGGTGACGCGGCCAGGTCCAGGACGGCGTTCGCGAGCGCAGGCGCCGATCCGAAGGCCGCGAGCGCGCCGACCTCAGCGCTCGTGATCACGTCTCCAACGCCGCCGACATCGGTGCTGACGCCAACGACGCCTGACGCCATGGCTTCGATGAGCGCGACCGGCGTCCCTTCATTGCGCGACGTGAGCACGAACACGTCCGTTGCGCCGTAGATCGTCGTCAGGTCGGAGCGCCAACCAAGGAATCTCACCCGCTCGCCCAGCTTGAGTTCGCGAGCGAGGGTCTCAAGGCGCTCGCGAAGTTCTCCGTCGCCGGCAATGAGGAACAGCATGTCCGGCCGGTGGGTGGCGACGAAGGCCGCCATTTCCAAGAAGAGGTCGTGCTGTTTGATCTCCGTGAGCCTGCCGACCGTCGTGACGACGAGCATGCCCTCGGGAATGCCGAGGGCAAGCCTCGCACGCCCGCGTGCCTCGTCGTCGATCGCCGCGAAGGGAGAGAGATCGAAACCGAGGGGAATCACGCGAACCTGGCCGGGACGAGCGATGCGGTACGTCTGCAGGTCTTCCTCCACGCGCGGGGAGATTGCGACCAGCGCGTCGGTGCGCCCGGCAAGCCACCGCTCGATGGCAATGAAGACGCTCGTCGAGGCGCTGCCGAAGTAGCCCTCGAACACGTGCCCGTGGTACGTGTGGACCAGCCTGGCCGCCTTGAGTCGGCCGAACGTCTCGTTGTAGGCAACGGCTGCAAGCCGGCCGATCGCCCCGGCCTTCGCCGTGTGCGTGTGCACGATGTCGGGACGGAACCGGCACATGGCGCGGAAGATCTGCCAGGCCCCGCGCAGATCCTGGAGAGGGGACACCGCCCGCCCCATCGTGGGGACGGCCTCCGCTCTGGCGTCCGGCGCGAGGAGATACCGCATGTCGCCTTCTCCCGGCGACAGGCGGCCGTGCATCAGAAGCGTGTCGTAGCCGAAGGGTCCCAGCCGCTGAGACAGGCTGGCCGCCTGGATGGCGGGCCCGCCGATGTTCAGTCTGGTGATGACGCGGATGACCCGGCGATTGCTCTTCGTCTGCGCTACGCCGTGCTCCTCACCCGCACGTGTGGCTCCGGAGCGGACGCGACGGCCGACGACCCGGCTCGTCAACCGGAACGACTCACGAGATCCCTTGAGCAGGAGGAACAGGAGAACGGCGTACACGAGGAACGCCGACCGCGGATAGTCGCTGGACCTCAATACGTACAGGACTGCCAGGTGCGCAGCCACGACGCCGAGCAGGACCGCCTTGCCAAATGTGGTGGCGTCGGCCTGTGCGAACAGCCCGTCTCTGCCGCGATAGGTGCCGGCGGCGAACAGCGCCACCACCTGGGCAGCCAGCACGAGCGGAAGGGACGTGAGGAAATAGCGAAACATCCCCAGGAACTGCGGATCTGGGTACCTCAGGCGGTACGCGAGATAGTACGCGCCGAGCACCAGGCAGGCGTCGAACAGCACCTCCACGGCACGGTACTTGTAGAACGCCTCCGTCGCGAACGGCGTGATGCGTCGCTGGCTTCGCGGAATGCTGGGCTCGTCCCGCACGCCGAGGCCGGAGAGCACCGCCGCGACAATCGCCGTGACGATCGACGCCGCAGCAACGACGTGTGCCGCGCAGCTCGCGGCGAACAGCCGGACCCACACGACGACCGCCATCACGAAGGCACCTAACAACCAGAGCACCAGCACCGCTTCCCGCCGGGACGGCGTGATGCCGAGAACCCGGTGCGGCGCTCGCTCGCGCTGGGCCGCCGGGAGGCGTCCGACGCTGGCCCTCCAGAATGTGTGCAGCCCGGAGTCGACCACGGGGATCAGGAGCACGGCGAGGATGGGCAGCAGCACCACCGGGAGGAGGTGCAGCCGGCCACCCGCCGGGTTCGGCAGTCCCTCCGGCGACGCTCCGGGCTCCAGCACGAGCACGGCGAGATTCAGGCCGAGGAATAGCCCTCCGCTGTCGCCCAGGAAGATCGAGGCAGGGTGGGTGTTGTAGACCAGGAGACCCGCCACGGCGCCCAGCAGGATTGCGGCGTGACGCAAGGTCACGAAGTCCCGCGTTCCCGGGCTCGCAGCGGACAGCAGGATCATCGTCCCCGCACACACGGAGAACGTGACGCCTCCGCAGAGACCGTCCATGCTGTCCAGCCTGTTCACGGCATTGGTCACGCCGATGATCCAGAGGACGGTCAGGAAACTGTCGAACGTCACGGAGTGCGTCAGCTCCAGACGGTATTGGAAGAGCAGGAAAACCGATGCCAGCGCCACCTGGGCCGCGAGCTTTGTCGTCGGCTGCAGACCGAGGGTGTCGTCCGCCAGGCCGACCAGGAAGATCAGGAGGCCGCAGGCGAGCACCGCAGGCTGGCTGCCGGGGCCATTGAACATGGCGGAGCACGCGAGAACCGCGATGGCCACACCCACGCCGCCAAACAGCGCGGTCGGGGGACGCATCCCGCGGTCGTCAGGATGCTCGACGACAGTGCCGAGCTCCCTGGCAACCGCCCGCACGAGGGGCATGAGCGCCATCGAAGCGCCGAAGGAGACCAGGAAGGGCATGAGCCAAGTTGGCATGGGCGTCGTGCCTGTGACTATCGTCGGAAGAAGAGCCTCGCGAGCTCCTGGCGCAGCCTGGGCCACACCCGCTGGGACTCCATTCGACGAAAGACGGGACTCACTTCGTGGAGGCGATGGAAGTGCTCGGCGTATGGCACGTCGTCGATCATGATCCCGGCGCCGGCATCGTGGATGATGCCCGGGTCAGCCACGAGGTCGTCGATGCTCGCCAGTCTCCCTGACCGAGCCCGGAACACGATCCGGTTGGTGATGTCGAGCACCACGACCCGGTCGTCCAGCCGGACGAGCGTCAATTGCACCGCCAGCCGCTTCGGGTTCTTGCCGACGCCGACGACGGTGGCCGGCATGCCATCGTAGCTTGCGAGCGCCGCCAGGGCCTCTGCGCGTTGGTCGGGCGCCCCGTAGTGACGCACGAAGATGTGAAACACGTGGTCGTCGATCACCGGGAGACCCGGTGGCACCGGATGGATGTTCGCCGTGACCCAGTCGTACATGCGCAGAAGACGCTGTTCCGGGAGTTCGGCTTCGCCGGCAACCTCGCGGGTCAGGCGTCGCATCTGGAGGTCCCGATCGATGAAGTCGATCATCTTCTCGCCGAGCGTCAACCGCTTCACCGTGACACGGTAGTCGACCCCGACCGCCGTCGTCACCGGCCAGCAGGCGATCAAGGCCAGGGCGACCGGGACGGCCGCCATCGCCGTCCGCCACAGGACTCGCCGCCGCCGATCGGAGAGCTTCGGCCCCATCTCGCCCTACTTCGTGCTGCGCAATACGGCGAACGCCAGCCACACGAACCGGAAGTTCATGGCATCGACATTCACGCTGTTGGCGAGCACGCCCACCAGGCCCGCGGTGAACGCTGCGAGGACATCGTCTCGCGATGTTCGCCCCCTCGCGACGTGACGAGCATAGCCCAGGAACCCGACCCACAGCGCCGCCAGCCCGGCAGTACCAACCAGCCCCGTCTCGGCCAGCCGCCCCAGCCAGGTCGAATGGGGATCGGTGGCGCGATAGTCACTTGACATCCGTCCCTGCTCGACCGCGCGACCGGTCTCTCCGTGGAAGGCGGCGAGTCCGACTCCGGTCCACGGCTCGCGCTGCCACGCCTCGAACGCCAGTTGCTTGAGGAACCAGTAGCTCATGACGTTGTACGCCACCTCGATCCTCACGCTGGGCACGCCGGGCCGGCCGTCGTCGACCGCATACGGGTAGGGCCGTTGCTCCACGCTCAGGTTCCGGGAGGTGGTCATCTCCACGTCCCGCACGGCAAAGACGAGGAGCACGTTGACCGCGGCAACGAGCACGATCGACGACGCCAGCAGTGTGACGGCCAACAGCCGCCGGCGGCGCTGCCACACCCGCGGCACGATGAGCGCGAACGCCAGCGCTGCTCCCGCGGCCCCGTGTGCGATGGAGAAACACGAGGCTCCCAGAACCGCGGCGACGGCGCCCATCCACAGCATGCGCTCCCGCGCCGTCGTTGCTCCGTGGGCCTGGATCACCACCAGCGGCGTCGCGAAGGCCAGGAAGTTGACCAGGTACTCGGGCGACGGGAAGGTACAGTAAAGCCGGTACACCCGGCCGACGTACGGAAGGGGCATGACGACACCCAGCCGAGGGATCGCAACGCCTGTCAGGAAGAAGATCGCCACCGCAAGAAGACCGACTCCCGCCACCGTTGCCGCAACGGCTGCCAGCCAGCGCGCGACCTGAGATGGCGTGAGGAACTGCGCCACGAGCACAGCGACGAGGCCGTACACGACGGCCAGGTACGCCTGCTTCGTGAGCCCGATCACACTGGACCCCGGCACGGTGGAGGTCGCGAGGGACGGCACGGCAGAGCAGAGATAGGCGATCACGAGCACGTCGAGGAACGACAGCCGGAACGGCGGCCTCGCAAGGATCGCGAGCACGAGCAGCGCCGCGAATAGAACGTCGCACCACTGCATGTTCCACGGCAACGGCGACCAGAAAACGACCGACAAGCAGATGTACGACAGAACCAGGGCCGCAGCCGCTCGGCCGATGAAGGGCACGGCCTGGGTGCGATCCTCGTTCACTTGGTCGCCTTCACGGCCATGTTCAACATCACCGGACCGATAACGCGACCCAGGCGGTCGAGCCTGCGCAGCACCGGCCAGGTCGGCCGCACGACGGGAGGAAAGAGGTGGAACCCGTCCATCCTCACAATCCGCAGGCCCTGCGCTTTCAGAGCGTGCCGGAGCTGCCACCACCACACCCAGTTCTCCAGACCCTCGTACGGCCGGAGCTTGAAGACCTCGGCCACGGTTGCCGACCATCGCCAGATCCTGTTCGGCACGGTCAGCACCAGCGTTCCGCCGATCCTCAGCACGCGGCACATCTCGCGGACCGCCAGCAGCGGATCCTGCGTGTGCTCGATGCACTCCGAGGACACGACGATATCGAAGGCCTCTCGTGAAAACGGCAGACGACACGCGTCTCCGGCAATGAGGGTCGCGTAGGACTTCTCGCGGGTCTTCTCAAGCAACCGGATGCTCACGTCGAGGCCAGTCACGTGTGCCTGGCGGGCTGTCGCGCGCGCGGCGAACCATCCTGTGCCGCAACCGATGTCCAGCAGCGTTTGGCCGGACAGCGCATGCCCACCCAGGTACTCATCGAACACCAGAGCCAGCCGGCGATCGCGATCGTACGGGTTCATCACCGCATCGAAGCGGTCGGCAATGGTGTCGTAGAACAGTTCCTTGGCCGGCCTCGGCTGGATCGCGCCCATGTCAGACCGCGCCCCGTGTGCGCGGCCACGCCGCGCAGGTCGCGGCGAGTCCCGCTTCCAACGCTGTCGCCGGTTCCCAGCCGAGTTCGACACGCGCGCGGAGGGTGTCGGCGACCGAGTACGGAGCGCCCGCGGACAGGTGATCGGGCGGCGTGACCCACTCGGCGGAGATCCCGAGCAGCGCGGCGATCATCGCGACCAGGTCCGCCATTCGTGTCCCCTTCCCCGTTCCGATGTTGAACACTCGGAACGTGCCACACGGGTGGATCGCCGCCGCGACGAACGCATGCGCCACGTCATCGACGAAGACGAAATCCCGCACCGCTTCAGGTGACCGCAGGATCGGCGTGCGTCCCGACACAAGAGCACCGATGATGTCCGGGACGACGTAGGGCGGGCGTTGGCCAGGCCCGTACACGTTGAACAGGCGGAGGACCGCGCACTCGATGCCGGATTGCGTCGAGGCTTCCCCACACCGCTCCTCGGCCGCCAGCTTGCTCGTGGCGTAGATGGACTCGGGCGACGTCGGCGCATCTTCCTTCAGGGGCCCCGTAACGGCCGGCCGGTAGACGCCGGCCGTGGAGGCAAAGAGACACCTCGCACGTGCGCGCCGGCAGTAGTCGAGCACGGCCGTGACCGCCGAGACCTCGCCCTCCCGTGCAGCCGACACCTCTTGGGCGAGCGGCCCGTGTCGCGCGCCGGATGCCAGGTGGATGACTACGTCAGCGGGATCGGTGCAGCGAGTTAGTGTCTCGGCAGGCGCTGCCCACGCCCGCACATCGTGCCCGAGGGCCCAGAGGATCCGCGTGACCGGACGCCCGATGAACCCGTGGGCGCCCGTGACCAGGACTCGGAGCACGACGATTAGCGTCCGACACCCAGCCCAAGCCGCCACAAGGCCGAGTCAGGCGAGTGCAGCACGTCCAGGTAGTCTCTGTACCAGGCGATCGTGCGCCCGAGGCCCGTGTCGAGGTCGGTCCTTGGTGCCCAACTAAGCACCTGACGGGCTTTCGTGCTGTCCGCGCACATCCGGGGAATCTCGCCATCCCGGTCGGGGAGGCCACCGACCCGGATCGTCGTGGTGCTGCCGCAGAGATCGCGGATGCGGTGCACCAGGTCCCGAATCGAGATTTCCTCCCCGGATCCGACGTTGAAGGTCTGGCCTTCGATGCCCGCCATCGTCCCCACGGCCACAAACGCGTCCACGAGGTTCTCGACGTAGTTGAAGTCGCGGGTCTGCGTGGCGCTCGTCGTGACCAGTTCGTCCCCGCGGAGACACGTGATGATGGTCTCGGCCACGACTGCCCGCGCACTCTGGTAGGGCCCGAAGGCATTGAACGGTCTCAGGACGACGACCGGCCGGCGAAGCGAACGCCACTTCAACCTGGCGAACAGCTCCCCGCCATACTTGCCCACCGCGTACGGCGACAGCGGGGCTGGAGTCATCTCCTCATGAAACGGCACGTTCGTCTGGTACCCGTACACTTCGGACGTCGACACGTAGACGAAGCGTTCGTAGTCCTCATAGGCTTCGAGGAGATTCGCCGAGCCCTTCGCGTTCGAATCGAGGGCCTCGGCCACGTGCAGGAAGCTGTCGCCGACGTGGTTGTAGGCCGCCAGATGATAGATGAGCTCCGGCGCCAGTGTCCGGATCTGGTTCAATGAATCGGGGTTTCTGAGGTCGGCTTCGAGCGTCCGTACGTCTCGCCAGACTGGAGCCAGGCGGATCGCGTCGACCACTGAGTTGTACTTCAGCTGGACGGTGACGTCGGCCCTTTCTGCAAGCAGCCGCCTCACAAGGTGCGACCCGATGAAGCCGGCCCCACCCGTGACGAGCACCCGTTTCCTGCGAAGGCTCATAGGGGCTTTCGCTCCGTCTGCGTGAAGAACGAGACCATCTCGAGCTCGGCCTGATCCACGTCACGCTGGGTGTTGAACGTGATCTGTGGGCCCGCGTACGGGTGGGCCCGAACGCGCCGCGCGGCAACCAGCCGCTGAATCAGGGTGACCAATCCCTCGCCGTCCGGCGCCCGCAGGAGGTCTTCATCGACGTGGTCGAGCACGGTCCGCTCGAGGAGCAGATGGCCGACGAAGTACGGCAGCACCGGCTTCTCGCGAAACGAGAGGAGCCAGTGATCGTGGTCGGTCTCGAGGAGTCCGAAGGGGCTTCGCACCTGCGCCACGGTCAGGGTCAGCGCCGCCTTGGATGCCAGATGCTCGGCGAGCATGTCCGGCAGCCGCACGTCGACCAGCGTGTCGCCGTACGCCACCCACGCCCGCTCACCCATCAGGTGCCTGACGCGGTGGAGGCGTTCCAGCATGCTCGCGTCCGCTCCGGCATCATCCCACTCGAAGGCCGCCTGCGGCAGGTGCTTCGTGCAGAAGTCGACGATCCTGTCACCAAGGTACCCGACGCACAGGACGAACTCCCGGTGGCCCTTCGCCAGGTATCCTTCTACGATGTGCTGCAGGCAGGGCTTGCCGGCCAGCGGGATGAGTGCCTTGGGGATGTGGTCACCCATCACTCCCAGGCGCGTGCCCTTTCCGCCGCAGAGAATGATGGTCTTCAACGAGACGCTCGTCGAGGCAGGGACGCTTCACGAACGATGAACTCGGGGCGCCCTTTCGTCTGCTCGAAGATGCGTCCCACATACTCGCTCAGGACGCCGATCGCGATGAGCTGCACGCCGGAGAGGAACAGGATCGACACGCTCACCGTCGCCCAGCCCGGCGGCAGCCACACCCGGGCGCCGGCCATGTTGAGGAGTCCCATCACGACCGTCGCGATCCCGTAGACGAACGACAGGAACGCCACGAGGCAGCCCATCGCGAGCGACCACCGCAGCGGCAGCAGCGAGAAGGCCATGATGCCGTCGACGGCGAAGGACGACAGCGATCGGAACGAGAACTTCGACACCCCCGCATGGCGCGACGAGGGGTCGTAGTCCACTCCGGTCTGGCGGAACCCTGCCCACTCGACCAGGCCGCGCAGGAACTTCCGCGCCTCGGGCATGTCAAGGAGCACGTCGACGACCTTGCGGTCGAGCAATCTGAAATCCGACTGGCCGAACGATAACCGAAGGCCCGACAGCTTCGAGAGCAGCCAGTAGAACGCCCTGACCTGCTGCAATCGCAACCCGCTCACGGGGTACCGGCGCTTTCGCGTGTAGACAACCTCATAGCCCTGCTGCCAGAGCCGAATCATCTCGGGCAACAGGGCCGGCGGGTGTTGAAGATCGGCGTCCATCGTGATCGCAGCGGCCCCGCGAGCGTGGCTCAGACCCGCGATGAGTGCTCCCTGATGGCCGAAGTTCCGGCTCAGGGACACGTAGTGGGCGCGATGGTCGGCCTGGCACAGGCGCTTCATGATGGCCAGGGACTCGTCGGCGCAGCCGTTGTCCACGAAGATCAACTCGAATGCCAGGCCCGTCCCCTCCAGCGCGGCCGTTACGTCGCGGTACAGCACGTCGAGGTTCTCGGCCTCGTCGTAGACTGGGAACACGACCGAGATGGACGGTGCGCCGCTGTCCGTCCTGTCCGTGCCGGTCAGATCCATCCTCGCCACCAGTAGATCACCATCGCACCGTACTCGTGCACGATGCCGCCGATCTGCTCGAGTGTTGGTCCTTGCATCGCCCCGTGCAGGTAGAACTGGCTGACTGGCACGGGAGCGGCAATGACGTCGGTGCCAGGAGCGACGCGCCGCCAGACCATGACCGCCCGGCGCATGTGGTAGGGGGAGCTTATCAGCAAGGCGCTCCGCCAGCCACGGTTCTCGAGGATCCGCGCCACGAAGGTGACGTTCTCGTGCGTGTTCGCCGCCTTCGACTCGAGCACGATTGCGTCGGCTGGGACGCCGATGGACACGGCCAGCTGTTTCATGACCTCGGCCTCTCGAAACACGAACGAAAAGCCGGAGGAAAAGACGAGGTGCGTCGCGTAGCCTCGATGGTAGAGATCTGCCGCGTGCTTCACCCGTTCCTGGTAGCCGCCCCCGGCTCTGCCCGACTCCCCGACACCGCCGGCGAAGACCACGATCGCGTCGGCGGGCCTCGGCTCGGCGGAGACTCGCAGCGGCGCCGCCGCCCACCAGACGGCCGGTGTGTAGAACACGATGGCGAGCAGCACGAGGACGGCGCCCAGCGACGCAGCCAGGCGCCTCCGGCCAGCACGGTACAGGCGCAGCAGGGTCCGCTCCCAGGCCGCACGCTCGCCGGCGTCTCGGGCGACCAGCGCGGATTCGATCAGATCCGACATCGCAGCCACACGGGCATCCCATGCGTTCGCGCGCGCCACTTCGGTGCGCCGGGCCTTCATTTCCGGGGCCACGGGTTCGAGCGCGAGCCTGACAGCTTCCAGAAACGACCCTGTGTCCGGCGCTATCGCCACGACAGTGCCGGTTTCCCGGTTGAATCGCTCGACCTCCGCGAGCCGCGTGGACACCACGGGTTTGCCCATCACCAGGTACTCGTTGAGCTTGGTCGGGTACACATTGGCCGTGTACTCGGTCAGCACGTAGGGCACGAGGCCCACGTCGAACGCCTTGACGTAGTGTGGAAGCTCATCGTGGGAACGGGCACCCAGCAGGTGGACGTTCCGGCACGCCGCCAGCCTCGACACGTCCGTCTGCGGCGGGCCCACCAGGACGACACTGCCATGGGGAAACGCGGCCGCCGTTGCCACGAGCAGTTCCTGGTCGACCCACTGGTGCAACCCGCCGACGTAGCCGATCACCGGCCGGGGCAGGCCTTCCAGCTCCTGCGGCACTGGCGCCGCGCCGTCGCGAACGCGTTCGAAGGCCGTGAGGTCGACGCCGAACGGGAACAGATGAACGTCTGGCCGGTGTCCCGCAGCTCGCTGCCGTAGCTTCTCGGACGTCACGAAGACCAGATCCGCCTCTCGAAACAGCGCAACCTCGCTTCTGGTGATGCGCCTGGCCTGCCGCGAGCTGGATGCCAGGTCATCGATGCAGTAGTAGACGGTGACCTCCGGATCCAGGCTGTCGATGAGCGCGCGCGCCAGAGGTGTCGGAAGGAACGACCACACGATGGGTCGCCCGAATCCCGTGGCCCGCATCCAACGCCGGCAGGCCCGCACCATGATGGTGCGGTTGAGACGACAGGCGATTCGGGAGTACGGGAGAGGCAGGACCAGTGGCGAGAAGACGAACAGATTCGGCCGCTCCTCTCTGAAGCCCTTGGTCCCCCGCCACCAGTTTCGGACGCGCGCCCGCAGCCGGGCCGCATCGCGGACGCGTGGCGCCCGCACGCCCGTGTTCTCGATGAACAGGACGCGGTTGCCGCGTGCCGCAAGCGTGGCCATGATCTGCTGGTGACCCTGCCAGATGAAGTCCCAGTCGATCGACGAGATGCAGACGATGTCCCGCCCGTTCAGCATGAGGTCAATCGGGTGTCAGTCTCGGCTGGCGGTCTGCACCAGGCTTCAGCCCAGCGACCATCCAGCCGCGCTCCGGCGCGACCGCGGCTTGTCCTGTCCGCAGAAACCGACGCATGACGTCGCTGGTTCGCCGACGGCAGCGAGCGCCGGCTCAGCCGTGGCGTCGGCCAGGCGCAGCCCGCGGTGGCACTCGGGACAGCGCAGGAACCCGAGTAGCCCCGGCTTCACCGGGAGAAGTCCCCCACCAGCTTGGCGCCGTGCGGTTCGACTGCGTAGTGCAGCCGGGGCATGCCTTGCTCTGCCATGAACCGCTCGAGTGGCTTGTGCCCTCTCGGGCAGTAGAGCAGCAGGAAGCCGCCGCCGCCGGCGCCGACGATCTTGCCTCCCAGCACTCCGAAGCGCGTGCGCACTTCGTCGTAGATGGCATCGACGCGCGATGGACTGACGTTCGGCACCATGCGCCGCTTCTGGCGCCAGTGCTCGTCGAGCAACTCGCCCCAGCGGTCGAAGTTTTCGTCTCTGATCGCCTCGATCGATCGGGCACCGATCTCCTTGATCCGGTGCAGGCTTTCGGCCACCACGCCGTGGCGGGCGTCCCGGTCATCCGCCATCGCGGTGTCCTGCGGGGCAAGCCACGCGAGCGCGTCGCGGCGGCTGCCCGTGTAGTAGAGATGCGTGTTCGCCGCAAGGTCGGCCAACGCGCTCAGCCCGAGGACGACACGTTCCACCCTGACCGCGCCGCCGGACGCGATGTCGAGCACCGTCAGCCCGCCGAACGCCGCCGCGTACTGGTCCTGCTTGCCCACCCGCTTCCGGAGCACGTCGAGTTCCAGGTGGCAGGCCTCCTCGGCCAGCGCCTGCAGCGTCACGAAGTCGCGCCGGTAGTGGTGGAGCGCGAGGAGCAGCCCGACGATGAACGAGCCGGACGATCCGACGCCTGTGCCGGCGGGTAGGTCGGCAACCGACGAGATCTCAACGGCGTCGGTGACGTCGTGGTGGCGGAGGGCTTCACGGACAAGGTCGTGCCGGATTTCGTCGATCGTCTCGACCGTTTCGCTCTGGCTGTAGTGGAGGATGATCCGCCGGTCGATCACCCGGTGGTTCACCATCACGTACATGTAGCTGGTGATCCCCATCGCGAACACGAGGCCGCCGTATCGAGAGTAGTACGAGGGCAGGTCGGTGCCCCCGCCGCCCAGGGTCACGCGAAAGGGAGTGCGGGTGATGATCACGACGCGCTCATGCGGCGGCGGGTCCGGCCATCGCCTGCCGCAGCACGCCCAGGTACTGGGGCCCGACGACGGACATCCTATAGGGGTTGCCGGCCAGCCGCTCCACGAAGGTCGCGTAGTCCGCCTTCATTGCCTCGACCGCCGCCCACCAGTCGCCTCTGTACTCGATGCCGTACGGGCCGGCAATCTCCTTGTGGGATCCGGAATCGAGGTAGATGGCCGGCAGTCCGCAGTTCAGCCCCTCGATCAGAGCATTGGAACAGGTGTCGTGCTCGGAGAGCTGGAGGATCACATGCGCCTGTTTCAGCAGGACCGCAAGGCGTTCCCGAGACCGTGGGCGAAAGAGGCGAACGTAACGAAAGGTCGCATCTGGCGGCACGCGTCCGACGAGGCACACATCGACATCGTGCCGAGCACCAAGCTGGCTGTCGATGCGGAGGTACTCGTGAAAGCCCTTGTTGTAGTTGTCCGACCACGTGGAGATCACCACGCGGAGAGGTTCGACCCCATTCCAGAAGGTACGGCTCGTGCCGTGCCGCCTGATCCATCCCGTGGCGACTGCGCGGTTGAACACCGACTCATCTACACCGTTCGGCACGACGGTGAAGGACCCCTTGAAGCCTGCAGCCAGAAACACGTCGAGGCTGTAGTGGCTCTGGAGTATCGAGTGTGCGAGCCACGGATTGAACTCGACCTGCAGTCGATCACCCCAGACGACCCCGTCGGCCATGCGGTGCATCTCGGGACTCCCACGGCCCCGGTAACCGGTCTTGCGATGCACGACGGGAATACCTCGCTCCGCAATCGCTCGCACAGCTTCGAGCGTGAGGCCTTCGGAGAGCGTATTGAGAAGGGCGACATCGAAGCGGTCCTGAACGTTGGTGGTGACATGGACACCATGGCCCATGAGCCACTGCCGCAACGCTCGCAGGAAGCTATTGGAGCCGCCATACGGGCCTCTGACTTCGCGAAAGTTCATGTAGAGGCGCATCAACGCCACGGGATCGCTCGGAGGCTCCTTCTCGCGCGTGCCCACACACGCCGCAAGATGCCCTCTTGGCGGGGCCTGGCGTACCGGGGCAGTCTGGCCAACTCCGTCTCTGCACTGGTCTGACTGGGTATGGTGGGAGGACGCGACCGCAGCGGCTTTCTGCAGAACTCGAGGAATGTCTCCAGCCCGGCGTCGTATGCCCGGGCGACCTCCGTGCGGAGCGCGGCAGCCATGCGGTTTCGAAGCTCAGCCGACTCCGCAAGCGTCTCCATGGCTTCGTACCACCCGTGCGCGGAGGATACGACGAATCCGGATTCCCCATCTCGAATGAACTGGCTCGCTGACGGCGCGAAATCAGCAACCACAGGGATTCCGAGCATCGCGAAGGGGTACAACCGCCCTGGGTTGCACGAGGCCTTGAAGCGCAGAATGTGGTCGAACGGTTCGTACATGAACTCCGGCTCGTGGCATGCCGTTGCCTCCAGCACGGTCAGGCGATCCCTGATGGGAATGGCATTCGGGACAATTCCGATGTCTACGTGCGGCAGGTGCTCGTAGAAGCTCCGGCTGACCTCGGTGTCGGGTTCGACGTCCGCCGACCACTGGATGTGTCTGACTTTGACCACCGACGAGTCAGGCACGCCGATGTGGGCCCGCCCGAGCCGCTCGATGTTGTAGATCGCCCAGAACTCCAGTGGCCTGGTCCTGCCGAGCGCATTCAACGCGAGCGTCGCAGTCTCGCACATGCACTCGATGTGGACCCGGTTGCCGTGATACCCGACCACGACAGGCTCTCGTGTCGTGTGAAACCGCTCCGCCGGCCTCATCGGCGGGAACATGTAGTAGATGACGGCATTCCGATTGTGACGGTAGAACACGTCTCGCTGCTCTACCGAGCTGACCAGCAGGAAGTCGGCCTCGCGTGCGGCGTCGAGGTGCTTCCTGTCCGACTGCTTGGGGTCCGCCGCAGCAATCCGGATCCGCGGGTTCGCGCGGCGCGCCGCAGCCATGTCGTGGTCGTACGCCATGAACACGGCCACATCGTAGCGATCGTAGTGGGTCCAATCGTTCAGCTCGGCTTCGATTCCTCGCTCGCGCAGGCGTCGATGAAGGCCGGTGATACAGACACGCGTGCCCGGGTCGTTGGCGTGCGTGTTGAGTACGATCCTCATCAGGGCATTCCGCCGCCCGGACTGTCGGGTCGACCACTGGCGTCCGGAGATGGCCTCGAGACGAGCAGGGCCCGCACACAGCCGATGTCGCAGACGTAATCGAGCGCATCATTTCGGGTGATGCCCCGGAACAGGCTGCGCTCGAACCCATCGGCACTGATGACGCGTTCTGGCGCGTACCCCCGGTTGGTGAACGGATGGCGGCCCCAGGGTTTGGAGTCGTTCAGGGGTTTCGCAATGAGGACGTCGGGGCCAAACCCATTGTCGAAGAAGTGCGCCAGCTCCCGTCGCATGTCCAGATCCCCAGGACCGTAGCGCGATCGGTGTGCCTCGAACAGGATTCTCATCGGATGGCTGGTTCGTTCGATGTACGAGTGCATGCCCCGCAGCACCTTCACCTCGTACCCTTCGATGTCCATGCGGACGAAATCGATAGGACGTCTGGACTCGGCAAACGTCGTGAAGTCCACGAGTTCGACCTCTTCACTGACGGCGCGGCTGGCGGCAACGGATCGGGGATGCGGGCGGTCAGGCAGAAACGCGTGACAGTTCCGCAGCTCGGATAGGTGGAGCTGTCCCCGACCTGGCGCCTCGGATATGCCGAACTGAAAGACCTCGACGGTGTCCGACTGCGCATTGAGTTCGACGTTCTCCACGAGAAGTCGGAGGTTCTCCGACGCGGGTTCGATGGCGTACACCCGGCCGTTCTTCCCGACGAGGGAGGCTGCCAGGAGCGTGTAGTAGCCGATGTTCGCTCCCACGTCGGCGACGACCATCCCGGGCCGGAGCGCATCCCTGACAAGATGAACCTGGTCCTCTTCGCGTGTCCCGTATCGAATCAACGACTCTGGAAGCCCCCTCATCCCGAGGGGGTCGATGGGCAGACGCATCCGGAAGCCGTGAATCGTACGGACGACAAGCGCCCTGCCCAGCAGTCGGTGCACTACCCGGGCTGAAGCCATGGCGAGGGCGCCCCGGCACTCGCGCGCGATCCGTCTGCCGTACGGACTCTTCAGCCTGACCATGACGGGCGCGTTCAGCTCCGGTCTGCAGAAAGGTCCCGGTACATGTCGCTATAGCGCCCTGCCACAGCCTGTATGGAGAACCGCTCGACCGCGGCCGCGCGTGCCCGCATGCCCATCTTCTGGCGCGCACGATCGTCGAGCAGGAGGATCCGCAGCACGCGACTGAGCGCGTCGACATTCCCCGGCGGCACCGTGACGCCGGTGTCAGCGTCGGGCAGGATCCACTCCGTGACACCCGGAATCTGAGCGGTCACGCATGCGAGACCCGTGGCCATGGCCTCCAGCAGAGCATTCGACAGTCCTTCGCGCGTCGACGGCAGCGCGAAGATGTCGGCGGCCGCCAGGAGGTGTTCGATCTGGAGTGTCCGCTCGAACTGGCGCACGCGCGCGCCGGATCGGGTGATTCGTGCCTGTAGGTCCGCTACGTAACCCGGCTCGACCTCGCCATGATGCGCGGTCGCGCCAACAAAGATCAGAGCAGACGTCACCCCGCTTCCCTCCGCCGCCTGGCGCCAGGCGTCGAACAGCACATCCGGTGCCTTCTCCCGCGACCAGAAGCCAACGAAGATCACAAGGACGCCGTCGAGCGGCAGGCCAAGTGTCTGACGCAGATCACGCCGCTCGTCCGGGCCAACAGGGCGGAACCGCTCTACGTCAACGCCGTTTGGGAGAAACGCCAAGCGGTCCTCGCGCAGCGTCGACTGCAGGTAGCGGTCGGTCATCGCCGGGCTGATGCTGACGAACCTGTCGGCCATGGAGAACACACGGAGGGCAAGCGGGCCCATTCGCGCCCGAAGCGCGATCGGATCGTCGTGGCCGACCGAGGTCATCTTCGCCAGCACCGGTATCCGCATGCTCTTCGCGAGCGGGACCAGGAGGAGCATCTTCCTCGTGAATCCGTGCAGGTGCACGACGTCGGTCCGGCGGAGCAATCCCGGCAGCAGCCGCGCCATCGTGAGCGCGGCCCGCACCCGACTCGCGCGGCGGGCGGGATCGACGAACACCCGGTACACCGGAAGACCATCGACCGAGTCCCGGGCAGGCGCCGACGCCACGGTCGTGGTCGTCAGGATGGTGAAGTCGATGCTGGCCCGCAAAGCGAGGGCGAGTGTGCGGCACTGGAGTCCTCCGCCGCTCACCTCGGGGAAGTAGGCCCCGGTGACCATGAGCACCCTCAGCGGCCTGTCTGCGCCCGCCCTCGCCTTGCTCGTTCCCGGCTCCGTCACGGCTTCGACAGCACCATGGTGAGGCCGCCCGTCATGAGATCGCGGGGCGTCACGGCGGGGTGCTGTTTTCTGGCGTCTTCGAGCACGACCTGCGTGAGGAGGTCGTGATGGGTGTCGAGCGGCGTCGGTGCTTCGGCCCAGCCGCGGACTTCGAAGCCTGTCTCCGTGATGGCCTGCCTGGTTTCTCCGATCGTGAGTCGCGGACTCTGAAACCCCAACGAGAAACACTTGAGTGCTTCATCCCGCTCATGCGGTCGGTGACGGCCGAGGTACGGCGCGAACTCCTCTGCGTCGAGGCGGACATGACCCCACGGGAAGTCGAGCGTGCAGAGGCTGTGGCCACCGGCCGGCCCGAACCACGGGTCGACGTCGAAGTACGCCCAGCCGCCGGGCTTGAGGACTCTGAAGGCCTCGGAAATCGCGGCGCGCGCGTCGGAAACGTGCTCGAGGACCGACGCGCTGTGCACCAGGTCGAACGTGCCGTCCGGATACGGGAGGCACTCGGCGTCGGCCTGTTCGAATCGGACAAATGGCCCGCTGCTGCCGAAGAAGGCTCTCGTCGCGACGCTCCGTTCCGTGTCGTCGCCTTCTCTGCCGACGTCCACCCCGACCGCCTCTGCGCCGAATGAGGCAAAGGCGAGCGTGGCCGTGCCAGTTCCGCAGCCCTGCTCGAGCACGCGCATGCCGACGGCGGACATAGGGTCACGTCCCATCGCCACGAGAACACGCCGCGCGAGATTCCTGTACGCCTCAACCCGACGGCCGACGTGTTCCTCACTGGGCACGACGCTCATCCTCATGCAAGCCAGATCGCTGTCCCACGTGTTCGTCCGCGTGATGATGGCGGGGTGCCGCTCCGCCTCGATCCGTACGTCGCCAGCGACTTGTCCGAGCGGCAGGGGCAGGGTACGTGCTCGCCTGACGTCGTCGGCAAGCTGGCGCAGACCGGGCGAAAGCGCTGCGCGGGCGTCCAGTTCGAGCAGGACAGCCACGGGCCAGAACGCGCCTCGCCACCGGCTCTTCACGTGGTCCCGGTACCCGGCCCACAAGGGTACGGAATCCTCGTTCCTGCGGTCGAAGGTGGCGAATGGCGTCCTGTCGAATCCTTGTGCCCCTCGGCCGGTCAAGAGCCTCCAGCGGCGCCTGACCGAGTCGGGAACGCCGGCCCGTACCCTGGACCTCAACTCGGCAGCGAATCGGCGGCGACCGGCGCTTGGCGGGCTCACAGAACGATGGACCTCACGCAAGAGACACCCGGCCGGATCGAACGAGTTCAAGGCCGCGAGCAGCAGTGTCCGGCGTGTCGAAGCCGAGGCAGTACCCGCCCGGTTCGATGAGGTGGCTGCACACCCGGTCCCCGCGCGCCAGCATGCGCGGGAAGACATCCCGGCCGAAATCCTCGGCGCAGTCAGGCGTGATCGCAGACAGCACCCGCTGCTCGAGAAGGTACACGCCCGCGTTTACCGGGAGGTCCGACCTCGTCGACCCCTCCGTGAACTGGACCACTCGTCCGTCGGCATCGATATCGATCCGGCCGCCGGCGATGCCCGTGCTCGGGTTCCGGTCTTCGTGAAAGACCGCGATGGTCGCATCCGCGAGCGTCGCGAGGTGCCGCCACAGGAATCGCCGCAGGTCGAAGCGAAGCAGGTTGTCTCCGTACACGACGAGCACCGTTCCCTTCCAGCGCGCCTCGAGGTGCTTCAGCGCCCCGGCCGTGCCGAGCGGTGTCGCCTCGGGGCTGTACCTCACATGGATGCCGAACGATGCGCCCGTTCCGATCGCCGTCCGGATTCGATCGGCATCGAAGTGGAGGTTGATCCACGCGGCCGGGACGCCCGCGTGCGCCAGCCACCGCAGATTGTGGCCGAGGACAGGGATGCCGCCCACCTCCAGGAGGACCTTCGAGCCTCCGCCCGTCACGGCGCGGGCGCGTGTGCCGTGTCCCGCGGCGAGCACGAGCGCCGCCAGTTCAGCCGGCTCGGACGCCGGCGCCCATGTCCTCTCAGGCACGACCGGCCCGTTCGTCCTGCATTGGACCTGTGTTGGGTGAGGTCATTGGAGTTCGTGGTTTCGGATGTGGGTGACCAGCCGACGCATGCCTTCCATCAAGTCCACCTCAGGCTCCCAGCCCAGTTCGTGGCGAATGAGCTCCGCCCCGAGAATGCTTCGCGAGATCTCGCCGAGGCGGCTCCCGGCGTAGATTGGCAGGCCCTCGTACCCGGTGATCCCCTTCAGGCACTGGAACAGGTCATTGACGCTGACGCCCCGCCCCCAGCCAAGGTTGTAGGTCGCGGCTGCAGAGCGACCCGTGGCGAGCACGTTGGCGCGCACGACATCGTCGATGTAGACGAAGTCACGCACCTGGGTGCCGTCCCCGAAAATCGTCACGGGCTGCTTCGTCAGCATCTTCGCACTGAAGATGGCCGCCACGGCCGCTTCGCCGAACGGGTACTGGCGCGGCCCGTAGACATTTGGATACCGGAAGATCGTGTAGGGAATGTCGTGGAGACTGTGGTACGTCTGCAGGTACAGCTCAAAGCAAACCTTCGATGCGCCGTACGGATCGTGAGGGCTCAGCGGGTGGCGTTCGTCCGTGGGCACGTATTGCGGCTCACCGTACGAGCACCCGCCGGACGAGGCGAACACGAAGCCCTTCACCCCGAACGCCCGGGCGCACTCGAGCAGGTTCATGCCCCCCGCGACATTCACGTCCAAGTAGAGCCGCGGATTCCTCACGGCATCCCTGACGTCCGCGCGCGCGGCATGATGGTTGACGAAGTCGATTCCGTGGACTGCAAACACATCCGACAGGCCGGGGTCACGGATGTCAAGGCGTTCGAACGACGCGCCGGATGGGACGTTGGATTCGCGCCCTGTGCTGAGGTCGTCGACAATCACGACGCGATGCCCCTCACGCAGATACGCCTCCGCGACGTGGGACCCGATGAAGCCGGCGCCGCCGGTCACGAGGATGTTCACTTGGTTGCCACGCAGTACAGATGGGCGTCCAACGGGTTCTTCATCCGGTTACGCTCGATGCCCCGGCTCAGGAAGAGGTCAACGCCGAAGCGGAGCGGCCCGAAGCCGGCGCGACGCAAGGTCTCGACCAGTTTGGCCTCGTACCACCCGGACTTGTGCTCGTCACCAGGCCAGCGCTGCCATCCGTAGAGTGTGGCGAGCAGGTGATGGATGGGAAAAGGCGTCGCCTGGCCATCGAGATGGTCGCAGACGTAGCGGCACCAGACCTTGAGGTCGGGGACGTCGAACCAGAAGGTGCCCCCCGAGCACAGCATTCGATGCACGTTCGCAAAGCAGGAATCCACCTGCGAGTAGGTGAGGTGCTCGATCACCCCCAGCGCGAGCACCTCGTCGAGCGACCCGTCAGCGAGGTCGATGTCCCAGGGGTTTCCGACGATCTCCACACCGGGGAATGGATTCACGTCGTTGTGGATGTACCCAGGCGTCGGGCGCTGGCCGCACCCGATCTCCAGCCTGGCCGGCTGCGACGCGTCTCCGCCGGTACGGAAGGAGCCGACCATCCTGGCCTACGACGGCAGGCGCACCGACCCGTCTCGGGCCTTCGCCACGGCGTGACGCCGTGTCCTCGCAGCGAGCGCCCGAAGGCGTCCTCCGCCCAACACGCTGCCGGTCACTTTCGCCCAGGGCAGGGATCCGGCGAGCACCGGGTGGCGGCGGAGTCCCGCAGCGTAGACGCGTAGCGCCTGTGTGCGGGACGCTGGCGTGATCCGGCACGCGATGGCATCCAGTTGCAGGGCGACGGTCCGGCGGAAGTCTCTGGATTGCCAGCAGTCCGGGTACTGGGCCTCGAAGTGATCGAGCAGCGTCCCGAACACGCTCGTGAAGCGGGGGACCGACCCGGCGGGCACGCCGAGGACGAAACCTCCCATCGCAGCCGCATCCTCATCAGAGACGACGCGAGTGCCGAACTGGCGGCTGATATTCGCAGCCACGATGCCTCGAAGGGTCTGTGGGTAGATGGCCCGCGAGGGGTCGGCAGCCAGCGCTTCCTCATCCAGAGCCATCTTGGAGGACGTGACGAGGCGGTACGACAGCAGCCGATCCGGAAGGTTGGCGGCGCGGTGGTGCTGGAGCACGCGAGACCAGAGGTCGTAGTCCTCGGACGATCGCATCAGCCGGTTGTAGCCACCGAGATCCTCCCACACGACCTTCCTTCGGAACATTACGGACGAGTGTATGAACGGATTGTCCACGAGGTGATACCAGCGGATGGACACGTCCTCCAGGCAGCGATCGACGGACCCGATTCGCCTGTCACGTTCGTCGATCAGCCACGCCCTGGAGCCGAGCAGGGCCACGTCCTGATGCCGATCAAGAAACCCCACCTGCAGCTCGAGACGGCGCGGATCCGACGGGTCGTCGTGGTCCTGGCGGGCGATGAGCGCGCCCCGGGACGCCCCCAGCCCGAGATTCAGGGCCGACGAGAGACCGACGTTCACCGGAAGGGAGAGCAAGCGCACTCTGCCGTCGGTGAAGGTCTTCACGACCGCCCCGGTCCCGTCACTCGACCCATCGTCGACGATGAGCAGTTCGAAGTCGCGAAACGACTGGTCGAGCACGCTCCGAATCGTCCGCCCGATGAAGGGCTCGCCGTTGTGCGCGGCCATCAGGACCGTCACCGCGGGCGCGCGGCAATCCGGTGGCAACAGAACGCTCACAACCTGGCGGCCCTCACAGTCGCCTGCTCGCGATGAAGCTGTTGCGCCACGGCCCTTCCTTCTGGTACTCGACGAACACGAAGCCTTCGACGGTCTCCCTCCATTCGTGAAAGGCCCGCTGCTCGCCCAGCGCCGGGTTGCCGCGGAACGAGTACCAGTCGTCGAAGACGAGGACGGTACCGTCGACGAGGAGTGGTCGAATGAAGCCGAGGACCGTCCTAGTGGACTCGTAGAGGTCACAGTCGATGTGGACGATCGCGGCAGACTTCATCCGGTACCGCCGAATCGTCTCGTCCCGGCACGTGTCGGCGAACCAGCCCGCAAGGAGGATGACCTTTGCGAGGTCGACACCGTGCTTCCGGAGGTTCCTCAAACACTCTTCCTGTCCGCAGCGGAACTTCCCGGCGGCGAAGTCCCTGGTCTGGACGTCGAAGCCCGACAGGGGCGGCAGCCCCTGGAACGAGTCGAACCCGAAGAAGCGCATGCCGTCCCACAGTTCCCTGACTCTGTCGCGGTATTCGGGTTGATGGATCCGGGTCCGGTCGGCCGAGCGCCGGAGGTAGGACTCGCGTATCGTGTGGTATGCCTGGATGAGCGTCGACCCCCGGAAGACGCCGAATTCGATGTAGTCGCCTTCGATGTGCTCGCTGCTGGTGATCTCCGCCGCCTTGTGGAGGATTGTGGACTCGCGCGTTTCCACGGGGATGACGAACCGGCCTGCGGTGGTTCGCAGCGGACGCAGCCACCGCTTCATGTGCTGCCGCAAGGTCGGGCTCAGGTTCATTCGGGTTCACCCTGGCGGGCGCGCAGGAACTCGGTCATCCTTGCGGCGATCAACTGCTGGCCCACTTCGTTGGGGTGACCATCGATGTCGAAATAGGGAAGCTGGCGGCCTGTCGCACGCGCGTTCCGGGCGTAGTCGGCGAAGTCCTGCTGGACGCTCACGAGGGGAATGCCATCTTCCCGACAGAACCGTCGAAGGGTGCGTGCTTCCACAACCTCGTAGTGGTCGTCCGGGATCGGAAAGCCTGCCGCCTCCTCGAAGTAGGCGGACTGCCGTGACGCGAACAGCAGCACGACGAGCTGGGCATCCATGTCCCTGCTCAGTCTGGCTGCTTCGCGCAGCGAATCGATCGTGCGCTGCCAATCCGGTGCGTGGGGATCGAAGACGAAGCTGGCTCCGATCGCGATCTCGCGGCGCCGGCGCGCCAATGTCGCGTCGTCCTTGAACTGAAAGGGCCCGATGCGGCCGGCGATCTGAATCAGGTTCCACTCCTCGTGTGCCGCGGTCAGGACGGCGTTCAACGCGGGAAAGAAGCGATACTCCCGGTTGTGGACTTCCTTCAGATACTGGTTGATCGACTCGATGCCGCCCTCGTACCGCCGTGAGGTTACGACGGCGGAGGGGTCGGCAAAGCGCCCTGTGCGGCGCTCGAAGCCCGGAGTGAAGCCGAAGATGACGTAGTGGGCTCGAAAGAGGTGCCCATACCGGCGAAGGGTGCCGACGGCCTGCTGTGGCGCGTATCCCTGCACGCCCATGCTGTAGGTCGGGTGGCCGGCTCTGGAGAGGAGGGCGCTCCACTGATCCTCCACTGGCACACCCATGGCCTCAACGAAGGAGTCGCCGACGGCGATCGCGGTGAGACGCCGGAGTCCAGCAACCTCGGGCGGATTCTTGAATCCCAGGGCGTCAGTGGTCCATTCAGCCGCGAAGTCGTCCCCGCGGTACCTCATGGATCGCACCCGAACGTGCGGCTTGAACTTGACCCACGGACTCTCCGGGAGGTGTTCGAGCACGTCCTCGACGGACTCCGGCCGCAGCCCCTGCGCCTTGAGGCTCAGGTATCGGCTCTGGGCCAGGATCCGGTCCGGAAGGAGCCCCGGAAAGGTCGACAGTGCCAGCTCCACGATCCCTGACGCGATCCCCATGGTCGCCAGCACGAGGGAAGCCTGGAGGGCCCGTTCCCGGAATGCCGGCCTGGCGTACGCCCAGCCGGCCATTACGGTCAGCGAGAATACATAGACCGCGAACCCGGCCCTCTCCTTCGGCGCCTGGAATACGAGCCATCGGCCCACAAAGAGGGTCGTCGCGAAAGCCACGTTGAAAACCGAGAGAACGAGCACTCCCATGAGCGCGGATCTCGGTGACAACACGCGCCGGTCGCCGTAACCGTCCCGCCGATTCATGGGCTCCAGGTCGGACCGATCGGCAGGCGGGCTCATTCGACGAGCCTCCCGAAGACCTCAGTGTGCCGCCGGAGCCACGGACCGAGGTCGAACCGGTCCACGGCCCGCTGCCGCGCTGCCGCGCCGTATTCCTGGTGCCTTTCCGCCACGGTGAGGACGGCTTCGGCGAGATCGACAGCGTCGGGTGGCAAGTCCCGGTCCCACGAGAGTTCGCCGCCTACGCCAACGCCAGCCTCGGATCCAACGAGCTCGGGCACACCACCCGTGGCGGAGTAGACGACCGGGACGCCACATGCCATGGCTTCGACCACGACCGCCGGACATGGATCGTTGTACTTGGTGTGCAGGAGAATCGTCGCCTGGCGGAAGAGCTCGACGGCTTGGCTCTGGCTGTAGGGCCCGGTGAATCTCACCCGGTCGGCGACCCCGATCTGGCGGGCCCATTCGAGTGCCATCGCCCTTCCGCCCTCGTAGGAATCCGCCCATCCAAGGCGGCCCGTGATGACGAGGCGCGCATCCGGGCGACGGCGAGCCACGAGGGCTAATGCGTCGATGGCCCGCCGCACGCGATACGACTTGTCCTGAGACCCTGCGAGCAGCAGAGTCAGGTCCTGTGGCCGTTCGGTCCCGGCGGCCGGGGAGAAGGCGGCGGTATCAACCGCATTCGGGAGGATCTCCCACGCAGCTGGCTGGACTTGGAGGAAGAGGTCAGCCGCCATCCGGCAGAACCGGCTCTGGTAGAACACGTGGTCGGCAAGGCCGAGCAACGTGGCCATCGGCGCGTTGACCGTCTCCCAGCCGCGCCCATACCAGCCGTGGTACGCCACGCCATCCTGGTTCACCACGACCCGCAAACCCTTGCGTTTCGCCGCCCGGGCCAGAGCCACCGCGCCTGGGGGCAGGCGACTGCTGACCAGGTAGAGCAGGTTCCAACGCCGAGGTGTGTTGGGAAACGCCCGCGCAAGCGCCGCGATCTTCACCAGCCCGCCGGCCACGATCTCGTCCGGTCGCGGCAGGCTCCGAAACCCGAAGTACACGCGAACACAGCCCAGGGGCGGCCGGCCTCCCGCTGTCTGCCAGACCGCGGAGAGTCTCTCGATGACCCGGCGCGCGGGAGAGACGACCGGACGCAGGCGGGCGCGCAGTGTCCTTGCATCCCGTGCGCCCCATCCTGGCTCGGCCGGGCCGTCTGTCGCGATCCGGCGCTCGTCAGGAGGCTGCCGGCGTTTGCCAATGCTACTCACGGTCGCGAACGCCTGGCCCAACCGCGACGGGCGAGGAACTCGGCCATCTCCCAGTCGTGTTCGGTGTCGATGTCAATCGAGCGCTCTGCCGGCATGACAAAGCCGTAGGAGCGCTTGCCGAGCAGCGAGAGGTTCACCCGGTTCATCCTGGCGGGGTTGAGCACCCAGATGGCGCCATTCAGCGCGAACCACGGTGGAGCGAGCTGGCGCTGATACATCCGCCGTGCGGCGGGGACCAGGTAGCTCAGCCGGCCCTTCTCGATCACGAGCCCCCCGAACGGCGCGACCGACGCTGCGCAGACTCCGGCAACCGAGTCGTAGTCCTGGAGCCGGAGTGCCATCGCCACAGCACGGTCTATGTCTTCGGCCGTGCGGAGCGGTGCCGTCGCATAGAGGACGACAATGGCACGTGCCGGACGTCCCTTGCTCGAGAGGACATCCATCGCGTGGTCGATGACCCACTTGATGGGCGTGTCATCCTGTGAAAGTCCGGGTGGGCGGTCCAGGACCTCGGCCCGGTATCGCCGGGCGACCCGGGCGACATCGACCGACTCGGTCGAGACCACCACGCGGTCGATGTGCCGCGCCTTCCTGGCCGCCCCGATCGAATGAGCGATCAGGGGTTTGCCGGCGAACTCACGGATGTTCTTGCCGGGAATCCCCTTGGAATTGCCCCTGGCGGGGATGAGCGCAATGACTTCCTTCGCCATCCGGTCACTCCCCCGCTGGGGCTCCGATGTTCATTCGTCGGACCTGTAGCACGCTCGTGACCCGGGCCGCGATCTCATCCACGTCTTCTTCCTGAAGGGTGACCGCCGAAGGCAGGCTCAGGCCGGTCTGCGAGATGAGCTCCGAGACGGGGAACTCATCCCCACCGTACCGCGCGAACGCCGGCATCGCGTGAAGCGGCGAGAACGCCGGCCGTGTTTCGATGCCGTTCAGCACGAGCCGATCCGCCAGCGCATCGCGGGACAGGCCGGCGGCTTCCGTGAGGCGGATGGTGTAGAGCCAGTACGACGGGGCGGCCCACTCGGCGCGGGGCGGCAAGCTGATGCCGTCTACCCGGCTCAGTTGCCGGTCGTACCGGAGCGCGACGCGGGACTTGTAACCGAGTATCGTCTCCACGCGCTCCAGTTGAGCAACCCCGACAGCCGCCTGCAGATTCGTCAGGCGGTAGTTGAACCCGGGCTCCAGGTGCCAGTAGCGACGTTCCCGGCTCATCCCGTGGTCGCGCAGCATCTGCGCCCGCTCGTAGGGAGCCCGGTCCCTGAACAGCACGGCCCCTCCCTCGCCGGTGGTCAGAGTCTTGTTGCCGAAGAAGCTGTGGCACGCGGCGTCCCCGAGACTCCCGACGAGGCGGCCGCGCACGCGGGCCCCGAAGGCCTCTGCGGCATCCTCGACGACTACCAGGTCGAACCGCCCCGCCAGTTCCAGGATCTCATCCATGTCACACGGGTGACCGTAGAGATGGACGGGAACGACGGCCCTCGTCCGGTCAGTCAGCGCCCTCTCGATCGCGCGGGCTCCAATCGTCCACGTGTCGGGTTCAACATCGACGAAGACCGGCGTGGCTCCGCAGTGCACGACCGCGCTGGCCGTTGCGGCGAACGTCAGATCCGGGACGATGACCTCGTCTCCCGGGCCGATTCCTAGGCTCACGAGTGCCAAGTGCAGAGCGACCGTGCCGTTCGCCACGGCCAGCGCGTGCTCGACCCCATGGAACGCGGCGATCATGCGCTCGAACTCGCGGACGAATCGCCCCTGTGACGAAACCCAGCCCGATTCGATGCACTCCTGCACGTAGGCCGCCTCGTTCCCGTCCAGCAGCGGCTCCAGCACTGGAACCCGCCGGTGCCGTCCCCGCGTGGCGTAGTCGACCGGTTGGCCTCTGGCATTGACGAGCGGAACGAAGTGGATGAGGCCGCGGATCGTCGCGGAGATCCTCTCCGATGGCGCGTCGACTGGCAGGGTGATGCAGTCACGGTGCATCACCTCGTCCACCGGCGACTTCAGAGATGCCCCTCGGAGCAAGGCTCGACGGACGTCTCCGTCCGTCAGTGTCCCGCGCAGGACCCCCTGATCGTCGACCACCAGAACGAACCCCAGTCCGGTTCGATCGAGACGTTCGAGGGCCACCGTCAACCGACAGCCGCAGCGGACGAGGAGGTCGCCGATCTCATTCATAGAAGGCTGGCCACCACATCAAGGGTGCGGCGAATCTCGTCCGTCGCAGCCCTGTTGAGCTCAATGGTGATCGGGAGGCACCGGTACTCGCGGACGATCGGCATGAACCAGGCATCCCTGCCGAAGCCACGGTGCTCGTCGACGACACCGTCATTGTCGCTGAGGTGGAAGCCGCCAATGCACGGCCCCAGATCGTCCAGAAACGCCACCCGGTCGAATCCGAGTGCCTGCGCCGACACATTGAGGTGACCGACGTCGGCGAGCACGCCGAACGATTCGTCCCCGACGTCGGCAACCAGGCGCCTCAGTTCCTGGCTCGTCACCATGGGCAGCAGTCGCCGCCCCGGCGGTCCGCTCATGGCCGACAGGCAATGGTTTTCGATCAGAAAACGGATGCCGCGCGACCTCGCATAGGTGGTGAGTGTCCGGGCGCTCGCCACCAGCCTCGCATACGTGTCTTCGTAGGAATCCATGGCGTCAACCGGTAGGCCTGCCTGTGCGCGGGGGTTCCCGAGGAGCTCCGGCGCCAAACCCGTGGCGTATCCCGCGTGCGCGGCGTAGACTGGCGCGCCGAGCACCGCGGAGAGGTCGATGGCTGCCCGGCAGTGCGCCAGCGATCGGTCCAGCGTCTCCGGATCGGACGACGCCACGTTCAGGACGAAGGGCGCCGAGGGCGGCGGGCAGTAGTTGTGGAGGAGGAACCGGTGCGGGGACCGCAGGACCGCTCCGGGGTCCCAGTCGTCAAGCGCGCTCAACTCCACCGCGCCGGCGCCGACTTCGTGAGCGCCCGCAAGAACGTGCGCCAGCGACCGATTCCGAAAGGACGTGCTCGAGATGTACACGCGGCCGAGGCCGTCATGGAATCTGGTCACAGGCTCTTGCGGTAGATGCCGTGCCCGCGCGGCGTGAACGTTCCGTCAGGGCGGAATCCGGCCGCTTCGTAGAGACGCACGGCTGCCGTGTGGTCTGGATGCACCGACAGCATGATCTCCGGGTATCCGTTCAGCCGGCACCACGTGGTGGCGAACTCGAGCGCGAGGCGGCCCAGGCCTGCCCCCGCGCAGGACTGGGCGATGTAGACGCCGAATGCTGGTGTGGCGTAGCCCGCGTCAAGTCCTCGGAGCATGACGATGCCAATGAGACGCCCGGCTGACCGGATGCCCCAGTAGCGGTCACGCCGAGCGTTGGCAATCATCGCCGCGATCGCGGGGGCCCCTCCATCGAAGGCAACGAAGTACCTCGCGTAGTCGGGATCGTCGCCAGCCAGCAACTGGCCCACGCTGACCGCGTCAGACGCCTGGAGCCCGGCGATTGCCAGTTCGGTCAAGCATCCACCACTCGATGAGCGCGTCGGCCGGAATCTCTACCCGCGCCCGGGCTCCGACGACTTCCGGCAGATTGCGCGGTGGAATCCCGGTTCCAGGCCGCTTGAACGCGATCATGTCCGGCTGAACGGTCTCCCCCACCGAGATCGACCGGGACGTGACGATGCTCCGGCGCATCGAACGGGCGTTCGTGTGCTCCGAGGCCGTCGGTTGCTTGTCCGGCCTGCCCAGCGCCAGCTCCGTCTCGCGTACGGCACCAACGAGCGCGGAAAATTCCTGCGGCTCGGCGGAGGCCGCGTGGTCAGGACCCTCCATCCGCTTGTCGAGCGTCAGGTGCTTCTCAATGACAGACGCCCCGAGCGCTACAGCCGCAATCGCGGCAGCCATCGAGCGGGTGTGGTCGGAGAAACCCACCGGAACGCCGAGTGTTTCGGCCAGCGTGCGGACGACCCGAACGTTCGCGTCCTCGGGAGCCGTCGGGTAGTCCGTAGTGCACTGCAGCACGATGATCTGCGTGTTTCCGGTCTCGCAAACGGTCTCGACGGCCCGTCGCACATCCGAGAGCGCTGCCATCCCAGTCGAGAGAATGAGGGGCCTGCCATACGCCGCAAGGGTCCTGAGGAAGGCCGGCTCGACGATCAACGCTGAGGGAACCTTGATTGCGTCCACGCCGAGCTCGTCCAGCAACGCTGCGTCCTCTTCGCCGTAGGGCGTCGACAGGAAGCCGATCCCCTGTTCCCCGCAGAACCTCTTGAGCTCCGCGAAGTCTCCGCGACGCAGCTCCAGACGCTTGAGCATGTCGTACTGGGTTTCCGTGCCCCCATCCTGGCGCCTCTGGTAGGGAGCCTTCGCCGCGCCACGCGTGACGAGGTGGTCGGCCCGGAACGTCTGGAACTTGGCGTAGTCCGCCCCGGCCGACTTCGCCGCCGCCACGAGAGCCCTGGCCGTCGCCAGACTACCGTTGTGATTCACGCCGATTTCGGCGATGACCACGCACGGGTGACCCGGCCCCACCAGCCGGTCCCCGACTCGGACCTCCACCGTCGCTTCGTGCGGATGATCAGGCATCGGGTACGTTCACGCGCTGGTTTCCGGGTCAACTTGCAGCATCGGACCCACGCACACGTCGAAGGGTGTTACTACGCTTCCGTTCGAGTCCGCGCCAGGCTACTCTCAGGCCAGACGGGCAGCGTCTTCGCGAGCAGCGAACGCGGGTTGTGGACGAACAGGTCCACCCCGCAGCGCCCGAGGAACTCATGCCACTGCCCCATCAGGTCCACGATGCCCTGTTGTGCCGTGCTGTGGGGTTCGTCACGCCGCGCGTCACTCGCCTGCGCCGGTTCAAGCCAGAAGTACCTCCTGTCGTAGAGGTCGATGCCCACCAGCACGATTCGCGTCCACCCCAGGAGGAACCCGATGTTCACGCACTCATTCAGTGTGCCGAAGGCGTGGGTCAACCCTCGCGCCAGACTGGTGCTGGGCTGGCGGGGGCCGATGAGAGTCCGCCACAGGAAGACCCGGTTCCGTTCAGGAAGCAGTCCGTAGCCGATCGCCTGATTGCCGTTGATGGCGCGCCATCCCGTCTGGACGAGGAACACGGCGTCGAGGAAGAGCGGGTTGCTACGGAGGATTGCGAAGTACTCCTCCAGTTGCACGCGCGTGCTGCGGCGGTCACCCCGTGCGGGTGCAAGTTCGCGAATCAGATGGTAGTCGCACCGGAGGAAGCGCTGCCTCACGAACCATGTGAACCCCAGCGTGTCATGCCGCTCGAATTCCCGCCACTCGTCTTCGTGGATGGCGTTCAGCGACGCGCCCGATCCGAAGATGAAGAGGGTCTTGCTCTTCCGGCTCTCCAGCAGTTGGGCCTCATCGATGATCCTGTAGCGTCGCACGCGACGCCTGAAGCGGATCCAGGCATTGAGGCGGGTGAACAACAGACGGGGCTGGCGGCCGGCCGCTCTGATGCGCTGCCGCGCAAACCGCCAGACCAGATCCCTGTCGGTCGCCTTGCGAAGCAGCGCCCCGCCACTTTCTCTGACTCCCAGGGCCGGTGTCTCTGTCGATGGGTTTCCTTCGGACTCGATTCCTCCAACGGGTGGGCGGCTCTCCTGGACTCGGCTCATCGGCAGTGAATCGGACTGCCCCCAGAGACGGCCTCCCGCACGGCCGGCCGCACCTCGACGACCCGGGCATCTCGAACGAGCGCCTTGTTGGAGTACTGCAGAGCCAGCTGTACGGCGAGATCCAGGCTGTCGCTCGCCCCATACTGCGCAACGCTCTTCTGCAGGAGGTCCAGGTGTTTCGGCTCCAGGCGCAGCTCTACGTGGATCTTCTCCGTGGGAGGTCCGCCCGGCACGTCGAGAAAACCGGCCAGTTCGGCCGCGGCGATCGGAGACAGTCCGACCACCGGGCGGTCGTCCTGGAAAGGAGCGCTGGCAATGCGATTCAGGGAGAAGACTGTCACCTCGTCGACGATACTTCTGGACACCCGCGGCAGTTGCGACGCGATCGTCTCCGACATCCAGCCGAAGAAGTCCCGCTTGAGCATCGGGTCGAGCACCAGGCGTGCGGCGTACGCGTAGTTCAGCTTCGGGAAGCCGTCCTTCAGGATCCCGGCGAACACGTCGTCCTGGAAATAGTGGGCGTCCGCCGCCGCTTCGTTCTCGAACCACTCTCCCCGAGCTTGCTCGAGGTATCTGTCGAAGTAGGTCGCGAGATGCGGGAACCGCGCGGGTGGCGGCTGCGAGATGGCCGCCAGCATGTCGATGGCGTCGAAGCCGTGTCTGTCTGCGAAGCCGGCGAGGGGACGCCCCATCTCCAGATTCAACACGATGAACACGTGAGCGTGGAACAGACGCAGGCCCAGCAGGTCCGACTCCGTCATGCACAGGGTCTCGCGGACGCAGTGCTCGTAGTCGATCACCCGCCTGCCGGCGTACTCGCCGAAGGCATTGGGGATGATGCGCACCTTGCTCTTGAGGCCGTACATCTCGCGCTGGTAGTCCTCTTCCATCTCGGTGCCCTTGAGCAGCCGGATGTCCGACACCTGAATCCTGTCGAAGCCGCACGCATAGGCCTGCTTGATGCTGTCGATGTGCCGCTGGCGATCCTCGGTGGGCAGGCCGACGAGGAGGTCCGTGCTGATCCGCGACCCGTTCGCGTGCACTGTCTTCACGAGGTCCTGAGCCGTTTCGAGCGGGACGTTCCGTCGCCCGATCTTTTCGGACACGTCGATGTTGAAGGTCTGCTGCGCGAAGTTGGGCAGTGAAAGGTCACCGAGAATCCTGTAGATCTCGATGTTGCGCTTCACCATGTTCTTGGAGGAGTCCAGACCGATGCCGATCACGTTCCGGTGCTGATCGGCGAGGCGGCGGATCTCTTCCGCGATGACCAGATCGCGTTCGAGGATGCCCATGTTGGCGTCCCCGACGAACAGGTAGAACGGCTGCGTGGACTTCCGGAAGATGTACCGCAACTCCTCGAACACCACGTCCAGGGGGTACTGGCGGATGCTCTTTGCGCCGGTCGCGGCCGTGCCCCAGGCGGTGCAGAAGGTGCACGTATATGGGCAACCTCGGGTCGTCTCCAGAATCGGCGCCAGCGGGAAGGACCTCACATCGAGAAACTGATCCATGTACCCGCCGAGCCACGCCGATGGATGCGGGATCGGCGACATGCTGGCAGTGGGGCAGTCCGCGCCGATCACGACGGTTGCGGCCGCGGAGAGGTAGGCCACCTGAGGCAGGGCCGCCCCGCTCCGCTTGAGGGCCGTGCGGAATCCGCCCTGCGTCCCCAGGAGAAACTGCACCAGCCCGCTGAACGCCTCTTCCCCTTCGTTGAGCACGTAGGCATCGACGTCGGTACGCGATACGAGCAGGCTCTCCGCACCCGCGGAGCCCCGCCTGATGTTCGGTCCGCCCATGACCACGAAGATGTCCGGATTGGCGGCCCTGGCGATCTGGATCACGGCCCTGTTTAGATTGACGTTCCAGTCGTAGTTCGACAGCGCGAGAACGTCCGGCCGCTCCTCGAGCGCCTCGATCAGTGCGTCCGGGAACTTGAAGAGCGCCGTCTCGACCGCGCTGCCACACGACTTCGCCAGCGTCGCGGCCAGACACCCGACATTGAGGGGAGCGCAGTACGTGTACACACGCTGGTTGTGAATGAGATCCGCAACGAAGATCTTCGCCTTCCGCACCGGGGCTGGTTTCATGCCGAGGGCTCCGCTCTGGACGGCGATTCAGTTCAGGAAGGCGGATTCCTGGCGGCCCGTTTCCGGGTCGATCAGCGTCACCGTCGTCCGTCCCGCGGGCGTGTTCGTGGCGAGTCCGATTCGGATCACGTCACCCAGCGGGACGGTCTGGCGGTCGAACGTATAGTGCCAATGCCAGGGATCCAGCCCGAAGTCGAGGTTATCGTACCACACAGGCCCGTCGCGGAGCGCATAACAGAGCCAGGGCTGGGGGCCGAATGGCGGGCCGTCGAGGCGAATGTCGAGCCGGTGCGTGTTCGTCCCCTTGTTCGTCAGTTCAACCTGGAAGCGTGCATGCGTGCCGCCATTCAGGCCCAGCGCCTCGCGCATGGCGTCGGCGGCATCGGCGTAGACCCAGGGGACGTCGCCGAACCGGCCGGCCGCGTCCCCGAGCATGTCCAGCATCTCGCGCACGTCCGACTCGACATCCCGGAAGTCGTGATCCGAGAAGGCCATGACCACGCTCTCCGAGCGGGCACGTGTAAACGCGTCATCAACGTCGCTCTGCGTGATGCGATTGAACCGGCCGCCGAGATTCAGGCAGCGCGCAATGGCCCGCCGGCAGCGTCCAGGCACCTGGTAGTCATCGTGGTCCGGGTGGTAGACGACCCACTCGGCGGGCGCGCGACGCCAGTCGCCGAACCGCCCTCCGGCGGCATCGGGTTGGTCGACATGGCGGCCTGCGTTGTTGTTGGCGATGTCAAAGGGTATCCATTGCTCCAGGAACCAGTGGGAATCCGGCCGTTCCGCGTGGAAGCCGGGTCGGTTGACACACGGGAACCAGCGCCGCTCCAGCACCCTCCGTGAAATCACCTCGAACAACTCAGGGCCGTTGAAGTAGGTCGTCGCACTCGCATGGGCCTCGCGCGTTCTGGGTACCGGGTGGAAGTGCCAGTGGATGCGGTCGGCCGGCGACGCTCCGTATCGCTGGAGGTAGTGGTCGAAGACGGCATGAACGCCGAGTACGCGTCGTCGGGGGTTCTTGCCCGGATCGAAACCGACGTGTGCGAGGCAATGCCAGTTGACGATCCACCCCTTCCCCGTGACGTCGGGCAGGGCCATTCTGAGCGCCGGACGATCGAGGCGATCGAGCATGGCATCGATCGTCTCCCAGGTGCCGTACGACTCGAGAAGGCGAGGTGCCACCGTCTCGGCCACGGCGCGCTCGAGTTCGGGCGATCCGAGCCGCATGCTTCCCTGCTGGAGTCGGGTGAGCAGGTCGTGGCTGGGCTCGACATCGAGGCCGTAGATTTCCTTCAGGCGCTCGAATGTGGCTTCGGTCGACTCGAACAGCGGACCTTCAGCGTCGACACAGTGCACGACGTACAGCCGCGGACGCGTCATGGCCCTGACTGTCCTGAAGGGGCGTTGACATCCGTGACTTCGACGTCGCCGCCCTCCGGCTCGTCTTCGCCGTCGTCTCTTCCGTCGAGGTACCAGGTCCTCATGTACCCTTCATCGTCGACGGCGACGTCGGGCGGGACCTGCCACGCCGGGTTCCATCGCAGGCGGTCCTCGAGTCTGAACGCCGACTGAAGAAGCAGTGCATTGTCGATCTCCCGGCGTTCGAGGACGACGCCGTGGTAGATGACGATCTTCCCGACGTCGCTCAGCACGGCGTAGCGAGGCTTCGCGCGTCCCGAGAACTCGCCGCAGCTTCCGAGCGCCGCCGCCAGTCTGGCGCCTCTTGCCAGAGACGTTCGATGATGGCTCATGCCACGCAGCGGGATGGCGTGGAAGAGATAGTGTGCTTCGATATCGTGCCTTCGGAGCAGGCTGTACAGTTCCGTCAAGGTCTGGAGATCGTCGTTGACGCCCTTGAGCAGCGGGTGCTGGTTGTAGAGGCGGATCCCGACATCGCGAAGCCGCCGCAGGGACTCGACCGATTCGGGCCAGAACTCGACGGGGTGGTTCACGTTCACGCCGATCTCGAACCGGAACTCCTTGTATCGCCGGAAGGTCGCGAGCAGGTCGTCGCTGATGCGCTCGGGCGCCTGGAACGGGACTCTCGTGCCCACACGGACGGTCTGGATGTTCGGGGCGTTCCGAGCCAGCTCGCTCAGGGTGAAGGCCAGGATCGGCAGGGACATCAGGGGATCCCCGCCGGTAATGAGCACCTCGTCGAGATCGTCCCGTACCGCCGGCGACCCCATGTATCGGGTGGCGTGGCGGATCTGGGCCTCGGTCAGCGTCTGGACCGGGTACTGTCCGCGCAGGCACCACCGGCAGTGGGCCGCGCAGACCGTGGTTGGCTCGACGAGGATCGTCCGACGGTACAGCCGTTCCACACCAACGACCGGCGCGCGTTCGAACGAGATCTGGACTTCCGCCTCGTAGTGGCGGCGCCGCTCCTCCTCACGGATGATCGTCTCCTGCTCGGACTTGACGTATTGCAGCGTCAAGGCTCTGGACTGCCCGCTGGAGACACCGAACGTCGACCGGGCCTCCTCCATCTTTCGCAGAAGGAACGGAGAGATCAGCTCGCGAAACTCGCCGGTGCGTGTGCCGGCCATCACCCGTCTCCTTGCCGGGTCCCGCAATCTTCGGGAGACCCGAGCCTCCCCCACCCGCTGATTGCGCTGTCAGATCTCACTGATGCTGCCCACGAGAATCCGCTTCTTGATGGCATCCTGCGGAAGTCTCCCTGGCGGCAGCCAGTCGATGGCGATCTTGATCTGGAAGGTCGAGGCCACGTGCTGGGCGATACGGGCCGCCAGCGCCTCGCGGCCCGCGCCCTCCGGATTACCGGTCTCCAACAGGACGTGCAGCGCCTCGATCTCTCCTGGCGTGGGACGCACGACACGAAACGCCCGGGTGACCTCGGGCTCGAAGCGCCCAAGCACCGAGGCAAGGGACTGGGGGAAGAAATTGACGCCCTTGATGACGAGCATCTCGTCCGAGCGGCCCTTGATCTCGAAGCGCATCCGCACCAGGCCGTCTTCTCCGATGTCGCTCCAGAGAATCCGGGCGAGGTCGTTGGTCCGGTACCGGAAGAGGGGCTGCCCCTCACGACGCAGGCTGCTGAAGACGAGTTCCCCTTCGGCACCGGTTTCGACCGGAATCGAGTTGCCCGCCTGGTCCGTCAACTCGACGTACAGAACGCCGTGCGCGTGATACACGAGACCCTCGCGTCTTGGACCCTCGCCGGCGATAATGCTCAATACCTCGGACATTCCGTAGTTCGCATCGACAGCGGTCATGCGGAACGTCGTCTCGATTTCATCGCGGATCCCGGCAACCTGCAGCAGTCCCTCGCCCCCGAAGTACCCACGGCGGAGGCCGAGGTCGGCCGGTTCGATGCCGAGCTCAGGCCGGCAGCGATCTCTCAGGACGAACATGTAGCTGGGCGTCGACGAGATGGCGTTGACCCTCAACGCCTGTATGGTCCGCAGCAGCATCCCCGTGCTGCCGACGCCGAAGGGAACGGCCGTGGCCCCCAGCATCTCGAGCGGCAGGTAGTCGCTGACCCCCCCCGACCACATGTTGAAGCTCAGACAGTGGACGATGCGGTCCCCGGGTCCGACGCCGGCCAGGCGAAAGGCCCGCTGAGATGCCAGGTACGTGTCTGCCACATCCCGATCCGTGAGCGCGATGAACAACGGCATCGCCGTCGTCCCCGAGGTCTTGTGGACGCGCCGGATGTCGTTCGGGGACACAGCGAGCAGCCGCCCGAATGGCGGATTCTCCGCCTGGTCGGCCAGCAGCTCGCTCTTCGACAGCAGCGGCAAGCCGGAGAACGGGAATCCCGGCTTCAGGTCGCGAGGCATCACTCCCAGACCGGAGAGCCGGCTCCTCCAGAACGGGCTCTGACGGTATGCCCGTTCCATAGCCGCTAACAGCAGGGACTCTTCCTCGGGTTTGGTCAGGTTCAGGCTCACGGGCAGGTGTCCTCGTGGAGTGCGTGCGCATGATCTGGTCGCGGGCCTGTCGCTTCCTCGCGCAGGATGTCCTGGTTCGCGTCGGCTTTGGTGGCGTGGAACATCCTGAGGTCGCATCCTCCTGGTGCCCGCCCACCTTCCGCGATGACCAGATTGATGCTGCGGCCCTCGCCGATGGCTGGTGGCTGGAACATGTACGGCAGGTCGGGCGTGGCCAGGATGCCGGCGTTCAGTTCGGCGGCGGCGATGTCCAGGCGTGCCGCGGCCGCTTCGTCCGTAGAGAAGTAGTCGAGCAGAAAGCACTGGCGGTCACGCGCGTAAGCCAGGGCCGCTCCGAAAAGCGACGACTCGCGCCCTGGCGGCGTGATGAAGTCGACCATCCTGCAGGCGGTCGCCGTCATGTTGGTGACCCGTTCCAGCCTGACGATGGCAACGCCTGACGAGGCGTGGGGGTCCGCAGCGATGAGTCGATACTGGATGGCCGGGTGACGGTCGTACCGCCAACGCAGCCACGCCCTCGATCGGCTCGTGCCAAGGGGCGTCGCCGAGTCGCGGGCCTCCAACGCGACGTCGGGGATGTCGTCCACCGAATCGAGCACGCACCAGGACACATCCGGTACCCGGCTCGGCGCAGGGATGCTCATGGACTCTGGGGCGTCTGGAATCCGGCCGAGCACCGTCTCGAGGACGTCACGGTCGAGCACGGCCACGCGCCTGGGGATTTCGGGGACGACGGTCAGGCCCAGTCGTCTGAAGGCGGCCTCGGCCAGGGCGTTGCAGCCGTAGCCGACGTACAGATCGACGTCGGCGAGCAGGTGGCGAGCCAGTCTGCGGCCGACTCCAGGCATGCCCAGCGCGTTGATCCACTCGATGTCCCACACCCCGACCGTCCCGCCCCACGGCGTGCGCGCGTCGAAGGGCACGAAGGCGTGGAGCGCCCGGAGCGTGCCTGCCGTGTCTTTGACACCGTTCGCCGGGAACCACCCATCCTCCGCGCGGGGGCGATACCACTCGCACGGAGTGTCCAGGTAGAGCCACCGGACGTACCGCTCTTCTGCCCCGTAATACCGGTCACCGTAGTGCGCGCGCAGGAATCGGATGATGTCTCCCAGGTCGGCGTGGGTGAGCCGCTGCGCGGTCCGTGCTTCTGACGTCGGGTCCGCAGAACCGGCGCAAGGATCGAGATCCCTCACAGTTGCGCCCTCAGGTGTGTGGTGAACTGGTCCAACAGTTTCGGGTAGGTGAATTTCGCACGCGCAAGATCGAATGCGTTCTTCACCACTCGCTCCCGGAACGCATCGTCCTTGTACTTGCGCATGGCGTCGTCAATGTCGCTGAAGTCCTTGCTGAGGGGGATGTAGTGCTCATCGGGTTGGAAGTACCCGCCGTACCGGCCACGGAACAGCAATTGAACGGTGCGCGTCCCCGCCGCCTCGACGTTGCGGCCGCTCAGGATGCGCATGCCTGGACCGGCGATCCTGTCTGCGAAGAACCGTGACCGCACATCCTCGAACGACGCATCTGGGCGCTCACTCATGAAGCGGCTGACAGCGAGACGCGTGGCGTCGGTAAGTTCGAAGTAGTCTGCTCCAGCCTCGGTGCCGAGCTGGCCCCGGCAGCGATTGAGGAAGGCTGCCCACTCCGTTTCGCAGAACCGATCTTGGGTGTTGAGAGAAATGTCCACTGAGACCCCAAGCCGAGAGGCCTGGCTCAGGAAGTAGTCGGCGATCTCCCGCCGCTCCTGGTGGCCCAGGTACCACGGAGCATCCGCCGCGCGGTACCCAAGGTCGACGCTTCTGTCGTGCGGAGCGATGACGGGCTCGAACACGGCTGGGTCCAGACCCGTGTTCGGCAGACCGATCACGGTACATCCGAGCCGCTCCTGGTAGAGGCTGTGCACCCGAGGATCCGAACTCTGCGAGACGAACAGCGAAACCCCGAGGTCCTCGCAGAAGCGCATCTTCTCGGGCATGAGCTTGTACTCGTTCCCGATGAAGAACACCTTCGGGCAGTCGAGCCGCTGAATGGCATCGAAGAGGGCGCCCTGAAGCAGTCTGGCATTCGAGAACACCGAGTGGAGGAGCACCAACACCGCGCCCCGCCACATTCTGACCCTGGCGTAACGCCTCAGCCGCGCTCGGCGCGTTCGATCGAGGAGGTTGACCCTCGTGCATTCGAAAACCTTGCTCCGCAGGAACTGCCGGGGCCACGCCTGCTGGTACGACAGCGTGGCGTTGCTGCTGCCCGCGGCGTAGACCAGGAGAGTCTTGATCGGCTTCACGGTCCGGGGCGTGAGGCTGCGAGCTTCGTGCCGAGGAGGCGTTCCCGGATGCGCGAGCACACACGTTCGACGCCACGGTCCAGCGACACGCTCGGCACCACGCCAAGCAGGTCACGCTGCCGGTCGAGTGACGGGCGCTTGATCAGCGTCATTCGGGGTGGGAGGTCCGTCAGCTCGACGAGTGATTCGGCCGCGCCGAGGGTCTGCTGTATCCGTTGGGCCAGCGATTCGATGCTCACGACCTCTGGGTGGCCGATGTTGATCACGGCGTACTCCGGCGCACGAGCTGCCGCTTCAATCGCCCTGATTGCGTCGGTCACGTGCAGCCAGCTTCGGGCGCTTCCGCGGTGAACCTGGATACGCCGCCCGAGTGCCAGCTCGCTCGCGAATCGAATCATGGCTGAGCGGTGATCGCCGAGGTCTTCGTCCTCGTCGTACACCATGAATGGGCGGAGGCTGACGGCGCGCAGGCCGTGTGTCCTGACTTCATACTCGACGAGCTTCTCCCCCAGCAGCTTCGACAGGCCGTACCGGTTGTTCGGCTGGGGGTCGGCATCGCGCTCGTCCATCGGATCGCAGTGCGGCCCGTAGACCTCAGATGTCGAGAAGAAGACGATCATCGCCCCGGCTCGCTTGGCCAGCTGCAGGACGTTGTTGATGCCGGCGAGATTGGTAGCGATGGCCAGGCTGCTCGCCTGTTCGCACGTCACGCGGCTGACCATTGCCGAGAGGAGGAACACCACGTCCGGACCCCAGTCGAATGCGGGGAGGAGGTCGATCGGGTGGTTGATGTCAGCCATGACGTAGCCGTTCCGCCACGCCGGCCGGAGGTCGGATTCGAGCACTTCGTACCCCGACGCGCGCAGGTGCTGAACCAGAGGCGCGCCGATGTTACCCTCGGACCCGATCACGAGTGCTCTTCTCATAGCCGCTTTCAGTCCCCGACCTTGCGGATTGCGACGGCTGGCACACCGGCCACGACCGTCAGCGGCTCAACTGCTCTGGCGACGACCGCCCCCGCTGCGATCACCGCGCCTCTGCCGATTGTGACTCCCGGCAGAATGATCGCCCCGGCCCCAATCCAGACATCGTCTTCTATGATCACCGGGGCATCCACCGTTACGCCGTAGCGGGGCAGCTCGACCGGATGGCCACGGCTCGTGATGATGACGTGTGACGCAATCAGCACGCGATCGCCGATCGTGACGCCACCGCTCGCGCGAATGTGGGTGAATTCGCCGATGTCGACGTGGCTGCCGATGGACAGCGCTTCCGGGTGGTAGATCGAGACGGGCGATCGCAGACTCACCTTGGCGCCGACCGAGGCACACCGGCAGAGGAGCTGCCGACTCTCATGCCGGTGCACAACCGACAGTCCCGCGGCCGCCTTGTCCAACAGCCAGGATGCGATGCCCATCATGAATCAGTCCGCCCCGGCAGGTCGAGCGACGCCGATGTGGCCCGCCCGGCCCGTGCGCGGCCTGCGCTTGCGGGCCACAACGGCAATGCCGCTGTCACTGACGTGCATGTGCTCCTGCCGCAGGTCGAGAGTCGCGAGCCATTCCCGGACTTCTTCAGCTGAATGCCGGTGAGCGTACGCGGGATGGTACCAGTCGAAGTTCACGTGAACGTTGTCGTCGAAGGAGAGGTCGTCGTTCCAGTAGCACTTGAGGAAGTTGTAATAGAGGAACCGTTGTAGCGGGTAGCGGCCTCTCTTGATTCCCAGTTCCGGAACGTCGCGCTCGACAGTCAGTTCCACCTTGATCCCAGCCAGGCTCCGGCTGAACTCCGTCAGCGCTTCCATCCGTCGCCAGGCCTCTTCCGGGGGCAGTGGAGACACGATGCTTCGGATGTGGTCATCCGCGAATTCCCGAATCGGTGCCTTCCGCACATAGACGTAGAAGATCACGAGCCCATCGACCCGAGCGTGGCGGGCAACGGACTTCAGCGATTCGAACGTGTCCGGAGTGTGATGCAACACACCATGCGACCAAACGACGTCGAACGATTCGTCGGGGAATGGCAGTCGGGTGACGTCAGCCTGGGCCAGCGCGAGGTTCGGCTGACCCTCGAAGTTCTTCCTGCATGTGTCGATCGCCGACGAGATGTCGACGCCGACGACGACGGCAGGCCATCGAACAAACTGGTTCAGCGATGCCCCAGAGCCGCAGCCAGCATCCAGCACGATCTTCCCCTCCATCAACTCGCGCAGGTCCTGCGGGCCCTCCCATCTGAAGATCTCGCGCCAGAAGTTCCAGATGACCTCGTCGTGGCCGGGCTTGAATCCCCAGTGTGCTTGCTTCGTCCACTTGTACCCAAACGAAGCTGCGGTTTGAGCCTGAGCCCGGTCGCGTCCGGCGACGAACCTGGGGATGCCGTCGATGATTGGATACGAGCGTCCAGCGGGTGACACGTACCGGTCACCTTCCAGGACCAGGAGAAGGTCACGATCGTCGGGGTCGACGAACTGAATCATGGTCCTTCGCCCTCGCGAGACGATCGTCGTCGCATCTCGAGTGTCTTCACGCGTATTCGAAATGGATGCATCGCACGGCGTCTTCGGCCAGAACCTGGGCCGCCTCGCGTGTGTCCCCGGCAGCTATGATGAACCCTGCTCTGTCGGCGCCGACCCTTACGGCGTTGATGCTCGCACCCGCCTGAACGGTCACCGCGCAGTCGAGGACGTTCGGCCAGGTGCTCACTTCCTCGACCCCAACCACCCGTCGGAGCCGTCCTGGTGGCGGCAGCAGAAACCGATAGACACAGCCCTGCTCTCGCCGCGGTGTGAGGTCGCCTGGAGCCTCGCCGATGGCGATCCGCAGCGCCGCCTCGAGCATCTTCACGCCGCTGACGAACGGGACGATCGGATCCGGGATGCCCCCTCCACCACAACGGGCGCCTAGCTCGAAGAGCCGCGGTCCTGAAGCTGTGCTGCAGAGTTCAACGTGCGCCGCGCCTGAAGAGATACCCAGGGCCTGAACCGCACGGCGAACAACATCGTGCACGCGCTCCAGACGCGCATCGCCAAGAATCGTCGGGTAGATCATAGCGGTGTTGACGCGGTAGGGTCGTGGGGTCTTGACGTTGTCACACACTGCCAAGACATGGGTCACGCCATCGAATGTGATCGTCTCGACACTGTGTTCGAGGCCGTCGAGGAACTCTTCAATGAGAATCGTCTTGTCGGCATACCAGCTCTGCGCAAAGAGGACCGCGTCCGGTACCTGCTCGAGTGTTTCGATTACCGAGACGCCACGGCTGCCGCCGCCGCGGCTGTCCGCAGGTTTCACGACGAGAGGCCAGCAATCGAGATCTCGAACGGCCTGCACCGCCTCGTCCAGCGTCGTCGCCACTCTCCACGCTGCGGAAGGCACCCCACAGTCCTGCCATCGCTTCCGCATCAGGTACTTGCTGGTGGCACGCGCCGCCACTGCCGCGTCAAGACCAACGAGACCGAGGGAATGGGCAACGAATGCTGCTGTCTGGACGCCGAAGTCATTCAACGGGAGGATCCCGTCAATGCGATACCGTCGCGCGACCTTCAACACCCCGTCCGGGTCCGCGATGTCGACGACCTCAGAATGATCCGCGCGCTGAAACCCCTCAGCCCCGGGGTTCCGGTCGACCAGCACCACCTCCAAACCCAGTGCCTTGGCTGCGCGAATGGACGAGAGGTAGTAGCGGGACCCTCCAAGCAACAGAACCCGCTTCGGGCGTCTCACCATTCCGCTATTGCCCCTGTACCCATCGCTGCTGGCAGCGGCGGCCCGCGAATGACCGGATCATCCCCAGGCAGCCCCGGTTCTGAGCCGCGCCGCCGCTTCGTCGATCGTTACGAATGACAGCCTGGCTGACCGATCGCGCGCCTTCTGCTCGATGTGGAGGAGGTTCTGCTCAAGGGCGCCGAAATCGTGCGCGATGAGACCGCGTCGTGCTGTTGCCGGCATCAACTCGGTCGGGTGCGTCAACATGACAACATCTCCGTGCCGGGCCAGCCACCACTCCAGTGCTGGCTGAAATGCGCCTGGCCAGTACGCGGGATTCAAGTACCGTTGAACTGGACCGTGGTCGTAAGGCGCCGCGAGAGGAGCGACCGACACGGGCAGTTCGAGAATGGCGTGTGCGGGTTCACCCGGTACCCGGTAATCAGAGCGAGACGGGAAGAACGCAGTGGCAGGAGAGGTGCTCCAGTCCTTCACCGAAAGCTCCCACGCGTAGATAGGCCTCGGGATCGCGCTGCTATCGGCTTCGAAGCCCAGGTCGCTCAACAACGCCATCGTTTCGTTGGTGTGAAAGCCCCAACCCATTCGGACAGTCGTGAGCCCGCGCGCACGTGCATGGCTAGCATGTGTGCTCAGCTCCTCGACAACGCCGCGGGAGTCGGTGTTCTGCGCCCATTCACCGTTGCGCCGCGTGTAACAGTGCGGATGCCAGCCGATGGCGTGCCCCCGCTGCCGCAGTTCGTGCAAGAGGGCACCGTACTGGCGGAACACGTAGTCCGCCTCGCCGTACACCTCGCCCAATTGCGCGTCCAGGCGGACGAACCATGTTGCCCTCCAGCCCGGGTGACGATCCCAGAGTTTCATCAGCCGTGGGACTGCGACCGTGAGCTCGTCAGGGCGCATGTTCCCGGACGAATGATCGATCAGGTCCACGTCGAACGTGAGACACACCCGCCATTCTTGGGTCGACCCGACCAAGTTCCCTGAATCGCAGGATGCTCTTTTCGAGGCGGTGATCACACTGTCCCAGCGGCCACGCCGTGACGGAGGATTCGGCGCGCCGACAGAATCACACGCTGCTGTTCCTCGTCCGACAGCGTCGGGTAGATTGGCAAGCAGACGGTCTCCGAGAAGCAACGCTCTGCGGCGGGGAATCTCTCACGCGCATGCCCCAACTCTCGGTGAAGCAGTACGTCGACGCCACGCCGCACATGAATGTGGTCCGCTGCGAACGCCGCTCGTATGCGGCCAAAACCCCCCTCCACCAGGATCGGAAAGCGAAAGAAGATGCTGCGCCCCCTCAGTCCGGGTGGCCAGCACTGTGTAGTGTCGACAAGTTCGGCGAGGTAGACATCTGCCAGGGAACGCCGTCGCGAAAGGAAGCCGTCGTACCTGCTCAGTTGACTCAGGCCGAGAGCTGCCTGCAAGTCCGACAGGGATTGACACAACCCCTCAGCGTGCTCCCTCGCAGCCGCCCGGAGTCTCTCCACGACGCCGGGAGCCCTGGAGAGTGCCATGCCGCCTTCGGCGGTAGTCAGCAGCTTCGTGGCGTGGAACGACAGGACACAGACGTCGCCGCAGCTCCCGGCCATTCGACCCCCGTCCGTTGCTCCCAGCGCCTGGCAGCAGTCTTCGATGACCGGCACGCCGAGATCGCAAATGTCCGCGATGGGCGCGACAATGCCGAACGTGTGGACCACGACGATGGCACGTGTCCGATTCGTCACGCAGGGCCGCACCGATTCGACACGCATACACCAGTTGTCGCCGACGTCGCACAGAACCGGAACGGCGCCAACAGCGCGGACGGCACGCCACACCGCACCACACACGTACGTTGGGACTACCACCTCGTCGCCCGGTCCGACGTCGAGTGCTTTGAGTGCACACACGAGGGCAGCCGTCCCCGACGAGGTCGCGACGCCACCGGCCATCCCGAGATAGGCAGCGACCGCGCGCTCGAATCGCTGAACGATGCCGCGTTCGGCGGTGCTACAGGAAAACAGCGCCGTCTCGATCGCCTGGCCGTCTATGGCGTCGAGCGTCGGCCGCGAGTGAGGAATCCAGTCCGCCATGGCCGAATGAGGGTCTGCCCGCTTTACCTCTGACCGCCAGGTACGGGCAGGGGATCCGGCCTTGTGTACTTCATGTAGAAGCTCTGGGGAATCAGGTCGGCCTTCCACATGAGGTAGAAGAGCCAGCGAAGGCGTTCGAAGGTCTTCTTGTACGTACGGAATTCCCGATACGTGCGGTGAGGGAGGTTCATCATCCGTTCGAACTCCGTGTCGCCGAAACCCAAGCGTTTCTTCACCAGGTCGACGATTTCAGGTTCAAGATGGTGCGGTTCCTCAAGCAGCCTCAGGCCTTCCGCCTGTGTCATCTGACCCGAACGGATCAGCGCGGAGTACCCGAGTGCGCGCAGATCCCGGCCGAACCGGCGGGGCATGAGGTAGCTGTGGCAAAAGGCGGTAAACCGGTTTTCCAGATGGTGTCCGCCGTACCACCTCCAACCCAACTCGCGGGCCAGGAGTGCCTTGGTCTCCTCCTTCTGATAGTCCACGTAGTACAGCGGGCGGACCTTCTTGATCTTCTTCACGCCGGCCCAGTAAAGGAACTTCCACAGCCACAGGTTCGGAAAGGTCTTCATCCGAACGCTCCCGTACGTACGGTGCACACTTGCGATGTACCTCGCGTCCATGTAGGCCCACCCAAGCGGCGAAATGCCCTCAGTACGGAACGAGTGGCCTTCGAATGTATAGCGCACCCCGTACCTGGCAGCAGCCATGTACAGGGTACTGGCCAGGGCGATGTCCGTTGGGATATCAACGTCTGGGACCCCAGCTCTCATGAACGCTCGATAGATGTCATCGTATTCAACGTTGTCAACGACGTACGTGTATAGATCCACACCCAGTCGCTGCAAAAGGTTGTGGATGTTCTCGACCGCTATCGTAGAGTCCCACGTATTGTCGAAATGGACGGCGAGGGGTCGAAGGCCCAGCCTCTCCTTCACGAGATACAGCATGTACGACGAGTCACACCCACCACTGATCCCGACCACACAGTCATACTGCCTATTTCGACCCTCCGATTTGATTTGCGCCGCAAGGGTCTGGAGACGCCGCTCGCCCTCGTCGCCCGTCGGGTACTCCCGCTCGAGACGCTCATGAGTCCGGCAGTAGCTGCATACGCCGGAATCATCGAATGAGATGGCCGGGGTATTCTGATCGTACAGACATCGCGAGCATCGCTTGGCTTCGAGTGTCACAATGCGTTCCCGCTATTGGTGGGATCTGACTCCCCGGCGATCTTCTCCACCGGAAGAATCGCTCTCACGAGTTCCTCTCGAGGCGGAAAACTGATGAGGACGCCTCGCTGTGGACCCTGGTACACGACCATGCTCCCGGCCGCCACGGCGGTCGCGCCATGCGCCACGGCGTCCGCGAAGTGTTCCACGCGCCCGGCGCCACCGCAGACGATGAGGGGAAGTGTGATGGCCTTCGATACCTTTTGAATCAGGTGCACGTCGTACCCCTTCATCGTCCCGTCTCGGGTGATGGAATTCAGGAGAATCTCGCCGGCACCCAGACGCTGCATCCGGGCGGCGTACGCCGCCGGGTCTGCGCCCGTCGCACGGCGCCCTCGGTCGACGTAGACCTCGTGGCCCCTGAGGAGTGACTGTCGCACATCCATCGACACAACAATGCTCTGGCTGCCGAACTGCTCCGCCGCGAGAGTCACGAGAGACGGATTGTCAAACGCCATCCGGTTCAGAGCAACCTTCTCGACGCCAACGGCAAGTACGGCACGGATCTGCTCGGTCGTCCGGATGCCTCCGCCGTAGGTGATCGGCATGAAGCACTCGCTGGCAATCCTCTCGATCAGATCGAGAGCGATCGGCAGGCCGTGCTCGCTGGCTCCGATGTCCAGCAACAGGAGGTCGTCGACCTCCTTGTCGTTGAAGATCCGTACGGCGTTGATCGGGTCGCCGACGTAGCTGGGCTGCTGGAACATGACGGTCTTGACGAGACGGCCTCGTTCCAGCAGGAGGCACGGCATCACGCGTGTTCTCAGCATGCGGTTGTGTGCCTCGCTCTCCGCAGTCAGGGGCCTCCACGGAGGGGTCGGCGCATACGGACAGCCATCAACAGCACGAACCGCCCGTCGAGCGGTGCGCCATCCGATGGCGCACTGCCTCAGCCCGCAACGAATCGGCCGGCGTTCTCCTCAGCACAATCGGGTCGTGAGTCGGTTCGCCTGCCAGGATTCGCAGATCTCGATGAACCTCTTCCACCACTCAAGACCGTCGGTGGCGCGTGCAGCCACGACGGCCTGTTCCGCGACGAGGTGGGCCGCGAAGTCCTCATCGGTTAGGCACTTCGCGCACATGTCTTGGTAGTCCGTGATCGAGAACGCCGTGCCCGCGCTGATCAAGAGCGACGGAATCTCGCACAATGAGTGCTGGCTCTGACCCCAGGTGGACGGTTCGAATCTCACGCCCATGTGTACAGTCGGAACGCCCATCAGGTAGCATTCGACCCGCGAGGAGCCACCTCCGACGGGCCACGGGTCCGGGGCCAGCCTGGCCCGGCGCAGAAACGACACCATTCGCTGCCAGCCTGGGTCATCTATGCGTCCGTCTGGGCCCCTCATCGCGCTGTAGGCTCCCTCATAGTGAACACGTGAGTGCACTCCCCGCGCGCGTGCCCGCCGCGCGACGGACGCCAGTGCGCGTCCGTTGTCCTTGCCCATCAGAACGCAGTCGACCGTCGGGTGGTCACTGAGCAGATCCACGAGACAATCGATGAACTCCGGTTGTTCCAGCTTGTCGAGAGAGCCGTGCAGGACGATCAAGGGGTCCCGGTCTCGCCACGAGAGCGACGCCTCCTGCTGCAGTCCGCGCGAATCGAAGTGGCCTCCGCCGCCTGAGTATGCCGGACAGAGACTGAACGGCCGCCGAGTGGCGTTGCTCCACACGTACCCATCGCGCAGCGGATAGTCAGCCTGCGGCTGGTTGTACCAGTGGAAGTCGACCTTGGGATGGTGCAGGAGATCCGAGCCGACGCAGTAGTTGACAATGCACGGTGCCGTGACGCAGTCAAGCATGTCATAAGCATCCCGCTTCCAGTTCACGTTCATCAACACGTCAAGATCGGCGCCATTGATCAGCTCGGCCATTCGGTGTGCCTGCAGCTCGTCTGGCAGGCCCTGGTCGAGATCCAGAGTGTGGTACTCGTCCACAACCGAACCGAGGTACTCTGCGCGGCGACCGCCATGGACAAGGTCGAACACCGCGACGTCGATGGAATCCGGCGCGACGTCGAACAAGGTGAGCGGGAACCCAAAGAGGCCAACGAACCTTCCGACGAACCCGACCCGCCGTGGCCGGCCGCCTACCCAGGTGAGGGGCTTCTTCGGCGCCAAGGGGCGCCCGTACCGCCGCACGTTCTGGAGGAATCTGGATAGGTCCAGGTTGACCCATCCTGGTCCATGGTGAGGCCATCCAGAGGAGACGAGGTTTGAATCAAGGACGGTAAGCGGCTTACTGCCGAGACGTCGGCCACCAATGGCCCCGAGAACCCTCAGGGTCCAGGCCGCAAGGGCGACGGCGGGTCTGGTGTCGAGCAAAGTGTAGAGCACGCTCCAGAAGACCCTGGCGATTCTGCGCTGCCGCCCCGCGAGGCTGGGACGTGTGGCTGATTCGACGAAGACGCGTGTCTGGCGGCGCAATGGCTGAACGCTAGACGCTGCTCGCGAAGTTCCGGAGAAGCTGCAGACCGTATCTGTGGCTCTTCTCCGGGTGAAACTGCGTCCCCATGATGTTGCCCTTTCGCAGGATCGAAGGGAAGGGGTACCCATGACGGGTCGTTGCGAGGATGTCCGCCGCGTGGGCGCAGCTGAGATGGTACGAGTGGGCGAAGTAGAACCGGCTCGAGTCGTCCAACCCATCCAGCAGGGGATTCGGACAGCGCACGGTGATTGCATTCCAGCCCATATGGGGAACACGCAGGACAGTCGCGCCGTCCGAGGAGCTGAATCGTCGGCTGACAGCCTCAATCCAGCCCAGGCCAGCTCTCGTCCCCTCCTCGCTGCCCTGGCCGAAGAGTTGGAGTCCAAGACACAGGCCCAGGATCGGCACTCGTTCCCCCAGCACTCGGTCCTCGAGCAGGGCAATGAGGCCTGCGTCACTGAGGTTCTTCATGCCAGCATCGAACGCGCCCACGCCCGGCAGAACGAGCTTGTGCGCCCGCCTGATTTCCGTCCCCGCGCCGACTTCAGCGTCCGCACCGATTCTGCGAAACATGTTCCGAATCGAGCCGAGATTGCCGACGCCGTAGTCGATGATGGCGATCAACGGTCTCTCGTGTTGAGACTACTCAACCGTCAGAGGCTCTCCACGAAGAAAGAGCCGGCACCACCACTCGAAGCACATGAGGGACCAGAGCAGCAACCTTCGGTTTCTCCGCTTCTCGATGTGCTCGCTGATGACCCTCCTCACGAAGTCAGGACGGATGAACTCGGAGGAGGCATTGTCCCTGTCGAGCAATAGACCCTTCACATACGCCGCGTTCTCGCCTCGGTACCACGATTCGTCAGGCGCTGAAAACCCCTGTTTCTTTCGTCTGACAATCGCGTCCGGAATGTACGAAGCCATCGCCTGCCGCAAGACGGTCTTCCCCCCGGCGGACTCGAAGTAGATCTGTTGCTTGTCGCGAAGCTCGTTCTCGTCAATCCGTTTCATTCGTTCCAGGCTCGAAAGCTTGTAGCGGACCGGGATGCGCTGTCCCAGTTCTACGAGGTCGTTGTCCAGGAAGGGGTACCGCTCTTCGAGTCCGCTTGCCATGGACAGTCGGTCGCCCACGACCAGGAGGCCAGGAAGGAAGGTCTTGATCTCGAAGTAGAGGCTATTCTGAATATGGTGCTCAGGAGTGTCGTACCGGAGCCGGGTGTTGAAGTGAAACACCCGCTCGAAGGCGCGCCGCGGCTCGGCGACGTCAATATCCGCCAGCACGCTCGACTGGAAGAGCGCGGCCTTCTCGTCATCCGGAACGAGCCGCTGCCAGAAGTCGTAGTACCTGTCCAGGAATTCCCGTTGATCGAGCGACTTGAACACGCGATAGTAGCGCCAGGGATAGCCACCGAAGACTTCGTCCCCTCCGGTTCCCTGGAGGCAGACCTTGACGAACTTCGAAGCGAGACGGCTGATGTAGTAGTTCGGGTAGCTCATCCCGACTCGCAGGTCTTCCAGGTGCCAGACAACTCGCGGCAAGGACCACCCTAGGTCGCCGGCGTTGATGACCTGCTCGTAATGCTCGGTCTTGAAGTGATTCGCCATCAACTCGGCGGCCTGCCGTTCGTCGCAGTTGGCCTCGACACCGGTGACGGCCGAAAGGTCGAATCCGCATGTGAAGGTCGTCAGTCGCCTCGCGTGGCGCGACGCTATCGCAGTAATCGAACCGGAATCCATTCCGCCGGACAGGTAGCTCCCGACCGGAACGTCTGAGACCAGCTGACGTTCGACCGCCTGCTCCATCAAACGTCTCGTTTCGGCGGTCGCGTCCTCGAATGTCATCGTTTCGTCTGGCGCAGCAAAATCGTAATCCCACCACGAATGGTGCCGGACACCTGTACAGGTGCTATCCACCCGAATCGTGTTGGCCGGGGGCAGCATGGTCACTCCCCGGAAGAGTGTCTGAAATGTGAATTGGTTCTGGAACGTGAAGTACTCGTTGAGACAGTGGCGGTTCAGCTCGGGCCGGAAGTCCGGGTGCTGCATGATCGCCTTGATCTCGGAGGCAAACACCAGCTTCTCGGGGGTGAACCAGTAGTAGAGAGGCTTGATCCCGAAGCGGTCCCGACTGAGAAGGAGCTCGTGTGTGCGGCTGTTGTAGGCCGCAACAGCGAACATGCCGTTGAACCGCTCAAAGACACCTGATCCCCAGGCACTCAGTCCCTCGGCAATCACTTCGGTGTCGGCGCCGGAGATGAAAGTGTGACCGAGCTGGCTGAGTTCGCGGCGTAGTTCCCTGAAGTTGTAGATGCACCCGTTGAACACAACCACCCACTCGCCGCACTTCGACTGCATGGGCTGCGATCCGTTCGATGACGTATCGAGGATGGCGAGTCGGCGATGGCCAAGGCCGACACTCCCCACGATCCACGCCCCCTGCCCATCCGGTCCTCGATGTGCCAGCGATGTCATCATGGCATCGATGACCCGTCGGTCGACAGGCGCTCCATCAAGATTGAACACGCCCACGACGCCGCACATGCTCTACGACAACTCCTCGCGACGGGTCACCGACGGGCAACCGGGGACGTCACAACGCCCGGGCACAGCAGATGGGGTGCCGGCCCCAGCGGCGAGACAAGTCGGGAGAGCGCCCGGCAACTCCAGCGTCCGTGGACCAGTGATCACGGCTTCGGGCAGGCAACACCGGGCTGGAGATCTCTGGTGGCTTGGCACACGACCCTCTGGTCGTCAGCGGTCATCTGAGGGTACAGAGGCAGGGCGAGACTCAGTCGGTCGGCAATCCGTGCGTTCGGAAAACGCTCGCGCGCGATGGCGTACTTCCGGGCATAGTAGTCGACCAGCACGGGCGCGTGCGTACCCTGCCTGGTTGCGATCCCTGCGGTCTCGAGCCTTGACATCAGGTTGTTCCGGAGCTGCCCCAGCCGCTCGACGTTGTCCGGAGTCGGCACTTCGGGCGCAAACAGACACACGTACGCCTGGTAGCCGTGTTGGCATCCCTCCGGCGTCTGCGGAGTACGCAGCCACCCCAGGTCGCGCAGTGCGTCGTCGTACCCGCGGGCGACGCGTGCGCGTTCGGCAAGAACGCTCCGCGCCCGGTCCATCTGGGCGCATCCGAGCGCGCCCTGGATGTCCGTCATCCGGTAGTTGAAACCGAGGTGCGGGTAGTCAGCGAGAAGGAACGCGCCTGGCCCTTCGTGGCGCGAGAGGTCCGATTGCGTCGCTCCATGATCGCGAAGGCTCGACGCCGTGCGGGCCAGTCTGGCGTCCCGTGTCGTGATCATCCCCCCTTCACCCGTCGTGATCGACTTGCGCGGGTGAAAGCTGAAGCATCCCGCGACGCCGAACGTGCCGGCATGACGTCCGCGGTACCAGGCGCCGAATCCACACGCCGCATCCTCGACGACCCACAGCCCGTGCCGGCCGGCCACCGCCTGAATGGCATCCATGTCGGCACACAGCCCGAACAGGTGCACCGGGATGATGCCCACCGTCCGTGGCGTGACGAGTGCGTCCGCCTGACGCGGGTCGATGTTGAACGTGGCGAGGTCGATATCACAGAACACGGGCGTGGCGCCAAGGTACTCGACGACGTTGGCGGTCGAGATCCACGTGAACGCTGGCACAATGACCTCGTCCCCGGCCCGGACGCCAAGGGCGGCAAGGGCGATGTGGAGCGCCGCCGTGCACGAGCTCGTCGCAACAGCGTGCGGGACACCGGTGAAGGTCGAGAACTTGCGCTCGAACTCGGCTACGAACGGACCCTGGACCACCCATCCCGTCTCGAGCGGCCGCCTGATCGCACGTGCCTCTTCCTCCCCGAAGAACGGTTTCGTGATTGGAATCCTGATCATGGTTCGATGCCGGCAACCCCGGCCGGCGGCGGGACGGTTCGGTCCACGCCGCGATCGCGCCTGCGCCATTCGACAACGGACCGCAACCCCTCATCGAGGGGCACCCGTGCTTCGAACCCGAGCAGCCGGGCCGCCTTTCCGGTATCACCCACGCGATGCGTCACGAACATCTGGGTGTCGGGACGATACTCCGGGACGAGTGACGATCCCGCCAGTGCCAGAAGCTTCGTGACAAGCTGGTTGATTGTCGTCTTGATGCCCATGCCGACGTTGATGCACTCGTCGGCGGCATCGCTCTTCAACGCCAGGACATTCGCGCGTGCCACGTCGTCGACGTGGACGAAATCGTAGGCCTGAGATCCGTCTCCGAACACGATGGGCGCGAGCCCCTGGTCGAGGCGGTCGAGGACCTTCATGATGACGCTGACGTACGTGCCGTGGTAGTCCATCCGCGGACCGTAGACATTCATGTAGCGAAGCGCGAGGTAGTCGAGCCGCCGCTGCTCGTAGAAGCTGCGCAAGAACTGCTCCCCGGCGATCTTCGTTGCCCCGTACATGGTGCGGTTGTTGAACGGGTGCTCCTCGGTCATCGGCGTGAAGACGGCATCCCCGTAGACGGACGCCGACGAGGAATACACAACCTTCCCGACGCGCGCGCGGGCGGCCGCCTCGACGACGTTGTACGTTCCGACGACGTTGACGTCGACGGCGGATCGAGGCTCGTGCACGCACTCGTAGAGCCAGAGCGCTGCCAGGTGAACGACTCCATCTGCGCCCTCGAAGACGGCATCGAGCAGTGCCGGGGACGTAATGCTGCCTTCGATCAGCTTCACACGCGGATCGGCAAGCGACTCGGCGACGTTCGCGCGGGTCCCGCGCACGAAGTTGTCGACGATGACGACTTCCCGTACCGGCTCGGCGCAGAGCTGATCGACGACGTGGGAGCCGATGAAACCGGCCCCACCGACAACGACGATCTTCCTGTCAGTCAGATTCACGGTATTCGCGCCTCGATTCGAGCGCCGTCTGTGCAGCGACCATCGCCTCGGCCTCCGTGGCGTCAAGGGGCGCAGGTGGATTCCATGAGCTTGCGGCCCGGACAAAGCCGTGGACCGTTGACCAGCGGTACCCGTCGCTTCCGGCTGCGGCGGCGTTCAGCACCGACGCGCGCGCGGCATGGTCGACCACGTCGACGTCGTAGCCGTCCGTCCGGCTCAGCGACACGGCGAAGGAATAGGGTCGTGGCAGCAGCGGAACAGCCAGTTCCACGCTGAGCCCGTGCCAGCCTGGCGAGAGTGAGTAGGGTGCGCCTCCCCGATCCGAGCTGAAGGCACAGGCTACCTCTGTACCGTCGCTCGCCGCGGCCACGACCCCCGCAATGACCGACTGGAGTGACGTCAGAACCTCCAAGGTCATGCGGATTCGGAACGGCTGCCCGAAGTAGAGCTCCTCGACCGGCCTGTCGTCCCGGTCGAGGAGCTCCACCCGACGGATGCGGGCCTCACCAGTCCCCGACCGCTTGGCGTCCGGGGGCACGATCCCCCCGGCTGACGGCTTCCTGGCAACGTCCAGGTAGCGTTCCACAACTTGGTCGACCGGACCATCCGTGACGACCCGCCCCGCGTCGAGGAGAAGCGCCCTGGTGCAGAGGTTCTTGACCGCGGCCATGTTGTGGCTGACGAAGAGGATCGTGCGTCCCTGCCTGACGACACTCTGCATCTTTCCCAGGCACTTCTTCTGGAACTCGGCGTCGCCGACCGCCAGCACCTCGTCCACGAGCAGGATGTCGGGCTCCAGATGCGCGGCAACCGCAAAGGCGAGCCTCACATACATGCCGCTGGAGTACCGCTTGACCGGCGTGTCGAGAAACGTCGCGATTCCCGAGAACGACACGATGTCGTCGAACCGGGTGTTGATCTCCTGACGCCGCATTCCGAGAATGGCTCCGTTGAGATAGATGTTCTCGCGACCGGTCAGTTCGGGGTGGAAACCCGTCCCGACCTCCAGCAACGATCCCAGACGCCCGCAGATGTCAGCGAACCCGCGGGTAGGCCTGGTGATCCGCGATAGGACCTTCAACAGGGTGCTCTTGCCCGCTCCGTTGCGACCGATGATCCCGACAACTTCGCCGCACTCGACCGCGAATGACACATCGTCAAGCGCCCAGATATGGTCCGGGTGTCCGTCGCGGCCGGCGTGCTTTCGGAGCAATCGCCCCCAGGCTGACGTGGCTGCGGCCGCAATGCTGTCTCGAAGGGAGCCGTACTGGTAGACACCCCCACCTGCCAGCCCGATGCTGTACCGCTTGCTGAGGTGCTCGACGTTGACGACCGTGGACATCATCAGCCGCATAGGTGTGCGGCAGTCACCGTTCCCGAGTCGAACCGGGGATGACGGCAGCCTGATCCCGTTGCCAGACAACCCATGTGGCTTCGACATCCCCGGGGTTGCGGGATCGCGCGCACATCAGATCACATCCGCGAAGCTCGCCTCCGTGCGCCTGAAGAAGAACAGGCCCCCCACCAACAGTGCGCCGGCCACCAGGATACCCGGGAGCATCGACACTGAGGGCGGCGCCGCGCCGATGAGCGCCCACCGGAACGTCTGGATGATGCCAGCCATGGGATTCATGCCGTAGATGGTCCGCCAGCCCGGCGACGTGATGAGCGACGCCGAGTAGGCCACGGGCGACGCGAACATGAGGAACTGCGCCACGAACGGCATCAGGTGCTGCACATCTCGGTAGCGCACGTTGAGGGCAGAGGCCCAGAGGCCGACGGCCAGGGCCGTCCCGAGCGTCACGACCACGAGCAGCGGCAAGAGCAGACATGCGAGTCCCGGGGTCAGGTCGTACCAGCCCATCAACACGAGAAACACGATGAACGAGATGCAGAAGTCGACGAGGGTTGCCGCAACCGACGCGATCGGAACCACGAGTCGCGGGAAGTACACCTTGCTGACGAGGCCCGCACTGCCCACGATGCTGTTCGACGAACTGGTCAGGGCAGATGAGAAGAGTGTCCACGGCAGCAGGGCGGCATAGGTGAAAACCGGATACGGAATGCCGTCGGATGGCAGGTTCGCCACCCGGCCGAAGATCACCGTGAACACCACCATCGTCACGACGGGCTGAACGACAGCCCAAGCCACGCCAAGGAACGTCTGCCTGTAGCGCACCTTGACGTCCCGCCAGACGAGGAACCACACGAGCTCCCGGTACTTCCACAGCTCCCTGAGGTCCAGCGCCTCCCACCCTCGGGAGGCTTCGATTCTGACGACACGCATTCCCGACGGACCAGCCGGCTGGATGCCACCTGTGTCGTCGCCGCTGCGCCGCTCGACCGCCGTCGCGTCTCCCGTCAGCACGGGCTGCTCGTGAGCAACGTCGCGATCCGCTGTGATGCCTGGCCCTCGACGTAGAGTGGAGGCCGCTTCGCGGGAGGGTTGAAGGTGCGGATCGCATCGAGGATGCGTTCGGGATCCGCGCCAGCGAGGCGGTTCCACCCTGCGTCCACCGTCTCGATCCACTCCGTTTCGTCGCGCAGGGTCACGCAGGGCACGCCGAGCCAGTACGCCTCTTTCTGGACACCGCCAGAGTCGGTGAGTATCAGCCGGGCGGCCTGCTCGAGCGCGATCATGTCGTGGTAGCCGACGGGCGGAATCAGACGGACCCGGCCCTCGGGCCACAAGCCCGCTTGCTCGATGGCTCGCCGCGTTCTCGGGTGGATCGGAAAGACGACGGTCTCCCCCGTTGCCACTAGGGCGCTGAGCAGCGCACCCAGCCGAGCCGGATCGTCTGTGTTCCCGGCCCGATGGATGGTTGCCAGAAGGAACTCGCCTCGATGCACGCCAAGGTCGGCGAGAATCCGGGATCGGGCCGCGTGCCTAGATGCCGCGTTGAGCGACTCGAACATGACGTCACCGACCACGTGGACCCCGGCTCTGATGCCCTCGGCAGCCAGCACATCGGCTCCGTGCCTTGAACAGCAGAACAGCAACGTCGACAAGTGGTCCGTGACGATGCGGTTCACTTCTTCCGGCATGGACCGGTCGAACGACCGAAGACCAGCCTCGACGTGAGCCACCGGAACGTGGAGCTTTGCGGCGGCCAGCGCTCCGGCGATTGTGGAGTTCGTGTCGCCGTAGACGACGGTGACGTCCGGTTTCTCTCTCAGGATGACACCCTCGATGCCGGTCAGCATCTGGGCCGTCTGCGCAGCGTGGGTCGCCGATCCCACGCCGAGTTGGTAGTCAGGAGCCGGCAGGTCGAGGTCGCGGAAGAACCTGTCGGACAACTCGTCATCGTAGTGCTGCCCTGTGTGAAGCAAGACTTCGCGCCCGGCCGTGCGCACGGCCCGGGCGACAAAGGCGGCCTTGACGAACTGGGGCCTGGCGCCGACAACCGAGAGGACCTTCATGGGGGATTTCGACACGGACTGCTAGGTCACCCCACGACTGCCAGCGCAGCGCGGCCGGTGGCCCACTCCGGCAGCAGGCGTAGCCAGCGTTCGAAACTCAAGAGCGCCCACAACTGCTGTCCCAGGTTCGCGCGCCGGCTGATGTGCGCACCGACGACACGCTCGACTTCTGGTCTTGACAGGTACTGCGGGTAACGTGCGTCGCCGGCCAGAAGGTTGTCTTCGAGGTACGCCTTAAGGGTCGATCTGAACCAGCCGTCGAGCGGCACCCCGAAACCCATCTTCCCCCTGGCCGCGATCTCGGGCGGAAGCAGATCCGCACACGCCTTCCTGAGCACCCGCTTGGTCTGCCATCCCCGGAGCTTCAGCCCGTCCGGGAGCGAGGCCGCGTATTCGACGAGCGCCCGGTCGAGGAACGGCGAGCGTGCCTCGAGGCCGTTGGCCATCGAGCAGCGGTCGGTCTTGACCAAGAGATCGTCGACCAGATAGGACCGGAAGTTGGCGTGCAGCAACTGTGAGAGGGGCGTCAGTCCCTCCATCCGTGGACGTTCGCCGCTAATGTGTCCGAGACGGTCGACCGGCCCTGCCGCGGCTGCGAGATCCGGGTGCAGCAGGCAGTCGATGTCGTCGAAGAAGAGGCTGTTCCACCGCGTCACCCGCTCGTGGAGCGGCAGGGCCACTGAGGTCGCGTGCCGCCGGGCCCGCGCCAGCCAATGGCGTTCGGTCCGCGCGGTGCCCATCGTCGCCAGCAGGGCCCCGACCACGCGTCCGACTCGCCTCGGCACGTGCTCCGCGGCCACGCCAGCCGCAAACCGCAGGTAGCCCGCAAACAGCTCGTCACCTCCGTCTCCCGTGAGCACCACCGTGACGCGCTCGGCGGTGAGCTTGGAGACGACGTAGGTCGGGACCGCAGACGAATCCCCGCAGGGTCCGTCGTAGTGCCAGACGAGCGTGTCCATCAATTCGACAGCCCTCGGGGCAACACGGAACTCCGTGTGCTCGGCGCCGAACCGCCGCGCTGCAATCCGCGCGTAATGAGTCTCGTCGAACTTCGGATCACCCTCGAAACCAATGCTGAACGTCTTCACCGGCGCCGCGCCGAGCTCGGTCATGAGACCCACGACGATCGTGGAATCGATGCCCCCACTGAGGAACGCCCCGAGCGGAACATCGGCGATCAGCCGCCGCTCGACGGCTTCGGTCAGGAGTGCTCTGACCCGCAAAGCGGCTTCTGCGGCAGTCGGCGGATCTTCGCGCGAGGGTTGATCCTTCCTGGGATACTCCAGGCGCCAGTACTCCCGGCGGGTGGTCGTTCCATCCGGCGTGATCGTGAGCACGACGGCCGGCTCGATCTGTTCGATACCGCGGTAGAACGTCCGCGGGTTCGGGGCATAGCCGTGAAGGAAGTAGTGCGGGAATACAGTCGGATCGGCGTCGATGGGCACGTCAGGGTGGCGGAACAGAGCCTTGATCTCGGATGCGAAGACGAGCCGTCGTGAGTCGCGGAGCAGGAAAAGCGGCTTCTTGCCGGCGCGATCTCGAGCGAGCACCATCCGGCGCCGCCGGCCGTCCCAGAGCGCGAGGGCGAACATGCCCTCGATCTCGTCGACGAACGACCCTCCGTCCTCCTCGTAGAGGTGGACGATCGTTTCTGCGTCCGATTTCGAGCGAAACCGGTGCCCGCGCGATTCCAGCCGGCGCCTGAGCTCGCGGAAGTTGTAGATCTCCCCGTTCATGACGAGCCAGATGGTGCCGTCTTCGTTCGCGATCGGCTGGTTCGCGGCCGGACTCAGGTCGACGATGCGCAAGCGGCGGAAGCCGAGGCCCACCGTGCCGCCCGGATCCACGTGGAGCCCGGAATCGTCGGGGCCTCTGTGCGCGAGCGTGTCGCGCATGGCTTCCATCACGGCGCGCTGCACAGGTTCGCCGTCGAATGTCATCTCGCCGCAAATGCCGCACATGTGGTCAGCCGTCCATCCGCGCCATCACGCCAGTGCTTCGAGCGCGGTGCCGGAGCGCCGGTACGTGCAACCGCAAGCCGCACACGTTGCCGTGTCCGGCAGCTCCACCAAGTCCGACAGCCTGGCGCCGCACCGGCACATCCATCCCACAATCCGCGCGGGAACACCGAGAGCCAGCCCGTAGTCGGGCACGTCCCGCGTGACCACCGCGCCCGCGCCGACGAACGCATACCGACCGATGCTATGGCCGCAGACGACCGTGCAGTTCGCGCCAAGCGTCGCCCCGCGCTTCACCAGCGTCTGTCGGTACTCGTGCTTCCGCGAGATGTGGCTTCGCGGGTTGACCACGTTTGTGAAGACCATCGACGGCCCGCAGAACACATCGTCCTCCAGGATCACGCCTGTGTAGACCGAGACGTTGTTCTGGATCTTCACGTTGTCGCCGATGAACACGCCAGGGGAGATGACGACGTTCTGGCCGATGTTGCAGCGGCGGCCGACGACGGCGCCAGACATGAGGTGGCTGAAGTGCCAGATCCTGGTGTCATCCCCAATCTGGCAGCCCTCGTCTACGTAGCTCGATTCGTGCACGAAGTAGCGGGCCATGTCGGTTCGCCTGTCGCGAGCGATCACGCGCCGGGGCTATCGAGGCGCGAACAGGAGGTGTGTGCCGCGCGGCGGATAGTCGGGCGGAGCCGAGCGGATCCGATGCACGAGCTCGATGGACGGCCGGGCATCGGCCACTCCGAACCCGCGGCCGGCCAGGATCTCCTCGTAGCTTCGGGTATGGAGGTCGCCGAAACCATCGGTGAACTGCACGTCGCGGCCGTCGACGGACATTGACCGAAAGGAGGTCTGCCCCAGCTGCCGTGCCTCTGCCGGCAGGTCGTC
>JBFMFH010000112.1:0-118181 GCA_040752275.1 Acidobacteriota bacterium
AGTATGCTCAGTCGTCGCGCCTTGCCAGCCGGGCGCCGCGCTCCGGGACTTCTGCAAGGCATCACGGTTCCAGGGCACCAGTCGTCCTCTACCCAGCCCGCTATCCGGGCACGACGTATCTCGCGGCAGCGCCGGCGGCATGTGCGGTAGCCACTGGCACTCTTCCACGACGCGGCCTGAGACGCGGCCGATGGGGGCGTCGCTGGGCCGGGCCAGGCTCTCGTACGGCGAGCCGACGACTACGTGATGCTGCAGAGAAGGTGAGCCAGCAGTTCGTCCTCGTCGTCGGAGACCGTCCTCAGATCCAGCACGACACGATCCCGTTCGATGCGGGCGATGATCGGCGGATCCTGCCGCCGGAAGGCACCTTCGAGGGCGTCTGGCGAGAGACTCCGGTGCGCGAGCGCCAGCAGGCGAGTGGGGAGGGACAGGCCTGGTGTGGTGCCGCCGCCGATCGTCGACTCCCCATCCACGATGTCCGCGTCGTAGAGGCCTGACGACTCGAGGCGATCGGCCAGACGTCTCGCCCGCGCCCCGACCGCGTCCGGCGCCGCAGCCAGCATGCGGATGACGGGAATCGTCGTCGCCGCCCGGCCCGCCGCGTACTCGATCAGAGTTCCTATCAGGGCGGCGTACGTGATCTTGTCGACACGAAGCGCGCGCATCAGCGGGTGCCGCCGGATGGACTGCACCAGGTTCGCGCGGCCAAGGATGATGCCGGCCTGGGGACCGCCGAGCAGCTTGTCTCCGCTCACGCAGAGTACGTCAATGCCGGACTCGAGACTGCCCTGAACCGTCGGCTCGTCCCTGAGCACGGCCCTCAGACCGGCGGCCCATTCGGGGCTCGACCCCGACAGACCGGCTGCCGCCATCGGGCCGATGAGATTCCCGCTGCCCAGATCCTCGGCGACAATCACCGCGCGCTCGTGGCCGACAGCCACGAGCTCCTGCAACGACGGCTGCTCGGTGAACCCCTCAATCCGGAAGTTCGAGCGATGCACGCGCAGGATGAGGGCCGTGCGCTCGGTGATCGCCGCCGCGTAGTCGGAGGCGCGCGTCCGGTTGGTCGTTCCCACCTCGCGGAGGATCGCCCCGGACTGGACCATCACGTCCGGCACGCGGAAGCCGCCGCCGATCTCGACCAGCTCACCTCGCGATACGATGACCTCGCGCCCCGGCGCGAGCGCCGCGAGCACGATCATCGTTGCCGCCGCGTTGTTGTTCACCACGACGGCAGATTCGGCGGATGTCAGCCGGCAGAGAAGCTGTTCGGCGTGCCGATCGCGAAGGCCACGGCCCCCACGCTCGAGGTCGTACTCGAGCGACGAGTAGCGGCTCCCGATCTCCCGGATGTGATCGATCGCCGCCGGCGAGAGCGGCGCCCTCCCCAGATTGGTGTGGACGATGACGCCGGTGGCATTGATCACGCGCCGGAGCGTGCTGCGGAACATCCGGCTGAGTCTGCCCTCGAGGCTGGCCTCCACCAGTCCGGCCGCCTCATCGGCCGACGCCGGCCACTCGCCGGCGACATCGGTTCCAGGCGGCTCCGAGAGTCGCCGTCTCAGTTCCTCCGTCGCCTCGCGCAGGGCCTGCACGACGGCCTGCCGCCCATAGCGCTCCTGCAGCGCGACAACGCGATCCCGCTGCCGGAGCTGCTCGATGGAGGGGATGACGCGGAGGTTCGGCATGCCGGGTTTCTGCCTTCTGCCTTCTTCCTTCTGTCTTCTGTATTCTGTCTTCTGTATTCTTCTTCTTGTCTGTGTTGCAGTCTTTCGCGCCCTCAGGATACCATCAGCCGGAGATCATGGCGGATCCCGTGCCCTCCACCGCGTCGCCGGATTCGACCCGGACCGACCAGGCCGACACGCCGCGTTATCGGCCGAGCGACCAGTTCTGGCCCTACGCGAACCTGCCGGAGCAGCCGTCGGACGAGGAGCTGGCGCGGCTGGACCCCGACCTGCAGGCGGCCCTCTACGAGAGCCCGCCCGCCGTGCGCTTCTCGTACACGATCGTGTTCGCGCCGTTCGATGGTCCCGACTACGAGCGGGCGGTCTCTCTCGCCGAGCAGTCCGACGAGTACCTCGACGTCCACACGATGGACGGGCGCCGCCACCGGGCGAGATACGTCCCGGACCAGGTGGTCGCGTTGCGCGATCTCTGGCAGATCGTCGGCCGCTTCGACACCAGCGAGGTACTGGTGGACGGCCGGCCGGTTCCCTACGCGCGGGAACTCTGGCTGCCGCTGCTGTGGTACCTGATCCCACGATAGCCTGTGCCCGACAGAGCCGGCCTCGACGCGTCGTTGCGCACGCTGGGGAACGAGTTGCGCCGGCTCGAGGCGGAGTACAACATGTTCTTCGCCGGCCAGCTCCCTCGCCCGCCATGGGAGACGCGTGCGGCCGTCGAACGGCTGCTGAAGCGCCTGGACCGCGCGGCCACCGGCGAGGGCACACCAGCGGAGCGCTTCAGGCTGCAGGGCATCCAGGCTCGCTTCCAGACGTTCGTGGACCTCTGGGACCGCGGTCAGCGCGCCCGCGAGGAGGGGCGCCCGGGCCCCTTCACCCGCCCGCGCAAGCGCGAGGAGCCGGCTACGGCGACGCCAGGGGACCGCGTCGTGTATGTCACGACCTTCGTCGATCCGATGGACGAGCTGGACAAGCTCCAGGAACTGTACGAGCGCCTCTCTGACGCGCGCCGCGAGGTCGGAGCCGCCCAGGTCCCATTCCACAAGTTCGCCTCGCTCGTGCGCAGCGAGGTGAGAAACCTCAGGAACCATGGTGCCCCCGAAGTCGTCCTGCGCGTAGCCGTGCAGGACGGGCATGTCGCGTTGACGGCACGCGGACTGAAAGGCTGCGAGAAGGAGGAGTGAATCGGGGAACTGCGAGCGGGAGATTGGACCGGGGCGGTCCGCACCGCCCCGGGACACAGCAAGGAGGGGGCTAGAGCCTCACCACGTTGCCGGCTTGCGGGCCCTTCGGGCCATCGACGATCTCGAACTCCACCGCCTGGCCCTCCTCGAGCGAACGGAACCCGTTGCCCTGGATGGCCGAGTAGTGGACGAACACGTCGGAGCCACCTTCACGCTCGATGAACCCGTACCCCTTCGCGTTGTTGAACCACTTCACCTTGCCTGTAATACGCATTCGTGCCTGCCTTGCCTCTGGCGGCGTGATGCACGCCAACCTACTTGCCAACCCTCCGCGAGATCGCGGGGGCACTTCCGAACCGCTCTGCGGTTGACGGTACTGGCCCACCAGTACCGCTTGGCCATCATATCGGCCGCTTCAAAACAGTGTCAATAGTGCCAAGCGCGGTGCCTATCGCCTACACTGTCGTCTGGCCAAGCTCCCGGCGAAGGATCTCTCATGCGCGCTCTCATCAGCGTCTCGGACAAGACCGGCGTCGTCGATCTGGCCGGCGGGCTTCTGCGGCGCGACTTCACCATCGTTTCAACCGGCGGGACGGCGAAGGCGCTGCAGGCTGCCGGACTACCCGTGACCCAGGTGTCCGCCCTGACCGGCGTCCCCGAGATGATGGATGGCCGCGTGAAGACGCTGCACCCGGCCGTGCACGGCGGCATTCTCGCCCGGCGCGCGCATCGCTCAGACATGGCGGCACTGGCCGGGCTCGGCCTGGAACCGATCGACATCGTCGTGGTCAACCTGTACCCCTTTGAAGCGACGGCGGCCAACGAGTCAGCGGCGTTCGACGAGGTGGTGGAGGAGATCGACATCGGTGGGCCCGCGCTGATTCGCGCGGCGTCCAAGAACTTCCGGGACGTACTCGTCGTCGTGTCGCCGGACGACTATGGGCCGGTGCTCGAGGCCCTCGATCGCCCGGACGGGGCGCCGCTGGATCTGCGCCTCGCCCTCGCACGCAGGGCATTCGAGCATACGGCCGCGTACGATGCGGCGATTGCTGCCGAGCTGTCCCGCGCTGCCGTGAGGGATGGCGCGTGCGTTCGTGAACCCCGCGATCCGCTGCCATCGCGACTGTGGTTGCCGGCCGGCCGACTCCGCACGCTGCGGTACGGCGAGAACCCGCACCAGGCCGGGGCGTGGTATTCGCTGCCGTCGATGGCGGGCGTGCCCGCCGTGCTGCAAGGCAAGGAACTGTCGTTCACCAACCTGCTGGACGTCGACGCGGCGGCGCGGATCGCGGCCGAGTTCCGCGAACCGGCGGCGGTGATCGTCAAGCACACGAATCCCTGCGGGGTGGCAACCGGCTCATCCCTCGCCGAGGCCTATGTCACAGCCCGGGACGCCGACTCACTCTCTGCGTTCGGCGGGATCGTCGGCTGCAACAGGGACGTCGACGACGAGACGGCCAGGGCAATCGCGGCGACCTTCATCGAAGCCGTCGTCGCTCCGGGGATATCCGGATCGGCGCTGGCCATGCTGTCGGCGAAGAAGAACCTCCGCGTCGTGACGGCGCCGGACCTGTTCCGCGCCCTGGCGTCGGGAGCGACACCTGTCGACCTGCGGAGCGCTCTCGGCGGGCTGCTCGCGCAGGCGCAGGATCGGGTCGTCGAGGCCCAGGCCCCCTGGGCGACGACCTCCGGCCCCGAGGTCGTGAGCGCCCGCGCGCCGACCGACGCCGAGTGGGCCGCCCTTCGATTCGCCTGGCGGGTGTGCGCGCACGTCAAGTCCAACTCCGTGATCTTCACCAGCCACAGCCGGACCCTCGCGATTGGCGCGGGTCAGATGAGCCGCGTCGACGCCGTGAACGTCGCGGTCATGAAGGCCCGCGCGTCAGGCGCCAGTCTCGACGGATCGGTCGCGGCGTCGGATGCGTTCTTCCCGTTCCGGGATGGTCTCGATGCCGTGGTGGCCGCCGGAGCGACGGCCGTGGTGCAGCCCGGCGGATCGGTGAGAGACGCCGAGGTGATTGCCGCGGCCAACGAACACGCCATCGCCATGGTCTTCACGAGGCGCCGCCACTTCCGTCATTGAGGGTGGGGACCGAGGACCGGGAATGGGGGGCCAGTTCCTTCGCGACATCGCGCTGGTGGCCCGGGACGCCTGGACAAACGGCGGTCGGGCCGTCCGGCAGCGCCGAGCCTGGTGGCCCGTGTTCCGCGTGGACCGGTCCCCGGTCCCCGTTCCTAGTCCACCTCGTACACTTCCGTCTTGAACGGCGTGAAGCCCCGCTTGAGGTAGTTGGGCAGCGCCGCGCTGTGATCGAGCGTGCAGGTGTGCAGCCAGATGCGGCGCGCGCCCAGCTCCCACGCCCGTTCCACGACGACGCTCAGCAGGTGTTTGCCGAGCCCGCGCCCGACATACTCGGGAACGAGACCGAAGAACGCCAGCTCCACGGATCCGTCGGGCTCCCGTCTCGTCTCCGCGTACCCCGCAGGCGCGTGGTCGACCCACATGACCCAGAGCGATCGCAACGGATCCGCCAAGTGGCTCGTGATCTCGGGATCGCTCCAGTTCAACCGGTCCTGCCACCGATACGCCCTGCCGACCTCCGTGTACAGATACCGGTAGAAGGACGCCGGGCAGCGACCGACCCGCTCGACGCGGACCTCAGGGACGTCGGTCCACGCGGGCCTGAACGAGGCCTGGTCCGTCATCTCGAGGTACGTGCGGGTGACGTTCATCGCCCGGTGAGCTCAGCCAGCAGCTCATCTGGCGTCACGGTCGCGACGCCGAACTTCCCGACCACGATACCGGCGGCATGAGTGGCCAGCAGGGCGGCCTCCGGACCGGACGCGCCAGCCGCGAGGGCGAGCGCGAAGGTGGCAATCACCGTATCGCCCGCACCGGTGACGTCTGCCACCTCTCGGGCCACGGCCGGGAAGTGAGCCTCGCTCGCCTCGTCGACGAGCGACATCCCGTGTTCCCCCCGCGTGATGAGGACGCGGCGGCAGCGCCCGCGCTCCAGGAACACGCGCCCGGCACGCCGGGCATCCGCCTCGCTCCGGATGCGCAGGTGCGTGGCCACTTCGGCTTCGTGGTGATTGGGCGTCACGACGTCCACCCCGGCGTAGTACTCGAGGTGGGGAATCTTCGGGTCCACGAGGACGGGAATCCGGCGCGCGTGCGCCTCATGGACCACGCCCGACATGAGGGGGCGGGTGATGGCGCCTTTCAGGTAGTCCGAGACGACCACGACGTGGGCCCCGGGCATGTGCCGGGCGACTGTGTCAGTCAGGCGCCGCTCGACCTCGCCGCTGACCTCCTCGTCCGATTCGAAGTCGATTCTGGCCACCTGCTGGTTCCGCGACGTCACGATGCGCTGCTTGGTGGTCGTGGGGCGGCCTTCGTCGGTAACGAGTCCGTCGTCGCCGATGCCGTGGCCGGCCAGTTGATCGCGCAGGAGGCCGGCCTGCGGGTCGTTCCCGACCACCCCCACCAGCTCGACACGCCCCCCGAGCGCGCGCACGTTGGCGGCCACGTTGCCCGCTCCGCCGATACGGTACTCATCGTGATCGTGCTCGACGACCGGCACGGGCGCCTCGGGCGAGATGCGCGTCACCCGTCCGACGACGAAGTGGTCCAGCATCACGTCGCCGACGATCAACACGACCGAGGCGCGAAAGCATTCGACGATGTCCCGGGCGCGGTCGGGCGAGAGACCGACTGAGTCGTGCACGCGTCCTCCTGTCAGGCCGTCCCGGCCGGGCCGCTTTCCACGCCGGGCTGCTCAGCTGCGAACGGCAGGGTGAGCAACGTGAGGAGCAGCATCAGGAACTCGGAATCGCCGAAGTTGTGCTCGAACATGCCGGCCGCCGCCATCGCGACCATGGCGCCGAGCCCGGTGGCGGCGAGGAGAGGCTGCCGGTTGCGGCGCCAGAGACCAATCAGCCCGGCCGCTGCCGACGTCACGAACCACAACCAGACCCCGAGGGCCGGCAGTCCCCGCTCCGCGGCGATCTGCACCGGCACGTTGTGCAGGTGGGGATTGACGCGCTCGACCGCCTCTGTATCGCGGAAACGCACATAGACGCGCTCCACCATGTTGGGGCCCATCCCGGTGAGCGGATCCGCCGCGATCATCCGGGCGCCCTCGCGCAGCATGGCCACACGATCGCGGCTCGTCGGGTCCTTCAGGTCGAACATCGAATAGAAGCGCTGGGTGACCTGCGCTGGCGCCAGAGCAAAGAACACGGCCACCAGCACGGGCAGGGCCCCGATCAGGCGGAAGTCCTTGAGCAGGAAGAGCAGGGCGACCGCCACGCACGTGCCGACCCAGGCGCTTCGCGTGAAGGTGAGCACCAGCGCAACCAGCAGGGCGGGCAGCACGATGGCGGGCCACACGCGGTCGTGCCGATCGAAGAGGAGCCGGGCCACGGCCGCCGTGGCGGTGAGCATCAGCACGCCGGAGTAGGTCATGTAGTGGCCCAGCGCGCCCTGCGGCCGCTGGCCCAGATTGTCGTACTGCAACACGCCGTATTGCACGATGCCGACGATCGCACTGAGCGCGCCGACCGCGATGACGACCCGAAGCGCCGTTCGCGCGCGCGGCCCGCGCAGCAAGGCGAACGCGACAGGTACGATCAGCAACAGGAACAGCTGCTTGCTGTCCTCCAGGCTCTCGACCGGGTCTATGGAGAAGGCGGAGGCGACCAGTGTAAGCACGGCGTACAGAACGAGGGGCCTGAAGAACGCCGGCGCCTCGGCCCGACTCTGCCCGCTCACCACGAGCCAGGCCCACCCCAGCGCCGCGATCGCGAAGAAGATCTGCGCGGCGGCGATGGACACCTGAAGGGCGCCCAGGCACGCGTACAGGCTGAACAACGCGACCGTCTCCACACCGATTCGCTTCATGACGCACCAGCGGCGCCCACTCGCGCCAGCGCACGTTCGGCTGCCGCAACGACGGCGTCGGACCCTGACCAGGTCAGGCAGCGCAAGTCACCAGGCCCACACCGGCGCTGGTCGCACGGGCGGCAGGGGACGTCGACCTGGACGTGTTCCGCGACCAGGGACGGCGGCCGCCAGGGGCCCCAGACCGACGGCGTGGTCGGCCCGAAGATGACGACCATCGGCACCTTCGTCGTGGCCGCGATGTGCGCCGGGCCGCTATCGCCCCCGACGAACAGGCTGGCCAGGCCCATCAGGCTCCTCACCGAGGCGAGGTCAAGATCGCACATCGTGATGTAGGTGCGCGCGGTCGCGCCAAGCGCCGCCATGCCGGCGGCCACCGCGGCAGCAGACGCGGCCTGCGCCGCCCCGGTCGTGAGGATGATACGACGATTCGGGCGCGCCGAGACCAGCGCCGCTCCGACCTCGGCGAACGACTGCTCGGGCCATCGCCGGAACTCGTTGCCTGCCCCGACGTGCATGACAATTGCCTCGGTGCTCTCGTCGATGCCGGATGCGGCCAGCCGCGCCCGGAGCGCCGCGGTCGCCGCCGTGTCCTCGGGCATCTCCACGGGGTCGGCCGACGGTGTCGGCCGGGGGAGATTCGGCATCAGAGCGTCGGCCACGTCCCATTGATTCTCGACCGAGTGACGCGGGCGGTGATTGCGCGGCCTCGGCACCTGCTGCGTATACATCCAGCCGCGGCCCGCCACGGCATACCCGATCCGGACGGGCGCTCCCGATGCCAGCGCCAGCCACGAACTGCGCGGACCACCATGGAAGTCGAGAACCGCGTCGTAGCCTCGCCGGCGAAGCTGCCAGCCGAGCGCGGCGTCCTGCATGAATCGGGCGGCTCCCCTGGAGAGCGGGGCCACGATGATGTCGTCCAGATGGGGATTGTGCGCCACGACAGGGGCGGCGAGGGGCTCGACCAGGTACGAAAGGTGGGCGTCCGGACGTGCCCGCCGCAGCGCCCTGATGATCGGCGTGGTGAGGACCACGTCGCCAATGAGGCGCAGGCGGATCATGAGGATCTTCAGTGGCGCCGCCCTTATCCGTGTGCCGGCTCGTCCTCGATCGTGGCCTCGTCGATCAGCATCACGGGGATGTCGTCCTTGATCGGATAGACGCGCTTGCACTGGCTGCATTTCAGCCCGGTGTCATTGTTCACCAGCGTCACCGGGACGGTCTTGCAGACCGGGCAGACCAGAATCTCCAACAGTTCGGGGCTGACGGGCACGGTAAGTCCCTCCGACATCTCCCGCCACTATAGCAGAAGGTGTACCGGCCCGCAGGCTGACACGTTGCCTGGGATTGTGAAACAATCGGGACGTGACCCGCGCGCTCGCCGTTCTCCTCCTGGGGGTGTTGTGTGCGCCCGCGCCGGCGGCCGGGTTGCCGGCGGTTCAAGGACAGCCGCCTTCGCCGCCGCAGACTCGCGCGCCGGCCAGGGTCGATCCTGTCGCGGAAGCCTACTATCAGTTCCTGCTCGGCCGAACGCTCGAAGGCGACGGCGATATCGACGGCGCCATCAAGGCCTACCAGCGGGCCATGGAACTCGACCCAGCGTCGGCCGACCCTCCGGCGGAACTCGCCACGCTCTACGCGCGGCAGGGTCGGGTCCGGGAGGCCATCGCCACCGCCGAGTCGGCCCTGGCCATCGATCCGGATCACTCGGACGCCAATCGGATCCTGGGCAGCATCTTCGCGCAGCTCGCCGAACAGAACGAGGCTGGCACCCAGGGGAGTACCGCCAACGCCGCACGGGCTATCGGGTTCTTCGAGCGGGCCCTGAAGAATGCCTCCGCCGAGCGCGCCTCGTCGGTCCGCCTCAACCTCGGCCGCCTCTACATGCAGACGCGTGAGGTGGACAAGGCCATTCCGATCCTGCGCCGGCTGCTCGCTGACGAGCCGTGGCTGCCACAAGGGGTGGCGCTGCTGACGGATGCCTACTCTGCGGCCGGCCGTCGAGCGGAGGCCGTGGAGCTGCTCGAGGGGGCCGTGAAGGCCGACGCGTCCTTCTACAGCGCCCTGGGCGAAGCCTACGAGAAGGACGAACAGTGGTCCGAGGCCGCGTCCGCCTACGAGCGGGCGGTCGAGGCGTTTCCTCGCGACACCAACCTGCGGAGCCGGTGGGCGCACAGCCTCCTGAACGCCGGCGGACCGAACGACGCCACACGTGCCAGAGACATCCTGCTCGAGGTGACGCGCGCGAACCCGACGAGTCCGTGGCCGCTCTACCTGCTGGCACGCGCCCAGCGCGCAACAGGAGACCTCGATGGGTCCGAGCAGTCTGCCCGGCGGCTGCTGGCCCTGAGTCCCGGCAGCGTGTCGGGGGCACATGCGCTGGCGCAAGTGCTCACCGAACGTCGCGAGTACGACAGGGTCGTCGAGGCGCTCGAACCCGTCATCGCGAAGGTCCCCGAGGGACGCGACGCCGACGTGGCGCTGCTCCTGACGCACCTGGGGTTTGCCTACCTGGAACTCGGCCGGTTCGACAACGCCATCGGAGCGTTCGAACGGGCGGCGGCCCTGGATCCGGACGACGACTCGCAAGGTGTCTACCTCGGCCAGGCCCTCGTGGCCGGCGGGCAGTACGAGAAGGCCCTGTCGTTTGCGAGACTGCGGCGCACGACCCGGCCCGGCGACATCCGGCTGGCCCGAATCGAAGCCGATGCGCTCAGGGGGCAGGGCAAGGTGGACGAGGGCGCGGCGCTCCTGAAGGGGTTCGCCGATGCCGAGGACGGCCCGCTCGGCGTGATCCAGTCCTATGCCGAGTACCTGGCATCGGTGCACCGCTACCACGAGGCGGAGGCCGTGCTGGAGCGGGCGTTGCGGCGCTTTCCCGACGATCCGGATGTGCTCTTCCAGCTCGCCGCGATGCTGGAGCGCCAGCACAAGGTCCAGGAGGCCGAGAAGGCGTTTCGCGCCGTGATTGCCGCGGACCCGCGTCACGCGCCGGCGTTGAACTACCTCGGCTACTCGCTCGTCGACCGCGGGGAGCGCATCGACGAGGGCCTGGCACTGATCCAGCGGGCCGTTGAGATCGATCCCTTCAACGGTGCGTACCTGGACAGCCTGGGCTGGGCCTGTTTCAAGCTCGGGCGATTTGCCGACGCCGAACGGCACCTGCAGTCGGCTGCCCGGCAGCTTTCGCGCGACTCCGTAGTCCAGGACCACTGGGGTGACCTGCTCGCGACGCAGGGGCGGTTCGCCGAGGCCATCGGCGCCTGGCGGAAATCTCTCGCGGGTGACGGTGAGACCATCGATCGCACCGCCATCGAGCGCAAGATCAGAGACGCGCAATCCAGAATCGGCAAGGAATGACTGGCCGGACCGTCCTCCGGGCGCTGGCCGGCACGCTGGTGCTCGGGACCTTCGCCTGCGCGCCCGCGCGGCCCCGGCTGCCTCAGGGCCCGTGGTCGCCCGCGCCTGAGGCGGTCGAATGGTTCACCGAAGCGTCCGGCCGGTGCGCGTCGGTGCGAACCCTGACGGCCGAGATCGCCGTCGTGGGACGTGCCGGCGAAACCCGCGTGCGCGGCCGGCTGATCGCGGGACTCGAACGAGCCGGTTCCCTGCGACTCGAAGCCCCGGCCCCGTTCGGTGCGCCCGCCTTCATCCTCGCCGCTCGTGATGTTGAGACGGTCCTGTACTTCCCGCGCGACGGGCGGGTCCTCACCGGCGCGTCGGTTGCCGACGTGCTGGAGGCCCTGGCCGGAATCCGGCGAGGCGCCGGCGATCTCCACGCGCTGCTGAGCGGGTGCCTCGTCGCCGATCGGCGTCCGTCGAACGGACGCGTCGCCGGCACCGCTTGGGCGCAGGTCGATCTCGGAGGCGGGGTGGCCGCCTTCCTGAGGAACACGGACGGGCGCTGGGCGATCGCCGGAGGCCGTCAGCCGGCGGACGTGTCCCGTTCGGATCGAGGCTCCTGGGCGGTCGAGTACACAGCCGTCGTGGCCGGGCTGCCCCGGGCGATCCTGTTCTCGAGTGGCGAGGCGGATTCGAAGGGCGGGATTGCGGCCACGTTGAGCCTGACGCTGTCGCAACTGGAAACCAATGTCCCGATCGCCCCGTCGGCCTTCACGCTGGGGGTTCCTCCCGGCACCCTGCCGCTCTCGCTGGAGGAGCTCCGCCAGATGGGCCCGCTGGCCGATCGGAGGGCGGGGAGAGACCGATGACGGCGATCCGGCGCATCCGCGTGCGAGCTCACGCGAAGATCAACCTCACGCTGCGCGTGGGGGCGCTGCGCCCGGACGGGTACCACGGGCTGGAGACCGTGTTCCAGACGCTGGCCCTGCACGACACTGTGGTTGCCGAGGCGCACCGCGGGCCGTTCGCCCTCAGGTGTGATGACCCGAACGTGCCCTTGGGCCGTGCCAACCTCGCCTGGCGCGCGGCCGAGGCGCTCTGGGACCGGGCCGGGCGGGCAGGCAGGCCTCGCGGTGCGCGCGTGGTCATCCGCAAGCGGGTTCCCATGCAGGCCGGCCTTGGTGGCGGCAGCTCTGATGCAGCGGCCACTCTGCTCGCACTGAACGATCTGTGGCGACTTGACGTGGACGCGCCGGCGCTGAGCGGGATTGGCGCCACGCTCGGGGCGGACGTGCCGTCTTTCCTGGTTGGAGGGGCAGTCCTCGGCCTGGGCCGAGGCGACGAGGTGTATCCCCTCGCGGACGCCTCTTCGTTCCACGTCGTCCTCGCCTTCCCACCGTTCGGCGTTGCAACACGCGATGCCTACCACTGGCTCGATGTCGACCGAACCGCGGCGCCAGCTGAACCGAGTGGCGGGTCCGGTCTCATCAGCGTCTGGCCGGGCCGTTGTCTGGCGATCGTCAATGACCTTGCAGGGCCGGTGAGTCGCCGGCATCCGGAGATTGGACTCCTGCGTGAGACCCTGAGGCAGTCCGGAGCCGTCGCGGCCGAGATGACCGGCAGCGGATCATGCGTGTTCGGCCTCTTCCGTTCTCTCACGGAGGCTCGGCGAGGCAGCCATCGCGCGGCCTCTGACGGAGCCTGGACGATGGTCACGAGGACCATCGCGAGACGACGCCGGAGAGCCGGGACTCGCCGATGACCGCACCGGCCGAGGGGGCGGTGCCCCCTCGCCTCAGAGGCCGAACGTCAGACCGACGTAGACGGCCCGCCGTGCCGCGGGGATGAACACGGGCAGTCCGTCATCGACGTATCCGAACGTGGCGTAGCGCCGATCGAACAGGTTGTTCACGCGCACGTCCAGGTCAATCCGGCTGCACCCGGTTCCGCGAGCCAGACGCTCGGGAAGCGCCACCTTCGCGACGGCGTCGACGCTCGTGTAAGCCCGGTTCACACGCGCGTCGTCCTGGGTGTTGTCCAGGTAGAAGCGGCCAATCCGGCGCGCCGCCAGGGAGACCCGGCTTCGGCCGATCGTCGCGTGCGCGACAATGGACGCCATGACATCTGGAAAACCCGCCACGCGGTTGCCGTCGTACACCGCCGCTCCGCCCTCGAAGTCGAACTCCCGGTATCGCGTGAAGCGGTTGCGCGACACCGCCAGGGTGGCGTCGATACCCACCCGGGGCGCCAGCGTCAGGCTTCCGTCGATCTCGACGCCCTGGCGGCGCGAACGCGCACCGTTGCCGTAGATGGGCACGCCGTTGTCGTCCAGGGCGCCCGCATAGACAATCTCGTTCAGGAAGTTCATCCAGAATGTGTTGGCGCGGAGACGCCACGAGGATTGCCGCAGCGACACGCCCGCCTCGACGTTCCACACATCCTCGGGGTCGAGCGCGGCCGGTGTCGCGTAGTAGTCCTGCGGATCGTACAGGTTCCGGAAGAACGGCTCGCGCATGCCACGAGCCACGTGAACATACACATGGCCCGATGAACCGAGCGTGACGACGGCACCGGCTCGGGGCAGCACGAACCTGAAGTCTCGCGTGAAGGCCATGCCCTTCAAGCGATCGTCCGACAGCTCGTACCGATGGCTCGACACCTGCAGCCCTGCGGTGAGCGCGACCCGCTGGCCCACCGGCACGCGCGCCGCGGCTGCCGTCGTCGCCGTCGTCTTTCCGACGCGATAGTCGTAGTACCGGTGGTTCGGTGCGATGAGGGTGGGGTAGAACTGGGCCCACGTGACCTCGCCGATGTGGCGGGCGCGGTGGATCCGGACCTCGGCCTTTACGTCCAGGCTCACCCGTCCGAACTCGTGCGCCAGCGATGGCACCCATCCCGCATCCCACTCGTCGACGTTGCGTCGCCTCACGAGGTCGCTGCGTGTGATGAGGGTTCCATCGGGCAGTCGGACGTTGGGCAATGCGTACTCGTACAGCCGCCGGTTCGCGCGGAACTGATCGTAGTAGCCCTTTCCCTGGAAGGTATAGATCGTCTGGCTGAAGCGCGTCCGCTCGGAGAGCGACGCGTCGTGGACGATCTGGTAGTGCGGCTGGAGGAAGTTGTCGATCTCCCCGGGGTACGTCAGGGGATTGTACCGCCGGTCGCGGTCCGCGTCTCCCGTCAGGCCTCCGGCGAGCACCTGTTCCGGGACGCCGACATACGCGAGGTGAGTCCGCTCCGGTCCGCCGAACAGCACGGCGCGGACGCGCGATCGCTCGCCGTACCGCGCGAGCGCGAAGTAGTAGTTCCACATGTCGACCCAGGACTGATCGCGATACCCATCGGTCGTGATCTTGGAATAGCGGCCCGAGAACGCCCAGGCCCCCTTGACCAGTCCGGACTCCGCCTGCACCATCAACCGTCTCGTTTCGAACGATCCGGCGCCAGCGTGAACCGAGAAGGAAGGCACGACGGCCGGCGATGCCGTTGTCAGATCGATCGCACCGCCAAGGCCCGACAGGCCCAAAACGCCGCGTTGCACCTGAACGTCGCCCGCCGTGGCCATGAAGTCGGCCAGATCGATGAAGAACAGCTCGCCGGACTCCGCGTCGTTGAGGGGCGCGCCATTGAGCATGACCCGCGTGCGCGATTGTCCGAAGCCCCGGATCGAGAAGTACGAGTACCCGATGCCGTTCCCGTTGTCGTTCGTGGCGTAGACGCCTGGCACCAGTTGCGCCAAGAGGATGGCCGGGTCCTGGCCCCAGTGCGCGTCTGCAACCGCTTCCCTGGGCACGTTGGTGAAGGTCGCCGGATCGGCGCCTTCGCGCGCGCGCGTCGCGGTCACCTCGATTCGGTCCTCCAACGTGACGATTGGGACCAGTCGCACCTCGAGGGTCGTCGTGTTGCGAGTGTCGATTCCCTGGCGATGCACGTAGTAGCCCGGGTACGCGCAGACGATGGTCGTGCGTTCGGCGGAGGGGACCGCCACAACGAAGCGGCCGTCGGATCCCGCAGTGACGGCGACGCCCGTGTCGACAACCTCGACGCGAGCGGGCAGAGGCGCATCGGTGTTGGCGTCGGTGACGCGTCCGGACAGTGTCTGTGCCGCGGCGGGCGCCGCGAGGGAGAGCAGGAACATCAGGGCCGTGAACTTCATGGTTCCCTCCACCCGGGCTGGCGGGGGGCCCGGGTTGAAGGCGCCCTCTCTCGAAGTCACGCCTGACGCCTCGGTTCCCTACGCCGGTACGACCCGGATCAGGTTCGAAGGGTGTGATCTCAGCCCCACCTTCGGTGGGACACCCCTACCAAGTAGGCTGATGCCACTCTGACGCATACTGGAGCCGCAGGTCAAGACGATCGGCCGGACCAGACCGGCTGGCCCCCTGCCCGTGGGGCCGGCTGGACCGACCCGGCCAACCCGGCCGAAGCGGGCCGACTGGCCCTTGTCTCGGTTCGCGTCCATCGGGTACACTCATGGTTTGCGCCAACGCCGGGACCTCACGCCTGCAAGGGGAGCTGACGTGAACGGGGCCCGGAGCTCACTGGTGTTGACGGCTGTTCGCCCGGACGGGCGCGAGGCCACTGGAGCCCGGCGTTCCGCGGGGGTGAAGGCGGACGGTGGGGCGTCGCCAAGCTGGTAAGGCACGGGACTTTGGATCCCGCATTCGAAGGTTCGAATCCTTCCGCCCCAGCCAGATCGGTGGACCAAGGGAGAGGGTGCCTGCATGCCGAGAGGCTACGCCGAGATGAAGATCTTTTCGGGTAGCGCGCATCCCGGCCTGGCGTTGGAAATCGCCGAGTTCCTCGGCGTGCCCGTCGGGCAGGCGAAGTTGCGCCGGTTCCCGGACTCGGAGGTCTCCTTCCAGATCGAGGAGAACATCCGGGGGACGGACGTCTTCGTGGTGCAGCCGACCTGTCCGCCGGTGGATCAGCATCTGATTGAGATGCTGATCATGATTGACGCGTTCCGCCGTTCGTCGGCTGCGCGGATTACCGCCGTGATCCCGTACTACGGCTACGCCCGGCAGGACCGGAAGGACAAGCCCCGGGTGCCGATCTCCGCCAAGCTCGTGGCGAACATCCTCTCGGCGGCGGGCACGAACCGCGTGCTGACGATGGACCTGCACAAGGCGCAGATTCAGGGGTTCTTCGACATCCCTGTGGACCACCTGTTTGCCGCGCCGGTGATCATCGACCATTTGGCGAGGCTGCAGTTCAGGAAGGTGACGATCGTATCGCCCGATGCGGGCGGGGCCGAACGTGCGCGCGCCTACGCGAAGCGCCTGGGCGCCGACCTGGCGATCATCGACAAGCGCCGTTCTCTCGAGGACGGCCACGCCGAGGTCATGAACGTCGTCGGTGACGTCGAGGGCCGGACCTGTATCATCCAGGACGACATCATCGATACGGCCGGGACGATCCAGAACGCTGCGCAGGCGCTCATGCAGAACGGGGCCGAGCGCGTGTGGGCGGCGGCCGTTCACGGCTTGCTTTCCGGCCCGGCGGTCGATCGGATCGAGAACTCGCCGGTCGAACGGCTGATTGTGACCAACACGATCCCGCTCGGCGGCGAGAAGGCCAAGTGCAAGAAGATCGTGACGCTGTCGGTGGCCAGACTGCTCGGCCAGGCGATTCGCAGCATCCACGAGGAGACGTCGGTGTCGTCGTTGTTCGTGTGACGTGAGGGTGCGGCCCCGGCGCCGATGTTCGAGTGAGCAGCAAGGAACGAAGGACATGGAAGCGATTCTCGAAGCAGTCAGTCGCGACACGTTCGGCAAGAACGAAGCACGCCGCCTGCGGGCGGCGGGGCAGGTCCCGGCGGTGCTCTACGGAGGTCCCTCCGCGGATGGCACGCGCCGGGCGCAGTCGATCTCGGTGGACCCGAAGAGGCTGATGGGCATCCTGCACTCGGGGTCGGGCGTCAACACCCTGATCGGCCTCAAGGTCGGCGGTGAGGACGTGCGCGTGCTCGTAAGGGAGTACCAACTCGATCCCACCACCCACCGCCTCCTGCACGTGGACTTCTACCGCGTGGCCATGGACAAGCGGATCGTGGTCACCGTGCCGGTGACGACCAAGGGCGAGCCCAAGGGCGTCAAGCAGCAGGGCGGGTTGCTGGACTTCGTGCACCGCGAGGTGGAAGTCGAATGCCTGCCGGGTGACATTCCCGAGCACCTCGAGATCGATGTGACCGAGATGATGATCGGACAGTCGGTTCGCCTGCGGGACCTGGCGACGAGCCCATCCTGGTCTCCCGTGAGCGATCCGGATCTGATGCTCGTGCACGTGGTGCCGCAGCGTACGACAGCCGCGCCGGCTGAGGCCACCACAGACGCGGCGGCCGTGCCGGCGGTTGCGGAGCCCGAGGTGACCAAGAAGGGCAAGGCCGAGAAGGCTGAAGACGAGAAGAAGTGACGCTGGTCGCCGGGCTCGGCAATCCGGGTCGTCGCTACGCCGGCACCCGGCACAACATCGGATTCGCCGTGGCTGACGAGTTCGTCCGGCGCTCCGGTGCGGCGTTCGATCAGGTGCGACCGAACGCCCTCATCTGCCGGCTGAAGCCCGGGGGTGACGCGACGCTCGTGGTGAAGCCGCTCACGATGATGAACCTGAGTGGTGAGGCCGTGGCGGAGCTGGCGCGCTTCCACAAGATCGACCCGTCGTCCATTCTCGTGGTGGCTGACGATGTCAATTTGCCGCTCGGGCGGCTGCGCCTCCGGACGCAGGGCTCGGCCGGCGGCCACAACGGTCTCAGGTCGCTCATCGCATGCCTGGGTACCGAGGACTTTCCCCGTGTGCGCGTGGGCGTCGGACGCGGCGACCCGCAGCGCGACCTCGCGGATCACGTGCTGGCGAGATTCGATCCGGACGAGGAAGACAGCGTACGTGACGCAGTGGCCCGGGCCGCCGACGCAGTGGAGACGTTCCTTGCGGAGGGCATTCTGGCGGCGATGAACCGTTTCAATCCCTGACCTCCTTGCTGCCGCCACGCTGGGGCGGCAGCCGCGAGTCCAGAAGGAGCATGCATGAGCCAGGCACGACAGTACGAGCTGGTCTACATCGTGTCGCCTGATGCCACCGAGCAGGATGTCGCCGATCTGCACGAGCAGGTCGCCTCGACGATTGCGCGGCTGCAGGGCGAGTTGATGAAGACCGAGAACTGGGGACGCCGGAAGCTGGCGTACCGCATCGGCAAGCACCGCGAAGGCACCTACGTCCTCGAGGTCTTCACGGGAACCGGGGAGTTGACCAAGGAGCTCGACCGGCGCCTCAAGGTGTTCGATCGCGTCATCCGCCATCTGATTGTCCGGGTGGACGAGGAACTGCGCGTGGCCGAGCGGACGCGCGCGCGCCGGCAGGTCGACTCCGATCGCCGGGCGGCCCGGCGGCCGGAGAGCGCTCGCGACCGGAGCGCGGACGGGGCCGACGACAGCGACGGCGGCGACGCGGATGCGGAGGTGGACAATGGCTGACGACAGGCGCGGCTCTGCCGGCCCATCGAAGGGACGCGGCAGCTCTCGGGGCGACAAGTCCGGCCGGCGGTCGATGTACCGCCGCCGCAAGGTCTGCAAGTTCTGCGCGGACAAGATCGACTACATCGACTACAAGGACGTCAGGATGCTGACGCCGTTCATCCCGGAGCGCGCGAAGATCCTGCCGCGACGCATCTCAGGCACGTGCGCCACGCACCAGCGCAAGCTCCAGACGGCCATCAAGCGGGCCCGGCTGCTGGCGCTCATCCCGTACCTGACGGACTAGGTGGCTGCCATGGACGTCATCCTTCGTGATCACATCGACAACCTGGGAAACCGAGGCGACATCGTCAAGGTCGCCGACGGGTATGCCCGCAACTACCTGCTGCCCCGCAAACTCGCGCTGCCCGCGACGCCCGCCAACATGAAGATCGTCGAGCGCCAGCGCAAGATCGCCGAGGCTCACGAGGCCGCCGAACGGTCGGACGCCGAGGGCATCGCCGCCCGGCTCACGCAGGCGGAGTGCGTCATGCAGCGCCGCGTGGGAGAGCAGGACACGCTGTACGGGTCGGTCACCTCCGCCGACATCGCAGCGGACCTCGCGACCCAGGGCTTCGAGATCGAGAAGCGCAAGATCCAGCTCGACGAGCCCATCAAGACCGTTGGCGAGTTCACGGTGCCGATCAAGCTCTATCGCGGCGTCGTGGCCCAGTTGCGCGTCCGGGTCACGCCGCTCGCCACGCAGGAGCACGAGGCGAAGCCGGAGCATGGCTGAGGTCGCCGCCGAGCGGTCGCTGCCCCACAATCTGGACGCCGAGCGGGCGGTGCTGGGCGCCGTGCTGCTGCGGGACCAGTCGATTCACGAGGCCCTCGAGTACATCGACGAGCAGGCCTTCTTCCGCGACGCGCACAAGCGGATCTTCGCGAAGATGATCCGTCTGCTCGAACGGGGCCAGGCGATAGACTTCATCACCATCAAGGATGAACTCGGCCGCGCCGGAGAGCTGGACGGGGTGGGCGGACCGGCCTACCTGGCCTCGCTCGTCGACGGTCTGCCGCACGGCGTGAACGTGGGCGACTACGCCCGGATCGTCAAGGAGAAGGCGGTCCTGCGGGGCCTCATCTACTCGGCCAACAGCATCCTGGCCAAGGCCTACGAGGCCGAGGAGGATGCCGACGCGATCCTCGACGACGCCGAGCGCCAGATCTTTGCCATTGCCGAATCGTCGCTGCACGGCGGCTTCGTGTCGATGCGGGATCTGGTCAATGCCAACCTGTCCGCGATCGACCAGGCCGTCCAGCGCAAGCAGCTCATCACCGGCGTGCCGACGGGGTTCGCCGAGCTCGACGAGATGACCGCCGGACTCCAGCCCGCCGATCTGATCATCGTTGCGGCCCGGCCGTCGATGGGGAAGACGAGCCTGGTGCTGAACATCGCGCAGCACGTCGGGACCAGGACCGGGAAGACCGTCGGCTTCTTCAGTCTGGAGATGTCGAAGGAACAGCTGTTCCTGCGCCTGCTGACCTCGGAGGCCGCGATCGACGCTCACCGGCTCCGCACCGGGTTCCTGGGCGAGCGCGACTTCCCGAAGATCACCGAGGCCATGCTCCGCCTGAGCGAGGCACGCATCTTCATCGACGATACCGCGTCGATCGGCGTGCTCGAGATGCGGGCCAAGTCACGCCGCCTGGCCGCCGAGCACGGCCTGCACCTGCTCGTCGTCGACTACCTGCAGCTGATGCAGGGACGCGGGCGGTTCGAGAACCGCGTGATGGAGCTGGCCTCGATCTCGCGAGGACTCAAGAGCCTGGCCAAGGAGCTGAACATCCCGATCGTCGCGTTGTCGCAGCTGAGCCGGGCGCCGGAGAACAGACCGGGAAGGAGGCCCCAGTTGGCCGACCTGCGCGAGTCGGGAGCCCTCGAGCAAGACGCCGACGTGGTCGTTCTCATCTACCGCGAGGACATGTACGAGCAGACGGAGGAGAACCAGGGCGTAGCCGAGTTGATCGTGGCCAAGCAGCGAAACGGTCCGACCGGCTCCATCAAGCTCGCCTTCATCAAGGAGTTCACGCGCTTCGAGAACCTCGAGCGCGGCCGGCCGGCGTGACGAGAGTCGTGGGTGTCGGGGCTGAGAGCCCGGATCGGCGGGTCTATAATCGGTTGGCAACGTGAAACCGCCCCGAACCGTCTTCGTCTGCCAGGAATGCGGCGCCCAGTCGCAGAAATGGCTGGGCCGCTGTCCGGAGTGCGGCGCCTGGAACACGCTGGTGGAGGAGCGGAGCGTCGACCAGGCTGCCCCGGCGCCGCACCGCTACCCGTCCGGGACCGGCGACGGGGCTACGCTCTACTCGGAGATCGCGCCCGAGCACGCCGCCCGCGTGGCCACCGGCATCGGCGAGCTGGACCGGGTCCTGGGCGGCGGCATCGTGCCGGGATCGCTCGTCCTGCTCGGCGGCGAGCCGGGCATCGGGAAGTCCACGCTGCTGCTGCAGACGGCGGCGCGCATCGCCAGGGACGGGGGGACGGTCCTCTACAGTTCCGGCGAAGAGTCCGCGCACCAGGTGAAGTCGCGCGGTGAGCGGCTGGGGGTCGGAGCCGCGCCGCTCTACCTCCTGGCCGAGACGTGCCTGGAGCGCATCCTCGAGGAGATCGGACGGCTCAGGCCCGCCCTCGTCGTTGTCGACTCGATCCAGACCGTCTTCTCGCTCAAGATGCAGTCGGCGCCCGGGAGCATCGGCCAGGTGCGCGAGGCGGCGACACAGCTGCTCTTCGCGGCCAAGGCGCAGAACATCCCCGTGTTCCTCGTCGGTCACGTGACGAAGGAGGGCAGTCTCGCAGGACCGAAGGCGCTCGAGCACATCGTCGACACCGTCCTCTACTTCGAGGGCGAACGTCACCACGCACACCGCATCATCCGGGCGGTGAAGAACCGTTTCGGCGCCGTCAGTGAGCTCGGGGTCTTCGAGATGACCGCGGCGGGCCTCAGAGCCGTCCCGAACCCGTCAGCCATGTTCCTGTCCGAGCGTCCGGAGGGCAGCCCCGGTTCGGCGGTCGTCTGTTGCGTCGAGGGCACGAGGCCCATTCTGGTCGAGGTCCAGGCCCTGGTCGCCACCAGCACGTACGGCTACGCCAGGCGCACGGCGGTGGGTCTCGACCAGAATCGGCTGGCCCTGCTGCTGGCTGTGCTCGAGAAACGCGCGGGGCTCCACCTGGGCGGAGACGACGTGTACGTCAATCTCGCGGGCGGCATCAGCATCGACGAGCCGGCACTCGACTTGGGCGTCGTGGCTGCCGTCGCCTCGAGCGTTCGCAACCGGCCGGTCGGGGCGCAGACGGTCGTCTTCGGTGAAGTTGGCCTGGCCGGAGAGGTCCGTGCGACCGCTCAGGCGGCCCGGCGGGTGCGCGAGGCCGCCCGGATGGGGTTTACTCGGTGCGTGCTGGCCGAGGCGAACGCCGACGGCGCGGATCCCGAGATGGCCGGCGCGGGCGGCGAACTGATCGGGGTTCGCTCGATTCAGGAAGCCCTCGACCACCTGCTCGTCATGTCGTAGTCTGTTGCTGTCTTCATACCCGGAGGCCGCATGGCCTGGTTCATACTCGTACGGACCCTGTTTGTTCTCGGCGTGACCGTGTCGGCGGTGACGTTCAGACCGATGCCGGCCGGAGCCATCCCGAACGGCGTCTTCGGAGCAGCCTTGGCGGCTGCCGCCATCGTGCTCGAATGGCGGCTTCGCTTCGCCTCGGTCACCGACATGCTGGGTTCGGTGATTGGCGGCGCCATTGGCATCCTGTTCGCCAAGAGCCTCGAGACGGCGATGCAGTGGCTCGATGCCGGCGACAGCCGGGTCGACTTCCTGCGCAGCTTCGTCCTGTTGTCGTTGCCCTACTTCGGGCTCGTCGTCGGGGGGCGCCACGGGGACTGGCTGCAGCCCGCACGGATCCTTGCGCTGTTCCGTGCCGCGGGACCCCAGCGGCGCTACAAGATCCTCGACACCAGCGTGATCATCGACGGTCGCATCGCGGACGTGTGCGAGACAGGTTTCCTGGACGGCACCATGGTCATCCCCCAGTTCGTGCTCAAGGAGCTGCAGATGATCGCCGATTCCGGCGACACGCTCAAACGCAACCGGGGCCGGAGGGGCCTGGACATCCTGCAGCGCATCCAGAAGATGGCGGGAGTCGAGGTTACCGTGTCCGACGTGGATTTCCCCGAGGTACGGGAGGTCGATCTCAAGCTCATCGAGCTGGCCCGGAGCCTGCAGGGCAAGATCGTCACGAACGACTTCAACCTGAACAAGGTGGCGCAGCTTCGGGGCGTCGACGTCCTCAACATCAACGAACTGGCCAATGCCCTCAAGCCGGTCGTCCTGCCCGGCGAGATCATGAAGGTCTTCATCCTGAAGGAAGGCAAGGAGTACAACCAGGGCGTCGCGTATCTCGACGACGGGACCATGGTCGTCGTAGACAACGCGAGAAGGATGATCAGCAAGACCATCGACGTGGTCGTCACGAGCGTTCTGCAGACCACGGCCGGCAAGATGATCTTCGGACGTCACATCGAGGGGGGAGTGCCCCAGGGGGCGCCAACCGAACGGGACGATCAGGGACGGCGCTCGCGCGGCGGATTGCCGGCCGGGCAGAACAGCCAGTGACGTTCCCCTCCTTTCACTGGTGGCGGACGGTCTTCTTCCTCATTCCCACTATTGCCGTCTACACCATCGTCCTGGGGACGCTGTCGCTCGCCTCGGGCCTCTTCGAGCGCCGTGGCCGATTCGCGCACGGGTGCGCCCGGGCCTGGTCGTGGCTCATCCTCGCGACGACCGGTGTGCGGGTCACGCTGCGCGGGATGGAGCACCTGACGCCGGGGACGACCTACGTGTTCGTGTCGAACCACCAGAGCATCTACGACATCCCGGTGGTCTTCTGGTGGGTGCCGTACCAGTTGCGGATCATCGCCAAGGAGTCGCTCGGGTCCTTCCCGTTCCTCGGGTGGCACCTTCAGCGGGCAGGGCACCTGCTCGTCGACCGCCAGAACCCCGACCGGGTGGGAATCCTGCGGCGATGGAAGGGCCTGCTGAGCCAGGGGCTCTCGCTCATCATCTTCCCCGAGGGCACCCGAAGCACCGACGGGCGGGTGGGCCGGTTCAAGGCCGGCAGCTTCCTGCTGGCGATCCAGGCCGGCCTGCCGGTCGTGCCCGTGGCCATCGCCGGCACCCGCCTCGTGATGCGAAAGGGCTTCCTGACCACCAGGCCCGGCCACGTGACCCTGACGGTGCATCCGGCGGTCGAGACGAAGACCGGCCAGTGGGCGCCGGAACCCGACGCTGCCCGGCGCCTCGCCGAACAGGTGCGGGCCGTCGTCGCCGCGACGGTGGAAGCCGAGGAACGGGCCCGGCTCACATGGGCATCGACCTGATCATCAGGCAGGACATGGGCAGGGTTCTCGATCTGACGGCAGGGCGGTACGTTCGCTGGGCGGCCGCGCTGGAGATGGAACGATGGATCTCGTGAACGCGCGGGTCGTCGCCATCGTCGCCGCTGGAGGACGCGGAGAGCGCCTCGGCGGCGGGCGTCCGAAGCAGTTGCTCACGGTGGGAGGCAGGCCGATCCTCCAGCGCGCCGTCGAAGCGTTCGTACGGCACCCGGCCATCAGCGAGGTCGTTGTCGTGCTGCCGGCCGGTTTGGCGGCCGATCCCCCGGGCTACCTCCGCCGGCTGGAGAAGCCGGTGACGGTCGTGGCCGGCGGCCTGCGGCGCCAGGATTCCGTCGCGAACGGGTTTGCCGCCGTAGCCGATCGGGCGGACCTCGTTGTGATCCATGACGCGGCCCGGCCCTTTGTCAGCGCCGACCTGATCAGCCGGACGCTCCAGGCCGGTGCCGAGTCCGGTGCGGCGCTGGCCGCGCTGCCATCCAACGACACAGTCAAGGTGGCCGGTCCGAACGACGCCGGTGGCTGGCCGACGGTGGACCGTACCCTGCCGCGGGAGTACGTGTTCCTCGCGCAGACGCCGCAGGTCTTCCACCGCGACGTCCTCGAGGCGGCCATCTCCGCCGGCGCGCGAGTGGAGACGGCGACCGACGAAGCGGCCCTCGCGGAGGCGGCAGGGTTCCCCGTCCGTCTGGTGACCGGCGACCCGGACAACATCAAGATCACCACCAGGCGCGATCTTCGCGCCGCGCAGGCGAGGATGGCCGCAGAGGAGTGCACACGCATGCGGGTAGGAACCGGGTACGATCTGCACCGGCTCGTGGAAGGGCGGCCGCTCGTCCTCGGGGGCGTGCCGGTGCCGTTCGACAGGGGCCTGGCCGGGCACTCGGACGCTGACGTGCTGGCCCACGCGATCACCGATGCGATCCTGGGTGCCTGCGCGCAGGGCGACATCGGACGGCACTTCCCGGACACGGATCCGCGATGGCGCGGCGCCGACAGCCTGACGATGCTGGCCCACGCGGCCGCTCTCGCGCGTGGTTCGGGATTCGACATCGAGAACGTTGACGCCGTCGTCATTGCCGAGCGGCCCAGACTCCAGCCGCACCTGAACGCCATCCGGGCGAAGCTGGCCGCGACGCTGGCTGTCGGTCCTGAACGGGTGAGCGTCAAAGGGAAGACGAACGAGGGCGTCGGCGAACTCGGCCGTTCGGAGGCCATCGCCGTCCATGCCGTGGCGCTGGTGCGGTGGCGGACCGAGGCGGAGTAGGGCATGCGACTGCGTTTTGCGCCCAGCCCGACGGGCCTGCTGCACGTGGGCAATGCGAGAACGGCGCTGTTCAACTGGCTGCTCGCGCGCGGCGGCAACGGCACCTTCGTCCTGCGGATCGAGGACACGGACCTCGAGCGATCGAGCCGTGCGTCGGAAGTGGGAATCCTGGACGACCTGCGCTGGCTCGGTCTGCACTGGGACGAGGGACCGGACGTTGGCGGCCTCTACGGTCCGTACCGCCAGTCTGAGCGACTGACTCTGTACCGGTCCTATGCCAGCGAACTCGTCGACCGTGGCCATGCGTACTACTGCTTCTGCACCCAGGAACAGCTGGACGTCGACCGGCGCGAGGCGCTGGCCGCGAATCGCCCGCCGAAGTACGTGGGCCGCTGCCGCCAGCTCGCGCTGCAGCAGTCCCGCTCCAGGATCGACCGCGGCGAGCATGCCGTCGTCCGCTTCAGGGTACCGCAAGGCCGCGACGTCCACTTTCACGACGTCGTGCGCGGGGACGTGCAGTTCGACACCGAGGTCATCGGGGATCCGGTGCTGGTCCGATCCGACGGGTTCCCCGCGTACAACTTTGCCGTGGTCATTGACGATGCCCTGATGGAGATCACGCACGTGATCCGCGGCGAGGACCACATCTCGAACACGCCCCGACAGGTGCTGTTGTACGAAGCCTTCGGATTCCAGCAGCCGGCATTCGCGCATCTGGCCCTGGTGCTCGGACCCGACCACACGCCGCTGTCGAAGCGGCACGGCGCCACCTCGGTGGCCGAGTTCCGCGCGCGGGGGTTCCTCCCGGAGTCGCTGGTCAACTACCTTTCACTGCTGGGGTGGTCACCCGGTTCCGGGGAGGAGATCCTGCCCGTCGAAGAGCTGTCGCGCCGCTTCTCGCTCGAGTCGGTGGGGCACAGCGCCGCCGTCTTCGATGCGGACAAGCTCTCGTGGATCAACCGGCACTATCTCAGGGAGATGTCGGTCGACCGGCTCGCCTCCCTGGCGCTGCCGTATTTCGTCGAGGCCGGGTTTGCAGCCGACCCGAACGAGGAAGGACGCCGGTTTCTCGCCTCGCTGGTCCCGATGGCCGCCGGGTCTGTGGACCGCCTGGAGCAAGTCCCGGCGAGGCTGCGGTTCCTGTTCGCGTTCGATCCGGTCGATTCGCTGCGTGCACCCGAGGTGAGCGAGGTCGTCGCCGAGCCTGGCGCGCGGGACGTGATTCTCGCGCTCGCCTCGGAGCTGGCAACGATGCCGCGCCTCGACCGCGAGTTGTTCCGTGCGGCGGCCGGCAGGGTCAGACAGGCGACCGGCCAGAAGGGCCGGCACCTGTTCCATCCGATCCGGGTCGCGCTGACCGGCGAAGCCGGCGGACCCGAGCTCGACATGGCGGTGCCGGCCATCGACCGCGGCGCCGAACTCGGGGAGCGATCGGGTGTGGCACCCATCATCGGGTGCCGGGAGCGGGCGGAAGCGTTCGCAAGGGAGATCGGATTCTGACAGAAGACAGAAGACAGAAGACAGAAGACAGGAGACAGAAGACAGGAGACAGAAGACAGAAGACAGAAGACAGGAGACAGAATCCGAGCTGGAGCTGGCCGGACGCCGGGTCCGTCCGTTCCAGGTGCGTGCTCACCACCAGGGCCGTCAGATCTGGCTGGGGAGGGTCGCTTCTGTGAAGGTGTCGCGCGAGCAGCGCGACGCCAAACCTCCTGTCTTCTGTCTCCTCTCTCCTGTCTCCTGTATTCTGACAATCGTTGAGATGGTGATCTACGGCATCAACCCCGTCCTCGAGGCGCTGCAGGCGGGGCGCGTCGTGTCGGTTCACCTCGCGCAGGGCCGGCGGGAGCGGCTCGAGGCCATCCGGCGTCTGGCGCAGTCCGAGGGTCTCGATGTGCGCGAGGCAACCGCGGCCGAGCTGGCGCGGCTGGCGCGCACCTCCGATCACCAGGGCGCCGTGGCAATCGTCCGACAGGCGCAGGCCTTCTCGGTCACGGACCTGGTGGCTCTGTCCGACGGACCGGCCCTGCTGGTGGTGCTCGACGGTGTCGAGGATCCCCACAACGTCGGGGCGATCATTCGAACCCTCGACGCTGCAGGCGCGGGAGGCCTCGTCAGACAGACGAGGCACGCCGCGCCGTTGGGCGGCGCGGCGGCAAAGGCCTCTGCCGGAGCCGTTGCCCACGTGAGGGTCGCGGATGTTGTGAACATCGCGAGAAGCCTGGAGGACCTGACGGCGGCTGGGGTCTGGACGATCGGACTGGCGGCAGAGGCGCCCGAGACCTACGACCAGGTCGACCTGACGTTGCCGTCTGCCATCGTGCTTGGCGCCGAAGGACAGGGGCTTCGCCGCCTGGTCCGGGAACGGTGCGACCGCCTCGTGTCGATCCCCATGCTCGGGAAGGTCTCGAGTCTGAATGTCGCCGCGGCCGCATCAGTGGTGCTCTTCGAGGCTGTCCGCCAGCGCCGCCTCCGCCCCTGACCCCTGCCCCCTGATTCGTGCCGCCTGACACTTCGCTGACGCTCATCGCCTGCCGCCGACCCCCTGTTCTTGTGTATAATGTCCGTTTGCACCCCAGCGCTGCCTTGCTTGCATGCCGACCCGCGCAGCACTGGCTCGATTGGACGGGCGGCGGCGGGTGAGGTGCGGTGTCGGTTGCGATGTGGCACGAAACGTGCTACAGTTGCCACTTTCGTCTGGCTGGCGTAGCTCAGTCCGGTAGAGCGGCTGATTTGTAATCAGCGGGTCGGGGGTTCGAATCCCTCCGCCAGCTCCAGTCCGGGCCGCTGGCGGTCTCGGTGGTGGCGGAGGGGATGCTGGCCGAGCGGAACGGTTTTGGGGGAGGTTGCAGAGCGGTCAAATGCAACAGACTGTAAATCTGTCGTCCACGTGGCTTCGGAGGTTCGAATCCTCCCCTCCCCACCAGCCTTCGCTCAACCTCGGCGTCAAACGAGCCTCGGTTGAGCTACGGCTCGGCGAGCCCTAAGACGGGCGAAGGCTGTCGCGCCGCAGCCGCGGGAGGAAGGTAACGCGCCAGACCGTGGCGAAGGCGGACGGCTCGGCAGGCCCTGAACGGGCGAAGGCTGTCGCGCCGCAGCCGCGGGAGGAAGGTAATGCGCCAGACCGTGGCGAAGGCGGACGACTCGGCGAGCTCTAGACGGGCGAAGGCTGTCGCGCCGCAGCCGCGGGAGGAAGGTAACGCGCCGGACCGTGGCGAAGGCGGACGGCTCGGCAAGCCCTGAACGGGCGAAGGCTGTCGTGAGGAGGGTGTTGCGAGCCGGAGCGTGACGAAGGCGGGAGTAACTCAGTGGTAGAGTCACAGCCTTCCAAGCTGTTGGTCGCGGGTTCGATCCCCGTCTCCCGCTCCAGCCTTCGCTCAACCGCGGCGTGCTCGGGCCCGCGAGTGAGCTACGGCTGGCGAGCCAGAGTCTGACGGCGCGATGGTCGAGCGCCGAGGCGGAACGGCGGGCCTGCCTCGCCGAAGCTGCGAGCGTAGCGAGCGCCAAGCGCAGGCGGGCCGATGTAGCTCAGTTGGCAGAGCGCGTCCTTGGTAAGGACGAGGTCACCGGTTCAATCCCGGTCATCGGCTCCAGCCTTCGCTCAACCGCGGCTTGCTCGGGCCCGCGGTTGAGCTACGGCTCGGCAAGCCCTGGACGTGCGAAGGCTGTCGCGCCGCAGCCGCGGGAGGAAGTTGGCGCGCCGGACCGTGGCGAAGGCGGACGGCTCGGCAAGCCCTGGACGTGCGAAGGCTGTCGCGCCGAAGCCGCGTGACGAAGCAGTGAAGGTGGCGCGCGACAGCCTTGTGATGATGTGTGGGTACCAACGTCGCCTCCCGAGGGAGGCCGCAACCAGCGAGAGCGGGTACAAGCCATGGCGAAGGAGAAATTCGATCGGTCGAAGCCGCACGTGAACGTGGGGACGATTGGGCACATTGACCACGGGAAGACGACGCTGACGGCGGCGTTGACGAAGGTGGCGGCGAGCAAGGGCTGGGCGAAGTATGTGTCGTATGACGAAGTGGCGAAGGCGTCGGAGTCGCAGGGACGGCGGGACGAGACGAAGATCCTGACGATTGCGACGTCGCACGTGGAGTACAGCTCGGCGGCGCGGCACTATGCGCACGTGGACTGCCCGGGGCACGCGGACTACATCAAGAACATGATCACGGGCGCGGCGCAGATGGACGGGGCGATTCTGGTGGTGGCGGCGACGGACGGGCCGATGCCGCAGACGCGGGAGCACGTGCTGTTGGCGCGGCAGGTGGACGTGCCGTATGTGGTGGTGGCGCTGAACAAGGTGGATGCGGTGGACGACCCGGAGCTGCTGGACCTGGTGGAGCTGGAGGTGCGGGAGCTGTTGGCGTCGTATGGCTTCCCGGGGAACGACCTGCCGGTGGTGCGGGTGTCGGCGTTGAAGGCGCTGGAAGGGGAGGCGGAGGCGGTGGCGGGGATTGAGCGGCTGCTGGAGGCGCTGGACGCGTATGTGCCGCTGCCGGCGCGGGAGACGGACAAGCCGTTCCTGATGCCGATTGAGGACGTGTTCTCGATTTCGGGGCGGGGGACGGTGGTGACGGGGCGGGTGGACCGGGGGAAGGTGAAGGTCGGGGAGGAAGTGGAGATTGTGGGCTTCCGGCCGACGATGAAGAAGGTGGTGACGGGCGTCGAGATGTTCCGGAAGCTGCTGGACGAAGGGGTGGCGGGGGACAACATTGGCGTGCTGTTGCGGGGGACGGAGAAAGACGACGTGGAGCGGGGGCAGGTGCTGGCGAAGCCGGGGTCGATCACGCCGCACACGAAGTTCAAGGCGGAAGTGTATGTGCTGACGAAGGACGAAGGGGGGCGGCACACGCCGTTCTTCAACGGGTATCGGCCGCAGTTCTACATCCGGACGACGGACGTGACGGGGTCGATGCACCTGGGGGAGGGCGTGGAGATGATCATGCCCGGGGACAACACGTCGATTACGGCGGAACTGATCACGCCGGTGGCCATCGAGAAGGGGTCGCGCTTCGCGATCCGCGAGGGCGGCCGGACGGTGGGCGCGGGGACGATCACGGAGATTCTGGAGTAACGGGGACCGGGGACCAGGGACCGGGGACCGGGCGAGAGCCCGAATCCCGAATCCCGAATCCCGAATCCCGGGTGAGATACAGCAATGGCCACAGCATTCGGCGACAAGATCCGCATCCGGCTCAAGGCGTACGACTACCGCGTCCTCGACCAGTCGACATCCGAGATCGTGGAGACGGCCAAGCGTACCGGCGCGCGGCTCGCGGGCCCGATCCCGCTGCCGACGGAGATCAACAAGTGGACCGTGAACCGGTCGCCGCACGTCGACAAGAAATCTCGTGAGCAGTTCGAGATCCGGACGCACAAGCGGCTCATCGACATCTTCGAGCCCACGTCCCAGACCGTCGATGCGCTGATGAAGCTGGATCTGCCGGCCGGCGTAGATGTGGAGATCAAGGCGTTCGGGAAGGATCGGAAGTGACCATGGTCACAGGGATCATCGGCAAGAAGGTCGGCATGTCCCAGTTGTTCGGCCCCGACGGGTCGGTGCAGCCGGTGACGGTCATCAAGGCCGGACCGTGCGTAGTCGTCCAGGCCAAGTCGGTCGAGAAGGACGGCTACCAGTCCGTGCAGTTGGGCCTCGTCGAGAGCCGGCCGGCCCGCGTCGACAAGCCGACGGCCGGGCACTACAAGAAGGCCGGCGTCCCGCCCACGCGGGTGCGGCGTGAGGTGAAGCTCGTCCAGGGCACCGACGCGCTCAAGCCTGGCGATCAGGTGCTCGTCGCCTCCATCTTCAAGGACGGCGACCGCGTGGACGTGATCGGGACGAGCCGGGGCCACGGGTTCCAGGGGGTCGTCAAGCGCCACAACTTCCGCGGCGGCGCCGCCACCCACGGATCGATGTTCCACCGGGCGCCGGGGTCGATTGGCGCCTCATCGTATCCGTCGCGGGTGATCAAGGGCATGAAGGCCGCCGGTCACATGGGCCACGAGCGGGTGACGACTCGGAACCTCCGCGTCGAGCGGGTGGACGGGGAGGAGCACCTGCTGATGCTGCGCGGCGCCGTCCCCGGGGCGCGGGGCTCGTATGTGACGATTCGCAAGGCCGTCGCAGCCAAGCCCGAACCGCAGCCCCAGGTCGAGAAGCCGAAGAAGGGCAAGAAGTAGCCATGACGCTCGACATCGTGAACGCACAGAACGAGAAGGTGGGGACCATCGAGCTCGGCGACGCCCTGGGTGCCGGGCGCGTGCGCTCCGACCTGGTCTGGCAGGCGGTGGTCCGCGAGAACGCGTCGGATCGCCGCGGGACGCATGCGACCAAGACGCGCGGCGAGGTCAGCGGAACCGGACGCAAGCCCTGGCGGCAGAAGGGCACGGGCCGCGCCCGCGTCGGCGAGACGCGCAACCCGCTGTGGCGCAAGGGCGGTACGGTGTTCGGCCCCCAGCCCCGGAGCTACGATCTCGGGCTCCCGCGCAAGGTCGAGCGCGCGGCCCTGCGCGAGGCCCTGCGCGCGAAGTTCCAGGCCGGCCAGGTCATCGTCGTCGACGAGTTCGGTGACGTGCAGAAGACCAAGGCGGCCTCGGAGCTGCTGGGGCGCCTCGGCGCCGGCGGCCCGGCGCTCGTCATCGACGTCAAGCCGGCCGACAGCCTGTCGCGGGCTGTGCGCAACCTGGCACACGCGCGCTGCGTGGCGAGCGGCCGGCTCACGGCTCGAGACGTGGCGGGGGCGAAGCGCCTCGTGGCCTCGAAGGCCGCCGTCGAGCGGCTGCAGGAGGTGCTGGGATCATGAACATCACCGACGTGATCCGCCGCCCGCTCATCACCGAGAAGACGTCGATCATTCGCGAGGACGGCCGGACGATCGTCTTTCAGGTGGCGGCCAGGGCCAACAAGATCGACATCAAGCGCGCCGTCGAGACGCTGCTCGGCACAAAGGTGGCTGAGGTCCGGACCTCGATATCCCACGGCAAGGTGAAACGCCAGGGGCGCTTCGCCGGGCGGCGTTCGGACTGGAAGAAGGCCTACGTGCGACTGCGGGACGGCGAGAAGCTGCCGGAATTCCTGGAAGGCGCGTAGAAGCGGGGTGGAGTGATGGCAATCCGCAAGTACAGACCGACATCGCCGGGGCGTCGCTTCCAGACCGTCCAGGACTTCTCCGAGCTGACGGCCACGCGGCCGTACAAGCCGCTGACCGAACCCCTCAAAAAGTCCGGCGGCCGGAACAACCACGGCGAGGTGACGATGTGGTGGCGCGGTGGCGGACACCGGCGTCTGTACCGCCTCATCGACTTCAAGCGGGACAAGGTCGGCATCCCGGGCAAGGTCGTGACCGTCGAGTACGACCCGAACCGGTCGGCCCGGATCGCGCTCGTGCAGTACGCCGACGGTGAGAAGCGCTACATCCTGCAGCCGGCCGGGCTGAAGGTGGGCGACAGCATCGTCGCCGGCGACGCGGTGGACATCCTGCCGGGCAACACGCTGCCGCTCAAGAACATCCCGCTGGGCACCCAGGTGCACAACGTGGAACTGCGGCCCGGCAAGGGCGGGCAGATTGCGCGCAGCGCCGGGTCCTCGGTTCAGCTCGTGGCCAAGGAAGGCGACTACGCGTCGGTGAAGATGCCGTCGGGCGAGATCAGGCGGATCAACGTGGAGTGCCGGGCTACGATCGGCCAGGTGGGCAACCTGGACCACGAGAACGTGTCGGTGGGCAAGGCAGGCCGAAGCCGCTGGCTGGGCAAGCGTCCGCACGTCCGCGGTGTCGCCATGAATCCGGTCGACCACCCGCTCGGCGGCGGTGAAGGAAAGACGTCGGGTGGCCGCCATCCGGTCTCGCCCTGGGGCATGCCGACGAAGGGATTCAAGACGCGCAACCGCAAGATCACGGATCAGTTCATCATCCAGCGACGGCGCAAGTAGCGGGGCCGAAGGTCGTTATGAGCAGATCACTGAAGAAGGGGCCGTTCATCGACACGCACCTCCTCGAGAAGGTCGAGGTGATGAACCAGGCCGGAGAGAAGAGAGTCATCCGCACCTGGTCGCGGCGCTCGACGGTCGTGCCCGAGATGCTGGGGCACACCCTCGCCGTGCACAACGGCAAGAAGTTCATTCCGGTGTACGTGACCGAGAACATGGTGGGTCACAAGCTCGGCGAGTTCGCGCCGACGCGCGCCTTCAGGGGGCACACCACCAAGTCGGAGAAGGCGGCGGCTGCGGCGCCGGCCAAAGGGTAGTCAGCCATGATCGAAGCCCAGGCAACCGCCAAGTACGTCCGGACCTCGGCGCAGAAGGCCGGCCTCGTGATGGACCTCATCCGCGGGCGGAGCGTCAACCAGGCGCTGGCGACGCTGCGGTTCTCCCACAAGCGGGTGGCCCGCGACATCGAGAAGGTGCTGCGGTCGGCGATTGCCAACGCCCAGCAGAAACCGGGATTCGGCGGGGACGCCGACGTCCTCGTCGTGTCGGCGTGCTACGCCGACCAGGGCCCATCGCAGAAGCGGGTCCGGCCGGCGCCGATGGGACGGGCCTACCGGGTGCTGAAGCGGACCGCCCACCTGACGGTGAAGGTGAAGGAGCCCGTCACGGTGGAGGCGCCGGCGGCCGCGCCGGGCGGCGGCGCGCCGTCGGTTCCGGCTCGCGCGCCGCGCAAGAGGGCGGAGGCTTCCAAGGCCAAGACCGCGCCAAAGGTGAAGGCGAAAGCCAAGTCGGCACGGACGACGAAGGCGGCCGCCTCGGCCAGGGCCAAGGCGGCCGCGAGGGGCAAAGCGGCGCCGAAGGCCAAGGCGGCGCCCAAGGCCAGGACGAAGAAGAGCGGCGGCCACGCCGCCGAGGAGTAGGAGCGAGACGTGGGGCAGAAAGTTCACCCGTACGGATTCCGGCTCGGCTTCAACAAGACCTGGCGTTCGCGCTGGTACGCCGATCGTGACTACGCGAAGCTGCTGCACGAGGACCTGAAGCTGCGCGATTCGCTGAAGCGGCGTTTCCAGCATGCCGGCGTGTCGAAGATCGACATCGAGCGGGCGGCGAACAAGCTCAAGATCGACATTCACACGTCGCGCCCCGGAATCATCATCGGCCGCAAGGGCACCGAGGTCGACAAGCTGAAGCAGGAGATTCAGAAGCGCACGAGCCGCGAGGTCTTCATCAACATCCAGGAGATCCAGAAGCCGGAGCTGGACGCCCAGCTGATCTCCGAGTCGGTCGCGATGCAGCTCGAGAAGCGCGTGGCGTTCCGCCGGGCGATGCGCAAGGCGGTCGAGTCCGCTCTGCGGTTCGGCGCGCGTGGCATCAAGGTCCGGGTGTCGGGCCGGTTGAACGGCGCCGAGATCGCCCGCTCCGAATGGTACCTGCACGGACAGCTTCCGCTGCAGACGCTCCGGGCCGACGTGGACTATGGACAGGCCGAGGCGACGACGACCTACGGGCAGATTGGCGTCAAGGTCTGGCTCTACAAGGGCGAGCGGCTGGTGCCGCGGACCGGTCGCGAAGAGGAATACCGCATGCCGCGGCGGGCCCCGCGGGCGACGGCGTAGCCCTTCGACGCGCCTGGAGAAGCAGGGGCGCTCTCAGGGCTACGTGCTGAGCGAGCGTGGGGGCAGCGGTGGGTGTGAGTCGAAGCACGTAGCGGCGAGGTGGCATAAGCCATGTTGATGCCGAAGAAGGTCAAGTTCCGGAAACAGCAGCGTGGCCGCATGCGCGGCCAGGCGTGGCGTGGCTCGGACGTGTCGTTCGGCGAGTACGGGCTCAAGGCGATGGAGCCGTGCTGGCTGACGGCCCGGCAGATCGAGGCGGCCCGTGTGGCGATGACGCGGTTCGTCAAGCGCGGCGGCAAGATCTGGGTCCGGGTGTTTCCGGACAAGCCGGTGACCAAGAAGCCCCAGGAGACGCGCATGGGCAAGGGCAAGGGCGCGCCGGAGTTCTGGGTGGCGGTGGTTCGGCCCGGCAAGGTGCTCTTCGAGATGGAAGGGATCACCGAGACCGAGGCGCGGCGGGCCATGGAACTGGCGGGCGCCAAGCTCCCCATCAAGACGCGTTTCGCCACGCGCTTCGCCGAGGAGAAGGTGTCATGAAGGTGGAGGAGATCCGGGGGCTCGCCGTCGAGGATCTGCGCCAGCAGGTGAAGGACATGCAGGACCAGCTCTTCCGGATGCGCATCCAGAAGGCGATGGGCGGCCTGGACGCGCCGTCCAAGGTGAGGACGGTGCGCCGGGATCTGGCACGAGTGAAGACGATCCTTCGGGAAAAGGAACGGTAGGACGCGTTATGGCTGCGAAGACTGAACTGACCGGCGTCGTGGTCAGCGACAAGATGGCCAAGAGCCGGGTGGTCGCCGTCGAGCGCCAGGTGCGGCACGGCGTCTACGGCAAGATCCAGCGCCTGACGTCGCGCTTCATGGCGCACGACGAGACGAATGAGACGACCGAGGGCGATCGTGTGGCCATCGTAGAATCCCGGCCCTTGAGCCGCCGGAAGCGGTGGGTCATCGCGCGCGTGATCGCGAAGCGCGCGCAGGTGGGCGCCGAATCCACCGACGAGCAGGGGTAAAGGAGCAGACCGATGATTCAGATGCGGTCGATCCTCGACGTGGCCGACAATTCCGGCGCCCGAAAGCTGTCGGTGATCAACCCGATTGGGGGGTCGGTCGGGCGCTACGCCCGGCTGGGCGACATCGTCACGGCGTCGGTGAAGGAAGCGACCCCCGAGTCGAACGTGAAGAAGGGGCAGGTCGTCAAGGCCGTGATCGTCCGGACCCGGAAGGAGCAGCGCCGCAAGGACGGCAGCTACATCCGGTTCGACCGGAACGCCGCGGTGCTGGTGAACGACCAGGGGGAGCCCATCGGGACGCGCGTGTTCGGCCCGGTGGCGCGCGAGCTGCGTGAGCGCCGGTTCATGAAGATCATCTCGCTCGCGCCGGAGGTGATCTAGTCATGCCGAGGCTCCAGACGCCCATCCGGCGCAACGACAACGTCGTCGTCACGACCGGCAAGGACCGCGGGAAGCGCGGGCGCGTGCTCAAGGTCCTGCCCGACAAGAACCGCCTCGTCGTCGAGGGGATCAACTTCGTCAGCCGCCATACCCGCCCGAATCCGAGCAAGAACGTCAAGGGCGGGATCATGAAGCGCGAAGCGCCCCTGCACGCGTCGAACGTGCAGCTGGTGTGCCCGGAGTGCGGCGCACGCACGCGCCTCGGCCACCGGACGCTCGGCGACGGCCGAAGGGTCCGGATCTGCCGGAAGTGCGAGGGAGTGGTCGACAAATGAGCCGGTTGAAAGAGCGGTACGCCCGGGATGTGGTGCCGGCCCTGATGAAGGAGTTCGGTTACACGAGCGTGATGGCCGTGCCCAAGATCACGAAGATCGTGGTGAACATGGGGCTCGGCGAATCGACCCAGAACGCGAAACTCGTCGACGTGGGCGCCGAAGAGGTGGGTCGCATCACGGGCCAGAAGGCCGTGGTGACCCGGGCGCGCAAGTCCATTGCCCAGTTCCGCGTGCGCCAGGGCATGCCGATCGGCACGATGGTCACGCTGCGTGGGGAGCGCATGTTCGAGTTCCTGGACCGGCTGGTCTCGATCGCCCTGCCGCGCGTGCGCGATTTCAAGGGCGTGTCGGCCAAGGGGTTCGACGGCCGGGGCAATTACACGCTCGGGCTGCGGGATCAGCTGATGTTCCAGGAGATCGACTACTTGAAGGTCGACAAGGCACGAGGCATGAACGTGTCGGTCTGCACCACCGCGAAGACCGACCAAGAGGCCAGGCGGCTGCTCCAGCTCATGGGCATGCCGTTCCGGGCGAACTGACAAGGCATATGGCCACGACCGCGAAAATCGCCAGAGAGCGCAAGTCGCTGAAACACAAGATCCAGCACCGCAACCGGTGCCAGCGGTGCGGGCGTCCGCGCGCGTACCTGCGCAAGTTCGCCCTCTGCCGCCTCTGCTTCCGTGAGCTCGCGCTCCGGGGCGAGGTGGCCGGCGTCATCAAGAGCAGCTGGTAAGCACGACAGAGTTGAGAGCCATGACCGATCCGATTGCTGACATGCTCGCGCGTATCCGCAACGCCGTCCAGGCCAAGCACACGCGCGTCGACGTACCGGCCAGCCGCCTGAAGAGCGAGATCGCCCGGATCCTCCAGCTCGAGGGGTACATCAGCGGCTTCAAGCTGGTCGAGGAGCCGGCCGCCGGCGCGGGCACCGTGCCCGTGAAGCGGATTCGTATCTTCCTCAAGTACGGGCCCCGCGGCGAGCGCGTGATCAGCGGCATCGAGCGCATCAGTCGCCCGGGCCGCCGCGTGTACTACGGCCGCGATGAGGTGCCGCCCGTGCTTGGCGGACTCGGAATCAGCATCCTCACGACGTCGCGCGGCGTCATGACGGGCCGCGAGGCCGTCAAGAGCGGCGTCGGCGGCGAGGTGCTGTGCAACGTGTGGTAGCGACCGCGTAGGAACGAACGTCATGTCCCGAATTGGCAAGAAACCGATTCCCGTGCCGAAGGGCGTCACCGTCACGATCGAGCCGGGCGCGATCGGCGTCCGCGGCCCCAAGGGCACCCTGCGCCAGCCCATCCCGGCCGGCATCGTCTTCGCGCAGGACGGCGGCGAGCTGGTCGCCAGGCTCGAACGCGACGACAGGGCGCTGGGCAAGCTCCATGGCCTGGCCCGGAGCCTCGTCGCCAACGCCGTCGAAGGCGTGGCCAACGGGTTCAGGAAGGAGCTGGACATCGTGGGCGTCGGCTACCGGGCCGAGCTCAAGGGGCGTGAGATCGTCTTCGCCCTGGGGTACTCGCACCCGATCGTCTTCCCGATTCCAGCGGGCATCGAGGTCGCCGTCGACAAGCTGACACACGTCACCGTGACCGGCGTCGACCGGCAGCTGGTCGGCCAGGTGGCCGCCAACATCCGGCGGCTGCGCAAGCCCGATCCCTACAAGCAGAAGGGCGTGCGCTACACGGGCGAGGTGCTGAAGAAGAAGGTCGGCAAGACGGGCGCGTAGAGGTCGCGAGCGTATGAAGATCAAGACGAAGGCAGACCGCCGCGAACGGATCAGCCGGCGGATTCGCAAGCGCGTGACGGGCACGAACGAGCGGCCCCGGTTGGCGGTGTTTCGGAGCGTGCAGCACATCTACGTGCAGGCCGTCGACGACCGGCAGGGCCGGACCCTGGCGGCTGCATCGAGCGTGGAACCGGCGGTGAAGGCCGCCCTGACCGACGGCGCAAAGGGCGGCAACGTGAAGGGCGCCACCCTTGTCGGCCGGACGATTGCCGAGCGGCTGCTCACCCAGGGCGTCAAGCACGTGGTCTTCGACCGTGGTGGGTTCCTCTACCACGGGCGAGTCCGCGCAGTGGCCGAGGCCGCGCGCGAAGCGGGACTGGAGTTCTAGATGTTTCGAACGCGGGAACGAATCGATCCGTCGCAGCTCGAACTCAAGGACACGGTCGTGTCCATCAACCGGGTCACGAAGGTCGTCAAGGGCGGCAAGAACCTGAGCTTCAGCGCTCTCGTGGTAGTGGGCGACGGCCACGGCATCGTGGGCTTCGGCGTCGGAAAGGCGCGCGAGGTGCCCTCGGCGATCAAGAAGGGCATCGAGGCGGCGAAGAAGGCCCTCATCCGGGTGCCGCTCGTCGGGACGACCGTTCCCCACGCCGTGACCGGGCGGTACGGATCCGGCAGCGTCCTGCTCAAGCCGGCGCCGGAGGGCACGGGCATCATCGCGGGCGGCGCGGTCCGCGCGGTCGTCGAGTCGGCCGGGATCCAGAACGTGGTGACCAAGTCCCTCGGCTCGGCCAACCCGCACAATGTGGTGCGCGCGACCTTCACCGGCCTCATGACGCTGAAGGACCCGGTGACGGTGGCGCGGCTGCGCGGGCGCGACCTGGCCGAACTGGAGAGTGCGTCCGCGTGACCCTTCGACTCGGCGCCCCTGACGGGCGCCTCGCTCAGGGCGGGTGGATGAGACGAGGCTGAGTGATGACTGCGAAGAGTGGTGGGAAGCAGACCCTGAAGGTGACGTTGGTGAAGAGCACCATCGGCTTCAACAAGAGGCAGGCGGAGGTGGTCCGCAGCCTGGGGCTGCGCCGGATCCGCCACACGGTGGACGTGCCCGACACCCCCGAGATGCGGGGCATGATCCACAAGGTGCGGCACCTGGTGACGGTCGGGTAGCGGAAGGTCGGACGATATGGATCTCAGCAATCTCAAGCCGCCGAAAGGCGCGACCCGGAAGCGGAAGCGTGTGGGCCGCGGGCCCGGCTCCGGCCTCGGCAAGACGGCGGGCCGCGGCAGCAAGGGCGCCAAGTCGCGATCGGGCTTCAAGCGCAAGCGCGGGTTCGAAGGCGGCCAGATGCCCCTTCACCGTCGCGTGCCGAAGCGGGGCTTCCACAACCCGTTCCGCGTCGAGTACGCCGTCGTGAACCTCGACGACCTCGCGTCCCGGTTCGAGGCGGGGACGGTGGTGACGCCCGAACTCCTGCGCGAGCGGCGCGTGGTCAGGACCGCTCAGCCGATCAAGATCCTCGCCCGGGGCGAGATCACCGTGGCGCTGACGGTGAGGGCACACAAGTTCAGCGGGAAGGCCGCCGAGCGGATTGCGGCGGCCGGGGGAACGGCCGAGACGCTTTGAGGCGCCCGGACTGAGGACCTATGGTGGAGAGCATCCAGCGCATTCTCGTGTTGCCTGACCTGCGACGGCGGGCGTTGCTGTGGCTCTCGATACTCATGAGTGTTCGCATCCTGAGCCACGTGGCCGAGACCGTATGGTAGAGAGCATCAAGAACATCCTGGCCGTTCCCGATCTGCGGAAGCGCGTGTTCTTCACCCTCGCGCTGCTGGCCGTCTACCGAGTGGGCAACCACGTGCCGACGCCCGGCATCAACGCGGAGGCGCTGGCGATCCTCGCCGAGCAGACGAAGAACACCATGTTCGGGCTGTACGACATGTTCTCGGGCGGCAGCCTGTCGAAGGTGACGATTTTCGCGCTGGGCATCATGCCCTACATCAGCGCGTCGATCATCCTCCAGTTGCTCACGGTCGTCTGGCCGTACCTCGAGCGCCTCTCGAAGGAGGGAGACCTCGGACGGCGCAAGATCACCCAGTACACCCGGTACGGCACGATCCTGCTGAGCGTCGTCCAGTCTGCGGGCATCGCGTTCTTCCTGGAGAACCAGACCGAGATCGCCGGCGGCCTTCCCCTCGTGTACGCACCGGGATGGGGCTTCCGCCTGATGACCATCCTCACGCTCACGGCTGGCACCGTGTTCATCATGTGGCTCGGCGAGCAGATCACCGAGCGCGGCATCGGCAACGGGATGTCGCTCATCATCTTCGCCGGGATCGTCGCGGGGTTCCCTCAGGCCGTGATCGCGACGATGCAGCAGATGAGCACGGGACAAATCGGCCTGATTCGCGTCCTCCTGCTGATCATGCTGATGGTGGCCGTCATCGGCGCGATCATCTTCATGGAGCGCGGGCACCGGCGGGTGACCGTCCAGTACGCCAAGCGCGTGGTCGGCCGGCGCATGTACGGCGGATCGAGCACCCACATCCCCCTGAAGGTGAACACCGGCGGCGTCATCCCGGTCATCTTCGCCTCGTCACTGCTCGCGTTCCCGGCTACGGTCGCCGGGCTGTTCGAGCAGGGGAGCTGGGGCCGGGCCGTGATCGACCAGCTGGCCTGGGGCATGCCGCTCTACAACCTGCTGTATTTCGTCGGCATCATCTTCTTCGCGTACTTCTATACCGCGATCATCTTCAACCCCGATGACGTGGCCGAGAACATGCGGAAGTACGGCGGGTTCGTGCCGGGCATCCGCCCCGGCAAGCGGACGGCGGAGTACATCGACACGATCCTGACGCGAATCACGCTCGCGGGCGCCATCTACCTGGCCCTGGTCGCCCTGTTGCCCGAGTGGATGATCGCCGGATTCAAGGTCGCGCCGATCCCCTTCATCGGCGAGCAGTTGGACGCGATCTTGCCGCGCTTCGTCACCGAGGGCCTGAACGTGCAGTTCTACTTCGGGGGGACCTCGACGCTCATCGTGGTCGGCGTGGCGATGGACACCGTGCAGCAGGTCGAGTCGCAGCTCATCATGAGGCACTACGATGGCTTCATGAAGAAGACGCGGATTCGGGGACGTCGGACCTGAGAGGCGCGGACCAGGCGATGGCGGTCAGAGTCGTGATGCTGGGTCCGCCCGGCGCGGGCAAGGGGACGCAGGCGGAACACCTGGCGGCGCACTTCGGGGTGCCGCGCATCTCGACCGGTGACATGCTCCGCGAGGCGGTGGCCGCAGCAACGCCGCTCGGGGCGCTCGTGAGCGCCGTGATGGCCCGCGGAGAACTGGTGAGCGATCAGGTGATGGTCGAGGTTGTCCGCGAGCGCCTCACGCGCCCGGATGTCGAGCGGGGCTTCGTGCTCGACGGCTTCCCGCGCACCGTGGCGCAAGCCGGGGCCCTCGACCGGCAGTTCGGCCAGGACGGCCAGGTGATCGTGATCGATCTGGACGTCCCCGAAGCCGAGGTGGTGCACCGGCTGGCGAAGCGGCGGGTCTGCCGGGCTTGCGGGGCGAATGCGACCGAGACGGCGGTGGCGGCCGGGCGGTGCGTGCGCTGCGACGGCGAGTTGACCCATCGGGCCGACGACGACGCCGAGGTGGTGAAGCAGCGGCTGCGAGTGTACGCGGCCGAGACCCTGCCACTCGTCGAGTACTACCGCGCGCGACCCGGCTATCACCGAGTCCAGGGTGCGGCCGGGGCGGAGGAGGTGGCCGCGGTGCTCGCGCGCATCGTCGGCGGAGCCGGCGCGTGATCGTGTGCAAGTCGCCCGCCGAGATCGGCCGGATGCGGGAGGCCAACGCCATCGTGGCCGAGGTGCTCCTGGCGCTTCGCCCGATGGTGAAGCCTGGGGTCACGACGGCCGAGCTCGACGCCTATGCGGAGTCGGCCGTGCGGACGCGCGGAGCGGAGCCGGCGTTCAAGGGGTACCACGGGTATCCCGCGACCCTGTGCACGTCGGTGAACGAAGAGGTGATTCACGGGATCCCGTCGAAGCGCGGGCTGCGCGAGGGAGACATCGTATCGATTGACCTCGGGGTCCGATTCAGGGGGTTCATCGGCGACGGCGCGGTGACGATCCCTGTGGGCCGGGTGAGCGGGCGCGCGAACGACCTGCTGCGCGTGACGGAGGAGGCGCTCTACCGCGGGATCGAGCAGGCGCGGGTTGGCGGCCGCGTGTCGGACATCGGCCATGCAGTGCAGCGGCACGTCGAAGCGCACGGGTTTTCGGTCGTGCGAGAGTTCGTCGGGCACGGCGTGGGGGCCTTGCTGCACGAAGAGCCCCAGGTGCCCAACTTCGGACCTCCGGGGCGCGGGCCCCGGCTGGTGGAGGGCATGACAATCGCCATCGAACCGATGGTGGCGATGGGCAAGCCGGGCGTGAAGGTGCTCGGCGACGGCTGGACGGCCGTCACGAAGGACGGCAGCCTGGCTGCGCATTTCGAGCACACGATCGCGGTGGCCGAGAGCGGGCCGGTGATCCTGACCCGGCCGCGCGAGGCCCCGGCGTCCCACGAATCGATCGCGCGTGGTGCAAGTCAATCGGAGGGTGTGTCAGCCGGTGCCGAAAGACGACACGATTGAAGTGACGGGCGTGGTGCTCGAGTCGCTGCCGAATGCGATGTTCCGGGTCGAACTCGAGAACAAGCACCAGGTCCTGGCTCATGTGTCCGGCAAGATGCGGAAGAACTTCATCCGCATCCTGACGGGGGATCGGGTGCTGGTCGAGTTGTCGCCGTACGACTTGAGCCGGGGCCGGATCACCTACCGGTACAAGTAGCCGGGGCGCGATCGGGGACTGGATCAACGCGCCTGCCGCCGGGGCGGGGGCGCGAGGGCACGAGCTATGAAGGTCAGAACGTCGGTCAAGCGGATGTGTGACAAGTGCAAGATCGTGCGCCGCAATGGCGTGGTGCGCGTCATCTGCACGAATCAGAAGCACAAACAGAGGCAGGGGTAACGTCATGGCACGTATCGCGGGTGTGGACCTGCCGCGAACCAAGCGGGTCGAAATCGGGCTGACCTACATCTTCGGGATCGGCCGGACGCGCGCCACGGGGATCTTGGAAACGGCCGGGGTGAGCCCGGACATCCGGGTCAAGGATCTCTCTGAGGACGACGTGCGCAGAATCAGCCGCGTCATCGAGGAACAGGGCGGCGTCGAGGGTGACCTCCGCAAGGAGGTCTCGATGAACATCAAGCGGTTGATGGACATTGGCTGCTACCGCGGGCTGCGGCATCGCCGCAGTCTGCCGGTGCGGGGCCAGCGGACGCGGACCAACGCGCGCACCCGGAAGGGGCCGCGCCGGGGCGCGATCGCCAAGAAGAAGACGGTGTAACGGATGGCCAAGAGCGAATCGGGCGACAAGGCAGGGAAGCCCAAGAAGACATTCAAACGGCGCGGCGAGAAGCGCGTGGTGCACCACGGACTGGTCAGCATCCAGGCGTCGTTCAACAACACCACGATCACCATCGCCGACGCCGAGGGCAACGTGGTGGCGTGGTCCAGTGCCGGGGCGGTCGGGTTCAAGGGGTCGCGCAAGGGCACGCCGTTCGCGGCGACCCAGGCGGCGCTCGCCGCGGCCAACGTGGCCAAGACCATGGGCATGCGCTCCTGCGACGTTCGGGTGAAGGGACCAGGCGCGGGGCGCGAGTCGGCCGTGCGCGCCCTGGGCACTGTCGGCATCGAGGTCAAGTCCATCCGCGACGTGACACCGATTCCACACAACGGGTGCCGGCCAACCAAGCGCCGGCGCGTGTAGGTTGCGGACCATCGAGGTAGACACGGAAGACACGCATGGCTAGATACATCGGACCAGTTTGCCGCTTGTGCCGCCGCGAGAGCATGAAGCTCTTCCTGAAGGGCGAGCGGTGCTATACCGAGAAGTGCGCGATCGAGAAGCGCAACTTCGTGCCCGGCCAGCACGGCAAGGCGCGCAAGGCCAAGATGGCCGGCTACGGCATCCAGCTGCGCGAGAAGCAGAGGGTCAAGCGCATCTACGGCGTGCTCGAGAACCAGTTCCGCCGGTACTTCGAATCGGCGGCGCGCCAGCGGGGCATCACCGGCGAGCTGCTGCTGCAGATGCTCGAGCGGCGCCTCGACAACGTTGTCTACCGCCTCGGCTTCTCCACCTCCCGCGCCCAGGCGCGACAGCTCGTCCGCCACGGGCACTTCTCCGTGAACGGCCGGAAGGTCGACATCCCGTCGTTCCAGATCCGCGAGGGCGACATCGTCTCCGTGCGCGAGCGCAGCAGGAAGGCGCCGGCGGTGCTCCATGCCATGGACGAGGTCAAGGGGCGTGGGACTCCCGAGTGGCTGGACCTCCAGGCCGAGCAGATGAGCGGGCGGATCGTGTCGCTGCCGAGCCGCGCACAGATCAACCTGCCGGTGCAAGAGCAGCTGATCGTCGAGTTGTATTCGAAGTAGCAGGCACCGTGGTGGCGGGGCCGGCCGCCGGCCGACCCGGCCGGGCAGGCGGCGCCAGAGAGAAAGGATCGCCAGCGATGTTGTGGAAGGGTTTCCAGCGGCCCAAGCGGCTGGAGTTCGAGCGTGACACCCTCACCGAGCGGTTTGGACGCTTCTACGCCCAGCCGTTCGAGCGGGGCTTCGGCACCACGATCGGCAACGCCATGCGGCGCGTGTTGCTGTCGTCGATCGAGGGCGCCGCGTTCACGGCCGTCAAGATCGACGGCGTGCTCCATGAGTTCTCGCCCATCCCCGGCGTGGTCGAGGATGCCACGGACATCATCCTCAACCTCAAGCAGATCCCCCTCAAGGTGCACGTCGACTACACCAAGACGCTGTACTTGCGGGTGGACAAGCCCGGCGAGGTGAGGGCCAGCGACCTCGAGCCCGACGCGGACGTCGAGATCCTCGAGCCCGACGCCCACATCGCCACCGTTTCCGAGGGCGGGAAGCTGCACATGGAGGTCCGCGTGAAGCGCGGCCGCGGCTACGTCACCGCCGACCGCAACTTCGACGAGGATCTCGGCATCGGCTGGATTCCCATCGACTCGGTGCACTCGCCCGTCAAGAAGGTGAACTACCTCGTCGAGATGGCCCGCCTCGGCCAGACGACCGACTACGAGAAGCTCACCCTCGACGTGTGGACGAACGGTGCCGTCACCGCCCGCGACGCCGTGTCGCTGGCCGCGCGCCTGCTGCGGGAGCACATGAGCCTGTTCGTCAGCCTCGAGGACGCGGGTGACGCCTCCGAGGACGCCCAGGGCGCGATGGGAGGGGCAGCCATCTCCAATGAGCACCTCGACAAGTCGGTCGAGGAGCTGGAGCTCTCGGTGCGGTCGTACAACTGCCTGAAGAACGCCAACATCCGGACCATTCGGGAGCTTGTGCAGAAGACCGAGGCCGAGATGCTGAAGACGAAGAACTTCGGGCGGAAGTCGCTCAACGAGATTCGCGAGATCCTGCAGCAGATGGGCCTGGGCCTGGGCATGAGGCTCGATCAGCCCGCGCCGCAGGGGCAGGAGTAGGGGCATGCGTCATCGAGTTGCCCACCGCAAGCTGGGACGAGTCACCGAGCACCGGCTGGCCCTGCTCCGCAACCAGGCGCAGGCCCTCCTGCAGCATGAGCACATCATCACCACCGTGCCCAAGGCCAAGGAGCTGCGGCCGTTCGTCGAGCGGCTGATCACGGTCGCCAAGCAGGGCGTGGCCGAGGGCGCCGCCAACGGCAGGGGCCTGCACGCCCGGCGGCTCGTCGCCCGCGACATCAACGACAAGGACACGCTGAAGAAGCTGTTCGATGATCTGGCCCCTCGTTACGCCGCCCGTCCGGGCGGATACGTGCGGATCATCAGGGCCGGCGTTCGCAAGGGCGACGCGGCCGAGATCGCGCTGGTCGAGCTCATTGGCTCCGAGTTCGATCCGAAGAGGGCCCAGGCGGCCAAGGAGAAGAGGGCCGAAGCCAAGGGCGAGGGGAAGGGGATTGGCGGACGCCTGCGCGCCGCCGCCCAGCGCGTGCGCGGCCGGAAGACGGACGATGAAGAGGCCGTTCCGGCGCACGAACAGACGAAGGCCGCCAAGCAGCCCGCGACCCGCGCGCGCCACACGGGCCGGAGCGGCAAGGGCGGGTAGAACTCCGGTCCCGCGACCGGCGTGCGCCCCCAGGGGAACAGCAAGGTCCTGGCAGGGGAGCCTGCCAGGGCCTTCGTCGCGTACGGCCGGACTCAGGGCTGGTAGTAGACTTGAAGGTCGCCCGGCCGACGTCTCAGTCTGGAGCGCGTCGATGAAACAGAACTTCCACATCGGGATCATGGGCAACCTGTTCTCGGGCAAGACGACGCTGATGCTGGCCCTGTCGCGCGACCCGTACAAGCGCGATCTCGAGACGCTGCTGGGCGGGGCCGAGCTCCATGTCTTTTCGGAGCGCGTCGACAAGGGATCGCTCATCGACGAATGCCTCGCGCTCTTCTACCATGACCGCGTCGCGAACATCTTCCCGACCGAGGTTGCCTTCCTCCACATGCGCACCATGCAGCAGCGCGAGATTCGCCACCTGATGACCCGCGAAAGTCCCAAGGGGGTCATCATCATCGAGGACCGGCCGTTCATCGACGGTCCCGAGGTTTTCGTGGCACGCATGATTGAGTCGGGTGAAATGCCGCCGGCGCACGCGAAGCTGTACCGGACGCTCTTCCACCAGACGCTGCGGGCGGAACACATCCGGCTCCCCGACCTCACCGTCTATCTGCGGACCGAGCCCGAGCACCTGGAGCGGCGCCGTGCCCGTCGGGCCGCCGAGGGCGACGGCTACGCCGAGACCATCACTGCAGACTACCTCCGCCAGATCCACCGCTGCTACGAAGCCATCGCCGCGGACTGGAAGCGGACGCTCCGCCGCTATCAGGAGCACGCCATCGTGCCGCCGGACGCGGATCTCATCACGCTACCCGCCGAGATCGACATGATCGAGCATCCCGACTACGTGCACGTGGCGGCGGGCACCATCCGCGAGCAGGTGCGTCGCATGATCGTGTCGCGCCGCCAGGGGGCATGAACGGCCCTCGTCCTCTGCTGTCGTCGCCCGCGGGCTTCAGCCCGCAAACCCGACTTCCAGTAGGTCGATGTCGGCACGGTCCGGGCGGGCTCTCGGCAGCCGCCATTGCGCGCGCCGGCCGCGCGGCACATAATCGCCCTGACCCCTCGGACCTCTTTCATGGACGTGACCCTGCTCTCGCGAATCCAGTTCGCGATGACCATTGCGTTCCACTACCTGTACCCGCCGCTGAGCATCGGCCTCGGCGTCGTGCTGGTCGTGATGGAGGGCCTGTATCTCCGGACCCGGGTCCCGATCTACCAGCAGATGACACGCTTCTGGGTCCGGGTCTTCGGCCTCACCTTCGCCCTCGGCGTCGCCACCGGGATCGTCATGGAGTTCGAGTTCGGCACGAACTGGGCGTCCTACTCGCGGTTCGTCGGCGACGTCTTCGGCTCGGCGCTCGCGGCCGAGGGCATCTTCGCGTTCTTCCTGGAGAGCGGATTCCTCGCCCTGCTGCTGTTCGGCTGGGACAAGGTCGGCCCGCGCCTGCACTTCTTTGCCACGCTGATGGTCTGTCTGGGCGCTCACTTCAGCGCCATCTGGATCGTCGTCGCCAACTCGTGGATGCAGACGCCGGCCGGGTGCCGCATCGCCGAGCACGGGCTCGGCCCGCGGGCGGAGGTCACCGACTTCTGGGCGATGGTCTTCAACCCGTCGGCCGCCGAGCGCCTGACGCACACCGTGCTCGGGGCCTGGCAGGCCGGAGCTTTCCTGGTCGTCTCGGTCAGTGCCTACTACCTGTTGAATGGGAGACACGCGGAATTCGCCCGGCGATCGCTACGGGTGGGCGTGGCGCTTGGGCTCGTGGCGTCGCTGGGGTCGCTTGCCACGGGTCACGTCAGCGCGGAAGGCGTCAGCCGGCACCAGCCGGCGAAGCTCGCGGCGATGGAGGCGCACTTCCCGGCATCCGCGCCGGCCGACATGTACGTGTTCGGGTGGGTCGACGAAGACAGCCGGCACGTCCACGGCGTGGCGCTCCCGGGGATGCTGAGTTGGATCCTGCACGGGAATGCAACGGCGCCGGTCACGGGACTGTCCGCCTTCGCTCCTGAGGATCGGCCGCCCGTGCAGGTCGTCTTCCAGGCCTACCACCTGATGGTCGCCATCGGCATGGGCCTGATCGGTCTCTCCCTCGCAGGGGTGTTCTACGCCATGCGGCGGGTGGGGTCCCCGCCGGAATGGCTGCTGCGGCTGTTGGTGTTGTCCGTGCTGGGTCCCCAGATCGCCAACCAGGCCGGCTGGATGACGGCCGAAGTGGGGCGCCAGCCGTGGATCGTCTATGGTGTGATGCGCACCAGCGAAGGTGTCAGCCGCTCGGTCTCGGCCGAGGCCGTGGTCTTCTCGCTCGTGCTGTTCACGCTCGTTTACATGCTGCTGTTTGCGCTGTTCCTCTACCTGCTCGACTCGAAGATCAAGCACGGGCCCTTGCCGGAGGATCTCACCGCCAGCCCCAAGCGAGCCTGAGCCATGACCATCGACCTGAACACGATCTGGTTCCTGCTCGTGGGCGCGCTCCTGGCCGGGTACGCGGTCCTCGACGGTTTCGATCTCGGCGTCGGGATCCTGCACCTCTTCGTCACACGCGACGAGGAGCGCCGCGTCTTCATCAATGCCATCGGTCCCGTGTGGGACGGCAATGAGGTCTGGCTGGTGACGGGCGGCGGCGCGCTGTTCGCGGCGTTCCCGGCCGTTTACGCCGGGGTCTTCTCGGGGTTCTACCCGGCGATGATCCTGCTACTCTTCGCGCTGATCTTCCGGGCCGTGGCCATCGAGTTCCGGAGCAAGCAGCCGATGGCGTGGTGGCGCCGGACGTGGGACGTCAGTTTCAGCGCCGCCTCGTTCCTCGGGTCGTTCCTGATGGGCGTGGCCTTCGGCAACGTCATCCGCGGCATTCCCCTGGACGTCCATGGCGAGTATCTCGGCGGCTTCACCACGCTGCTGAACCCGTATGCGCTGCTGGCCGGCGTGACAACGGTGGCGCTCTTCGCCATGCACGGCTCGATCTATCTCGTGCTCAAGACGGACAGTGCGATTCAGGCGAAGGTCCGCGCATGGGTCAACACCACCATCATCGTCTTCGTCATCTGCTACGCCACGACGACGATGGCGACGCTGGTCTATCTGCCGCACATGGGCGATCACTTCAAGGCGCACCCGTGGACGTTCGTGCTGCCGGTGGCGACCATGCTGGCGATTGCGAACGTACCCCGGGAAATCCTCCACGGACGCGACTGGCGGGCGTTCCTGTCGTCGTGCGCGGCCGTCTTCGGCCTGATGGGGCTCGTCGGGTTCGGGATGTACCCCAACCTCGTCCGCGGGACGGATCCAGCCACCAGCCTGTCGGTCTACAGCGCCGCCTCGTCCGACGGCACGCTGACGACGATGCTGATCATCGTGGGTATCGGCATGCCCCTTGTCCTCGCCTACACGATCAGCATCTACTGGATCTTCCGCGGCAAGGTGAAGCTGGACTCCATGTCGTACTGACGGACGGATGAGGTCATGCAGCGCGCGAGCGAGGCTCCGCCTGAGACGCAACTGCCACGGTCTCTTCGCGTTTCATTCGTACAAGGTCGCCGACGGTGGCGGTAGACACCTCAAACGGCCGAGCGACGTCCGACCCAAGGACGCGATCCGGAACTGGAGCCGCACGGCGCCGGCACGCGTCCTCGGGGCCGGTGATCGCCCTACGCGAGCATGCCCTTCGTGACGATGCCCTCCATGACATCGGCGAAGTAGTCCATTTCCTTCGCAGACAGGGACACGTTGGTCACCACGCGAATCGCGTCGAACAGGCCCTCGTGATGCCTCATGCGCGATACCACGATGCCCCACTTGTCGAACAAGTGGGTCGCGAGCTGTCCCATGTCCATGCCCTCGATGCCAGCGGAGATGACGCCGCACGAGCCCTCTTTCGGATCGAGACTCGTGAAGAACCTGACCCGCGGGTACTGTTTCAAGCGGCTCGTCCAGCGCTGGGACAAGTAGTGGATCCGAGCCGACTTCCGCTCGATCCCGATGCCGTCGTTGAAGGTGATCCCTTCGGCCATGGCCACGCGGTTGGCCTGCGTGCGGGTGCCCACGTCCTCGTATCGACGGATGCTCTTCGCGTCATCCGACCAGGGCGGCGTCAGCGGCCACACGAGCGGGATGCGGTCCTTCGGGATACGCACGAAGCCGTTTCCGGGCGGCGCCAGCAGCCACTTGTGCAGGCTCGCGGTGTAGTAGTCGCAGCCCAGGTCCGCCAGCTTGAACGGAACGTGCATGAAGCCGTGCGCGCCGTCGCAGAGCACCTCGATGCCCTTCGAATGTGCCATGTCCGCAATCCGGCGGACCGGCGCCATCAGGCCCGTCCAGTGTGTGAAATGAGTGCAGTGGATGAGCTTCGTGCGAGGCGTCACCTGTTCGGCAACGAGGCTGTAGTAAGTGTCTTGCGGCACCGGTGGCACTGGGAGCTTCACTTCCTTGATCACGATGCCTTCGCGCTTCGCCCTCTGGAACCACGCCGAGCGAAGCCGGGGATAGCACTGGTTCGTGAGGATCACCTCGTCTCCGCGCTGCAACTCCCGTCCGAGGATTGGGATGTGCCCGGCTTCCGTGCCGCCCCGGCACAGGCACAGCTCCTCGGGGTCGCAGCCGAGGTGCGCGGCCAGCCGGCGGCGGCAGCTCTCGAGTTCCGGCGCGAGCACCCCGATCGAGTGCGCGCCCGCGTTGGCCGAGAACTCGTTGTGCCGCCGGACGGCGTCCTGGACGGTGCGCAGGCCGTTCTGAATCGTGCCGTTGTTCAGGTTGATGATGTTGCGATCCTCGCTGAAGGCCTGCTGCACCGCGAACCAGAAGTCCTCGTCCGCCGCCACCTGTTCGGGACTCATGCCGGCGGTCTCGCGACCGGCAGCATAGATCCTCTCCATGATGTCATCGCCTGCCGCGGCCAAGGCACCCACGCCGGCCGCGCAGGTCCGGAGAAAGTCACGCCTGTCCCACATGTCGCCTCCTTGGTTCCATCTATCGAAACCGGTCCTCGTCTGGCTGCTGAACGCCGCCGCCGCAACGTGGCTCCTGATCCTCCGCGTTCACCTCCTCACGCATTTCCTGGCCCCAAGACGTTCGCCGACGACAGATCGGAGTTGCCGGCCTAGATCGCATTCGCGCGCAGAACGCTCTCGATCGTCCCGGCGAAGTAGTCGATTTCGGCGACCGTCATAGAGACGTTGGTCACGATTCGCAGCCCGTCGAACTTGGGATGAGTCATGTGCGACACGACGATCCCGTAGTCGTTCAGGAGTGTCCGTGTGAGGTCGGTCAGGTTCATCCCCTCGATCGTGAACGCCGCAATCCCGCATGCCTCTGGGAGATCGAGGTCCGTCAGGATGCGGACGCGCGGGTGCGCCTTCAGCCGGTCTGCCCAGCGCCGCGTCAGGTAGCGCAGCCGGGCGCTCTTCCGCTCGAGTCCAATTCCCTCGTTGAACGTGATTGCCTCGGCGATCGCCGCGCGGTTCGCGTGGGACCGGGTCCCGACGTCCTCGAACTTGCGGATATTGGCCTTCCGGCTCAAGTCTGCAGGCGTGAGTGGCCACAACGACTCGATCCTCGACTTCTTCACGTAGAGGAACCCGTTCCCCGGTGGCGCCATCAGCCACTTGTGCAGGCTGGCAACGTAGTAGTCGCAATCGAGCTCCCGAACGTTGACGGGTACGTGCATGAACCCGTGCGCACCGTCGACAATCACCTGGATACCACGCTGGTGGGCCAGATCGATGATCCGCTTCATTGGCGCGACTTGCGCAGTCCGGTGCGTCATGTGGCAGATCATGACCACCCTGGTCCGCGGCGTGATCGTGCTCTCCAGTTTCCTGTAGAAGTCGTCGAGCGCCACGGGCGGCGGCGGCAGATCAACCTGCTTGAGGACGATGTGTTCGCGTGCCTCCCGCTGCTTCCAGGCGTTGATCAACCGGGGGTAGTCCTGATCCGTCGTGACCACTTCGTCGCCCGGCTTCAGGTCGATCCCCATCACGGCGATTTCGCCGGCCTCACTCCCGGACCTGGCGATGACGAGCTCCTCGCCGTCACAGCCCGCGTGCGCGGCAAGCCGGCGACGGACGCTCTCAACTTCCTTCGAGAAGTAGTTGGTGGTGTACGCTCCGGCGTTGGCAGAGAACTCATAGTGCCGGCGCATTGCATCCTGGACCGGTCGCAGGCTGGGCTGAATCGTGCCGTTGTTCAGGTTGACGATGTTCCTGTCGACGGTGAACGCCTGCTGGACCTCAAACCAGAAATCCTCGTCCACTGCGACCAGTTCAGGACCCCGGTCCGCCGTCGCGTGCGCGGCCGCCAGGAGTCGCTCCATGCCGTCCCAGCGGGTCGTGGCCAGTCCGGCAAGTCCGGAACCGACGCCCGCCACAAACCGACGCCTGCTCCACATAGCCGCTCCTCTCGAACCGCCACTGCAGGGCGGGAGCGAGGCGCATACGCCGGCTCGTGATCGTGGATTCCCCCGCGGACACCGCGAACGGAGCGAACCGACAATCGGATCGGTTCCCGGTCCAACTCACACGAGCTGGCAGCGCGGACTGTTGCCTGACAAGACCGGGGGGCTTCCGGGGGGCACGAATTGACCGCACCGGTTGGCGTTCGCAGGGGCTCGCAGCCAATCACACGCAACCGAGCGTCGCGCTGAATAGGCGGCGAACACCCGGCACCGGGGCGACCTGCCACGGGACCACGACAGACGTGGCGTCGTCCTCGGAAACGGGCCGGATCTCAGCCAGGAACGGTTCCATGTCCTTCGCCGCGAACGGATCCGCCAGCGGGTGAACCCGGTTGTGGTAGGGGCTGAACCGTCCGCGGTCGGCGTCGACGATGCGAATCCCAGCCGGGTCATGGCCATCGATGTCCCGGCGGGAATGCACGAATATGTGCCCCGTGTGTCCCTGCGAATAGAGGTCCTGCAGCTTGACGCCCAGGACGCGACTCATCGTTTCCAGGAAGCTCAGGCGCACGGGCTTCTTGTTGTTTTCGACGGCAGAGAGTTCAGCAGCGGAGATCGAGACCTTGGCGGCTAGGTCCCGCAGCGTCCACCCCAGACGCTTCCGGTGCCTGCGGATACGGTCGCCGATCTCGAGTTCCGCGTAGTTGGCCGAGAACGTGCTACAGACTGGCATGGTCACCTGTCAATCTGGGAAGCGGCCAGCGGAGCGCATTCTAGCAACCCGGCCAGCGCTGGTCCAGAGCAGTTTCAAGAATACGGTAATCATGTGGATCTGAACATGTCCTGTTCAGGAATCGGACGCTCACTTGCCGCCGTGCGCCGGCCCGTGAGGCCTCGGCGGGGGTACTCGACAGGGACTTCGCCGTCACGAGTCGAGCGCCAGTCCTCTGGCCCGACAAGCGTCGGCTCGCGAAACCCGGTCCAGCGGCGCAGAGTACCGCCGGATGTCGGGGCGGCGGAGGCGAGTGCTTGGCCATCGCGCGACAACAGCAAGCGCGGCGGAGGGCCGAACAGCCGCCGTTCGTGCGGCATCCACGATCGACGCGTCGGCCAGCAGACGCCGATCTCTCTGGCCTCGCCCACCCAGGAGCGCTATTCCTCTTCCTCCGCCGCCTCGCCCTTCTCGGCCTTCGACGCCGCGATGATCTTGGCCTGGAGGTGCGCCGGCACCTCCTCGTAGTGCGAGTACTCCATGTGGTAGGTGCCGCGGCCGCCGGTGGTCGAGGTCAGCGTCTGCTCGTAGGTGAGCATCTCCGACATCGGCACCTGGGCCTTGACGACGGTGGTGTGGCCGCGGGTGTCCATGCCCGAGACGCGCCCGCGCCGGCCGTTGATGTCGCCCATGATGTCACCGGCGAAGTCGCTCGGGACGTACACCTCGACGTTCATGATCCGCTCGAGATTGGTTGTTCCAGCGAAGACGCGGCAGATTCTAGCACGAGTGCGACGGCGAGAGCTCGTTCGAGTCCAGCTGTCATGGGGTTCCTCGTTTGGGTTCGTGGTTCCCCGTGCGCGGGCGCATTGGGCGTGCAAGCACCTGTTGCATGGCCTCCAGCACTCGGCCGCGACTGGCCGATTCGGAGTGTTCTTGTCGTATTCGGAGTCTCTTTGGCCGGTCCGGTGCTTCCGAGTCCATAGAGGATAGGCGTCTCGTGGTGTCCTGGCCGGCTTTCGAGGACCGGTCGCAGCCGCCGGGCCGACGGATCGGTCACCGCCTAGCCCGAATGGAGAGTGACAACGCTCGGCTGTGGGCGATTGCCGACAGCCTATGGCGATAACGAGGACGTGATTGTTTGGAGGGCACGATGATAGCAGAGAGAGTCAGCCTCCCCTTCCCCACACGCGCCTCAGGCCCAGAACGCTCGGGGTTGTTCGGGCTGCGCGTTGCAGGGCTCGCCGTGGTCGTTGTGCTGGGTTCGTCCCAGCAGCTCTTCGCACAGACGTTTCTTGACTACCAGGCAGCGCCAGCTGGCAGCGGGACAGTCCAACTACTACTTCACCTGCAGCTACACCGCGTTCCATTACGATGACTACGGCCCGCTGCCAATTGCGGTCGAAGTCCAAGCCCTCGATCCGGACGGGAACGTCCTGGCGTCGGAGCTTCGTGGCGAAGGCGGAGGCGTCCTGGTGCTAGACGTCATTGCCGCAGTGCCTCTGGCTTTCTTGTCATCGCGGGACTATGCCTGCCGCGCGTTCGTGATCTACCCGTCCTCTCCCGAACTGGTCGCCGAAGGGAAGATAGCCTGCGAAGACGAGAGGAACGACATCCTGCGGGAGTACGGGATCCACAGTGTGCCCACGGTACCCTTCTGTTCGGACTTTACCACCTCTGGCGGCACCACGCACTTCAGCTGGCCCGATTGGACACAGGATGCGGGGAATCACGCCGGAGGATGGGCCATCGGCAAGATCTGGGGGCAGCTTGAACAGTGGTACAGCAGTTACGACAGAGGTGGGTTTAGGGTGACGTCTGGCTATCGCTGTCCCCACCGGAATTTCGAGCTCCCGGGAGCGGTGCAAGACAGCCGACACATGTCGGGCGAGGCGATTGACGTCTTCTCGGCAGAGCACGAATGGACTCCGGAAGAACACACTCGGATGAGGGACGCTGCTCGGCAAGCTGGCTCGACCTGGCAAAGCGATTGGGGAGCGTACAACGATCACCATCTGCACGCCCAGTGGCGTTAGTATCGCAGGGAGTCAATGATGATCGCGAAGCACAGGTTGTTCGTCGTTGCCGCCGCGATTGCGATGGGTGCGCCGCTCTCTCGGGTGGTGCCCGCGCAGGAAGCCGTCGACCAGAAGGCGGTTGCGCAGCAGCTCCTGTCGACCGAGGTGGAGGACCGCTTCAGGGCGCTCGCCCAGGCAAGGGCCCTCGGGCCGTCGCGAATTGGCCCCGAGCTTCGGGACGCCCTGATTGCAGCGCTGGAAGTAGAGAACCGGCGGACGAAGAGCCGGCACGAGGCAGCGCTTCGCGGGGAATACCTCGAGGATCGTGACGAGTTCTACCCGGAAGTGGCTGAAGTGGTGGTTGCCCTGCGCACTGCGCGGGCCATTCCGGCCCTGGCGGGAGCCTTGGGTCACGGCATGATGGTCATCCGGGCACTGGTGGACTTCGGCGAGTCTGCCGTTCCGGCGGTACTGACAGTCGTGACGTCGGAGGATTCGCTCGTGCCCGCGGTGGACGACGGGCTGCACACGCTGCAGCTCGTGGTTGAGGGCTCAGAGACCAGGCCGCTCTCTCCGGCAACGCGCAGGGTGATTGTGGCGGCGGCAAGGCAGCGGTTGAGCGGCAGCCAGTTTGACACAGTCCTCTGCAACGCGTCGGACCTTGCCGTCGCGCTGAACGACCGGGGGCTACGAGAGATCGTACAGCGCTTGGCGGAAGACGGGAACGAGGTCGTGTCAAGGGGCGTCACCGATCCTTCGCTCGTCGAGCACGTGCAGCGCCGTGCCGCCGCGGCTCTGGCGAAGGCTGCGGCGCGACGTTGACAGTCCCGTCGCGCTTCGACCTTATTCCTCTTCCTCCGCCGCCTCGCCCTTCTCGGCCTTCGACGCCGCGATGATCTTCGCCTGGAGGTGCGCCGGCACCTCCTCGTAGTGCGAGTACTCCATGTGGTAGGTGCCGCGACCGCCGGTGGTCGAGGTCAGCGTCTGCTCGTAGGTGAGCATCTCCGACATCGGCACCTGGGCCTTGACGACGGTGGTGTGGCCGCGGGTGTCCATGCCCGAGACGCGCCCGCGCCGGCCGTTGATGTCGCCCATGATGTCACCGGCGAAGTCGCTCGGGACGTACACCTCGACGTTCATGATCGGCTCGAGGATCGTCGGGCGGCAGCGGGTCATGGCGTCCTTGAACGCCAGGCGACCGGCCATCTTGAAGGAGAGTTCGTTCGAGTCGACGGCATGGAACTTCCCGTCGAGGAGCGTCACCTTGAAGTCCATGACCGGGTACCCGGCCAGATAGCCGCGCATCCGCGCCTCCTGGATACCCTTCTCGACCGCCGGGCGGAATTGCTGCGGAATCGACCCGCCGAAGATCTCGTCCACGAACTCGAAATCCGCGCCCCTGGGGAGCGGCTCCATCTTGATCGTGCAGTCGCCGAACTGCCCGTGGCCGCCGGTCTGCTTCTTGTGCCGGCCGTTGGCCTCGGTCGATGCGGTGATGGTCTCGCGGTACGGGATGCGCGGCAGCTTGAGGTTCACCTCGACGCCGAACCGCCGCTTCATCTTGTTGACGGTGACTTCGATGTGCAGCTGGCCTTGGCCCGAGAGCAGCAGCTCGTGCGTCTGCGGGTCGCGGCTGAAGCGGATCGTCGGGTCCTCTTCCTGGATGCGCTGGAGCGCCGTGCTGATCTTCTCCTCGTCGCCGCGTGACTTCGGCTCCATCGCATACGAAAGCACGGGCTCGGGGAACGTCATGGACGCGAATCGGATCGGGCTGTCCTTGTCGCCCAGCGTGTCGTTGGTCTGCGTGTCCTTGAGCTTCGCGACGGCGCCGAGATCTCCCGCCTTGATCTCGGGCACGTCCGTCGTCGTCTTGCCCTGCATGACCCCGATGTGGCCGAGGCGCTCCGTCGAGTCCTTGGTCAAATTGGAGATGGTCGAGTCCGCCTTGACCGATCCGCGCAGGACTCGGAAGAGATTGATGCGCCCGGCGAATGGGTCGGCGATGGTCTTCCACACGAACACCGCCGCCGGGCCGCCGTCGCTGACCCGGAACTCGGTTTCCACCCCGGCCTTGTCGGTGGCCTTCACGGTGCGCTCGGCCGCGGAAGGCAGGTAGGCCATCACGGCGTCGAGCAGGGGCTGGATCGCGATGTTGGCCAGACCCGACGTGCAGACGAGCGGGAACACCTTGCCCGTGTTGACGGCGGCCTTCAGCCCGCGGACCAGTTCCTCCTGGGTCAGCGTGCCGGCCTCGAAGAACTGCTCCATGAGGCTGTCGTCCGCCTCGGCCACCATCTCGACCAGGGCCTCCCGCGCCTCCTTCGCCTTATCGGCGAGGTTCGCCGGGACGTCGCCCTCGGTGACCTTCCCCGAGCCGTCGGCGGCGTAGGTATACGCCTTCATGCCCACCAGATCCACGACGCCCTTGAAGTCCTTTTCTTCGCCGATCGGCATCTGGATGGGGACGACGCCCCGACCGAAGGTGGTGTGCAGACCGTCGAGCGTCCGCTCCAGGCTGGCGCGATCGCGCTCGAGCTTGCTCAGGACCACCAGGCGGGGAAGGCCCTGCCGGGCCGCCTCATCCCACACCTTCTCGGTCTGCACTTCCGGGCCCGACACCGCATCCACCAGGACCAGCGCACCGTCCGCCACGTGAAGGCCCGCGCAGGCGTCGCTGAAGAAGTTCGCGAAGCCAGGCGTGTCGACGATGTTGATCTTCGCCTTGTTCCACTCGGCATACGCGATGCTCGACGAGAGCGTGTGCTTGCGCGCGACCTCCTCATCGTCGAAGTCCGTGACCGTGTTTCCCTCGTCGACCTTGCCCAGGCGGTTGACCATGCCGGCGTCGAACAACATGGCGGACGTCAACTGCGTCTTGCCAGAGCCCCCGTGACCGACAATCGCGATGTTCCAGATGCTGGCGGCGTCGTAGACCTTCATGAGCGGTAATCCCCTTGGACGGACGGCGGCGAACGCAACAAAAATCCAATGATACTACGGCGCGCGGGATTCGGGATTCGGGACTCGGGATTCGGTTCCACCCTGCACGCGGGCCTCCCGGACGACCGGGCATGCGCGTCCAGGCGGTACTCGCACTGCGATTCGCACTGCGATCTCGTCCAACCACGAGGCCCCGTGCACCCACGCCTCAGGCGCACGCCCGGAACACAGTGGGTGCGGTGCCCCAGATGGCGGGCCTCAAGCAGAATCGGTCGGCTGCGGACTGGGCTATTCGTAGCGGAGCGCCTCGATGGGGTCCAGCCGGGCCGCGCGAATCGCGGGCACCAGGCCGAAGAAGATGCCCGTACCGGCCGAGAAGCCGAAGCCGAGCGCGAAACTCCACCACGGCATCGAGATGGGGAAGCCGGTCGCGTAGTGGACTCCGAGGCCGATGCTGGACCCGATGAGGATACCGAGCACGCCTCCCACCGAGGTGAGGAAGACGGCTTCGAGGAGGAACTGCCAGAGAATCTCGCGCCGCCGGGCGCCAAGAGCCTTGCGGACGCCGATCTCGCGCGTGCGCTCGGTGACCGAGATCATCATGATGGCCATGACCCCGATTCCGCCGACCATGAGGGCGATCGACGAAATGACGACCAGGCCGATGAAGAACGCGCCCGTCAACTGGTCCCACACCTTGAGCGCGGCGTCCTGGGTGATGATGTCGAAGTCGTTGGGCTCGTCGAGCTTCAGGCCATGGCGGATCCGCATGATCTGCTCGACCTCGTCCATGGCGGCCTGCCGGCCGGCATCCTCCCGGGGCACGACGGCAATCATCGCGCTCTGGAAGGCGCTGGCGTCCGTGACGGTGCCGTTGACGCTGACGCGCCCGCGCGCCTGGCGCCACCCGAACTGTTTCTGGAACGTCGTGTACGGGATGACGGCGAAATCATCCTGGCCGCTGCCGATGCCCATCGGGCTCGGCCGCGGGCCGACGTAGCCGACGACCTCGAACTGTTGCGCGCCGATACGCACCTGCTTGCCCACGGGGTCGATGTTGGGGAAGAGAGCCTTGAACGCCGTCTGGCCCAGCACGACGACGTTGCGGCGGTGCAGCACTTCGGACTCGGTGAAGAACCGCCCGCCTTCGAGCTTCAGGAAATTGACGGCGGCGTAGTTCTCCGACACGCCGATGATCGACAGTTCTTTCGTGCGCTCGCCCTTGTAGTGGATACGGGCTCGTCCGGGTACTCCCCACGCGCCCAGCCACACATCCACGCGGCCTGCCGAGGGCGCTTCACGCTCGATGGCCTTCGCGTCGTCGACGGTCAGCACGGGCCGCTTGATCAGATCCCGGAACTCCTTGCCGGCGGCGAAGCTCACGCCGCTGAACTTCGCGACGAAGATCGTGTTCGGACCCAGTTCGCGGATCGAGTCTCTCAGTGACTCGTCGAAGCCCCGGATGAGGGACGTCATGCCCACAATGGCGGTGATCCCAATGACGATGCCCAGGATGGTGAGGACCGACCGCATCTTCTGGCTGCGGAGCGTATCGAACGCCAGCCCGATGATGTCGCCGAACAGGGCGAAGCGCATGGCCATGGCCCTACTCCTTCCTCAAGGCCTCGATCGGATCCAGCCGCGCGGCCCGCATCGCCGGGTAGACGCCGAAGAACAGGCCGACCATGGCGGTGATCCCGATGCCCAGCGCGACCGACCAGATCTGAACGGCCGCGGGCAGAGGGCTGGCCTTCGAGATGATCCACGCGACGAGGAAGCCGAGCGTCGTGCCGACGACGCCTCCGGCGACCGACAGCGTCACGGACTCCGCCAGGACCTGGAGCATGATGTCGCGCCGCTTCGCGCCCAGCGCCTTGCGCAGCCCGATCTCGAAGGTGCGCTCGGTGACCACCATCAACATGATGTTCATGATGACAATGCCACCGACGACGAGCGACAAGGCGACGACGCCCACGAGCACCGCGAAGATCCCCGTGGTCGCCTGCCTGTAGATCCCGAGCAGCGTGTCCGAGGTGAACATCCCGAAGTTGTTCTTGTCCTTCGGCTTGAGCCGCCGCTCGATGCGCAGGGCCACGGTGGCCTCGTCCATGGCGTCGTTGACGAGCATCGGGTCGGTCGGCTTCACGTTCAGGCTGAGCCGGACCCGGGCGCCGAAGATCTTCTGGAACGCCCCGAGGGGAATGACGGCGAACTCGTCCTGGGACTGGCCGAAGATGGCCCCCTTCTTCTCGTTCACGCCCACCACGCGGAAGTGGACCCCCTCGATCTTGATGATCCGGTCGAGAGGGTTGGCCTGGCCGAAGAGCCGGTCGGCCGTGCCCCAGCCCAGCAGGACGACGTTCCTGTTGCGCTCGACCTCGCTCGGCGTGACGAGGCGCCCTTTCTCGACGTCGTAGGACGAGAAGTCCACGTACTCCGCCGTGACGCCCCGGATGTTCACGCTCTCGAGGACGTGCTCCTCGAAGGTGACCTTGCCGGCCCGGCTGCTCTCGGCCATCACCGACCGGATGGACGGGCCGCCTTCCTTGATGGCCTCGGCGTCGTTCAGCGTGATGAGCGGGTTGCTCCGGACCTTCTCGAAGTCGTCCTCGCTCATCGTCACGCCGTAGCGATCGACGACGAAGGAGTCGGCGCCGACGTCCGACACGATGGCGTCGGTGACCGTGGCGTTGAGGCCCTGGATCAGGGACACCACGGCGATGATCGACGTCACAGCGACGATGTTGCCGAGGACGCTCATGAACGAGCGGAGCTTGCTCGACCAAATCGCCCGCAGGGCGATGGCGACCCCTTCGAGGATGCGTCCCACGGCTCAGTGCCTCAGCTCTTCTTCTCCTGGACCTTCACCGGATCGCCGTCCTTCATGTCGCGAACCGAGTTGAACGGTCCCGTGATCACCTGGGCGCCCTCGTCCAGTCCCGAGAGCACCTCGAAGTACTTCTCGCCGGCGATGCCGGTCTTGAGGGGCATGAACACGGCCTTGCCGTCCTTCACGACGAACACGCCTTCGGTCTCCTTCTTCGTCTGACCCGGCCTGAGCTCGGCGGCCTGGAGACCCGGGCGCCGCTTGGCCTGCTTCTCGTTGGCTGGCGGCCGGACGACGTTGCCCTTCTCGTCGAAGACCAGCTCGCGAACCGTCGCGGCCTGGATGGGCACGGACACAACCTTCTCGCGCGTGGCCGTGGTGATGTCGGCCGTGCAGGTGAAGCCCGGCCGCACGTCGGGCACCTCGCCTTCGACCGTGACCACGACCTTGAAATTCGTGGCGCCGCCCGACGCCGCGGCCGCTCCGGTCGCCTGAATCGGACTGTTGCCGATCTCGGTGATGACGCCGGGGAAGGTCTTGTCCGGCAGGGCGTCGATCGTCACTTTCGCCTTCTGACCCAACGCCAGACTCGGGACGTCGGTCTCGTCCACCTCGAGCTCGGCCTCGATCACCGACATGTCGGCAATCGTCAGGAGGACCGTGCCCGCGTTGTTCATCGTCCCGATGACGACCGTTTCGCCCTCTTCGATGTTCCGTCGCGTCACGATGCCGTTGATCGGCGAGTCAATCGTCACCTGGCTCAGGTTGTACCTGGCGTTGTTGAGGTCGGCGATCGACTGGCGGATGCGCTGCTGCTGGACGGCAATCTCCGACTCGCGTACCTGGACGTCGCGCTGCCGGAGCTTCAGCTCGTTCTCGGCCCGGTCCAGCGCCTCCTTGGTCGTCAACTGGTCCTTCCATAGACTCTGCTGGCGCTTGAAACTGTCCTGCGCGAGCGCCAGTTGCAGCGTGGCGGAATCGAGCTGGACCTTCGCCTGTTCGACCGCCGTGCGCTGGGCGTTCAATCCCGCCTCGCCGCGCTCCACGGAACTACGCGCCGAGCGGGGATCGATCTCGAGGAGGAACTGCCCGGCCGTGACCCTGGCGCCCTCCTCGACGGCCAGCTTCGTCACACGGCCCATGGTGTTGGCGCTGATGTTGACCGACTGCTTGGGCTGGATCCGGCCCGACGCCGACACGATCGCCTCGAGATTGCGCTTCTCGATCTTCTCGACCTGCACCTCCACGCCGGTTTCCCGCTTGAAGTACAGGTTCGCAGCGACGATTCCGCCCAGGACCACGACGATGGCGACACCGATGAGAATCTTCTTGGCGTTCACGCGACTAGGCTCCCGAGCCGCCCGATGAGACCGCGGCAAAGATGATGGCGATGATCCCGTAGACCACGAACAGGCCCGTGGCAATCGGGCCGGTCTTGCGGCGGTAGAGGACACTCAGACCGATGGCGAGCAGGAACACCCACCACACGATGAACAGATCGACCGTACCGAGGAACTTGGCCACGAAGCTCGTCTCGTCGAGCATCGGCAGGAACACCGCCAGATTGGTGGCGCTCGACATCGACTCGCGGACGTAGTTCAAGGGTGCGACAAACAGCTGCTGAACGACGCTGATCGCGCCCGTGTGCACCACCACCGCGAAAGTCTGCTTGAACGACGAGTCACCCCCAAGGGCGGCGTTGAAGACGGCGAACAGGACGCCCGCGAGGGCCAGCGTCACCAGAGGCTGGAAGATGAGGATGCCCCCGACCGCCAGATACGGCGCGAACTTGGCCACGCTCTCCACCCGGGCGTAAGCCTCGTCGCTCACCTGTGTGCCGGACGACTCCATCGATCGGACCGCCTGATCCAGCCAGGCCTGCTTGCCGACGTCCGTGTACAGAAACCCGCCGGTACACACGACGGCCACCAGGATCACGAGGGCCATCATCCCAAACCACCTCGGCCGGGCCACCACATCGGCGAAGGTCTCCCGGGGCGAGGTCAAGATGCCCCAGACGCGGGCGGGCAGACTCTTGCCCTGAGGGGCGGGTGTCGCGGCAGGCGCTTCACTCATGACGGGTCCTTTCGATGGAAGAACGTGCACACCCCGAGGGGCCAGCCGGCGCGTGTCGCAGGCGGTCCACAGGCCCCACAAGTCTCTAAGTGTAGACGATTTCGGCCGATTGTGTGTTCCATCGGCTGCCCGACGGGCTCATGCCCGGCGCCTCTTCTGCCGAAACTACGGGCTTGGAGCGGTAGTTGCACGAAGTCTATCTGCCCGCAGGGAGGCCTGAGACGCGAAGGTGCCATTGGTCGAACGACCCAGGCTGGTGCGCGCCCGGTGCCAGTTGCCCCGGGAATTGACCTAGACAGAAACGTAACCGACGATGGCCGTACGTATAGGGGAGCTGCTCCTCAAAGAGCAGCGCATCACACCCGACCAGCTCCAGCAGGGCCTGGCCTACCAGAAGTCCAACGGGGGCAAGGTGGGCACGGCGCTGGTCAAGCTGGGATTCGTCCGCGAGGACGACATCACGGGCCTCCTCAGCCGCCAGTACGGCGTGCCGTCCATCAACCTGGACCAGTTCGACATCGACCCGGCGGTCATCAAGCTGGTGCCGGTCGAGACCGCCCAGAAGTACCAGATCATCCCCCTCAGCCGTGCTGGGGCCACGCTGACGATCGCCATGACGGACCCGACCAACGTGTTCGCCATGGACGACATCAAGTTCATGACCGGCTACAACGTCGAGCCGGTCGTCGCGGCCGAGGGCGCAGTCCAGCAGGCCTTGCAGCGGTTCTACGGCGCCGGCAAGTCCGTGGAGCCGAGCACCCTCGAGATGGCCTCGCGCGTGCTCCAGGAGATGCCAGGGGCGGTCGACGGGGACGTCGAAGTCCTCGACGAACTCGAGGAGATCAACGTCGAAGCCCTGATGCGGCAGGGGGAAGAGGCCCCGGTCATCCGGCTGGTCAACGCCCTGCTGATGTCGTCGATCCAGCGTGGGGCCAGCGACATCCACATCGAGCCCTACGAGAAGGAGTACCGCATCCGGTACCGGATCGACGGCGTGCTGTACAACATCATGGCGCCGCCGATGAAGTTCCGCGACCCGGTCTCGTCGCGCCTGAAGATCATGGCGAAGCTGGACATTGCCGAGAAGCGGCTGCCCCAGGACGGGCGCATCAAGATCCGCTACAGCGATCAGGGACGTTCGAAGGAGATCGACTTCCGGGTCTCGGTGCTGCCCACGCTGTTCGGCGAGAAGATCGTGCTCCGCCTGCTCGACCGCGACAAGCTGATGCTCGACATGACGAAGCTGGGCTTCGAACCCGAGTCGCTCGCCCGCTTCGAGTCGGCCATCCGGAAGCCGTGGGGCATGGTGCTCGTGACCGGGCCGACGGGCAGCGGCAAGACCAACACGCTCTACTCGGCGATGTCGCGCATCAACACGCCCGAGACGAACATCATGACGGCGGAGGACCCGGTCGAGTTCAACCTGCCCGGGATCAACCAGGTGCAGATCCGGGAGACCATCGGCCTGAACTTCGCGGCGGCCCTGCGGTCGTTCCTGCGCCAGGACCCCAACATCATCCTCGTGGGGGAGATCCGGGACTTCGAGACGGCCGAAATCGCGGTCAAGGCGGCTCTGACGGGCCACCTCGTGCTCTCGACCCTGCATACCAACGACGCGCCGAGCACCATCAGCCGGCTCATGAACATGGGGATCGAGCCCTTCCTGGTGTCGAGCTCGGTCAATCTGATCTGCGCTCAGCGCCTCGTGCGCCGCGTGTGCGCCAATTGCAGGCAGCCGAACCCGGTGCCGCCGCAGGCCCTGGCGAAGATCGGGTTCAGCGATGACGACGCGCACGCGATCGTGCCGATGATGGGGACTGGCTGCGAGCGCTGCAACAGAACGGGCTACAAGGGGCGGGTGGGCCTGTACGAGGTCATGGAGGTCTCGGACGCTCTGCGCGAGCTGATCCTGATTGGGGCCTCGAGCCTCGAGCTGCGCAAGAAGGCCATCGACGAAGGGATGCTGACGCTGCGGGCGAGCGGGCTCCACAAGATCAAGGCGGGCGTCACGAGCGTCGAGGAAGTACTGAGGGAAACGGTCGTCTAGACCTGGACGGAGCGTATGACACATCGGCTGCCGGAACTGCTGCGAACCACGTTGGACATGGGAGCGTCGGACTTGCACCTGACGGCGGGATCCCCACCCCAGGTGCGGGTCAACGGGAAGCTGCACCGCCTGCCCATGGACGATCTGACGCCGTCGGACACCAAGCAGCTGGCCTACTCCGTGCTGACCGATGCCCAGAAGAAGCGGTTCGAGGAGACGCTCGAGCTCGACTTCGCGTTCGGTGTCCGGGGCCTGGCCCGGTTCCGGTGCAACATCTTCAGCCAGCGCGGCGCCGTCGCGGCCGCCTACCGGGTCATCGTCGAACAGATCCGCTCGCTGCGCCAGCTCGGGCTGCCTGACGTGGTGAGCACCCTGGCCGAGCGGCCCAATGGGCTCGTGCTGGTGACCGGGCCCACGGGCAGCGGCAAGTCGACGACGCTGGCCGCGGTCATCGACAAGATGAACATGGAGCGGAAGGAACATATCCTGACGATCGAGGATCCGATCGAGTACATCCACCCGCACAAGAACTGCCTCGTGAACCAGCGCGAACTGTTGGTCGACACGTTGAGCTTCGCCCAGGCCCTGCGGTCGGCCCTGCGGGAAGACCCGGACATCGTCTACATTGGCGAGATGCGGGACCTGGAGACGGTCGAATCGGCGCTCCGCATTGCCGAGACCGGCCACCTGACGTTCGCCACACTCCACACCAACTCGGCCGCCCAGACGATCCATCGGATCATCGACGTGTTTCCCGCGCACCAGCAGGCGCAGATCCGCACGCAGCTCTCGATGGTGCTCGAAGGCATCGTCAGCCAGACCCTGGTGGAGCGGGCCGACGCCCGGGGTCGCGTGGTGGCGTGCGAGGTGCTGGTGCCGACGCCAGCCATCCGGAACCTGATTCGCGAGGACAAGGTGCACCAGATCTACTCGGCGATGCAGGCCGGTCAGGAGAAGCTCGGCACGCAGACGATGAACCAGGCACTGTCGAGCCTGTACCAGTCGGGCGTGATCACGCTCGAAGCGGCGCTCGAGGCCTCGTCGCTCACCGATGAGCTGCGCGACATGATCAACCGGCGGGTCGGCGTGGTGGCAGGCGCCGGCCAGGCTCGCCAGTTGGCGCACCGGCGGTGATGGCAGGAGTGAAGGGACAACGATCATGCCGACTTTCGCGTACTCTGGACGGACACGGGCAGGAGAACTCGTCAGCGGCGAACGGGCAGCCGACACCATGGAGAGCGCCGTTGCGGCACTGAGGCGCGAGCAGGTCCTGGTGACGCGTATCGCACCAGCCAGGGCCCGGACGGACACCCAGCCGAAGCCGGCCAAGCGGAGCGGGAAGAGGGTCGCGGCGCGGAACCTCGCGATCTTCACGCGCCAGTTCTCGGTCATGATTGACGCCGGGTTGCCGCTGGTCCAGTGCCTCGAGATCCTCGGCAACCAGGAAGAGGACAAGCGCTTCGCACAGATCATCCTGCAGACCCGCGCAGACGTGGAATCGGGCGCGGCCGTGGCCGATGCCATGCGCAAGTACCCGAACGCATTCGACTCGCTCTACACCAACATGGTGGCCGCCGGTGAGGCCGGCGGCATCCTGGACACGATTCTCAAGCGCCTGGCCGTCTACATCGAGAAGAACGTCAAGCTCGTGAGCCAGGTCAAGTCGGCCATGATCTACCCGGTGGCCGTCATTTCGATTGCCATCATCGTCGTCGCCGTGATTCTCTGGAAGGTGATTCCTACCTTCGCGGCGCTGTTCGCCGGCCTCGGCGCCACCTTGCCGCTGCCGACCCTGATCGTCATCTGGATGAGCAACACGCTCGTCAAGTTCATGCCGTTCATCATCGCCGGACTCGTGGCGGCGGCGTGGGGCCTCCGCCAGTACTATGCGACGAGCGGCGGGCGGCGGGTGATCGACGGCATGCTGCTGAAAGCCCCCGTGCTGGGCATCATCCTCAGGAAGATCGCGGTCGCCCGCTTCTGCCGGACCCTCTCGACGCTCATCAGCTCGGGCGTGCCGATCCTCGACGGCCTCGACATCACGGGCAAGACGTCAGGCAACGCGGTCATCGAGGATGCCATCCTGTCGACGCGGAAGAGCATCGAGCGGGGCGAGACCATCGCGGCGCCCCTCAAGGAAACAGGGGTGTTCCCGCCGATGGTCGGCCAGATGATCGGCGTCGGCGAAGCGACCGGCGCGCTGGATGCGATGCTCGCCAAGATCGCGGACTTCTACGAGGAGGAAGTCGACACGGCGGTAGCCGGCCTCCTCACGCTCCTCGAGCCGTTGATGATCGGATTCCTCGGCCTCGTGGTCGGGGGCATTGTCATCGCGATGTACATGCCGATCTTCGACCTGATCTCCAAGCTGACCTGACGAGGCGGGAGCATGTCGGGGCGACCGCTGCGGCAGAAGCTGACGGTACTCATTGCCGTCAGACTCATCGTCGGCACGCTGCTGCTGGGCTCCGCCATCCTGGTCCAGTTGAGCGCGCGGCCCGACTTCGATGCGCGCCCCCTCTACGGCCTCATCGGCGTCGCGTTCGGCCTCTCCGCCATCGCGTCGCTGAGCCTCCGGCTCGTCGACTGCCGCCCCTGGCTGGTCGACCTGCAACTCGCGCTCGATGCCCTCCTGATCTCGGCCTTCGTGTGGACGACGGGGGGTGTCACGAGCTACTTCTCGACGCTGTACGTGCTGCCAATCATCGGCGCGGCCACGATCCAGCATCGACGCGGCGCCGTGCTCCAGGCCTCGGCCAGTTCCCTGCTCTACGCGCTGCTCGTCGTCCTCCAGTACTCGCTGGCCCCCGGTCAGCCGTGGACCGCCTGGGGCGGCCCTGAGCTCATCGCCGTGCCGGTGCCGGCCGTGGCTCAGTACACCGTCGTCATCAACATGCTGGGCCTCCTGGCCGTGGGCTGGCTCAGCGGATCGCTCGCCGAACGCCTGCGGCGGGCAGACGTGCGACTGGCTGACGCCTCGACGGAGATCGCCAATCTCCAGGCGTTCAACCAGCGGGTCATCGATAGCCTGACCATGGGCCTCGTCACGACCGACCTTGCCGGGCGCATGTTGACCTTCAACCCGGCGGCGTCGGCCATCACCGGACACTCCTCCGAGGTGGCCATCGGGCAGTTCGCCGCCGAGGTGCTGCAGCTTCCGCCGGCGTTCGTCGCCGAGCTGGAGGCCGAGCGACGCGACCCAGGAAACCGGCGGGCCGATTACCGGTACCGCCGGACCGATGGCCGCGAGATCGACCTCGGGTTGAGCGCCACGCCGCTGCAGGGGCCGACGGGGACGGCGGGGCTGCTGTTCACCTTCCAGGACGTGACCAAGATCCGCCGCCTCGAGCGGGACGCCCGGTTGCAGCAGCGGCTCGCGGCGGTGGGCGAGATGGCGGCGGGCATTGCGCACGAGATTCGCAACCCCCTGGCGTCGATGTCCGGGTCCATCCAGATCCTGCGCGACGAACTGCTCCTCTCGCAGGAGCAGGCGCAACTGCTGGACATCGTCCTGCGCGAGTCAGGCCGGTTGAACCAGACGATTCAGAGCTTCCTTGCCTATGCGCGGCCCCAGCGCTTCAACATCACGACCCTGGACCTCCGGCGGGTCGTCGGCGACACAGCGGTGCTGCTGCGAAACAGCTCTGAGGTCGCGCCGCACCACACGATCGACGTCAACGTGCCGGACGACGCGGTGAAGTGCGATGCCGACGAAGGACAGATCCGCCAGATCCTGTGGAACCTGTCGACCAACGGCCTGCGCGCCATGCCGACCGGGGGCCGCCTGCGCCTGACGGTGCGCCAGGGCGCCGGCGGCAGCGAGGCCGTCCTGATCGTGGCCGACGAAGGCGTCGGGATCGCCGAGGAGGACCTGGACTCCATCTTCCAGCCGTTCCATTCGACCTTCAGCAAGGGGAGTGGCCTCGGCTTGGCGGTCGTGCACCGCATCGTTCGCGACTACGAAGGTGAGATCCAGGTGACCTCCAAGCCCGGTGCAGGTACGATTGTGGAGGTTCGGCTGCCGGTGCGCGAGGCCGGAACGACCTGAGAGGCAGGCGTCGCGGGAGATGCCCGGACGTGTGGAGGCAGCGTCATGAATGTGCAGCGTCGAGCTCGCCGGACTGGGAGCTCGGGACCCGACACGGACGGCCAATAGCGGCAGCCGACTCATGACCACCGAGCAGACATTCCAGAGCGAGAGCCGCGGCCGGATCCTCGTCGTCGACGACGAGGCGTCGCTGCGGGAACTGCTCGACATCATGCTGCGGCGAGAGGGCTACGCGGTCCTGCTGGCCGAGGACGGCCGGACGGCCCTGTCCATCCTCGAACGAGAGCCCGTCGACCTGCTCATCTCCGACATCAAGATGCCCGACATCAGCGGCGTCGAGGTGCTCAGAGAGGCCAAGCGCCTGGACCCGGACATCGTCGGAATCATGATCACGGCGTTTGCGTCGACCGACACGGCCGTCGAGGCCCTCCGTCTCGGGGCCTACGACTACATCTCGAAGCCCTTCGACATCGAAGAGCTGAGGGCGAAGGTCAGGAATGCCATGGAGCGGCGCGTGCTCCGCCAGGAGAACACGCTGCTCAAGAAGGCGATGCGCCGCTCGTACGCCTTCGCCAACATGGTCGGCCGGAGCCGGGGCATGCAGGGCGTGTTCGAGCTCATCGAGACCGTGGCGCCCACCAACAGCACGATCCTCGTCACGGGCGAGTCCGGCACCGGCAAGGAGCTGGTCGCCCGCGCCATCCACGTGCACTCGATGCGGCGGGAACACCCATTCGTGGCCTTGAACTGCGGCGCCATGCCCGAGAGCCTCCTCGAGTCGGAGCTGTTCGGGCACGTACGCGGCGCGTTCACCGGGGCCGCGACCACCAAGAAGGGCCTCATCGAGGCCGCCGAGCGCGGGACCGTGTTGCTGGACGAGATCTCCGAGATGAGCCCGATGATGCAGGTGAAGCTGCTGCGGGTGCTCCAGGAGCGGCGGTTCCGCCGGGTTGGGGGCAACGAGGAAATCGGCGCCGATATCCGGGTCATCGCCGCGACGAACCGCGACCTGCTCCGGATGGTCGCCGAAGGCACGTTCCGGGAGGATCTCTACTACCGGATCAACGTCATCGCCGTGCACCTGCCGCCCCTGCGCGACCGCCGCGAGGACATCTTGCTGCTGGCCGAGCACTTCCTGATCAAGTACCGCGAGCAGATGGGGAAGTCCGTCACCGGGTTCACGACGGAGGCCGCCGAGCTCCTGGAGTCCTTCGACTGGCCGGGCAACGTCCGGCAACTGGAGCACGCCATCGAACGGGCAGTCGCCCTCGAGCGCGGCACGCTCGTCCAGGCCGCCGGGCTGCCGGCCGAGCTGCGCCGGCCGGGTGACGCGTCCGGCCCGAGCGAGGGCCCCGCCGGCCCCGTCGCCCTGCCGGAGGCGGGCCTGGACCTGCCCCGGCTGCTCGAGACCCAGGAGCGGGATTTCGTCGTCCAGGCCCTTCAGCGCTCGGACGGGCGCCACGACAGGGCCGCCAGGCTCCTCGGTCTGTCTCCGCGCCAGCTGCGCTACCTCCTCGACAAGTACGAGCTTCGGTGACCGACCCGGTTCCGCTACTGTTCGTCGAACACTGACAATTCCTGTCATCGCTGGTGACGCTGGCTGTCAGTGCGCTGGCGGCCTGGCGGGAAGGTGATCGCGAGGTTGTTACTCAAGTGTTTATCTTGCAGTAGCTTAGCGAACCGATCCGAGCCTGGTCGAGTTGGCCCGACGCTTGCTAGTACCGTTGTCGCCCGCCAGTCAGACGGGCGGTACGGCCGCGCGGATGGCTGCGGCTCGCGAGATTCGGATACAACGGGCAGATTCCTGAAGGGGAGAAGACACCATGAAGAGCAACAAAGGGTTCACGCTGATCGAGCTGCTGATCGTCGTCGCGATCATCGGCATCATCGCCGCGATCGCGGTTCCTGGCCTGCTCCGCGCCCGCCAGTCGGGCAACGAGGCCGGGGCCATCGGTTCGCTGCGCGCCATCAACAGTGCGCAGTCGACCTACGCGGCCAGCTGCGGCAACGGCTTCTACTCGCCGACGCTGACCAACCTCGGCACGGCGCCGGCCAGCGGCACGGCGTTCATCAGCCCCGACCTGGGCAGCGCGGCCAGCGTGGTCAAGAGCGGCTACACGGTGACCATGGGCAGCTCGACCGGCGTGGCGGCTTCGGCTCCGGCGTCCTGCAACGGTCTCGCGGCCGGTGCGGTGGTGCAGGGCTACAATGCGACCGCGGCCCCGACGGCCGGCGGCGGCACCCGCTCATTCGGCACGAACACGACCGGGACGATCTTCCAGGCTGTTCAGCAGGCCGCGCTGGCGATGACCGACACGACGGCTCCGGCTGGCGCGACGCCGATCCAGTAGCACGCCGGGCGGCACGGCGACTTCTTCCCCGACTGGGAAGCCCCGAGAGGGATGCTCGCACGATGCGGGCATCCCTTTCGGCGTCTCAGGGGTGAGTCGCCCGGCGCCGTCGGTCGACCGAGAGGCCGGATCCCCGGACCCGGCTGAACCTTGCTCCTCCGCGTAGAGAGGACCCATCATGCGCCGGACTGATCTCCGTGGCTTCACGCTGGTCGAACTGGTGATCGTTGCAGCCCTGCTGGTCATCGTCGCGGCGATCGCCATGCCGTCGCTCTTCCGGGCCAGGCGATCGGGCAATGAATCGGCGGCGATCAGCTCTCTTCGCAGCATCGTCAGCGCCCAGTACTTGTACGCGTCGACGTGCGGAGACGGCTTCTTCGCGCCGTCGCTGGCGGTGCTCGGTCAGGCCGCGCCGGCGGGAGTGTCCTTCCTGGGGCCGGACCTCGGCGCCGGCGACTCGGTTGTGAAGTCCGGGTATACCGTGACCATGGGAAGCTCCTCAGGTCCCTCCGCGGAAGCCCCGCCTTCGTGCAACGGCCTCGGGGCTGGACAGGACGTGCGAGCCTTTTGGGCGACCGCGACGCCGACCGCCACCGCCGGATCGGTGGCCTATGGTGTCAACACCGTGGGTACGGTCTACTACGCGCTGCAGGAGACCGCGCTGGCGATGACCGACACGACGGCCCCGGCCGGGGCGCTGCCGATTCCGCAGTAACGGCAGACCACGCTTGACGTGGATCCCCGGAAGCCGCTACAACTGCGGGAGGGCGCCGAAGGCGCGACACCCATGACTTCAACGGTTCGACGGATTGTCCTCCTGTTCGCGCTGGCCGGTCTGGCGGCGTCGGTGAGCTCGCTCTACGTCCATCACCAGATGCTGCAGCAGGTGGGGTACCTGAGCTTCTGCGACGTCAGCGAAACGGTGAGCTGCACGACCGTCTACCAGAGCCGCTACTCGGCCGTCTGGGGCGTCCCCGTGGCCCTGCTGGGCGCTCTGTGGTTCGTATCGATCCTGCTGCTGCTGGCGGGGTCGCTGTGGGGGCCGGCCGGGCTGCGCGAGAACAGCATCGGGTACGTGTTCGCGTGGTCGACGGCGGGACTCGGCGTGTCGCTCTACCTGGCGTACGCCTCATTCTTCATCATCAAGGCCGTCTGTCTGATGTGCCTGGCGACGTATGTCGCGGTCGCGGGCATCTTTCTCACCGCTGGTGCGAGGACCACCTTCAGTATGAGAACGCTCCCTCGTCGCCTCGTACAGGACACGCGCGCCATGCTGGCGAGCCCGGCGCTGCTGACCGTGCTGATTCTCTTCATCATGACGGCCTCCGCCGCCATGGCGTTCTATCCCCGTGTCGATGCCGGGGCGCCCGTGGCCGGCGACGCGCGGGCGCAGGCGGCCGGACAGGACGGAACCGCCGGCCAGCCGGCGGGCTTCCGTGCCAGCGAGTTCCTCCGCTACTGGGAATCGCAGCCACGGGTGCAGGTCCCGGTGCCGAACGACGGCGCCGCGGTCCTGGTCGTGAAGTTCACCGATCACCAGTGCCCCTCCTGCGCGCAGACCTACCTCGACTACAAACCGATTCTCGCCAAGTACCGCGCGCAGTTCCCGGGGGCGGTGAAGTTCGTGGCCAAGGACTACCCGCTCGAGGACGAGTGCAACAGCTCCGTGAATCGTGCGATGCACCCGGCAGCGTGCGAGGCGGCCGTTGCGACTCGGATGGCGCGGCTGGCCGGTCGTGAGGAGCTGATGGAGGACTGGCTGTACACCAACTCCGCCACGCTCACGCCGATGTCGGTGCGCCAGGCGGCCCTCGACATCGGCAGGGTCAAGGACTTCGACGCCCAGTACCCGACCGTGCTCAACCAGGTGAAGACCGACATCGCCCTGGCGCAGATCCTGAATATCACGGTGACGCCGACGTTCTTCATCAACGGAGTCCGTCTCGACGGCGGGCTGCCGGCCCAGTACTTCGACATGGCGCTGCAGTACGAGCTGAAGAGGGCGGGCAAGCAGTAGACGCTGACCCGATGCCAGAGGTCGACATCGAAGGCCTGACCAAAGACTACGCGATAGGGTTCTGGCGCAAACGGCCCTACCGTGCCCTCGACGGTGTGACGCTCCAGGTCGGGGCCGGCGAGGTCTTCGGGTTTCTCGGGCCCAACGGAGCCGGCAAGACCACGACGCTGAAGCTGCTGATGCAGCTCATCTACCCGACGTCCGGCCGGATGTCCATCCTCGGCCGGCCGGCCGGCGACATCGAAGTCAGGCGCCGGATTGGGTACCTGCCCGAGGCCCCGTATTTCTACGACCATCTGACTGCCGAAGAACTGCTCATCTACGTCGCCGGCGTGTTCGGCCTGCGAGGCGAGGAACGCCGCCGCCGGGCCGCCGCCCTGCTCGACCGGGTAGGGATTGGCGGGGAACGGCGCCTGCCGCTGCGGAGGTTCTCGAAGGGCATGCTGCAGCGAGTGGGTCTCGCCCAGGCGCTCGTCAACCAGCCTGACGTCGTCTTCCTGGACGAACCGATGTCCGGTCTCGACCCGCTGGGCCGGCGCGACGTCCGGACGCTCATCCTCGAGTTGCGCGACCGCGGGTGCACGGTCTTCTTCAGTTCCCACATCCTCTCGGATGCCGAGACGCTGTGCAGCCGCGTCGGGGTCATCGTTGCCGGACGGATGGTCGCGTCCGGCCGGCTCACCGACATTCTCGCGTTCGAGGTGACCGGCTGGGAGCTGGTCATGTCCGGCATCGATGCTGATGCGCTGCGGGCGATCGGCGACACGGCTCTCCGGACGACGTGCATCGGCGAGGGGCGCTTCGCCATCGAACTGAAGCCGGAGTGCGAGCCGGAGCGCGTCATTGCCGCACTGCGAGCGCCGGGCGCGACGCTCGTCTCGCTGACGCCGATCCGAAAGACGCTCGAAGACTTCTTCGTGGAGCAGGTGAGGGCCGGGCATGCGTCTTTGGCCGCCGGCCGGGTCGTGGGAGAAGGATGATGGCCCGGATCGTCGGCCTCGTCGCGTACCACGTGTTCAAGGAATCGGTCCGCGACAAGGTGCTCTACAATCTGGTGGCGTTCGCCATCCTCCTCATCGCGGCTTCGTATCTGATCGGTCAGCTCACAGCCGGCCAGGACATCAAGATCATCAAGGACCTGGGCCTCTCCGCCAGTGCGGTCTTCGGTCTCTTCATCGCCATCTTCATCGGCGTCGGCCTGGTGTGGAAGGAGGTCGACCGGCGGAGCGTCTATAACCTCCTCTCGAAGCCGATCCGCCGCCACTGGTTCGTGGCCGGCAAGTTCATCGGCCTGGTGCTGACACTGGCGGTGAATCTGGCCGCGATGGCCGGCGCACTGTACGGCGTGCTGGCCGTCATGGCGTGGTCCCAGCCCGCGCTCGCCAAGGCGAGCATCGAGGCGCCCGTGCTCGATCCCCGGCTGCTCGCGGCCTTCCTGCTGATCTTTGTGCAGTTGGTGCTGGTCACGGCCATCGCCCTCTTCTTCTCGACCTTCTCGAGCCCGATGCTCTCCGCGGCGTTCGCCTTCGGCCTCTACATCGTGGGCCACTTCACCGCGGACCTTGCCCATTTCGAGTCCGTGGTGGATTCGAAGGTCGCCGCCTGGGTGGCCAAGGCCCTCTCCTACCTGCTGCCGAACTTCTCCTCCTTCGACGTCAAGGCGGCCGTCGTCCACGGTCAAGACGTGGCGGTGGGGTATGTCGCGCTCACGGCGGGGTACGGCCTGCTGTACTCGGCAGCACTGTTGGGGCTCGCCATGCTCGTCTTCGGCCGGCGGGACTTCAAGTGATGAGCGCCGGGGCTGCAGACGGCCGTCCCGGGGTTCGTACGATCGTGGCAACCGCCGGGGTCTCGGCGCTGCTGTTCGTCCTGGCCGTCGGCCTGCAGGCCGCCCGGGATGCACGCTACACCGTCGCCACGCCAGCGCCGGCCGTCCTTTATCTGCGGTCGGGGAGCTGGGCGTCCCGCCTGGCGCTCTCGTACGACGCCCTGCTGGCTGACGTCTACTGGATTCGGGCCCTGCAACATTTCGGCGAGACGCGCTTGTCGAAGGCCCCAGACAAGCAGTACGGGCTCCTGTATCCCTTGCTCGACCTGACCACGAGTCTCGACCCCGGGTTCACACTCGCGTACCGGTTCGGCGCGATCTTCCTGGCCGAGCCCTTCCCGGATGGACCCGGGCGCCCCGACCAGGCGGTGGCCCTGCTCGAACGCGGCCTTCGGGCCGAGCCCGACAGGTGGCAATACGCGATGGACGCGGGGTTCGTCTACTACTGGTGGGTCCAGGATTTCGACAAGGCCTCGGCATGGTTCGAGCGGGCGGGACGCATGGCGGGTGCGCCGTGGTGGCTTCGCACGCTCGCCGCGACGATCCTGGCCCAGGGCGGCGACCGTGCCTCGTCGCGGCGGCTCTGGCGCGAATTGTACGAGACGGCCGATCACGAGTGGCTGAAGAACAACGCCGAACTGCGCCTGGTCCAGATGGACGCCCTGGACCAGATCGATGCGCTCGCAGCCGTCCTCGTCCGCTACAGCAACGCGACAGGACGCCCGCCAGGCTCGTGGCGTGAGGTGATCGTCGCCGGATTGCTGCCTGGTGTGCCGGTCGACCCGACGGGGGTTCCTTATGTGCTGGATGCCTCTCGGCCGGGCGGCGTCACGGTGAGCCGCGAGTCGCGGCTGTTCCCCCTCCCGGCGACACTCTTGAAGAAAGGGAGCCCACCGTCGTGACGATGGAGACCTACTCAATGGCGATCGTTGGTCTGCTCGGCCTCGCCGTGGGCAGCTTCCTCAACGTCTGCATCTACCGCCTGCCTCTCGGCGCCTCGCTGCTGCGGCCGCCCTCGCACTGCCCGTCGTGCGACCGGGAACTGCGGTGGTTCGAGAACATCCCCGTCGCCGGCTGGATCGCCCTGCGCGGCCGCTGCCGCACGTGCGGGACGCGCATCTCGGTCGAGTATCCGGTGGTGGAGGCGCTGACCGCCGCCATCTTCCTGTGGGCCTGGTGGCAGTTCGGCTTCGGCTGGCTGTTCGGGTCGCGGGTGCTGTTCGGGTGTTCGCTCGTGGTCCTGTTCTTCATCGACCTCCACCACCGAATCCTCCCCAACGTCATCACCCTGCCGGGCATCGTGATCGGATTCCTGTTCAGCTTCGTGAATCCGCCCGGGTGGGTCTCGTCGCTGATCGGCATGGTCATCGGCGGCCTGATTCCGCTCGCCGTCGCCGAGGTGTACCTGCGCATCCGTGGCGACGAAGGGCTGGGGATGGGCGACGTCAAGATGCTGGCCATGATCGGCGCGTTCCTGGGCTGGCAGTTGACGCTGCTGACGCTCGTGCTGTCGTCGTTTCTCGGGTCGTTCGTGGGTCTGGGCCTTATCGCCGTCAGACGGGGAGGCATGAAGTCCGCGCTTCCGTTCGGTACGTTTCTGGCGATCGCCGCTCTCGCGGCTTCCAGCGTGGGCGATCAGATCGTGAGCTGGTACCTGGGATTCTATCGATGATGTGACATGACTTCCTCCGCCGCGTACACCCTCCTCGGCCTGACCGCCATCGTGGCCGCACTGGTGGGGATCCTCGTCTTCGCCGTGCTCAAGTTCTTCGCCGCGGCACGCGAGGCCAGAAGCCACGGCGTCTCGGCCGCCGACCGCAGCTCCGACGTGGCCGGCGCGCTCGCCAGTGCCGTCGCGCACGCCCACGCCGGCCAGGACCTGACCGCCCAGGCGCGCGCGGCGGCTGCGTTCCGCCTGCGCGTGGGCGAGCGGGCGCGGGCATTGCGCGCAGGTCTCGATGCCGCTGGGCTCTCCCCTGATGCTCGCAGCGTCTTGAGCGACCTGGCCGCCTCCCTGGAGGACCTCGTCCGTTGCCACGAACCGCCGGCGGGCCCCGTAGATCTCAAGATTGTGATCGACGGTGCAGTTTCCGGGTACCGCATCACGACACGCGCGCGCGGCGGCGACGTGGCGGTGCAGGGCCAGTTCGCCACCGTGAACGGTCAGGCCGACGCCATCGACTTCGTGCTGGGCGCCCTGCTGTCGGCCGCCCTTGATGCCTGCCAGCGAGCCGGGCTGGCGCCCGTCGTCGCCATCCGGGGCGAGCGAGACGACGCCTTCCGGCGCGTGCGACTGTGGGTTGAAGACAACGGGCCTCGTGACATGCCCCTGCCCGACCTCGACACGATCACCTCTGTGGCCCGGCGGCTCGGCGGGCAGGTGGCGGTCGATGACAGTCCGATGGGCGGTCGACGAATCTGCCTGGACCTGCCAATTGCCCTGCGTGCGTGAGTGCCCGCCCGCTGGGCGCGTTATCGCACACAGCGCCGTCTTTTGTGGCAGGGTGTCACGCAATCCGACACAGGCTGTTGGCGTGCGGCAGCGCGGCGTGCCCCCTCTCACTCCCTAACTCCTTCAGGAATCAGGGCCTTCTGGCCAGACGCCCGAGCGCGGCCAACCTGGCAGGCACCTTGCTGGGTATGGTGCGGGCAAGGTCCGGGCACGTATGCATGTGCGTCCCGTGGGACCGAACGCCCCGCGAGGAACTTGTGGGCCAGACACTCCGGCGCAATGCGGGCTTCACGCTGATGGACCTGACGATCACCGTTGCGGTATTCGCAACGGCGAGCGCCGTGGCCATTCCGATGGTGGGCCAGGCGATCGACAACATGCGCGTGCGTATGGCGGCACGCGACGTCGAACGGGAGCTCCAGGCGGCGCGGTTGAAGGCCGTCTCGTCGAATCGCCCGATGCGGGTGCGGTTCAACTGCCCGTCGGCGGGCCAGTACCGGACCGTTGAACTCATCGGCACGCCGTCGGTACCGGACACCCTGGACAACGACGTGCTGCGGTGCGGCGAGAACGCATTTCCGTATCCGGCCCGGGATGACGATCCGCTGACGAGGCCGAACCTCGATGGTCCCCTGCGGCGGTTGCCGGTGGGTGTCTCGTTCAGCAGTGTCCAGACCATCGAGTTCTGGCCGAACGGCACGGCGCGCATCAGCTCCGGCGGCACGACGCCGTGGCCGAAGATCCAGGTGCAGGGACTCGCGTTGTCGGTGGTGAAAGGGTCGACGACCCGCTCAATGATGGTGACAGGCCTTGGCAGAATCAAGCTCCAGTAGATCGTGTTCGGGCTTCTCGCTCGTCGAGGTCCTGATTGCCACGGGGCTCCTGGCGACGTCGCTCGTCGCGGTGGCGCAGTTGTTCGCGGTGGCCACCAAGGCGAACAGTTCCGCACGGACCTCGACGTTCGCCACGGTGCTGGCGCAGCAGAAGATGGAGCAGCTGCGCGAGCTGACCTGGGGATTCGACCAGCAGAACAACGCGGTGAGCGACCTGCAGACCGATCTCGCCGTGACACCACCCTCGCCGGCGGGAGGTCTCGGCCTCTCGCCGTCGCCAGCCCGCTCCCTGCTCGATCCGGCCGCGGGCTATGTCGACTATCTCGACGCCGCCGGGACCTGGATCGGCACGGGCACGCGGCCCGTTGCCGGCACGACCTACATTCGCCGGTGGTCGATCACGCCATTGCCGGCGGATCCGGCCAACACCCTCGTGCTGCAGGTGTTGGTCACACGCATCCGCGACAGGGGGACCGCCAACAATGGTGCCGGGACGCGTCTGCCGAACGAGGCCCGCATCATGAGCATCAAGACGAGGAAGTTCCAATGAGGCGCGAACGCGGCTTCACGCTCGTCGAGATGCTGGTGGCCGTCACGATCATGATGATCGTCGTTGGCGGCGTGTTCGCGGTGTTCAACCCGTCGCAAGGAGCCTTCCAGGCCCAGCCCGAGGTCGCCGACATGCAGCAGCGGATTCGCGTGGCGGTGACCGAGATGAGCGATCAACTGCTCATGGCCGGGGCGGGAACCTACAGGACCGACGCCAGCGGACCGTTGACGAACGTGCTCGCCCCGATCGCACCCTACCGGATCGGCAGCACCTCCTCGGACGATCGCAGCGGCACGTTCTTCAGGACCGATACGATCTCGGTGATGTACGTCCCCGTTCAGGCGGCCGAAGCCGCGCTGGCCATTCCCGTCGCGGGCGTCACTGGCGATCTGACGATCGCCACGAGCACGGGCTGTCCCCCGGGAGTGTCGGCGTGTGGCTTCAGGGTCGGGAATCGCGCGTTGGTCTTCGACGGCAGCGGTGGGTTCGACACCTTCACCGTGACGGGCGTCCAGAACGGGGCCATGGCTGCGACGAGCAACCTGCAGCACGGCCTCGACACGCTGTCGAGGGTGTACCCGGCCGGCGCGCGGGTCGCCGAGGTGGCCATGCACACCTTCTACCTCAAGAACGATCCCGCGACTGACACGTTCCAGTTGATGCACTACGACGGCGACCGCGTGGACGAGGCGCTCGTGGACAACGTCGTCGGTCTCCGGTTCGACTACTTCGGCGATCCCGCTCCGCCGGCCATCCTGCGGGATCCGTCCGAGGCGGTCGGACCATGGACCAGCTACGGTCCGAAGCCGCCCATGACCGGGACCGACTCTTCGAACGACAGTTGGCCCGCGGGAGAGAACTGCGCGTTCACGATTGCCGGGGGGCGGCAGGTCTCGCGCCTGGCGACGCTGGGCGCAGGCTCACTCGTGCCCTTGACACAGGCCCAGCTGACTGACGGCCCGTGGTGTCCGGATGCGACGTCCAGGAACCGGTTCGACGCCGATCTGCTGCGAGTGCGGAAGATCCGCGTGACGCTGCGCGTGCAGACGGGCGAGAAGGCGCTCCGGCCTCCGACGGGAACGCTCGTCAACCGGCCGGGCGCCGGGCGCGACGGGAGCCGCCTCGTTCCGGATCAGCAGATCAAGTTCGATGTGACGCCGCGCAACGTGAATCTGAACAGGTGACGCGATGAAACCAGTGCCCGGACAGCGACATCTGACAGACCCTCGGCGCGAGGAGGGGAGCGCTGTCGTCGTCGCCCTGATGGCCATGATGCTCATGACCGCCCTGGGCATGGCGTTGGTGCTCACGACGTCCACCGAGACGATGGTCGCCGCCAACTACCGCAGCGGACAGGAGGCGCTCTACGCGGCAGAAGCCGGGCTCGAGCGCGCGCTGCTCGAGGTGCCGGGCATGTCCGACCTTGACGGCGTGCTCGGCGGCTCTATCGTCTCGACCTTCACGGACGGCTCCACCGGCGAACGGGCGCTTCCCGACGGCCGCCGACTCAACCTGACTGCCCTGACCAACGTCGCCAATTGCGGACGGACCGCGGGGTGCAGCCTGGACCAGATGAACGCCGTGACGGCGGAACGGCCGTGGGGCGCCAACAGCCCGCGGTGGCGGCTGTTCGCGTACGGTCCGGTCAACGCGCTCCTGCCGGCGGGCCAGCTCAACTCCCCGTACTACGTGGTGGTGTGGGTAGGCGACGACCCGGCTGAAACCGACAACGATCCAACCCGTGACGATGCGGCCGGTGCAGGGTCGCCCGGCCGCGGCGTCATCGTTCTGCGAGCCGAGGCCTTCGGGCCCCACGGATCGCACAAACGCATCGAAGTGGCCGTCCAGCGCCCGGTGCCGGAATCACCAGACAACGGGTATTCGGGCCAGCGCGGCCAGGACGAACAGAATCGGCGATACCGGACCGCGGCCGTGCAGACACCCGGCCAGCAGTTGACCGAAATGCGGATGAACCTAACCACCGGCGCGATGGTGGTGCAGTAGGCGGACCATGAAGCGCACAAGCCTCAGACTCGTCGTCTTCCTCCTCGCGGCTGCATTCGTGGGCCTCTCCGTGTACGAGCCCGTGCCGACCGAGGCGAGGGGATGGAGGTACCGGCTGAAGAAGCCCCCGAGGAAACGGCCCAGGCCGCCCAAGAAACGCCGCAACCAGTACGTCCAGGAGGACGCGCTCCGAATCATCAAGAACTTCTCGGACCCGAGTGCCAAGATCGGTCCCAACATCATCATTGCCATGGACACGTCCATGCGCATGCAGTACGACTTCGACGGTTGGTACTACGACGAGCACTACTGGCGTACGTGCTGGACGGGGGATGACGATAGCGACAGCGACTGCGACGATGACAGCGATCGTGATGGGTTCTCCCGTGGCTCGTCCAGGGCTGTGGCGACGAGCCTCGGGGTGTCGCCCCGGGCGCGATGGTACCGGCGAAAGTACAAGAACCTGGTGAGGACGGAGGAACCGAGGGGCAACAACCGAAAGACCCTGCGGTTCGACGCCGAGTCCATTGCCGTCACGGACAACCTCCACCCGGACTTCTTGACCTTCTACGATCCATCCCGCCTGGGGATGGCACGCGACGGGCTCCTGCAGGTCGTTGACGAGAACATGTACGCCGTGAACTTCGGCCTCGTCCGAACCAGACATGGAGGGAAGCCGAGGATCCCGGACTCACCGGGCAACGAGTACCCCGTGTACCTGTCCTCGGACGCCCAGAAGAACCTTGCTGGCGATCTCGGGGACAAGTCGTGGCGTGTCACCTGGGTGAAGCCGAACGTCCGCAACGTCGATCAGAACTCCACCAAGGACACGGTCGCGGTCCAGGTCATCGACAAGTCCGACGCGTCCGCCAAGACCGCCTGGATCCTGATGCAGCCGGTTGACTCTTCGGACTCCGACGCGCTCGTGCCTGCGGGCTACGACGACGGCACCTTCCAGGACTCGCCGGTGAAGACGCTGCTCGAGGACGCGAGAGCGTCCGCTGTCAAGGCCATCGAGAAGGACCACGATCGGTTCCGGGCGTGCCGGAACACGGCGGTGGTCCTGGTCGTTGGCGGGAAGGACGGCGGAGGCGCCGACCCGGTGCCGGTGGCCGAGACCTTCAAGGCGGTGACCGCCAGAGGGGTCACGAGGGCCGTGCCGATCTACGTCATTGCCCTCGGCCCACGGGAGGAGGACGTGGCGCAGTTGCAGGCCATCGCCACGGCCAGCGGTGGCGAGTACTTCGAGGTGTACGACGCCACGCAAGTCGCGTTTGCCGGCAACTACGCCGTCCAGTCCGTCTTCAGACGCGCGAACGAGTTCGATGCGAACCTCGAGAGCGAGTTCCAGACGGCGAGCCCGATTGTCGGCAGCGTGGACCTGACCGGTGCCAAGGACATCGACGGCAACCCGTTGCCCGGCACGTCCATCAGCTCGGGCGGCGCAATCTCGCAGGGCGCGAACACGGTCATCACGACTGCGTTCGCGCTGCCCGGCTTCGAGGCGCGGATTCGTGCGTTCCGAATCTACAAGCCGGCGGTGGACGCCAGCCGGTCGACGGGGTATCGCTTCGAGAAGGACGGCACGCGGCTCTGGGTCGCCCACAAGCCGGCGGCCGATCAGCGCAACATCTTCACGTACATTCCCGGCGCCGGGTACGTGGCGTTCACCCAAGCCAATCGGGCCGCGCTACTGCCCTACCTCGCCGTCGACAACGATGATGCCTGGGCCACCGAGGTTATCGACTTCGTGCGCCAGCAGCCGCTCGGTGCGCCAATCACCTCGACGCCGGCGCTCATGTCGCCGCCCTCGGCGTCGCCCGCTCCGGACTCGGCGTACCGGGCGTTCCAGAGCGAGCGGCGCAACCGGCGGTCAACGGTCTTCTATGGCGGCAACGACGGGATGATCCACGCGATCGACGGCCGCCTGGGCGTCGAGGCCTGGGCGTTCATCCCGTTCAACATGCTGCCGGCACTCCAGACACTCAAGGACGGGCAGCCGGTCGACTACTTCGAGTACTTTGTTGACGCGTCACCGAAAATCGCCGACATCAAGGTCGGAGACCAGTGGCGGACGTACCTGTTCATCGGCAACGGTGCCGGAGGCACCTACTACCTGGCCTTCGATGTCAGCGACGCGAATCTCGGCCTGTCGCCGACATCCGACTCGGAGACTGCAGTCCTGCAGGCCTTTTCGGATCCCGGCGTGATTTCGTTCGCCTGGTCGTTCCCGGAGATGTCGACGTTCGACTACGCGTGGTCGTCGAACGAAATGCCGTACGGAGATGTCCACGCCGGTGCCTCACGGGAGGCCAAGCAGGTCGGCCAGACGTGGTCCACGCCGTCCATCGGCCAGGTCGGCGACGAGTCCGGCCCGTGGGTCATGGTCGCGGGCTCGGGCTACCTGCCGCCGAACGTGGAGAGCCAGTCGAACCGGGGCCGTGTGCGCGCCGGCACGACATTCTATGTCCTCGACGCGGCGACCGGGCGGCTCCTCGACAGCCATGACGTCGGCGACGACCGGAACAGGGAGAGCCTGAAGGCGGCGTTGGTGGCCGACCCGACGACGGCCAGCAGCAACGACTCACGCTTCATCGACATGGCCTACATCGGCGATACCGAAGGATCGCTGTGGCGCTATCGTCTGGCGCATCGAGGCAGCAGTGTCAGTCTGACTGGACCGGATCGAATCTACGACGCATCGCAGTGGAACCCCTTCTACTCGTCGGTTGCCCTGATGCCGGACGGTCAGGGCGGCAACTACGTGTTTGCCTCGACGGGCATCGACATCCTGCCGTGGACCAGGAACAAGAAGGCGCAGGACTTCGTCCTCCTGGGGCTGCGCGACACCGGCGGACGGTTGGCGACGAAGAACTTCGAGATCAAACTGGAGCGGGCGGACAGCTCGGGTGGCGACGAGCGTCCGACCTCGAACCCGAGCGTGGCAGGCGGGGTCGTGTTCTTCACGACCACGACGGAGTACCCCGACACCCCGTGCCGGACCTGCGAGGCCTCGCTCTTCGCGTTGTCGCCGAACGGCAGCGCGGCGTACGACCTGAACAAGGACAACCGCATCAACAGCAACGATACCCCGCTCCAGCAGGCGGTCGGCCGCGCGACGGCCGTCTATGTCGCCGACAAGCACCTGTACTACGGCACCGACCAGGGCCTCCAGATCTTTGGTGATCCCGTGGGCTTCAACAACAGCATCGTGCGAAACCTGTTCCGTACGCTGGCGTGGCGGGAGCTTCGATGACACGGATCGAGCTGCTCACCTGTCCCTCTTGTGGCGCGAAGATGGCGTTCGAGCGCCCCGAGTGCCTCAGGTGCGGAAGGAGAATCAAGCGCGAAGGACCGCCCGACACGGCTGCCGCCAGCCGCGCGATGAGGCGCAGGCGCTTGCAGCTCGGGGCCGCTGCCGCTGGCGTCCTGCTGGCCGCGGCTGCCATCCTCGGGCTCATCGGCCGCGCCAGAACCGTCGAGGCCGTGCCGTCCACGGTCTTGCTGGCCGCCCGCACGGCGGCCGCGACGGTCCAGGATGCGGACGCGGAGATCGTCTCCGTGTCCACGAGAACGACGCCACAACCGGTCGAGGAGCCCGCAGCCGCGGCAGCGAAGACGGCCGGATACGCGGCGTTCCAGGCCGGCGACTACGGGACAGCACTCACGAGGTTTCGGGAGGCCCTGACCCGAAACCCGAACGACGGCGACGCCCTCAACAACGCCGGGCAGGTGCTGGTCGAACTGAACCGGGCCGGCGAGGCCGTGAGCTACCTCGAACGGGCGGCGGCGGCCGACCCGGACAACCCGGCGTTCACCTTCAACCTGGCCGTCGCGCTCGCGCGCTCCGGCAACGCGGCCCGGGCGGTTTCCGCCTACCGGGACGTACTCGCCCACACCCCAAACGACCTCAGGGTTCACCACAATCTTGGGTTGGCACTGAGGCAACTGGGGCGGGACGAAGAAGCCATCGCGGCGTTTCAGAAGGCCACGTCGCTGGCGTCCCACGAAGCGCCGGCCTGGCTCGGCCTGGCGCTCAGCCTCGACAGGCTCGGGAAAGGCGACGAGGCGGCCCGAGCCTACGAGCGGTACGTTGAGCTGGATCCCGCCAACCCCGAGACCCCCCACATCCGTGAGCGCATCGCGCAGCTGCGGCAGCCTGCCGGGTCTGAAGACCCGGCCTCCGCCCGTCAGGACTCCCAACGGTAGGGCGGCCTCGCCGAGGCCACGACGCCAGTCGCCGGTCGTCCAGGCGCGGCTGGCGAGCGCGCCCGCTCGACCCGTCCCGGAATCCCGGGTCGCCTACTTCGCCGGCACCAGCTCGATCGCCACCCCGATGTCGTCATCCTCCATCACGGCATCTCTGAGCTGTGCCGGCGTCAGGCTCGTGACTGGCGTGTCACGCCTGCGATTGGGGCCCATCGAATACAGCAGTATCACACCCGCGTTCCTGCTGAAGAAGATCCAATACGAGTTGTGCCACGGGTCCAGAAAGTAGGCGTGCCGGTTCTGCCGGGCCGATGGCGGCTCATCGCCGGCCACGCCGGCGTTGCGCAGGAACGCGCCGTCGGGCGAGAACCGCAAGTGGTCCTTCGCGACTGCGGTGAACACCCGCTGGTGCACGCGGCCTGGGAGGAGCAGGGACGGCTGAATCGCGCTGCCAATCGCCAAGTCGTCTCCGAGCCGGTCGAGATCCGATTCGGCCCGTGCAACGAGTGCCTGGTCTCCTGATGCCGCAACTACGCCGCTCACGACGATCGTCGCCCTCGAGAACACAAGGATCGCGAGGACCCCAGCGGCGACGCCGGCAGGGAACGCAAACGGCCCGATTGGCATGACCCGCGCCGCACGGATCCAAACGTCGACCGCGAACACCGCACCAAGAGCCAGTTCTGCGGCCTCGCCGGCAAACGATATGGGGTACGCCAGTTCCACGAGCGCAATGATCATGAACCAGGGAACCAGGCCCGCCGCCGGCGCTCCCGCTCGAATCCAGCGGTGGAACCGGGAGCTTCGGCGTCCCCAGATGCCGGCGGCCAGCGGCAGCAGCACGCCGTAGCCGACTGCGATGGCCGCGACCAGCAGCCGCGTTCGCACGAATTCGAGCAGCAGGTTGTGCAGGTTCAGCTCCTGCTGGTAGTTGGCCTCCAGGAAATAGGCCGGGGGCCGGAATCCCAGGAACCGCTGGCCCCACGAGATCTCCTCTCCAGCGACGAACAGGCAGAACAGGCCGATGGCGGCCAGGGGCGCCCTCGTGGTCCAGAGACCCGCAGAGACGTCCGAGGAGCGTGCGGCTCGCACGGCGGCGACGATTGCCGCAATCCCCGCGAAGGTGAACAGCCAGAAGGAGGCCCACTCGGCCAGCGCGTCTTCCTGCATGGCCTCTCGGAAGACATCGGGGTCGACGACGGCGAGGACCGCGAGTCCACCGAATAGGCATGCCAGGGCGCCATGGGCCGTCCGCACTGCCGGACCGCGCAGCACCGGATCCGTCGCCGGCTGTGCATCAGCCGGGTGTCTTTCTCTTCCACGCCCCATCGGTGACGCCTTCTGTGTGTTATCGGTACGAGGGCGCCCGCGGCGCAGGCGGGGACCGCCCTCCGGCGACCCCACTGCCGAAACCGTCATCGGCTCTACGATTCGGGACGACCACGCCGCCCCCAAGGCGGTGCCGGCCTCGGGCATGCAGCCGTACCAGACCGATAAGTCCCACGATTAGTGTCGGTTAGCGAGAGTGCGCCAACGCGTGCATGCCGGGCAGGTGTCTTGCTTCGGCCCGAGCGAGGGTTGTTGATGGCTGGAGTGTCCACGCGGCGGTTACGGGGGCGGTTGGCCTGCCAGGACGGCTTTTCCCTGAGCGAAGTCATGGTGGCATCCGGCATCCTGGCCACCGGGCTGGTCACCGTGGCCCAGTTGTTCGCCGTGAGCACGGACGCCAACCGGGTGGCTCGGCGCACATCGACCGCCACGATCCTCGCCGAGCAGAAGATCGAGCAGCTCCGGGCCCTGACCTGGGGCTTCGATCCGCTCGGGCTTCCGACGAGTGACTTCAGCACGAGTGTTGCCGTCTCCCCGCCCCAGGCCACAGGCGGAACTGGGCTCTCGGCCTCCCCGCCGGACACGCTGACGACCAGCACGACGGGGTTCGCCGATTACCTCGATGCGTACGGGAACTGGATCGGCACCGGGGCCGTGACGCCCAGCGGGACGGTCTTCGTGCGGCGGTGGTCTATCGAACCGTTGCCCACCAACCCGAACAACACGCTGATCTTCCAGGTGATGGTCACCCGAATCGGCCAGCCCACCGCCGCCGGCCCCGCCGTCCGCCTGCCCGACATCGTCCGCATGGTCAGCGTGAAGACACGGAAGGCCACATGATGCGTGACAGCGGGGGCGCGGCCGGCTTCACCCTCTTCGAGATGCTGATCGCGATGACGATCATGCTCTTCGTCGTCGCGGGCGTGTTCAGTGTGTTCAATCCATCGCAGGGGGCCTTCCAGGCGCAGCCCGAAGTCTCCGACATGCAGCAGCGGCTGCGAATGGGCGTCGACACGCTGCACAAGGACCTAGTCATGGCCGGCGCCGGCACCTACTCCGGCGCGGCGGTCGGCACGCTGACCGCGTTCTTTGCCCCCATCCTGCCCTACCGGGTGGGTACGCAGGCGTCCGACCCCGCCTCGGGCGTGTTCTTCCGTTCCGATGCCATCAGCATCATGTATGTGCCGACCACGGCGTCGCAGTGCTCCATCCGCGATCAGATGCCCCAGCCCTCATCCGAAGTCAAGGTGAACGCCCAGCCCGGATGCCCCGCAAGGGACCCGCTGTGCGGGTTCGAGCAGGGGATGCGCGTGCTGATCTTCGACGACACTGGATCGTGGGACACCTTCACGATCACGAACGTCCAGTCGGACGCACTCCACCTGCAGCACCGCGACGACACCTTCTCCAAGGCCTATGGACCCGGTGCCATCATCACGCAAGTCTCGATGCATACCTACTGGCTACGGTCGGACGTGCAGAGCTCCCAGTTCCAGCTGATGCATTACGACGGCTACCGGACCGACGAGCCCGTCGTCGACAACGTAGTGGGGTTCGAGACGGCCTACCTGGGTGAATCCGAGCCGCCGGTGCTGCACAAGCCGGTCACCGACCCGGTCGGACCGTGGACGACCTACGGCCCCAAGCCTCCGGCCATGGGGGTCGACAACCGGTCGGACTCCTGGGGAGCAGGGGAGAACTGCGCATTCATGGTCGACCCGGCTTCGGGCGCGCAGGTGCCGCGGCTGGCACAGCTCGGGCCACCCGGATCGCTGGCCGCGCTGGCGCCGTCGCAGTTGACAGATGGGCCATGGTGTCCGGACGGCGCGAACCCCAATCGGTACGATGCGGACCTGCTGCGCATCAGGCAGATACGCGTCCGCCTGCGCGTGCAGACGGGCGAACCGGCCCTTCGGGGTCCGGCCGGCACGCTCTACACCCGGGGAGGGCAGGGCCAAGCCGGCGATCGGCTCGTGCCAGACCAGGAGATCCGCTTCGATGTGTCACCACGAAACCTGAACCTGGGCCGGTAGGGACATGGGTCAGACCGTGCGAATCGGCAGCCTGGCACAAGGGGAACGGGGCTCGGCCCTCGTGGTGGCGCTGCTGTCGCTGCTCCTGTTGACCGGCCTCGGCCTCGCGCTGGTCCTCACCACGACCAGCGAGACATTGATCTCGGGCAACTACCGTGACGGCCAGGAGGCTCTCCACGCTGCCGACGCGGTGGCCGAACGGGTCATGCAGGACCTGCTGACGGTCCCTGACTGGAACGACATTCTCGCAGGGGGCACGACCTCGAGCTTCGTCGATGGGCCACCCTCCGGCGCGCGTACACTGCCGGACGGGTCGAGCGTGGACTTGGCCGAGGTGCTGAACGTGGCGACGTGCGGCCATGTGGCGAGCTGCAGCGACGCGGAGACACGTGCCATGACGATCGAGCGTCCCTGGGGCGCCAACAATCCCCGCTGGCAACTCTACGCCTTCGGGCGGTTGGCCGATCTGCTGCCCACCAACACGATCGAATCACCGCTGTATGTCGTGGTCATGGTGGGCGACGACCCCTCCGAGACCGACGATGATCCGCTTCACGATGGGAACTCCGGGGCGAATCCGGGGTCGGGCGTACTGTCGCTGCGCGCGGAGGCCTTCGGGCCGCGAGCCGTCCACCGCGTCGTCGAACTCACCGTGGCACGGACGCAGGATCCCGGCCGCGAGCGGGGCTATGCCGGTCAGCGGGGCCAGGACGAGCAGAACCGGCGGGCGCGCAAGTCGGCGATCCAGACGCCAGGCAAGGCGCTGACCACGCAGGAACTGAACGTGGCGACGGGCATCATGCAATAGGCCGGGATTCGGGAGTCGGGATTCGGGATTCGGGAGGCTGGCATGGCGGCGACGGTTCTGATGCGGAGCGCGATGGGAGCGGCAGTGCTCGTCGCGTGTGCCTCGGCCGACGCCCGCGCCCAACTCGATCCGTTGCTCTTCCTCCAGCGCAACAAGCCCAACGTGATCATCGCGATCGACGTGGCCAACCGCATGCAGCGCGACGCCGACGAGGCCTACTACGATCACTACTCCTACCCGCGCACCCTGGCCGCCTGGGAGGCAGTGATCGGTGTGACACCGGCGAACACGCTGCAGCGGTACCGGCGCAAGTACGTCGCCCTCGAGCACCTGGACGTCATGGGAGGCGACAGGTTCCGGGCGTCGAGCATATGGACGGTTGGCGACGCAAGCCCTGGCTATGCCCAGTTCTGGGCTCGCACCCGACTGTCGGTGGCGCGACTCGGCCTGATCGAAGCCGTGCAGCGCAACGGCAACGTCGCGCGCTTCGGCCTTGTGAAGATGCGGCAGTCCAACCCCAGTCTCGGCTCGGAGAAGAATGAGGGACCTGTCTGGGTCACCGACGAGGCGCAGCTTGATCCTACGGAGACGTCGAAGGCAGCCCGGTGGGCGATCACGCGGCCGGTCGTCGGTGACAAGAACGGCAGCGCCCCCGCCTCCGTACCGCTTGTGAGGGTGGATGCACCCACGGCCAACGCCGACGTGCTCGCGATCTTGGCACGCAACGTCGACCAGGCCGGCGCACTCATCCCGGCGGGGCAGGACTCGCGCACGACGACAGACGCACCCGTGGCGGGGATGCTGAGCGATGCACGCTCCGAGGCGATGCGTGCCATCGGATTGGATTGCGAGTGTCGCAATACGGTCGTGATCCTCGTTGTCGGCGGCGGGGAGGGCAATACCGCCGCAGGAGATCCGGCGGCGACGGCCTCCACGTTCCTCAACGTGTCCGGACACCGGGTGCCGGTCTATGTGATTGCCATCGCGCCGCCGGACGCGAGCCGGAATCAACTGAGCGCCATCGCGACCAACTCCGGCGGCGGCTACTTCGAGATCACCAAGGCGATGATCGAGGCCACCCCGCTCGGGTCCCCTGTTGCCGAAGTGGTCCGCGCAGCCAATGCGGCCGTGCAGCATGCGTTCGCTTCCAGGACGGACGTCGATACGGCACCGAGCGCCTTGTGGCCTCTGGGCCCTCTGACGGAGTTCCAGACCTCCAGCCCGGTCGTCGGCACCGTCAACCTGGAGAACGGCGTCGACATCAACGGCGGCCCGCTTCCGGGCACCCGAATCACGTCGGCAACCGGCACGGTCATTCCCCAGCGGTCCAACGTGCTGGTGACCGCGGGCTTCGCGTTGCCCGGTTTCGACGGGCGGATGCGCGGATTCCGGATGTACAAGCCCGAGGCAGACGCGGCGCGCCCCCCGTACGGCTACGCATTCGTCTCCGATGGCACACCGCTGTGGGTGGCGGATGTGCCGCCGGCAGCTGGGCGGAACATCTTCACGGCCCTGCCGGACGGCCAACTGATCGCCTTCAAGACCGAGAATCAGGCCCTGCTTGCGCCATACCTCAATGCCTGGGATCCGGCGAGCCTGATCGAGTTCGTGCGAAGCCGCCCGCTCGGCGCGATCGTCGGATCCACCCCCGCATTCCTGGATCCGCCGTCCCTCGATCCCCCGCCGGACGCGGACTACCCCGGCTTCGCCGCGGAACTCGACCGCCGGCGCTCGCTCATCTTCATCGGAGCGAACGACGGCATGCTGCACGCCATCGATGCGCGAACCGGCGTCGAGGCCTGGGCCTTCGTGCCGTTCAATCTGCTGCCGAAACTCAAGGCTCTGCTCGACGGACAGGCGGTGGGGGGATTTAGCTACTTCGTCGACAGTTCACCGAAGATCGCCGACGTGAAGCTCGGGGACGAGTGGCGGACGTACCTCATCGTCGGCCAGGGCCCGGGCGGCACCTTCTACCACACGTTCGACGTCACACTCGAGGACCTCCCCGGGGCGGTCGCCCCGGACGATGGCAGTACGAGCGGGGTGCTGGGCTTCTTCGCCGACCCGCGCCGGATCGACCTGGTGTGGACGTTTCCATCCATGACGAGTTTCGATCCGTCGCTCGCGCCCTACGGAGACATCCGGGCTTCGGCGCCCGCCATCGACAAGACGGTAGGCGAGACCTGGTCGGACCCGGCGGTGGGCCAGGTGGAGAGCGAGGCCAGCGAGTTCGTCGTCTTGATGGGATCGGGCTTCCTGCCCTACACGCGCCAGCAGTCGGCCAACCGGGGCGGCGCCGTCGCCGGGACGACCCTCTATATGTTGCGCATGGCCGATGGAGCCGTACTCGACAGCCGCAGCGTCGGGAGCGACGGGCTCGCCGAGACCGTCGACAGCTGCTCCGCCGCGGGCAACTGCACTCGGATGAAGAACGCCCTGCAGGCGGACCCGGTGGCCGCCGGGCCGCCCGAGTCGCGATACATGACCAAGGTGTACGTCGGCGACCTGGACGGCCGCGTGTGGCGCGTGAACCTGGGGCTCGACGGGTCTGGAACGCCGCGCTTCACGACCGGCCCGGCGAAGCTCACCGACATGACGGCCGCGCACCCGATCTTCAGTTCGATGGCCACCGTGAACGTCGGCGGGACGCAGGATTACATCTTCTTCGGAACCGGCAGCGACCTGCTGTCGTCGGTTGGCGTGTCCCAGTCCTACAAGCTGGTGGGCGTGCTCGACCAGAGCGGAACCGGCACGCGGAAGTTCGAGACCGCGCTCGAGAAGACTGACGGCATCCTCGGCGACGAGAAGGTGAGCGCCTTCCCGGCCGTGGCAGGCGACATCGTGTTCTTCGCGACCTCGATTTTCAGGCCCGGAGCCGCGTGCACTCCGGATGGGGCCAGTCTCTACGCCCTGACCTTCATCGGCGGAGCCGCGTACGATACGAACAACGACGGCAGGCTCACGTCCAGGGATACACCCAAGGTCCGCAGCGTGTCTCACGGGCGGGCGACCGCGCCGTTCGTCGTCGACCAACACCTCGTGTTCGCCTCAGGAGGCAAGGTCGAGATTATCGGCGACCCGAGGGACTACAACAACGGCGTCGGCCAGATGGGCGTGCGCACGCTGTCATGGCGGGAACGCCGATGAGTGGGGCCGCGGCCTGCGCCCGGAATAGACGGAACAATGATCCCGAGCGGGTGGCGCCGGACGGGCGCCCGCCACGGCGGAAGGCCCTCAGCCGGTGGGCTGTCCGGCGACAGGACCCGCGAGGGTTCACGCTGATCGAACTGCTCCTCGTGTCTGCGATCTTCGTGGCGCTGGCCGCCATCGGCACGCCCATGCTCGGCCGGGCCATCGATGCCTACCGCCTCGGCATGGCGTCGCGGGCCGTCGAACGTGAATTGCAGACGGCGCGTCTGGCCGCCGTGACCGCGAACCGCATGGTGCGCGTCCGGTTCGACTGCCCGGCCACCGGGGAGTTCAGACGTGTGGAGGTCCTCGGCGCTCCCGGCGTGCCCGATGCCCTCGATGCACCGGTGGCCCGCTGCAGTGAGGCCACCTACCCGTACCCGCCGCCAGACAACAACCCCCTGACCCGTCCGAATCACGACGGCCCCATCCGCCGACTGCCGATCGGCGTCAGCTTCAACGCGGCCCAGACCATTGAGTTCTGGCCGGATGGCACCGCTCACGTCGACGGCGGTGTCACCGGCACGTGGCCTGCTGTTCAGGCCGGTGGCCTGATGCTGACACTGTCGAAGGCCGGCGTGACGCGGTCGATTGCCGTCAACGGGCTCGGGCGGGTGCATCTCATCCGCTGACGCCGTCGGGATTCGGGAGTCGGGATTCGGGAGTCGGGCCGGCCGGCGGGAACTGCCCCCGCGTCGCCGTGCCCGTGGCGCGGGAATCCAGACCTCCGGGGCTGCGGGTTCCGGCGGTGCCGCCGCGGCTCGACGAAGACTCTGGGCGTTGCAGGCAGAAAGTGCCGCGTTGGCGATGGGTCTCTTGTTGCAGTTCCCGCAACTCCCCAGAAGCCATCCCGGGTGTCGATCGAGTCGTGGCCTGTTTCGTTGGCCCCGGCCCATGGCGACGATGGCCTGCGTCTTGCTCTCGTGGATTGCATGCAGGACCGCTTTCGGGACGACGCGGGTCCCGAATCCCGAATTCCGAATCCCGGGCGAGGCGCCAGCCTCATCGAAGCCCTCGTCGCCATCGGTCTCATCGCCGGTGCCCTGGTGGCCATGGCCGACGTGGCGGCCCAATCGGTGCGCTCACTGACGATGTCCCGCGACCGCTCCATGAGCACGCTGCTGGCCGTCCAGAAGATCGAGCAACTGCTCGCCCAGCCTTCCCGGCCGCCGGACTCGCCAGCGGGCACGCTCGAGTCCGACACGTCCGGCTACGTGGAGTATCTCGACGCGGACGGAAGGGTGGCCGGGCAGGACCGCACGTCCGCCGGCGTCGTCTATGGGCGGCGCTGGTCGGTGGCCCCGCTGGAACGTCATCCGAGCCTTGCCATCGTCATTGTCCGAGCCGGGCGCTGCCGTCCGGCCGCCTCGTCTGTCGGTTCGTGCGACGGGCTCGGCAACGGCTCCACCCTGGCAGCCGCACGAACGGAGGCCCGGTGACCCTCCCACGAGGCGCGGCAGCCGGGACCACGCTGATCGAACTGCTGGTGGCCACAACCGTCACGCTCATCGCTCTGGCGACGATTCTGTCCGTTGCGCTGCCGTGGGCCGGAGGCATCCACGCCATCGGAGAGGCCGCCGACGTCCAGCAACGCCTGCGGGTCCTGGCCGTCTCGCTCGCGCGTGCAATCCAGCACTCCGGGGCCGGCATCGTCGTCGGCCCAGGTGCGAGACTGCCGCGCCCGTGGCCGGCCTTGCTGCCATGCCGGTGGGCGCCCGGCCAGCCCGCATGCCAGCCAGCCGCCGACGCCCTGACGGTGCTTGGTTTGGATGCCGGCCTCCAGTTGCAGCTCGCAGAAGACATGGCTGGGACATCGGCCCCGCTCGTGGTGGCGTTGCCGCCGGGATGTGCCGCCGATCAACAGGCGTGCCGCTTCACAGACGGCACGCAGGCTGCCATCGTTGATGCTTCCGGTGCCCGCGACGAGTTCGTGGTGACCGGGGTATCGAGCGACGGGACGCTCCTGACCCACGCACCCGCGACCTTCTCTCGTGCGTATCGCGCAGGATCGGTCATCGGCCGCACCACGCTGGAGGCGTACCATGCGCGAGCCGACCCCGGCGCCGGATCGCTGCAGCTCAGGTCCGGCCGCGGCGGCGGCGACTTCCCGCTGCTCGACGGCCTTGCCGGCATCGCCATCGAGTACTTCGGCGATCCCACGCCGCCGGTTGTGCTCGGCACGTCCGGCGGACGCATCCTGGTCTCATACGGCCCCGAGCCTCCGAGGCCGGGGCTGGACGATCCGGCGGATGCGTGGGGGGCGGGTGAGAATTGCACCTTCGTGGCGACGGCGGAAGCCCTCGTGCCGCGGCTTCCGAGCCTGCCCGAGGACCACGGCGGCCTGACGCGGTTGTCGCCGGCTGCGCTTGGCGACGGTCCCTGGTGCCCGGATGGTGGATCGGCCTGGCGTTTTGACGCGGACCTGATGCGCGTCCGGCGCGTCCGACTGACGCTGCGCGTCCAGGCTCAGTCAGGCGCCGCGCGCGGCAGCCATCCCCGCCTGTTCAGCCGGCCGGGCGATGGCCGGAACGCCGGTGCCCTGGTTCCCGACCTCGAGGTATCTGTCGATGTGGCGCTGCGCAACGGACGCTAGCACCCCCGGGGTGCGTGGGATTGCCGGGAGATGGCGCACTGGCCGCGAGAGTCCTGACGAAGGTGTCGCACTCGTTGCGGCAGTCCTGGCCCTGGGCCTGGTGTCCGCGATTGCGCTGGGCATGGCGATACTGGCCAGCACCGATCCCGCGATCGCCGCAAACAGCGAAGGGGCGGCTGCCGCGGGCTATGCGGCGGAAGCCGGGCTTGTGATCGCCGCCGCGGAGCTTCAGGACATCCCCGACTGGTCGGCCGTACTCGCCGGGACGATCCGATCTGCCGTGCTGTCCGACTCTCAGGCTGCGCTGACCCTGCCAGACGGCCGGCTCCTCGATCTGGTGCGGGTGACGCATGTCCTGAATTGCGGGAGGCCGACCGTGTGCACTGCGGGACAGCTCGACCAGCCAACCGCCGAACGTCCGTGGGGGCGCAACAACCCCCGGTGGCGCGTCTATGGCCACGCGTCGACAGGCGATCTCTGGGGAGGAGACGAACTCCTGCCGTCCTTCCACGTAGTGGCCTGGGTGGGGGACGACCCTGCCGAAGAGGATGGTGCGCCTGAAACGGACGACGCGTCCGAGGAGGTGCCCTTTCGCGGTGGCGGCGGTATCATATACGTGAGGACGGAATCGTTTGGACCGCGTGGTGCCCATGCCGCCCGCACTGGCACAGTCCTCCGCGTGCCCGGCACCCCCGTCGTGAGGATCGCCGCCCAGTCAACGGTCCGCTGAGCCGCCACGGCCCGAGTCCAGAGCCCTCGTGAAGTTCCTGCCGGCCTGGACCGATACGACTGAGCACCCCGTCCATGCTCGCGGGGGCTGAAGGGTGGAACCATGAGGCACCGCTTCAACGCTCGGCTGATGGCGGCGGCTGTTGTGACCCTGATTGCCGCGGCGTCGTCCGTGGCGGGAGCCCAGTCGCTCGGAGAACTGGCTCGCCGCGAGGAAGCGAGGCGCAAGGCGATCAAGACGCCGGCCAAGGTCTACACGAACGACAGCCTCTTGCCGGCCCGTCCGGCCACTCCCCCCGCGGACACGGCTACCGGGTCCAGTTCGGCGCCGGGAAGCGCGGCGGGATCGACGCCGGCTGAGCGGGTGCCCCCGGGGTCGGCGGAACGGACTCCCGAGGATCCGCGACGAACGGAAGCCTACTGGCGCGAGCGCATGACGAACGCCCGCCAGCAGCAGGACCGCAACCGCGTCTACATGGATGCCCTGCAGAGCCGGATCAACGCGTTGTGGGCGGACTTCACGGCCCGCGACGACCCTGCCCAACGCGCGATTATTGCTGCCGAACGGCAGCGTGCCCTCGACGAACTCGAACGGCTCAAGCAGGAACAGGCCAACCTCGACCGGCAGGTCCTCGAGATCGAGGAGGACGCGCGACGTTCGGGCATTCCGCCGGGGTGGATCAGATAACAGGGACCGGGGACCGGAGATCGGGCTTCCTCACAAGCTCGACAACCCGCAGGCCACGAGTGCCCGGGCGATCTCCTCGTCCTCCACGTCGTCAACGATGGTTGTCTGACCGATGGCAACGGGGAGCACGAACGTCAGCCGCCCCTCTCGCGATTTCTTGTCGGCGCGCATCGCGTCCACGATGTCCGACGCCCGAAGGTCGGCAAGGGTGGGCAGCGGGCCCAACTGACCCAGCAGCGATTCGAGACGCCCGTGGTCCTGTCCGCTCAGTAGGCCTCGCCCCCTCGCGATCTCGCAGGCCACGAGCATGCCGCACGCCACCGCTTCGCCGTGCAGGAACCGTCGGTACCTGGTGACCGCCTCCAGGGCATGGCCGGCCGTGTGGCCGAAGTTCAGGACGCGCCGGGCTCCGGCCTCTCGTTCGTCGGTGACGACGATGGCCGCCTTGATCCGGCATGACTCCGCGATGACTGGTGCGAGCGCGCCGGCCTCTCTCTTCGTAACGGGGCCGAGATCGCGGTGCAGACGCTCGAACAGGTCGCGGCTGCACGCGACGCCGTACTTGACGATTTCATAGAGACCGGCCCTGAATTCGCGTCTTGGCAGCGTCTGCAGGACGTCCTGATCCGACACGACGACCCACGGCTGATAGAAGGCCCCGACCAGGTTCTTGCCGCCCGGGAGATTGACGCCGACTTTGCCACCGACGGCGGCGTCCACCTGAGCGAGCAGCGTCGTCGGGACGTGGGCGAGACCCAGGCCGCGCAGGTAGCTGGCGGCGGCGAAGCCCGCGAGGTCGCCTACGACACCACCCCCAAAGGTCACGATGGCAGTCTCTCGGTCCGCGCGGGCTTGAAAAAGGGCCTCGTAGACGCGCGTGACTGTATGCAGGGTCTTGTACTGCTCACCGTCCGGCACCAGCACGGGTTCCTTCGCCGGCCACGACTGCCTGAGCACGCTTCCCCAGTGGCCCCAGACGGTCGGGTTCGACACCACGACGCGTCGCGAGCCGAGGCCGCTCTCGTCGAGGACTCTGGAAAGCTGGGCGAGCAGACCCTGGCCGATCAGGACCGTGTACTGGCGCGAGGCCGTATGAACGTCGACGCGAGTCGGCAGAGGCATGCTTGCGGTCGGACCCGGCCGCGCGTCGCGATCGCGAGCGCGGGAGTCGATGGTAGGATACCACTTACCCCTGCTGCCGATCGCACGCGCGGACTGCGGCCAGGAAGGGGAGTCAACCACCGATCACGCGTTCGTCATCACAGGACACCGCCTCCCGGTATGGATCGGAGGATCGTGCGCGGGAGGGACGGACCGGGCAGATGATGGACAGGAACACGCCGATGGCCGAGAAGGACGAGAGCAAGGACCAGTTCATCACCGAGATCACCCCAAGGTCGGAAGACTTTTCGCGCTGGTACACCGACCTGGTTCGACGCGCCGAACTGGCGGACTACTCGCCCGTCAAGGGCTGCATGGTCATCAGGCCGTACGGCTACGCCATCTGGGAGCTCATGCAGCGCGGTCTCGACGATCGGTTCAAGGCGACCGGCCACGTGAATGCGTACTTCCCGCTGTTCATTCCCCAGAGCTTCCTGATGAAGGAAGCGGAGCACGTCGAGGGCTTCGCCCCACAAGTGGCGTGGGTGACCAAGGGCGGCACCGAGGAGCTGGAAGAACCGCTCGCCATTCGCCCGACCTCCGAGGCCATCATCGGCACGATGTACGCCAAGTGGATCAAGTCGTGGCGCGACCTGCCGGTCCTCATCAACCAGTGGGCCAACGTCGTCCGCTGGGAGAAGGTGACGCGGCTGTTCCTCAGGACGACCGAGTTCCTCTGGCAGGAGGGCCACACGGCTCATGAGACCGAGGCGGAGGCCGAAGAAGAGACGCTGAAGATCCTCCAGGTGTACAAGGAGTTCGCCGAGAACGTGCTGGCCATGCCGGTTGTGGCGGGGCGCAAGAGCGAGAGCGAGAAATTCGCCGGCGCGTTGCGGACTTATTCCATCGAGGCCCTGATGGGCGACGGCCGGGCGCTTCAGGCGGGCACGTCCCACAACCTCGGCCAGAACTTCGCGAAGGCGTTCGAGATCCGTTTCCAGGCGCGCGACAAGTCGCTGCAGTATGTCTGGGGTACGTCCTGGGGGGTGTCCACGCGGCTCATCGGAGGCGTCATCATGACGCACGGCGACGAAACCGGGCTCGTGTTGCCGCCTCGTCTCGCGCCGTATCAGGTCGTCATCGTGCCGATTCCCCGGGGGAACTGGCACGAGACCGTGCTGCCGGCGGCGCGCGAGATTCGCGAGGCGCTCGTGGCTGCCGGGGTTCGCGTGCTGCTGGACGATCGCGACGCGTACACGCCGGGGTGGAAGTTCTCGGAATGGGAGCTGCGCGGCGTGCCACTGCGCCTCGAGATCGGGCCGAAGGACATCGAGAAGCACCAGGTGTTCTCGGCGCGGCGCGACACGCGCGAGAAGCAGGCGCTCCCGATCGAGGGACTCGCCGAGCGCGTACGTGCCCTTCTGGAAACGATCCAGCGCAGCCTCTACGATCGGGCGGTGGCGCACCGCGCCGACCACACCAGCCGCACGACGTCGTGGGACGAGTTCGCGCAGATCATGGCGGGCCGCCCGGGCTTTGTCATTTCCCCGTGGTGCGGCGAGGAAGCCTGTGAGGCGGAGATCAAGTCGGCTACGCAGGCGACCATCCGCAGTCTGCCCATGGAAGGCGACGCGCCGGATGCGTCGTGCATCCGGTGCGGCAGGCCCGCCGTGGCGACGGCGTGGTTCGCGAAAGCGTACTAGTTCACGACCGCCCTCTCTCCGAGCGCCGATCGGTGCGCGACGCGAGGAGCACACGAACGATCTCCGGGTGTCTCTGTGCCAGCCGGCGGACGACCGCGTGGCGCCGGGTCAGCCGTGCGCGCGCGACGACGGCGCGGCCGCCGTCGATGAGCCGATCGCGCCAGTCCTGTTCCGGGCGGCTGAGTCGGAGGGGCACGCGCGCCAGTGCCTCCACGATGCTCTCGAGGCAGGCCGCGTCGCCGACGAGCGACACGGCCTCGATGAAGCCCTGGGGCAGGGGACCGGTTGCCGACCCGATCGTGTCCCTCACGTCGTAGAGCGCCACCCGGCTCCCGCGTCCAGCCAGCGTGCGATGCACGGTGGCCCTGGCTTCGGTCCACTCCGCCCGATCCGCCTCGACGGCCCTGCGCTCCCGCGCGCCGATCGCTTCCACGAGCTGGTGCAGCACGGGGATGGCCGCCTCGGCCGGCGCCCGCCGGAGGGCCGCCGCGAGCGCGCCAGGATCGATCGGCTCGTCCGAGAGCGCTGCCTCAACGAGGCTCTGCAGGGAAGGGAGCAGTTCGGGTGCCTCCGCACCCTGCTGCACGGCCGCGCGCACGCGCGGGTTCGTGTCGTTCCTCAGCTGCCTGCGGATCGGCGCAAGCGTCCGCCGCGGCATCGACGCGATGGCCTTCCAGGCCGCCAGACGCTCGGCCTCGGACCGCGACGTGTCGAGCACGAGGGCGCCGAGTGTGTCGAGCGCCTCCGTGCCTTCATCATCGACGAACGTTCCGAGCAGGCGGATGGCGGCCGAGGCCACCAACGGCTCCTCGGCCGGTGACGCGAGGAGGCTGCGTGCGAGTGCCAGCCCCCGGCGATCGTGGGCGGATTCGATCACCCGGAGCATCTGCGCCCGGGCGACCGCGGAGGGCGAGTGCCGGAACGCGTCGAGGAGGTGCGATACGGCCCGTTCGCCGATCACCGACAGACGGGCACTGGCGGCTTCCCGCACAGCCGGGTCGGGATCCGCGAGTTGTGTGATCAGTTGGTGAATGGCCCCCGCCGCGGACTTGCGGATGGCCACAGCGGTGCCTCAGGCGTTCCCGGTCTGGCTGTCGCGCGGCTTGCGCTTGCCGAACACCCAGGCGATGCCGATGCTCAGCAGATACAGCCCGAACATCGGCCCCGCCATGAGCGACTGCGTCACCACATCGCCGGTGGGGGTCAGGATCGCCGCCGCGATGAAGATGATGAGGACGGCGTACTTCAGGTGCCGGGCCAGAAAGCGCGCGGTCACCAGGCCCATCCGCGCCAGGAAGAAGACGACGGTCGGCATCTCGAAGATCACGCCGAAGGCAAGGATCATCTTGGCGTACAGCGAGAAGACGGACGAGATCTTCGGCATCATCAGCAGATAATCGGTCGAAAAGCTCGCGAGGAAGACCCAGGCCCACGGGAAGACCACGTAGTGCGAAAAGACCGCACCGCCCGCGAAGAACACGGTCGACATCAGGATGAATGGCACCGCGAACCGCTTCTCGTGCTTGTAGAGGCCCGGCGAGATGAACAGCCAGAGCTGCCACATGATCACGGGGACGGCGAGCATCGCCCCCACCAGCGCCGCGATCTTGAGCCTCAGCATGAACGCTTCGGTGGGCTCGGTGTAGATGAGGTGCGAGTCCGGCGGCAGCTTCTCGTACAGCGGCCGCATGATGAAGTCGAAGATCGGAGTGATGAAGGCCAGTGCGATCAGGAATCCCGCGCCCAGTGCGATTGCCGATCCGATGAGACGCTTGCGCAACTCGTCGAGATGCTCGAGAAACGACATCTTCCCCGCGGCGCCGTCGTCGATCTCGTCGGAGTCGTCGTAGGGCGGCTCCCCGCGGGGCAGGGGCCGCGGGGGCGCGGCGGGACGATTGAACAGTGACGCCATCGAGAGACGGCCGGGACGCTACTCGATCGGCGTGTACGGCTTGGCGGCCGCGTCGTCGGTCGAAGGGGCCGGCTTCGGTGCGGCCTTCTGCTGGTCCTCGATGCGGATCTCCTCCTCGAGAGTGCTGCGCAGTTCGTTCGATGCCCGGCGGAACTCGCCGAGGCTCCGGCCGAGCGAACGGCCGAGCTCCGGGAGCTTCCTGGGGCCGAACACGATAAGCGCAATCACCAGGATGATGATCAGCTCGGGCATGCCGATGGAACCGAACATGTCAGGTGCTCCGGCGGCGCACGCCCGTCGATGGCGGTGGAGAGGTGCCGCCGCCGGCCGATCGGGCTGGTTCTGGATGACCGCCTTCTGTCAGCCTCGATTATAGGAACCGGTCGTCGCGACGGTCAAGCTGGCGCGCGGGTGGATGGCGCCGATCTCGTTGCCGGTGCACGGGTTATCTGGTACGATGGCGCGTATGCGCACAGTCCGCGTGGTGCTGGTGGTCGCCACCGTCCTGACGGTGTCGGCGGTGGTGGGAGGCATGGTCGGGCGCAGCACGGCCTCGTCGCAGGAGCGTCAGCCCGATCGGTACCGGGCCCTGACCACGGCTCTGCGGTACGTCGAGACCAGCTACATCGACAAGGTCGAGCCCGACCGAGTCGTCTACAGCGCCATCGGCGGCATGCTGCAGACGCTCGATCCCCATTCCAGCTTCCTCGACCCGCGCACCTACGCGCAGATGCGCGAGCGGCAGGAGGGCCGCTACTACGGCCTCGGGATCACCATCCAGGTGATCGACGGCGACATCACCGCCGTGGCGCTCTTCGAGGGATCGCCGGCGTACAAGAAGGGGGTGCGGCGCTTCGACGTGATCGCGAAGATCGACGGCGAAGATGCCAAGGGCTGGACGAGCGAACAGGCGGCGCGGCGGCTCCGCGGCCCGAAGGGCACGACCGTCCACGTCTCCATCCGGCGCCGGGGCTACGACGAGCTGATCGAACTCGATGTGCCCCGAGACGAGATCAACATCCCCACGATTCCGGCGTCGTTCATGATCGACGCCACCGCCGCGTACGTGCGCGTGCAGGACTTCGCCGAGCACACGGACAACGACCTGACGGCGGCGCTGCAAGCCCTGTCGTCCAAGGGCATGAAGCGCCTGCTGCTCGATCTGCGCGGCAACCCCGGCGGACCGCTGGACCAGGCCATCAAGGTCACGAACAAGTTCCTGCCCCAGGGACTGCTGATCGTCTACACCCGCGGCCGGGTACCGAACTCGGACCAGGACTACCGGGCCACGGAGAAGACCGCGTACGCCGACTTGCCGCTGGTCGTGCTCGTCAACCGTGCGAGCGCCAGTGCGTCGGAGATCGTGTCGGGAGCACTGCAGGACCATGACCGGGCGCCCATCGTCGGCGAGACAACGTTCGGGAAGGCCCTCGTCCAATCCGTCTACCGGATCAGCGAAGATGCGGGACTCGCCCTGACGACAGCCCGCTACTACACTCCAAGCGGCCGCCTGATCCAGCGGCCTTGGGACGGCACCTTCGATGAGTATCTGTCGTACACGGCCCGGGACCAGCGGACCACCCGCGAACGTTCGCCGGCCGACGTGCGCCATACCGATGCCGGGCGAACGGTCTACGGCGGCGGCGGCATCGAGCCGGATGCGCGCCTCGAGGGGCCGATCGAGGGCTTCAACCCGTCCCGGTTCGGACGGACGCTCTACGCGCGGCAGACCTTCGCCACCTTCGCGCAGAAGTTCTCGGCCGTGGGGGACACGCGGATCGCGGCCACCGCTCACGACCGGAAGCTGGTGCCCGCCGGCTTCGTGGTCGGCAGCGCCCTGCTGAACGACTACCGGAGGCATCTTGCCTCGGAGCGGATTCCCGTCGACGAAGCGTCCTTCGCACGGGACGAGGCGTTCATCAGGGCGATGATCCGCTACGAGATCGATCTGAACCTCTGGGGGGTGAGCGAGGCTCGCCGCCGGCTGATCGCCGACGATCCCCAGGTGCAACTGGCGGTCGGGCAGTTCGCCGAAGCCGAACGCATGGTCCGTATGGCGCGGGCCCGGGCCACGTCCGGCGACCGGTAGGGTCCACTCCTTCTGTCGAAGATGCGCCTCCACCGTCTGGAAATCACGGGGTTCAAGTCGTTCTGCGACCGGTCCGAGCTGGCGTTCGACAAGGGCGTTACCGCGATTGTCGGTCCCAACGGCTGTGGCAAGAGCAACGTCGCTGACGCCATTGTCTGGGTGCTCGGAGAACAGAGCGCGCGAAGCCTGCGCGGCGACCGCATGGAAGATGTGATCTTCAGCGGCAGCGACGCGCGCAAGCCCAACGCCGCCGCCGAAGTCCGCCTGATGCTGTCGGGCGTGCCGATCGGGCCTTCGACGGACGCGGCGACTGCTGGCAGCCTGGTGGACGACGAAGGCCGTCCCATGGTCAGGGAGGTCGAGGTCGCGCGCCGGCTCTACCGGTCCGGGGAGAGCGAGTACCTCATCAACGGCGAGCTGTGCCGGCTGAAGGACGTCCACGAGCTGCTGATGGACACCGGCCTCGGGGCCAAGGCCTACGCCATCATCGAACAGGGCAAGATCGGCCTCATCCTCAGTTCGCGCCCGACCGACCGCCGGCAGCTGATCGAAGAGGCCGCCGGCGTGACCAAGTACAAGGCGCGACGGCGGACGGCCGAACTCAAGCTCGAGGCCGCCCAGCAGAATCTCACCCGGATCGACGACATCATCTTCGAGGTCGAGAAGCAGCGCGGCACGTTGAAGCGCCAGTCGGCGAAGGCCCGGCGCTACCAGCGCCTGCGCGACGAACTTCGGCGTTGGGAGAAGGTGTTGTTCGCCCGCCGCCAGCGCATCCTCGCCCAGGCGATCGCTGCGGCCGAGACCAGAATCGAGCGCATCCGATCCGACGAAGCCCTGGCCGCGGCCCGCGTGGCCGACCTCGAGACCGTCCTCGAGGGGCTGCGCCTCGAGCTGGCCAGCCGTGAGAGCGACGCTCGCGCGAAGCGCGAGGCCGCCCACGCCCACGAGGTGGAGATCGGCCGCCTCGAGCAACGCATCCAGGGGGACGAGGACCAGTTGGCGTCGCTCGGCAGGCGATCGGCCGATGTCGCTGTCGAGATCGGGACCCTGCTCGCGCGCCGTGGCCCTCTCGGCGAGGAAGTCAAGGCCCGGCAGGCGGATCGGGACGGGGCCATCGCCGAACGGGAGGTGGCCGCAACGGCCCTTGCCGCGGCCAGCGATGACCTGAGCGCGAGCGAGGCCCAGCTCGCGGGTCTTGAATCCGACGTCGAGGCCGTCCGCAACGAGCAATTCGCCGCGGCGAACGCAGCGACCACCCTCCAGCACACCATCGACGGTGCCGCCGCCGCCCGCGACCGGGTGGCCCGCGACCTGTCTCGCCTGTCTGCCGAGTCGGCCGACCTCGACGTCGAGGTGGCGAGGGTCGAGCAGGAGCACGCGCGTGCGGCCGCTGACGTCGAACGCGGCCGCCGCTCCCTCGAGACGCTCGTCCACGACCGCATCGTGCGGGAGACCGAACTCGCGGCCGTGCGCGCCGAGCGCGAGGGCGAAGCGCAGAGTCTCCGCCAGGCGGAAACGCAAGTGGCCACCGCGCAGGCCCGCCTCCTGTCCCTCGAACGGTTCGAGTCCTCACGAAGGGCCTACGGGGACGGCGCGCGGCTGATTCTGGCCGGATCGGCAGGGTCCATCGAGCACTTCGGGTCCGTCGCCGACCACCTCGAGGTGACGCCCGGGTATGAGCGGGCCGTCGAGGCCTGTCTCGGCGACGCCCTGCAGTACATCGTGGTGCCGTCGCATGCCGTGGCGGCCGAGGGCCTCCGCCTGCTCCGCGAACACCGGGCCGGTCACTGCGGATTCGTCGTGGCCCGAGAGCCCGTCGTGCCGCACGCCGAGGAGGCACCGCCGCGGCCAGGATTGGTCCCGCTCTCGTCGGTGGTGCGCCTGAACGGCCCGCACAAGGGCGCGCTGGCGCCCGTTGCGCTGCAGGGCTGGATCGCACCGTCCTTCGACGCGGCGGTCGAGGCCGCGCAGATGACACCGACGCCGGTCGGCACCACGGACGGCGCCGTGTGCCGCACGCGCCACCTGGTCGCGGGAGGCACGCGAGGAGACGACGGCCGCGGGATCCTGGACACGAAGCGTGAAATCCGGGACCTGCACGACGAGCTCACGAGCGGCCGCTCCACGCTGGCCCGCCTGTCGGAGCGCGTCGAGACACTGGACGCGCACGTGATTGAGGTCACGACCGGGCTCGACGCGATTGCCGCCGGCATTCACGAGCTGGAAAAGGCGATGGTTGGCTACGAGCTTCGCGTCGCCCAGGCAGCGGAGGACGAGCGACGCCTCCAACAGAAGCGGGACCTCGTCGCCCGCGACACGCGCGGCGCCCTGGAGGAACTGGCGGGCCTCGACTCGAAGCAGGCAGAAGCACGGGCGTCCATCCTCCGCCTCGGCGACCAGCAGCGACACGTGGACGAGCGGCTGGGCGCGGCTCAGCGGCGGCTGTTCGCAGCACGCGAGGCGGCCCGCCAGTACGGCGAGCGGGTCAAGGATGCGATGACCTCCCACGCACGGCTCGCCGAGCGTGCGGCGGGTCTGGCGGTCGAGGCGGCCCGGCTCGAGGAGTCGCAGCGCGAGCTCGAGTCGCGCCTCGTCACCCGGCGCGACGACCAGACGACGATGGCTGCCGACCAGGATGGGCTGCGCCTCGCCATTGCCGAAGGCCGCCGGGCCCTCGATGCCGAACTGCAGGCCCTGGATGCCGCGCGCGTGCACGTGCAGGCGACCGATGACCACGTGAACGAGCTGCGCACGCGCGCGGCCGTTCACGAGGGGACGATTCGCGATGCGAGGCACGCGCACGACGAGGTGAGGACCCAGCGCGCCGATGCGGAGGTACAGCTCGCGAAGGCCGAGAGCGACCTGGCGCACCTGGCCGAGACTGTTGTCGAGACCCTTCAGACGGGCCTGGACGAGGTCATCGTCGAGGTGGAAGACATGGAGCAGGCCGGCGATCTCTCCCCTGACTGGCGCACAATCTACGACGACGAGCCGGACGAGGAGACGGTGGCAGACACCGGCGGCGGAGAGGCCCCGGCAGCGGCGGGAGGCGAGGACGTCCTGGCGGAGCCCGTGCCCAGGCCGGCCGAGCCGCCTGCCAGGCCCCTGACCCCGGAAGAGGCCATTGCGGAACTGAAGCGGAAGATCGACCGCCTCGGTCCGGTCAACATGATGGCCATCGAACAGTTCGAAGAACTCGAAGGACGACACGGCTTCCTGACCTCGCAGCGGAAGGACCTGGTCGACTCCATCGCCTCGACCGGCGAGGCGATCCGGAAGATCGACCTGACGACGAGGCAGCGCTTCCGCGAGGCGTTCGACGCGATCAACGCGAACTTCCAGGAGATGTTCGCCCGCCTGTTCGGGGGAGGCCGGGCGGGCCTGACGCTGCTCGATGAGCACGACCTGCTCGAGAGCGGGATCGAGGTCATCGCCCAGCCGCCCGGCAAGCGCCTCCAGAACGTCCAGCTGCTGTCCGGTGGCGAGAAGGCCCTGACCGCCATCTCGCTGATGTTCGCGATCTTCCAGTACAAGCCGAGCCCGTTCTGCGTGCTCGACGAGATCGACGCACCGCTCGACGATGCGAACACCGGCCGGTTCCTCGACATGCTCCGGACTTTGCAGGCCCAGACCCAGTTCATCCTGATTACCCACAACCGGCAGACGATGGAGATTGCCGATCGGTTGTACGGCGTGACCATGGAAGAAGCGGGGGTGTCGAAGCTCATTTCCGTCCGGCTCAACTGACCACGGAGGCCACGTGGGTCGACATCATGCGCGACGTGGGCTGCCGCTGACGGCGCTCGGGCCTGGAAGGCCCGCCCGACGCCGGCGAGGTTGCCCCGGCAGGAACGCCGCGGACGAGGCGGCCGGCCGGCTCAGGAACATCGCCGCCGGCCCGTCCGTCAAAGCTGTCGAGGAGAGACCTATGCCTCTGTCGCGGGAATCACGGAGAATCGGCTGGATCGTCCTGGTGTTGCTGGCGGTGGCCGCCGCCGGGTGCGACATCGTCGTCAGCAGCATGGAGAACGGCCGAGTCAAGGCCACCGAGCAGTGGACGAAGGAGTTCAGCGTATCCGGCCAGGACGTGCGGTTCGAGGTCGCCAACATCAACGGCAGAATCGAGATCTCGGCCGCCGACGAAGACACAATCGGGGTCACGGCTCAGATCTCGGCCAGGGGCGTGACCGACGAGGCCGCCAACGAGACCCTGAAGAGCGTGGAGATCGTCGAACTGGTGGATGCGTCGCGCGTACGGCTGGAGACCCGCTACCCCAGGGAACGCCGGAACCAGGGGATCGTTGTCGAGTACCTCGTCACGGTGCCGCGGCGGGCCGGCGTTCGGGTCGACAACGTGAACGGTGAGATTGTGCTGGTCGGAATCGGGGGCGGCGTCAACGCAGATACCACCAATGGGGCCATCAAGGCCAAGGACCTCGGCTCGTCGGTCAAGGCCAGCGTGACCAATGGCGGCATCGACATCCGGATGAAGGACCTGGGCCAGAGCGGAGTGTCGCTGGAGACGACGAACGGCAGCATCAAGCTGTGGCTGCCGGAGCAGGCGAAGGCCACGCTGGCGGCCAGGGTGGTCAACGGGTCGATCCGCATCGCCGATCTCCCGTTCGAGAAGAGCGGGCCCAGTTCGCGACGCCGGCTCAGCGGCCAGATCAACGGCGGCGGGCCTGAACTCCGCCTCGAGACGGTCAACGGGGGGATCACGGTCGGCCGATCCTGAGTCCTCCCCGGCGCACGGAGCCCGGCCGCCGGACTCGTGCCCTCGGGATCCGCGCTGAGCGATCGGTGCAGCAATCCGGCCGGCCGAGCAACGCCTGTCGGACAACTGCATGAACGAGGACAAGGCAGCCCGTTACCACCGCCTGCGCCGTCGGGCGCTGATGCTGGGCACTGCCACCACGGTGGCGCTGCTCGCCGGCCTCGTCCTCACGGGCGTGTCCCTGGCCTTGCAGGCCTGGAGCACGTCGGTCACGTCACACCTGCCGCTTCCCCTGTCATCGATGGGGGCCTCCGCCCTGTTTGCCCTGTCGCTGTGGGGTCTTCACGAGCCATTCGCGCTGAGTCTCGCGCACTACCTCGGGTACTCGCTGGAGCGCCGCTACGGCCTGTCGCGCCAGCGGCTGCGGCACTGGGTGGCCGATCAGGCCCGGGCATCCGCGCTCTCGCTGCTGGTATCGGTGGTTGGTGTGACCTTCGTCTACGAGGTGATGCGCCTCTGGCCCGCCGGCTGGTGGCTCGTGGTCTGGCTGGCGGGCGTCCTGGCATCCATCGGGCTCGCGTGGCTGGCCCCCGTCGTGGTGATGCCGCTGTTCTTCAGGTTCACTCCGCTGAGCGATGCGACCCTTCGGCAGCGGCTGGTCGACCTCTCGTCGAGAGCCGGCACGCCGGTCCTGGGCGCGTACGAGTGGCGCTTGAGCGACCGGACGCGACGGGGGATGGCCGCGCTGATCGGTCTGGCCTCGACGCGCCGCGTGATCGTCTCCGATACGCTGGTGAGCGACTACTCGGCCGACGAGGTCGAGGTCGTGCTGGCGCACGAGCTGGCCCACCACGTTCACCGCGACGCGTGGAAGGGTCTCGCCCTGGACGCTGCGCTGTGGGGGACGGCGCTGATCGTGGCCAGTCAGGTGCTGCCGGTCGCCTCGCGGTCCCTCGGCTTGCAGGGGATCGGCGATTTGGCGGGCCTGCCGGTCCTGCTGCTCGTGGGCCTGGTCGCGTCGGTGCTGGCGCTCCCGCTGATCAACGCGGCGTCCAGAGTTCACGAATGCCGGGCGGACGACTTTGCCCTGGACCTGACCGGCAATCCGGAGGCCTTCATGTCCGCCATGCGGCGGCTGGCGGCCCAGAATCTCGCTGAGGAATCCCCTTCGCGGCTGGCCCGTGCGTTCTTCTGCACGCACCCTCCCCCCGATGAACGCCTGGCGCGCGCGCGGGCGTGGCGGAGACGTGCTGAGGCCCAAGTCTGAAGCCCAGGACGTTCCCCCCTACCGTGCGACGACGACCAGCTCGCCGCGCATCTCGCGGCACCCGTCGTCGAGTGTCAGGTTGCAGTAGTAGGTGAAGGATCCTGGCTTGTCCGCTCGGAACTCGAAGGTCAACGGACGCCCCGGGACCGCTCGCTTCGCGATCCGGTACTCGTCGATGGTAAAGCTGTGAGGAATGTCCTCGGCCACGAGCGTCACCCGCAGCACATCGTCCTGCCTGATCTCGATGCGGGCCGGCGAGAACTCGTACTTGCGGCTGTTGATCGTCACATCGTGGCGGGACGGCTGCTCCTGGAAGACGGATGAGCCCGTCGTGACGCCCAAGGTGGAGACGGCCGTGAAACCCAGCAGGAGTACGAGCAGTCGGCGAGGTGTGCGGTCTGTCATGGTCGACGGCCTCCACCCGTTTGGACGGCGCACTGGCTCCCGGGGCTGTCCTTGACGGGATCTTAGACCGTCGTCCTCGGCCGTGTCGAGGAGTGATGCGAATCCGCCTACCGCCGGCGCCGGTCACCCCCGCGATCGCCGCCGCGGCCACCCGGCCCGCCGGGACGTCCGCCGCGCGGGCGATGGTGAGGTCCCGGCCCCCGGTGCTCGTGGCCATCCGACGTCCTGGGTTCCCCGCCGTGCTCCTGTTCGCCGTCCCCGTGGCGTTCGGCAGCCGGTCCCCCTTCTTCCTCGAGCAGGGCCTTGCGGCTCAGGCGGATCTTCCCGGACGGGTCGATGTTGATGACCTTGACGAGGATCTGCTGTCCCTCTTCGAGTTCGTCGCGCACGTCCTGCACGCGGTGCCGTGCGATTTCCGACACGTGCAGGAGGCCGTCGGTTCCCGGCATGATCTCGACGAATGCGCCGAAGTCGGTGATGCGCTGCACCTTGCCGAGGTAGGTCTTGTTAAGCTCCGGCGTGGCCGTCAGTTCTTCGATGATCGAAATGGCCTTCTTCGCCGCGGACTCGTCCGACGACGCGACATTGACGACGCCGGTGTCCTCGACATCGATCTTCACGCCGGTCCGGTCGATGATGCTCCTGATCATCTTGCCGCCCGGTCCAATGACGTCCCGGATCTTGTCCACCGGGATCTTGATCGTGACAATGCGCGGGGCGTGTGTGGAGATGGACTCGCGTGGCGCCCCGAGCGTCTGGCCCATCTTCTCGAGAATCGCGAGGCGTCCCTTGCGCGCCTGCTCGAGGGCCTTGCTCATGACCTCTGTCGTGACGCCGGCCACCTTGATGTCCATCTGAAGGGCGGTGACGCCCTCCTGCGTGCCGGCGACCTTGAAGTCCATGTCGCCGTAGTGATCCTCGGCGCCAGCGATATCGGTCAACACGGCGTAGCGCCCGCTGGCCTCGTCCATGACCAGGCCCATGGCGATCCCCGCCACCGGCGATCGCAACGGGACGCCGGCGTCCATGAGCGCGAGGGTGCCTCCGCAGACGCTGGCCATGGAGGACGACCCATTCGATTCGAGGATGTCCGACACCACCCGCATCGTGTAGGGGAACTGATCCTCAGGTGGGAGGACGGGCATGAGCGCGCGTTCGGCCAGCGCTCCGTGTCCGACTTCACGCCGGCCCGGCCCGCGCATGAACGCCACCTCACCCACGGAGAAGGGCGGGAAGTTGTAGTGGAGCATGAAGCGCTTGTAGGTCTCGCCGTCGACCATTTCGATCTTCTGCTGGTCCTCGGACGTGCCCAGCGTGGCCGTGACCAACGCCTGGGTCTCTCCGCGGGTGAAGACCGCCGAACCGTGCGTGCGCGGGAGCACGCCGACCTCCGACCAGATGGGACGAATCTCGTCGAAGCTCCGGCCGTCCAGCCGTACGCCCCGATCGAGGATCTCGTCGCGCATCACCTTCTCCTTGAGTTCCTTGAAGATGGCCTTGGCCTCCACCCGGCGTTCGACCTCGCCCTCGGGGATCGAGGCGATCAGATCCTCAAGCAGTTGATCCACGCGCTCGTAGCTCTCGAGCTTGCCGCGGATGCGCATGGCGTCGCTCAGCGGGACGTAGATCTTCTCCTCGACCTCACGGTAGAAGTCGGCGCCGATCGCCTTGGCCGACACCGCGCGCTTCGGCTTGCCGGCCTCGCGCGCCATCTCGTCGATGAAGGCCACGATCTGCTTGATGGCCTCGTGCCCGGCCTCGAGCGCCTGGACGATGACGGCCTCGCCGACTTCCTTCGCACCCGCCTCGACCATGACGAGACTGTCGTGTGACCCGGCGACCACGATGTCCAGCGCGCTTCTCTTGCGCTGCTCGTACGACGGGTTGATCACGCAGGCCCCGTCGAGATAGCCCACGCGAACGCCCGCGGTCGTCTTCTGTACGGGAATGTCGGAGAACGCCAGCGCAGCCGACGCCCCGGTGATCGCCAGGACGTCGGGGTCGGACTGGTCGTCCGCGGAGAGCACCAGCGCGATGATCTGGCTCTCGTAGTGCCACCCCGGGGGAAAGAGTGGCCGCAGCGGGCGGTCGATCACGCGGCTCGTCAGCACTTCCTTCTCGCTCGACTTGCCCTCGCGCTTGAAGAAGCCGCCCGGAATCCGCCCGGAGGCGTAGGTGTACTCGCGATAGTCCACGGTCAGCGGGAGGAAGTCGATGCCTTCCCGGGCGTTGGCGGACGCGGTGGCGGTGACCAGCACGACGGTGTCGCCGTAACGGACGAGGGCCGCTCCGCCGGCCTGCTTGGCCAGACGGCCCGTTTCGATCCACAACGGGCGGTCGCCGATCACGAGTTCTCGCTTGAACATGGTGGGTGCCCTTACTTCCGGATGCCGAGACGCTGGATGATCGAGGCGTAGCGTGCCGGATCCTTCTTCTTCACGTAGTCCAGCAGGCGCCGGCGCTGGCCGACCAGCATCAGCAGGCCCCGACGGGAGTGGTGGTCCTTCGCGTGCACCTTGAAGTGCTCGGTGAGGTACGCGATCCGCTCGCTCAGGAGCGCGATCTGCACTTCCGGCGACCCCGTGTCGCCCTGGTGCGTTTCAAATGACTGGATGATCTCGGTCTTGCGGTCCTTGGTCAGTGCCACTCGAGTCCTCCACGCACGGTCCAGCAGCGGCTCGAGCGGCCGCCCCGGGTCCGCCGTGCAATAAGCGGTGCATGCGAGACGATACCAAACACTTCATCTTAGCATCAATCACGGCCAGCCGAGGAAGACAGACGGCCGCAGCGTGCCGCCGGCCTGCACCCGGCCCAGGCCCAACAGCAGGCCGTCCGGGCTCAGGAATCTGGCCTCACGGGCCGACCCGCCCGGAAGTCCGCCCGAGATGTGGGCGGGCCCGACGCTCAGGCCGTGGGCCACGCGGCGGGCACCTTCGCCCGTCAGGCGCACCGCCGGGATCTCGGGCAGGAGCGACTCCAGGGGAACGATGGCGTCCAGAGCCCTGGCCGGGTCAGCGGCCAGCACGTCCAGGGTGATCGCCGTGGCCACGTCGAACCGACCGCTTCGCACCCGCCGCAGCGACTCGAGACAGCCGCCGGTACCCAGCTCCGCCCCCAGATCGTGCGCCAGCGCCCGCACGTAGTAGCCCGGGGAACACCGGAGCCTGACACGCACCAGGCCTCCCGACTGCTCCAGGATCTCGGCCTCGTGCAGCACCACGGGAACCGGGTCGAGGTCGACGAATTCCCCGCGCCTGGCCCGATCGTAGGCTGGGACGCCGCCCAGCTTCTTGGCCGAGAACGGGGGAGGCCTCTGGAGGTGTGCGCCCACGAACCGCTCGATCCCGGCGGCCACCCGAGCCTGGGTCAGGGCAGCCACCAGGTCGCGCCTGTCGCCGAGCACGGCGCCGGTCGCATCGTATGTGTCGGTCTCGACACCGAGGCGAATGGCGGCCTCGTACACCTTGTCTTCGTCCGACAGCAGTCGAGCCAGGCGCGTCGCCCGCCCGACGACCAGTGGAAGGACCCCGGTCGCCAACGGGTCCAGTGTGCCGACATGGCCGACCTTGAGCCCCCGGCTCGCGCGTCGCGCCACCGCGACCACGTCGTGCGAGGTGGGACCGGCCGGCTTGTCGATGACGAGCACGCCACCGCGCAGGTCAGCCACCCGCCGGCTCCGGGGCGGACGCTGACTGGGCCGAGGCGGCCACCTCCGGCCGGACCCGCTCCAGCACGAGGGCCCGAACCTCGGCGAGGGAGCCGGCGATCGTGCAGCCAGACGCGTTGCGGTGACCGCCCCCGCCAAACGACCGCGCAATGCGCCCCACGTCGATGTCGCCCTTCGACCTGAGGCTGACGCGAAGCTGGCCGGCGTCTCCCGGCTTGAAGAACACGACGACCTGGATCTGGCGAACGCTCAACGGCACGTTGATGAGCCCGTCGGTATCGTCAAGGCTGGCGCCCGACTCCTCGAGCATCCCCGGCTCCAGACGCACCATGGCGATGCGGTCGTTCTCCTCGGTCTCGAGCGTCTGCATCACCATCGACTGCAGCCGGAGCCGTGGCAGGGTGCTGCCGTCGAACAAGCGCCGCGCGACAAAGACCGGGTCAGCCCCGGCCTCGAGCAGTCTCGCACAGATGGTGAAGGTGCGGGGCGACACGCCCGGATAGCGGAAGGACCCAGTGTCGGTGACGATCGCCACGTAGAGGAACGTCGCCATGGAGGCGGAAAGCGGGGCGCCCAGCTCGACGAGGATGGCATAGACCATCTCGGCGCAGGCCGATGCCTGGCCGTCGAACCATCGGACATGCCCGAACCCGGTGTTTCCCGGATGATGGTCGATGTTGAGGACGAACGCCCCGTCGAGTCCCAGCAGACCGGTCCGCCCGAGATCGCCGCACTCCAGGACGATGACCGCGTCGACCTCGCCGGTCAGCGTTTCGGCAATCTCGATCTGCTCCGCGTTCGGGAACGCCTGGTACTGGAGAGGTGCGCGGTCGCGGTTCACGACCCGCACCTCCTTACCGATGGCCCGCAGCCCCTCGGCCAAGGCGATGGCCGAGCCGATCGAGTCGCCATCGGGTCTGACGTGCGAGGTCACCACGAACCGGTGTCGCGCCCGGATGGCCTCGCAGACCAGGCGGAAGGCTTCGCCGTCACGCTGAGTGTTCGTCATCGGTCACGGTTCCGGTCGGGGTGTCGCCGGAGCCCTCCGGTGAGGAGGCGGCGGCCCGTTCCTCCCGAATGGCCTGAATCAACTGCTCGATGCGATCCTGCTGCTCGACCGACTGATCGAATCGGAACTCGATCTCGGGCACTCGCCTCAGCCGCAGCCGGCCCGCCAGATGGCGGCGGAGGAACGGAGCCGCCCGCCGCAGCGCCTTGGCCGTCTCGCGGCGCGCGGCGTCGCTGCCCAGCGTCGTGTAGTAGACCCTGGCGATCTGCAGGTCCGTGGTGACACCCACGCGGGTGACGGTGATGAAGCCGATGCCGGGGTCGTGCACCTCGCGGGCCAGCAGGTCGCCGATTTCGGCGCGAATCTGGTCGCCGAGCCGGTCCTGGCGGAATCCCTGTGACATAGGTTCGCTACCTCAGGAACTCCACGTGAGTGCGGGTGATGATCCCCGGCTCCACGCGGTCGATCTCGTCTGCTGCCGCCGCCAGTTCGCGATTGGCGTGGTCCTCTGACGTGGCCACGGTGACGATACCCAGCGAGGCCCGCTGCCAGAGATCGTGGTGATCCACTTCGGCGATCGCCACGTTGAACCTGGCGAGGCGGTCTTTCACCCGCCGCAGTACCATGCGCTTGTCCTTGAGGGATCGGGCACCCGGCAGGAACAACTCGACCGACAGCAGCGCAACAACCATGGCCGTATCACGGACAAGCTGACACCCTCCCATTCGCCGCCTTCAGGAGGCGAAGAGGAACGTGACACCCCTTGCGACTCTCTCGTCTCCCCTAAGAAGTGACCGCCGCCAATCGTTCGACCGTAAACACCTCGATGACGTCTCCGACCTTGATGTCGTTGAATCGCTCGAGGCCGATGCCGCACTCGAGGCCCGCCTTGACCTCGCTGACATCGTCCTTGAAGCGGCGCAGGGACGCAATCTTGCCTTCGTGGACCACGACGTGGTCGCGCAGGAGCCGGGTGTGCATCTCCGAGGTTCGGGCGATGCGTCCGTCCATGACCAGACAACCGGCGACAACCCCGACCTTCGGCACGCGGAACGTATCCCTGACTTCCGCCGAACCGACACGCACCTCGCGGAACGTCGGCTCGAGCAGACCCTCCATTGCCTTCTTCATCTCGTCGGTGACGTTGTAGATGACCGAGTGCAGCCGCACGTCGACCTTGTCACGCTCCGCCAGGTCGCTCGCCCCGCGATCGGGCCTGACGTTGAACCCGATGATGATGGCGTTGGAGGCGGAGGCCAGGAGGACATCGGACTCGTTGATCGCGCCGACGCCCGCGTGGATGACCCGGATCTTGACCCGTTCGTCGGAGAGCTTGTTCAACGTGTCGGCCAGCACCTCGGCCGAACCCTGCACGTCCGCCTTGACGACGATGGGAAGCTCCTTGACTCCGCCCTCGGAAATGTGCTGTTTGAGCGACTCGAGGGTGAGACGCGTGCCCTTCGCCCCGAGGGCACGCTCCTTGGCCTGGGTCTGCCGGAACGACGCCACTTGGCGCGCCTTGGCCACGTCGGCGGTGACCTGGAAGGTGTCCCCGGGCAGCGGCAGCCCGCCCAGACCGAGGACTTCGACCGGCGTCGACGGCCCGGCGCTCTTGACGTGGCGCCCGCGGTCGTCGATGAGCGCGCGCACCTTGCCGATGATGGAGCCGGCAATCACGGTGTCGCCGACGCTCAAGCTGCCGTTCTGGACCAGGACAGTCGCCACCGGTCCGCGGCCCTTGTCGAGCTTCGTTTCGAGTACCGCGCCCTGGCCGGGCAGCGTCGGGTTGGCCTTCAGCTCGCCGATCTCCGACACGAGCAGGATCATCTCGAGCAGCAGTTCGAGGTTCTGTCGCTTCTTCGCCGACACGGGCACCGTGACGGTCTGACCGCCCCACTGCTCGGGCATCAGGCCGAGTTCCGTCAGGTCCTTCATCACCCGGTCGGTATTTGCGTCGGGCTTGTCGATCTTGTTGATGGCGACAATAATCGGGACCCCTGCCGCACGGGCGTGGTCGATGGCCTCCCGCGTCTGCGGCATGACACCGTCGTCGGCTGCCACGACGAGGATGACGATGTCCGTCACCCGCGCGCCCCGGGCGCGCATCAGGGTGAACGCTTCGTGGCCCGGCGTGTCGAGGAAGACCACGGGGCGCCCGCTGACGCCGACCTGGTACGCGCCGATGTGCTGCGTGATGCCGCCGGCTTCCCGCTCGGCCACTTTCGTCTCCCGGATGGCGTCGAGCAGGGTGGTCTTTCCGTGGTCGACGTGGCCCATGACCGTCACCACCGGCGCGCGGACCACGTCGTCTTCGGGCCGGCTTTCCTCGGCCTTGACCTCGAGGATCTCCTCTTCGTAGCTGCGCATCTGGACGTCGGCGCCGAACTCGCGCGCCACCCAGGTGGCGGTCTCCGTATCCAGCGTCGTGTTGATGGTCATCATGAGCCCGCGATCGACGAACAGCTTCTTCAGCACGTCCTTGGCCCGGGCGTCGAGTTTCTCGGAGAGGTCCTTGACGGTCATGCCTTCAGCCAGCGTGATGGTCCGCGTGATCGGCGGCGGGGCGGACGGAGCCTTGAACACCGGCACGACGGGCTCCGCGACTCGCCGCTTGTGCTTCCCGGCAGACGGGCGCTGGCCCGACGGCCTGTGTGCCGGAGGCCGGCCGACGGCGGGTCGCGTCGGGCCGCCTGGCATGCCCCTCGGAGGCAGGCCAGGAGCCGCCGGCGGACGGATAGGCTGTGAAGGCAGTGGTCGTGGCCCCCCGGTGACCGGCGGACGCGCCAGCGGCGGACGTACCATCGATGGCGGCCTCGCTCCCGCAGGCGCCTGACGGGGCGGTGCCGCCGGACGCGCCGGTGCCGGTGGTCTCGCCACGGGGGCGGCTGGCGCGGCTGCGACGGGCGGAGCAGCCGCAGGTTCGCGTACGACCGTCTGAGGACCGCGGGCCGGCTGGAGCGGCTCTTCGATGCGCAAGCGCAGCGAAGGCGGGATCACGCGTCCCTTTCTTGGCGCCGGTTTGAGTTCTGCCGGCGGTTCAGCCTCCATGCTGGCCGCCGCCCCGGGCTGTGGTTGAGCCTCCAGTGCGGCTGACGGCGCGGGTGTCTGGGCGGCCCATGGCGTGGGAGGCGCACCCTCGGCGGGCGGCGCTCCCGCGGGCGGCTCGGCCGCAGGCGGCTCGGCTCCGCCTGCCACGATCTCGTGCGG